>JAJQDT010000053.1 GCA_021202075.1 Lachnospiraceae bacterium | reverse complement strand
AATGGCCTCTCCGGAGGGGCGCGGCGCCGTCTGTCATAACAGGATTTCCATTATCGTTCCTTGCCACAGAGTTATCGGCGCGGATGGCAGCCTGACAGGCTACGCAGGAGGGCTTGACAAAAAAGCGAAGCTTCTCGCGCTGGAAAAATGCAATTTCATGTTATAAGCTATGCTTGAAGCGTGGTTTGCGATGAAATCCGTCCCACAAAGAAATTTTACTTGACAGCATTACTGACACGCATTTACAAACGCTTCAAAAATTTTTCTGCTGTTTTGATTCACATGAAAATCAAATTCAGGATGCCATTGAAAAGCCCAGACAAACCTTTTCCCCGTATGTCTGACTGATTCAATCAAGCCATCCTCCGATTCCGCTATTATTTCCAGATCCGCCCCCGGCTTTTTTATTGCCTGATGATGACAGCTGTTTACATTCAGCTTTTCCGTCAAAAGCAAATCATATAGCGGCGATTGCTTATTTATGCTCACGCTGTGAGCGCTACCGGTGTAGGGCGGCGCCATATGATGCTCAATGCCGCTTTTGTATTCTGACGGCAAATCCTGATATAAAGTACCGCCTTGCAGGACATTGATAAGCTGAATGCCGCGGCAGATTCCCAATACGGGCTTATCCTGCTCCAGCGCATTCGCGTACAATGCTGCTTCAAGCACATCTCTTTCGCAGCACGAAACACCGCATTTTTCCCCGCGCTGTTCGTTGTATAAAGCCGGCGAAACGTCCTGCCCGCCTGTCATAAGCAAACCGTCGCATTTTCCAAACACCTCAAGCGCATCCTCGGGCGTGCTTGTAAGCGGCATAATGACAGGAATACCACCCGCCTCTTTAATTCCGTTCATATATCCGGGCAGCATCCAGATGCTCTCTTTTTCATCATCCCATAACGGAATGACGGCTATTATCTTCTTTGCCATTTTATCACTTCCCAAATATCTCCGAATATCTCCAAGTATGAAATATTCCGATTTGTATTCGTATGTGGCAGTCAGTATAGCATAAAAGAATAAGAAAAATCAAGCCATCGGCGTGAATTCGTGATTTTTTCTCAAATTTATCACGCCCTCTCCCGCGCCGTTACGCTTTGATACTATATAAAAAGCAATACCGCACATTTTCGTGCGGCATTGCTTTTTAATATATTAAGTATTTGCTATTACACCACAGCAGGCTCCGCTTCGTCGTCATTTAAAGACTCACCCGCAAAAAAGTCCTGCATATTGACTTTTCCGGTGACCGCCTCGGCTATGTGAATGCAGCTAACACCGATTCTGTCAATGCCATGTACTATTTGTCCGAACGCAGCCGTTCGCTCAGCATCGCATTTTCCGTCCGCTACACGGTTCATATGGGCAAGGCGCATATCAATATCAAGGTCGAGCAGCTTATCCCTCCGCTGGGAAAGCAAGCCTATTTCCGTCCGCTCTCCGCGCATAACGCCAAGAATCAGCTCATATGTCTCAGCAAAGGATTTCAGCGCATTCTCTATATCACTCAAAGCTTCGCCCGAAAAATATTTCTTATCCTCCAGCGCACTTTGTAAGATGGCAGCAATCTCACAGCACTGCTTATTCATACGGTCAATATCACCAAGCACACACATAAGTCCCGCTGTCTGTGATGACTGATGCTCGTCAAGCTTGCCGCCGGAAAACATCTGTGCTAAGTAATCCACAATGCTGTCATGAAGCGCGCCGCACTGCGCAAAATCGCTTTCGATGCCTGCGATGTCTTTTTTGCACTTTTTTAGATTTTGTTCCGCAAGAGCGTCACACAGCCTTATCATCAGCTCTCTGCTTGTTTCTCCGTAATGTATGGTTTCCTTTGCGGTCAGGTGAAGCGCTGCCGTGACCTGTCCCACAAGCTTTTGATTGAGATAGCATGGTTCATGCAGGCTGCGGGACTGCTTTTCCTTATCAGGCACTATACGCATTACAATCTTCACCATAAGCCATATAAGCGGCAGCCAGATAACTGTCATGGTAATATTAAAGATTGTATGAGCGTTTGCGATTTGACGTGAGATAACGTCAACCTCGTCTCCCTTGGGTGAAATATACTCAATCAGTTTCGCGTAAGGTTTTACAAACCAAATGAACAATAGGCACCCTGAGATATTAAATGTACAGTGCGCCACGGCGGTGCGCTTCGCGTTTTTCGACTGACCGATGCACGCAATCAGCGCCGTAATGGTTGTGCCGATATTGTCACCCAAAAGAATCGGAATAGCTCCCTCAAGTCCTAAAATGCTGCTTCCGTCAGCGCCCGCCTGCGAGGCGAAATTTTGCAGCACTGCAATCGTCGCGCTTGATGACTGTACAACCAATGTCATCAAAGTTCCGACGCAAACGCCCAGAATCGGGATGTCTGCGACCCTTGCTATCATATCGGTAAACACGGAGCTGTACGCCAACGGCTTCATAACATCTCCCATTGTCTCAATTCCGACAAACAGAAGACCGAAACCGAAAATCGTCTGACCCCAGTATTTCAGCTTTTTCGATTTCGCGATAAAAGAAATGAAAAAGCCCAAGAAAACAAACACATAAATATAGTCGCTGATTTTAAAAGCTAAAATCTGCGCCGTTATCGTTGTTCCTATATTTGCGCCCAATATAACCGAAATTGCCTGAGGCAATGACATAAGCCCCGCGCTGACAAATCCTATTGCCATTACGGTTGTCGCGCTCGATGACTGCAGCACAGCAGTGCAAAGAGCACCAGCGATTACGCCCAAGATTGGATTTTTCGTTAAGAATCCCAATATTTGTTTCATTTTGCTTCCGGCAACACTCTGAAGGCTGTCGCTCATCAGGTTCATTCCAAAAATGAACAGTGCCAGCCCGCCAAGAAGTCCTAATATGGTTTGCAGCATATAATTATTCCTCCCCCAATCGGTTATTCGTATGTGACAACATCCTGCCACAGTGTTATATTCCCGGTATACATGGCGCGCAGAACATCCGTCGATATTGATTCAAGAGCATTTTCCTTATGTACAATAACCGCAATTTTGTCAACTGCAATGCTTGTCTTTTCCAAGAGCTCCGTCTCGTAGCTCTCAAGCTCACGGGACGACATTCCAAAGTCATATGTTCCGTTCATCGCGCCAGTGAGACCGTCTGTAGAATCAGTTTCCTTTACGACAATTTCCGCATTCGGGTTAATTTCCATATAGCGCAGCGCCAGCTTTTCTATAAGAGGCGCAACTGAGGTTGATCCCCCGATAATAAGCGTTCCTGACGGATTGCTTGACAAAAACGTCTGACTTTTCGATATGGCTTCATACGATTCCGCTACAATTGACTGCCCTTCGCCCGTAACATATCGAAGGAAGTCCTCCTGAAGTTCATTGAGCTTTCCCACATATGCCAGATAGAATGTTCTCTCAAGCGGATAACCTGATTTCTCGGCTTCATAACCGTCAACAGAGAGAATTTTGACGTCATCATTTTCGGTAACGCTCGCCAATGAAACATAACCAATCGAGTTTTCCATGTCTGCAACAGCCGCGATAACATCTGCGGTGCTCCCTGCGATTTGCGCGCAGTCCGCTGTCAGGTCGGACGCGCCCGATTCGCCGGCAGAATCAAATCCCAGAAACTGCGCAAACGCGCTGCGCGTTCCTGAGCCGTCTTCTCTTGCAATAAGGTGAATCTCGCCCAGTGCCGCAAGAGCCTCGTTGTCTTTTGCATAAGTTTTTGTCATGTCACCGTCGCATCCACAGAGTGAAAAGAGCAAAACAGATATGACGCAAAGCATAACCAATGCTTTTCGGTGCCGAACGAAAGACAACATTCTCAAATTCATTTTTTGTCTCTCCTCAATTCTCATTTCTATCATCACACATTCAAGTTTAGCCGTCACAAGTAAAGTGCGAAATCACCTCTCGGCAAAATTCATGTAAAATCGACTTGCTTCTCTGCGCAAACATCAAAAAATAACGCCTGCCATGGGAGTTTAGTCCCCCGGCAGGCGTCATTCTTGTCCGGCTTGTTTATCGCTTACAGCAGTTCTACAAGCAGCTTTATCAGCATAGCAATGAAAATTACCCCGCCAATGCCGCTGATGATGCCATAAATCTTTTTCGATTCCGGGTCTTTCCACTCTTTGACCAGATAATACAGACCGAATGCTGCGATCAGAAGCCCTGCGACTGCGCCGATAATACTAATGACCATTACTTTTTCCTCCATTTCAACAGTAGTGATGAATTTATAATTACTAAAACCGAGCCGGTGTTATGTACCAGCGCACCGACAACCGGGTTTAATGTTCCGATGATGGCAAGAATGATAGCGATAAAATTCAGCGTCATGGAAAAAGTCATATTCAGCTTAATTGTCGTCATCATCCGCTTGGACAGAGCAATCAAATGGGGCAGTTCCTTTACCTCATCGTCAACCAAAGCGATGTCAGCCGCATCAACTGCAATGTCGCTGCCTACGCCGCCCATCGCAATACCGACATTCGCTTTTTTCAAGGCGGGTGCATCGTTCACGCCATCGCCAATCATGCAGACAGCCTCGTCTTTCTTTTGGTAAGCATCTATCCGGTTTAATTTGTCCTCCGGCAGGCAGTCCGCATGAACTTCCTCGATATGAAGCTGAGCGGAAATGGCGGAGGCGGCTCTTTCATTATCGCCTGTCAAAAGAACAGGCTGTACATTTAAATCTTTCAATGCGTCAATCATTTTGGCGCTTTCCTCACGCACCGTATCCGAGAGAACAATATACCCACTGAGCCGTTCGGACACCGCGAGATAAGTCACAGTGCAGCCTTGGGACAGATACTGATCCACCTCGGCAAGAATAGCCTTCGGCACATCTATCTTGTTTTCTGTGAGCATTTCCAGATTGCCTGCAAGGATTGCTTGCCCGCCAACCTCGGCGCAGACGCCTCTCCCGGGGAGCATCCGAAAATTTTCACAAGGGAAAAGCTCAGCGTCATTGTCCTGCTTATACGAACGGACAATTGCCTTTCCCAGAGGATGCTCGGAAAACTGCTCCGCCGATGCGCACAGACGGTATAATTGGGTATCGGCAATTCCATCTACAATGCTTACGACTTTAATAACCTGCGGGGTTCCATAAGTCAGCGTTCCCGTCTTGTCGAAGGTGATTTTGGTGACAGATGCCAGACGCTCCAGAGCGTCCCCTTCCCGCACAAGGAAGCCGTGCTTGGTGGCGTTTCCGATTGCAGCCATGATTGCCGTTGGTGTGGCAAGCACCAGCGCACACGGGCAGAACACAACGAGTATCGTTACCGCGCGAATGATTTGACCACTTATTAGCCATGTTAAGGCGGCGGCAGAGAGGGCAATCACAACAATCCAAGTAGCCCAGCGGTCAGCAACACCTACAATTTTTGCCTTTCCTGCATCTGCTGACTGCACCAACCGTATCATCCTCTGAATAGAGCTGTCCTCGCCAACCTTTGTCGCCCGCATTTCAAATGCTCCGAATTGGTTAACCGTACCGCTGGACACCTCATCGCCTACCGTTTTATCCACCGGCAGAGACTCGCCGGTCATGACCGCCTGATTGACGGATGTCTGTCCTGCGGTAATCACGCCGTCCACGGGAACCGTTTCCCCCGGAAGGACACGCAGCAGAGCGTCCACAGGGACTTCTTCCGCAGGAACAATTTTCTCAGTTCCATCTGCAATAAGCCGTGCTGTCTGCGGCGTCAGATGAACCAGCTTTTCGATTCCGGCTCTTGCTCTCGCAACCGTCAAATCCTCCAGCAGTCCGCCGAGCTGCATGATAAACGCGACTTCGCCGGCGGCAAAATCCTCGCCAATGCAGACCGATGCAATCAAGGCGATGGATACCAGCACATCCGCTTTGATGTCAAAGTCAGTGACCAGCCCTATAATGGCTTCAAGAATAATGGGTATACCACATAGGACAATCGAAATCCATGCTAAATCGAACGGGAGCGGATTCCAACCTGTTAAGCTGAGTATCAGCGATATACCTGAAATAACAAGCAGTGTAATATCCTTTTTTGTGCCGCCCTTTTCCAAAAGCGACTCCAGTTTTTTCATCAACCGTTGCATTCTATTCCTCCGGACTTATACCCATATGGGTATGTGTATCTATATTATACCCATATGGGTATTCGTTGTCAAGAGAAAAAAGAAAAAAAGAGAATCAAATCTGAAAAATCAGCTGATTCTCTAAAATCAAAGACGATATATCGAATGTTTTTGTGTATTTTTCCGTTACTTCATATTTGCAAAACGCTCTACCGCCAATGTGAAATCAGCTATGGTTTTGTCCGCATCGCCGTGTTCGATGCCGTCTCTCACGCAATGCTGTATATGACCTTCCAAGACAACCTTGCCGCAGCCATGCAAAGCAGATTTTGCTGCATTGATTTGTGCCAGAATATCCTCACAGGGAACATCCTCATCCACCATACGGTCAATCGCCTGCACCTGACCGATTATTTTCTTTAATCTGCGATGCAGATTCTCCGCATCCATACACTGTCTCATTCTGAATTCCTCCATTACATCAAAGGGTATAAGTATTAAGTATATTATAATCATATTCGCCCAGCTTGTCAAGATACCCGACTTTCCGATGGAACAAAAATAACGCCCATCGGAGAAGCCGAAATTTCCCCGATGGGCATTCCTACATTTATCTCATATATTCTATATAGTCGTAGTGCAAAGCCTCGGCGATCCGGCGACCGATTTCACGTCCACCGCTCCCAAATTCTCTGCCAATCGTTACGATCCTCATCTGCCGGTTCCTCCTGAGTCATTTGTCATCTTCCAGGACAAACTTATGATATACTTTCTTGCCTTTTTTGATTTTGATGCCGTCCTTAAGGGCTTCTGAGGTGACTTTTTCGTCGGAGGAGGTTACTTTTTCTCCGTTAAGGGTGATTCCGCCCTGATCTATAAGTCTCCTCGCTTCGCCCTTGCTCTTGGTGAGATTGCCCATAACCAGAAGGTCGAGAATGCCTATCTGCCCATCCGAAAGAGATTCCTCGGAAACAGTCGTAGAAGGCATATTGCTGTCGTCGCCGTCGCCCGCAAATAGTGCCAGAGAAGTCTCTTTTGCTTTATCAGCTTCATCCTTGCCGTGAATCATTGAAGTAAGCTCATAGGCGAGCAGTTCTTTCTTTTCATTGATACGGCTGGCATCCCAATGGTCGATTTCCTCAATCTGCTCCACCGGAATAAAGGTAAGCAGACGGATGCACTTCATGACGTCTGCGTCGTCGATATTTCTCCAGTACTGATAGAATTCAAAAGGAGTGGTCTTGTTCGGATCGAGCCAGACTGCTCCCTTGGCGGTTTTGCCCATCTTGTTGCCTTCGCTGTTCAAGAGCAGTGTGATGGTCATGGCATAGGCATCCTTGCCGGTCTTTTTCCGGATCAGCTCCGTTCCTGCCAGCATGTTGCTCCACTGATCGTCCCCGCCGAACTGCATATTGCAGCCGTATTTTTCGTTGAGATAAAGGAAGTCATACGACTGCATAATCATGTAGTTGAATTCAAAGAAACTGAGTCCCCGCTCCATTCTCTGCTCATAGCAACGGGCTCTGAGCATATTGTTCACTGAAAAATACGCTCCTACATCCCGAAGCAGGTCAACGTATTTTAAATCAAGAAGCCAGTCAGCGTTATTTACAACGATAGCCTTGTCCTCTCCAAATTCAATAAACTTCCCTATTTGCTTTAAGAAGCAGTCGCAGTTGTGCTGAATGGTTTCCGCACTCATCATAGAGCGCATATCCGTCCGCCCGGAAGGGTCGCCGATAAAGCCGGTTCCGCCGCCCAAAAGTACCACCGGTTTATTTCCGGCAAGCTGCAAACGCTTCATCAGGCAAAGCGCCATAAAATGTCCTACATGAAGGGAGTCCGCAGTCGGGTCAAATCCGATATAGAATTTTGCCCCGCCGTTGTTGATCAGTTCCCTGATTTCTGCTTCGTCTGTTACCTGGGCAATCAGTCCTCTTGCCTGCAATTCTTCATAAATCTTCATTGTTCATTCCTCCTAAAATAATAAAAACCAGATAAGACCGAAATCTTATCTGGCGCATTCGTCCATCCGGCTACGAGTCATCATCGTGCCTTGCAGGGTATGTTTTAACATACCGTCCGATTTAATCGTTTTATTCATCAGTTTTCTGGCTGTACAGCTGTCCTTAATAGGTTCAGCTGAATATTTATTATATCAGAGTGCGGGGAAGCTGTCAATAGCTTCAGAAGCTTTATGGACGTATTTCGTATGATTATCCAATGAAATACGGAATAAAATCGAACACTATTGTACAATATACACAATGCTATATCTGCGCCGTGTATTGTTTTGATTTTAATTAGCTTTGTATAGCTTGTCAAGATACCCGACTTTCCGATGGAACGAAAATAACGCCCATCGGAGAGATTTTGGTTTCTCCGATGGGTGTCATTCTTGTCCGGCTTACTGCTTTTTGAGATACGTCGCGCAGAAGAAGCCTGTGTATTTGATACTGTTGTAAGTGACCTGAACATAAAGCCGCTTCACGCCGCTTGCCAATGTGCAGTAGCCGTAGTTCTTCACGCTCGTTCCATTTGGCGGCACACAATTGCAGTCTTGCAAAACCTTCTTTTTTAAACCCTATATTCAAAAGCGATGTCACCCCTGACATACTCATAATTGTCCAGTTTGATTTCCTTAAAGCCGAACTTTTCATAAATGTGCAGGGCAGGTTTCAGCTTGCTGTTTGAAAGAATAAACAGCCGCTGCGCGCCATGTTCCAGCGCCCAGTCCATACAAGCCTTGAATACCGCACTGCCTGCGCCCTTATGCGGGAGATGCTTGTTTGAACCAAGCTTGCAGATTTCCCATGTCGTTCCTTCCATCGGCATCGCCATGCAGGCGGCGAGAGCCGTATCGTTTTCTACGGCAAAGAAAATCATCGCACCGCTCTGTAATTTCTCATCGATTTTATCAAAGGTTTCTTTATCATGTTCCTCCAAAAAACCGAAATTGGAAATAATCCAGTCCGTATTGAAATCAATAAAATCCTGCCTGTAGCGTTCTTCAAACGGAATAATTTTCATGTCAGCATTCCTCTTTTCCAAGAATTGAAATCACCGTGTCGAGTGCGGAGGACAAAGCGTTACATTCGCCCCGATCTAACCCCGATATTTGAGATGTAATACGGCTGTTCGTCAGTGCAATCAGACTATCGGTTTCCGCATTTCCAAATTCGGTAAGGGTGAGTTTGCCTGCCCTTTTATCTCCGTCACACCTATTTTTCTCCACAAGTCCACACGCCGAAAAACGCCGAATAATCCTGCTCAGATAGCTCTTGTCAATATGCAGCGTTTTTACAATATCAGTTTGCAGACATCCGCTGTGGTTCTTTATCTCGAAAAGGACTCTTGTTTCTGTTACAGAGTAATCACTGCCGAGATAGTTGGAACTTAAAAGTTCCATCTGTACCGTGTAAAAGCGGTTGAACGCTCTGATTTTATTGCACACCTCATCGTAAATATCCATATGGTTACACCTCCAATATTGGTTGACTTCGTCCACTAAATAGTATAGCATAGTTGATGGACAAAGTCAACCTTTCGAGAGGAGGATTTGAAACTTAATTTAGAATCTTCTGTGGACGTTTTGTAAATGTTAGATTTTATCGTTTGACCCCATCCCGCATCTGCCGGATGGTATACAGCACCCGTGCCGACTTTCCATCCTCCGGCGTCAAATTGTGCCCGTATTCCCTCCAAAAGGGCATGGAAAAAGAGCGGCTGTATAGTCGCTCTTGGATATAAAAAATATGTTTAGTTCAGTTCGACAAACTGGAATTAATT
>JAJQDT010000168.1 GCA_021202075.1 Lachnospiraceae bacterium | reverse complement strand
GCGGAGCGACGGTATCATTCTGCGGACGGGTGGTATCTCGCGCGCGGAATATTCAGTCTTGTATTGCTGGCTTTTCTGATCGTACTCATTATGGCAGTATTTCAGGTCAAAGACTCCGAAGCAAGCATACGGGGTCTTTGACCCTCGCGGCATCTACGCTTCGCTCCGGTCGGTGCCTGCGTCCTCGATTTTCTGCGAAAATCGGGACATGAAACGTGTGCCACTGGCACACAGCACCGCCAAATATCCGTGCAAGCTATGCCATAAGGGGTACCGGCTTGCCGGTGGATTCCTTATAGCTCCGGCTACTTGGCTCGTTGCTTCGCGGGAATAAAAAATCAAGAATGTCAGTAGCTGCCGGAAACAGTATGAGTGTAAATGTGTAACTCTTTTTCTCACGTTGATCAGTGCCGCATGAACATCTTATAAGCAGAAAGGACAGGAAACCGCAATGATAAAACAGACAATCTTGATAGTAGAAGATGATGCGGCGATCCGGGAAGGCGTTCGTATTCTTCTGGAAGGGGAAGGCTATATTGTAGTGGAAGCAGAGAATGGACAGATTGGGCTGGATCGTCTGAATAACAGGACAGATATTGTTATTCTTGATGTGATGATGCCGGGAATGTCCGGAATTAAGACCTGTGAAGAAATTCGCAAGGTGTCCAGTGTGCCGGTGCTATTTCTGACAGCAAAGGATCAGGAATCGGATAAGCTGGTCGGACTGATGGCAGGCGGGGATGATTACCTGGTCAAACCGTTTTCCTATGCGGAATTATTAGGGAGAATAAAGGCGCTTCTGCGCAGGCGAAATGTGTATGACCGGCAAATGGAGACAACACCGGATAAAGAGCAATGGCTGGAGCATTCCGGAATACGGATCAATACCAGAAGAAATCAGGCGTTTTGCCGGGGCGAGGAAATTACACTTACGGATATGGAATACCGCTTGCTTTTGTTGTTTCTGGAATACCCGCAGAAAGTATTCTCGGTAGAAAATCTGTACGAAAGTGTATGGGGAGAATCCTTCGTGTATACATCCGGCAATACCGTTATGGTTCATATCCGGCGGCTGCGAAAGAAGATTGAAGTTGACCCACAGAAGCCGAAACTGATCCTGACGGTGTGGGGAAAGGGGTATCAGTTTGGAGAGTAAGAATAGCCTGACAGGAAAGATGATCTGCCGTCTGCTTCATGGACTTGCGGTCGGAATTTTTCTGATAGTTTTGCTTTATTTTGGCTGCAAATATCTGATGAAACAATATTTCTGGCAATCCGGATTTTTATATAATGCGGAAGTAGAACGGGCAGAAGAACTACAGGATTATGTGACAAAGAACAAGTTGGCAGCAACCGATTCAGATGAGCTTCGGGCTTGGGCGGAAGAAAGGAACATCAAGGAATTTACAGTTTCCCGGGAAGATGTGCTTCTGTTCGACATCACTTATGATGGAGAACTCTATCCGGGAGCAAAGGAAGTCAGCGCGCTTTCCTGGCGCTACTACTTTGCGGTTACGTTTTCTGATGGAGATGCAAACGTCTATCTTTATGAAGGAGCGGTTTCCGCTTACTATAATATTCTGCTTGGAATTTCAGTTATAGTGGGATTTGCAGCCTGCCTTGGTGTTTTTATTTCCGGAATGCAGGAGGATGTGCGTTATATCCGGCAATTGGAAAGGGAAGTAAATAGAATCCGCGAAGGAGACCTGACACAGACGGTGACTCTGAGTGGAAGCCGCCCTGAAGTTGAAACGGCACGCGCACCAGATGGTGCACCTGCCAGATCGCGCACCGCCAATAAAAGAAACGCTTCGCGTTTGGGCGGTGCTGCTGAGGAAGCGCCCCCTCGCTTTGCTCAGCGGCAAGTCGGGCGGCCAACTGAATTGTGCTTTGCACAAGGCCGCCCTGCTGACGAATTGGTATCTCTCGCCGCTGGATTGGATGAAATGCGCCGCTCTCTGGATGAAAGAGAACGGACGGAAAGAGAACTGCGTGAGGCACAGAAAAAACTGGTCCTGGGAATGTCTCATGATATCCGGACCCCGTTGACCGGGCTTATGACATATATGGAAATATTGAAAAGGCAGGAAAGTGAGGGGCATGTAAGTCGGGATTACATCGATAAAGCCTATGATAAAATATTACAGATTAAAGGATTGTCTGATCAGATGTTTGAATATTTCCTGATTGATTCCCAGAAAGAGGCGAAGCTGGAGGAGCCAGAGGAAGCGATCAGTGCGTTTGGAGATTATCTTTCTGAGCTATGTGGGCTGCTGATATCTAAGGGTTTTACAGTTAATACTGATTCCCTTGACTGGCGACCGGCTCTTGTGTGTGTCAGCACGGACTATGTCGGAAGAATCATGAACAACATCATATCTAATATTGAAAAATACGCAGATAAATCGCAGGAAATTCGACTGGAATTGTTGTATGAACATAAAAACGGTATTGCAGTTGCAGAAAGTGCGCCGGGACTGTCGGAAGAGAAATCGGAAGCTGACTATATAGAGCTGTCCTTTACAAATGGGATTGCCGTGCCAAATCAATATGTGGAAGGGACCGGAATCGGCGTAAAAAATATTTCCATGATGATGAACCAGATGCACGGGTTTGTGAGAACAGAAATATCAGAGGAACAATATTGCATTGCATTGTTTTTTCCTGTCTTGAAGAAAAAGTAAATGAAAGTTACCGAGGTTGTAGTTAAGAACTTTTAAGATTTGTTAAGACCAGAATTAAGAAGTCTCTGTTATGCTGAAAGTGTAGGAAAACCCGCCACAGGCTTAAAAGGTGGCGAAGAAAATCAGCATAATGGAGACTTTTTTATTATGGGAATATTTATCTTTTCGGTAATCTATGTAATACTGATTATTGCCTGGTTAGTGGCAGCAGCTTATGTATGGTACCTTACATTTGAAGAATTCTGGGCTTTCCTGACTGCAATCACTTTGCTTTATATAGCGGTCTTGCTCATTGCAAAAAAGAAGAAAAAGCTGGAGGAGGAACGCAGAAAGAAAAGGATATGTGCCAGGCCGGTTTATTCTGCTGATGACAAAAATACAGGAAAAATAATATCAGATACAAGTCACAGCAGAGATGAAAAACGAAAACTTAAATTACCGCTTAGAAAAAGAAAAAGCAGGAAGAAGTGCATGAAAACAGGTTTTGCTGTCATTCTTCTGGCCGCGCTTTTAGCGGGCACAGTTCACTATTATCGCCAATCCACATATATTCCGGAAAGCCTCATTGAATTTGCGGAGAAATACCCGGAAGCTGCGGATTTTGTAAATGCATATCCACAAAAGAAGAATATCAATTACACGATTGATCTGACTGACGAAGTGGAAGAAGGAAGTATTCCACTTTTTATCCAGTGGGATGAACGATGGGGATATCGAACATATGGAAGTGACTGTATGGGCATTACCGGATGCGGGCCGACCTGCCTTTCCATGATACTTTGTGGACTCACTGGCACAACAGATTGGAACCCGTACAGTGTCGCGCAGTTTTCAGAAGAACATGGATATTATGTGTGGGGCGAGGGAACATCCTGGAATCTGATGACTGAGGGCGCAGAACTGCTTGGCCTGCAGGCAAAGGCAGGGACTGTAAGTGCGGAATACATACAGGAGAATCTAAGTGTATCCACACCGATGATTGCGAGTATGTATCCGGGAGATTTTACTTATACCGGACACTTTATTGTTTTGACAGGGATTGACGAGGATGGAAATGTCACAGTCAATGATCCGAACAGCCCGTCCAACAGTAGTAAAACATGGTCCCTTGACACTCTTGTGCCGCAGATACGAAGTCTTTGGATTTATAAGGTATGAGATAATTTGAGCTATTTATAATCACATCAGTTATGGAGGAAAAAGACGATGAAATGTAAAAAAATGGTTATGTTTTTTATGGCGGTTTTATTTGTTTTGTCATTGACCGGATGTGCAGAAAACAAGAGCACATCTCAAAGCTCTACATCCAGTCATGTTGTGAAAACTTATGATGGGAACACGAAAGTACGAACTTCTACAGGTAGTTATTGGACCCCGCCTGAAGGTTCCCAAAAACTGCCGGATGGAACAATCGTTGATTCCGAAGGAAGTGTGATTGGAAATGATGGTACGGTTCATTACAACCCGGACAGCGTTGGATAAGTGTTTTTTCATCTGCTTGAGGAACCTGTTTCCTCTAATATTGAGATTTTATAGTTGAAATTTTCAGCTATAGATGATATATTAGCATCAAGAGAGAAACAACCACCCACAAAGTGGTTGGCCTCCAGAATTGGCATAAGCCTACCTGTACCGGTCAAGTAACAAGGTAGGCTTATTTATTTTCGCTTGTTGGTCCTATCTATATAGGCAAGCAGCGCTATCAGGAATGACCCGCCAAGAAACAGCAGGCTTAAAACTT
Organism: Lachnospiraceae bacterium; assembly: GCA_021202075.1. Lineage (GTDB taxonomy): Bacteria > Bacillota > Clostridia > Lachnospirales > Lachnospiraceae > Choladousia. The sequence continues at coordinate 5,475 of JAJQDT010000168.1, read as the reverse complement.
CATATGTATCCATCAGCACCACCGTCTCCGCTTCGCTCCGGTCGTTGCCAAACAGGTGCCACTGGCACCTGGCAACCCTCTATTTCTAGTATGGGAGGCTTACCACCTTGCAACATGGTTGTTCCCTGTCGATACTATATCACAACTCTTTATCTGGTTCAATCAAAAAAATAGGCATTGAAAATTGCGGAAATACCGGCGGAAATGCTGCTATTTTCGCGTAATGGCAAATCAAATTACAAGTCTAAAAAAACCGCAAAAACTCTGAAAATTTCATACAATTCAAAAATATCTAAAAATAACGCTTGACAAATCATGACTTAAGGGAGAGCTGCTAAGGGATATTGGGAATTACCTGGAGATGATGGGCTACAAGGTGATTGTTCTGAACCTGGTCGATATGGATGCATCGGAGGATGACGATCCTGCTGACACCGTTTATGAGCTGTACGGCGAAGCTTCCTATATATATGTTCTTTGTAAATACATTTTTCCCGCAGTACAGCGGACTTATCGTCACAGCCCTGTATTTTCTCGGTATCGCTGTGGGCATTCTTGCGGCCTTCCTGTATAAGAAAACCCTGTTCCGCGGGGAAGCGGTGCCGTTTGTGCTCGAGCTGCCAAACTACAGGCTTCCGTCTGCGAGAAATGTCCTGCAGCTTCTCTGGGAAAAAGCAAAGGATTTTCTGCACCGCGCATTCACGATCATCCTGCTCGCAACCATCGTAATCTGGTTCCTGCAGACCTTCGATCCGAGACTTCGCGTGGTAACGGACTCGCAGGACAGCATCCTGGCTGCGGTATCGGGTCTGCTCGCTCCGATATTCAGACCACTCGGTCTGGGAGACTGGCGCATTTGCACATCTCTGATCAGCGGATTTATGGCAAAGGAAAGCGTAGTCGCCACCATGGAGCTTCTGTTTGCGGGAGAAGTTGTGTCAGCACTTACCCCTCTTGCAGCCGCGACCATGCTGGTATTCAGCCTGCTGTACACGCCATGCGTCGCCGCAATTGCTTCCATAAGGCGGGAGCTGGGCGGGCGATGGGCGTTGCTCGTCATCGCGGAACAATGCGTCATAGCGTGGCTGGCGGCGCTTGTCGTGCGCATGATAGGGCTTTTGCTCGGCATGGCCTGACAGCAAAAAAGAGGAAGTGGAGTTGTTGCTTTTCGGACACCACTTCCTTTTTGCTTTCTAAACTGATATCATTAAAGGACATTGAGTACAGCGAAATAATTTGCCAACCATCTGTTTTTCCCGAGAACGTTATGCTAAAATGTGTTCATATAGCTGCCGCCTGAATCCTGATGTTTAAAAGTGCAAGGAGAAGAACATGGCAAATGAAAACGGAGAATGGATTATGTACGGAATGGACTGGAACGACCCCATGCGTATTCGCAGCTGGCGAGATCTGATTAGCTGGATCAATGAAATCGGTTTTCTTCCATTGTTTAAAAATGAAATAGAGGGCTTTTCGGTGGAAGAGCATACTTCGAACCTGTTCTGGTGGACAGGAGATCCGGAGCAGGATCCATGGGAGTGGCGGGAGATGATTGCCCGGAGCCATGAAGTAGCAAAGGAGAGCCTCGCCATGCAAAATCGCGCTAAAGCGCGATGGCTCGGCCTACGTCCATGATTCCCTGGCGTGAATCATGGACAAACTACGGAAAGTTTTTCGGGAAAAAGTCAGCCTTTGTCAGTCTGGAATGGTTTCCAATCTTTGCGAATTACCGTAGAGACGGCTATGATTTCGATGCCAGATGGGATGACGAGTTGGCCAATATCCGCAGTAAGAAGATCATGGACTGCTTTGAGGATCAGGATGAATTGATTGGTCTGGAATTGAAAAGACGCGCCGGCTTCGGCAAAGGTGGGGAAAAGAACTTCAACGGGATTCTGACGAACCTTCAGATGCAGACCTATCTGGTGACTAAAGACTTTCGCCGCAAGGTAAACAAGAGAGGCGGGGAATATGGGATGCCGGTATGCGTCTATTCAAAGCCTGAAGATTTATGGGGCTATGACATGGTGTCTGCGAATTATAAGGAGGAACCGGCAGAGAGCCGGGAAAAAATTTTTGAGCATTTAAGCCACGGCTACCCATTTGCATCGGAAGCGCAGCTAAAGAAGCTTTTGAAATAGAATCGCGTTTTTTTGTATGAAAGAAGATGATTCTTATGAAAACGGATGAAACGAATAAGACAGAAAATAATCAGACTCAGCTTGAAGCATCGTTCGGAATGGCTCTTGTAGATGCGTTGCCGGTCATATGTTTCAGCATTTCGATAACTCTGATTGCGTCAATGCACCATTCAGCAGTATTTTTGATCGGCGCGCTGTTGTGTATCATAGCCGGTCTTGGAAAAGTATTGTGGAAATTAATACTGGCTGCTGCCCATAAGGATATTCAACTGCTATGCAGACAGTTTCATTATCTGATGCCGGGCGGTTTTGTACTGATTCTACTTTCACTGATAATCAGCCGCCCGTCTTTGTCAGCACTGTGGAAAAACATATCCTCATTTCCGTGCAATATCCTGTTTCTGTTAGCTATTGTTGGATTTATTGTAATGGGAATTCTTGGCGTGAAGATGGATTCCGCCAGCAAACGTGCAAACTGGATCGAGCAACTGGTAAACCTGGCAGCGCAGCTTTGTATTTTGCTTGGCGTGTTGATGATCTGGTACGCGAGCGATTACTACAGGGCTGATGCGGAAGTCGCAGAGTATCTGGAAAGCAGCGGCAGTGTAGAGGTTGTCGAGATAGACAATGGACTGTATTTTGACGGAGCGGGAGAGGAAAGCGCGATTATTTTCTATCCGGGAGCAAAGGTTGAGTATACAGCTTACGCCCCGCTGATGATGATGCTGGCGGAGAATAGTGTGGACTGCTTTTTACTCGAGATGCCTTATAACATGGCTATTTTCGGTATCAACAGAGCCGATGACGTGATGAAGGGGTATGATTACGAGCATTGGTATATCTCCGGTCATTCTCTGGGAGGCGCAATGGCTGCGTCCTATGCGGCAGGAAATACAGACAAACTGGATGGCGTTATCCTGCTGGCTGCCTACGCGACAAAAGACCTGGGAGATCTTGCGGTGCTTTCCATTTACGGCAGCAATGATGGTGTCCTGAGTATGGAAAAGGTCGAAGCTGGAAGAGCGTATTCGACAAATTACACCGAAATATGTATAGAGGGCGGCTGCCATGCGTGGTTTGGTTATTACGGAGAGCAGGACGGGGATGGAACGGCTTCGATTTCCAGAGAAGAACAGTGGCAGCAGACCGTGGATGCGGTGCTGGATATATTTTAAAATATTTAAAATATTTACGTTGAAGTTCTTAATCCATGATTGAATTCAGCTGAATCGATTGTTATAATCTTTACAATATTTGGAACATACGCAGTGACTTTAATAGTCATTTTAAAAATATGTATGGCGTTGGACTGTACGATGGATGACATTATGGAAATCATTCCTGACCATTCTAAAGGGATAAGAGAAAAGAGGATTGCAATGACAAATGATAAAATAACCGAAGTCGGTGTCAATATCGCGGAAAAAGCGACAATGATCTGGAACGTGGCGGATATGCTCCGTGGCCCGTTCAAACCCCACGAATACGGACTGGTCATTCTGCCCATGACTGTGGTGAAGCGGTTTCATGACTGCCTGCTTCCCACCCATCAGGCGGTGCAGGAACAGTATGAGAAGGTGAAGAATCTGGCAGTCATTGACGGATTTCTGACCCGCGCTTCCGGCTATCAGTTTTACAATATCAGTAAATTTACCTTTGATTCCCTGTTAGCCGATCCGGATAATATCGAGGCCAATTTTCGGGATTATCTGGCTGGTTTCTCTGCAAATGTGCAGGATGTACTGGCCAAATTTGATTTTGATAATATCATTCGACGTATGGTGGAGAGCAATACTCTCTACTTGGTTATCAAAGAGTTTAACACTCCCAAGGGCTACCTCGGACCTGATAAAATCAGCGCAGTGGACTGCGGCTATATCTTTGAAGATCTGGTGCGCCGGTTTTCTGAATCTTTTGGCGAAGAAGCCGGGGCACACTTCACCAGCCGGGACATCATTTACCTGATGACCGACCTGCTGCTTTCTGATGCAAACCTGGCGGATACGTCAAATATCACTGTATACGATATGGCAATGGGAACTTCGCAGATGCTTTCCTGTATGGAAGAACGCATTCATGCCCTGAACAGCGATATTGAGGTCACCTGCTTTGGGCAGGAGTTTAATCCATCTACCTATGCCATTGCCAAGGCCGACATGATGATTCGCGGAGGCGATCCCAACAATATGCGGTTTGGGGACACGCTTTCCGAAGACCAGTTTCCCGGTTATACGTTTCAATACTGCATTTCCAATCCGCCTTTCGGCATCGACTGGAAGCGGGAACAGAAAGCAGTAGAAGCAGAGGCAAAAAAGGGCGAACAGGGGCGTTTTGCGCCGGGATTGCCGAAGATTTCCGACGGACAGCAGCTCTTTGTGCTGAACGGGCTGGCTAAGCTGGCTCCTAACGGCAAAATGGCGATCATTCAGAATGGCTCTCCTCTGTTCTCCGGTGACGCAGGCAGCGGCCCCAGCAACATCCGGCAGTACATTCTGGAAAATGACTGGCTGGACGCTATTATCCAGCTTTCTACTGACCAGTTTATGAATACCGGCATTTCCACCTACATCTGGATTTGCAGTAAGGACAAACCTGTTTACCGTGCCGGAAAGGTGCAGCTTATCGACGCTTCTCATTGCTTCGAACAGCGGCGGAAGTCCATTGGCAACAAGCGAAACGATATCACTGACCATTGCCGGGAACTGATTGTACAGGCATATGGCGAATTTCGGGACGATGCTGTTTACGGCGAAAAGCCAGGCATCTATTGCCACAGCAGGATTTTCGACTCTGTGGAGTTTGGCTACAACAAGATTACGGTGGAGCGGCCTCAGAGAGACGAAAACGGTGAGATTGTCCGTAAGAAGGGCAAGCCCGTGGCAGATGCCACTCTTCGGGATACAGAAAACGTGCCGCTGACCCAGGACATCGACCGCTATTTTGAGCGGGAAGTGCAGCCCTACGCCGCAGATGCATGGATTGATTACAAAAAGACGAAGGTGGGCTATGAAATTCCCATGACCCGGTACTTTTATGAGTACGAGCCGCCGGAACCGGTGGAGAACATCGTCGCCCGTATCCAGGAATATGAAAAGGCCATCTCTGCAGCCATGAGTGATTTGTTTCCGAAGAAAACTCGTGGTCTGAATTTATAGTAGTCGACGTAAGGATTTTTAACGTGGACTACGTTCAAAACTCGTGGTCAGTCCTTGTAGTAGTCGTAGTAGTCGACGTTGGGGAAGGGGTGATATATTTGCTCATGTTTTAAATACTAAAGAAAGGAACATGAGCAATGAAAGTAGTTACAGTTAAAACCCTCGAAGGGAAGATCCGG
>JAJQDT010000092.1 GCA_021202075.1 Lachnospiraceae bacterium | reverse complement strand
CATACTGCTGGTATTTTATTTGCCATTGGGCAGCTTACTTTCCTGAATCATTGTAACACATGTCCGTACTCGCGCAGCGAGTATGGACGAAGGCCGCGCCAATCGCGAAGCGATTCTCCATTGCGCGGCTTTCATTGTAACACATACGATTTCGGTTGTACAGATAAAACGGGGTGCTAGCCGAAGCAGAAGACAAATCCGGGGGCGACGGGCAGCCATAAATCACCCTGCCTGGCACTCAAAACATTTTACCTGGTGCACCACACGAAAAAGAACCGCCCTGCGGCGATTCTTTTTCGTCTTACTTTCATCTGTAGTTTTGATGGAGCATTAATAGAACCAGTGGTCTCCAATCTGTACGCCTGTCCCGGCAGAGCTGTTGAAGTAAAGAGCTCCGCCTGTCGGATCCTCTCCTCCGATTGCCGCCTGCGCCGCCGTATAGCAGGTGCTGGGGACACCATTCGCTATCGCTGTCGCAAGCGCGCCGCTCGAAGCCGGACCAAACTGCCCGCTCTGATAAATCACTTCGCTGATCGTGTTGGGGAAGGATGAACTATTCACACGATTCACAACAACCGCACCAACCGCAACCATTCCTTCGTAGCTCTGATTTCCTGCCTCGCAGTAAATCAATGCCGCCAGAAGAGTCGTATCGTCCGTACTGGTGGACGTAGTCGATGCCGCTTCCGCAGAAGCCGTGGTCTCTGCCTCGGCAGACGCAGTCGTCTCCGCCTCCGTCGAGGTCGTCTCCACCTCGTAGGAGGATGTCACAACATTTCCATCTGCGTCATAATAAGTATCGGTATCCGCGTCATAGTATCCCTCACCGGAAGAGGAAGACTCTGTGGCAGTCGTTTCGGTCTGTGTCGACTCTGTAGACGCGGTCGTTTCGGTCTGCGTCGCCTCGGTGGCAGCCGTCGTCTCCGTCTCAGTGGCAGCTGTTGTCTCGGTCTGCGTTGCCTCAGTGGCAGCCGTCGTCTCCGATGTCGTGGAGGACGAACTCGACGACGATGAACTCGAGGACGACGAGCTCGAGGATGAGCTTGAGGACGACGAGCTCGAAGATGACGAACTTGAGGACGACGAGCTCGAGGATGAGCCTGAGGACGACGAGCTTGAGGATGATGAAGTATCTGCAGCCGCCGCTTCCGTCTCTATGTAGGTCTCCGCTTCGGTCTCTTCGGTCGGGTATATTACCCCATAAAGCCGCTCCAGCTGAACCCGCTCTCCATCCTTCGGAGTAGCCGATTCAAAAAGCATCACGCTGGTCACATCGTCACTGGAAACATAAGCAGTGGAATCTTCATCATATTTAATCTCAATCCAGTGTCCATAGTCATTCACCACCTGGAACACATCACCTTCATCCATGGTGTCCTTCACCGTAGAAGCATCATCCGATGTATAGACGCACACGCCATCCCAGTCTGCACGGACGCCCTCCGCGCCGTACACCTCCGCAATCTCAGCCACATCGCTATTATAAAGCAGATAGCTGCTCATCACATATCCGGTAATCCCATTGGAATAAAACTGTGTCCAGGTATCCCCCCGCTCAAGCACCCACACCGCGGTGCCCACATACAGATATCCAAGAACCTCACTGTCCGCATTCGCCTCGCTGCGGATATTTACGCCGGTCTCTACGACCTCACTGTTCGTGATTGCCACATTCGCCCACGCGTCTTCCTCTTCATAGGCAACGGCTACATATTCAACCTCAGAATCCTCGGTTTCCGTTTCACTCTCGGTCTCCACTTCGGTTACCGATTCCGTCTCCGCCTCTTCCGTATCCGAAGCTTCACCTGTCTCCTCTTCCGTACCTGCGGCGGTCTCTCCCTGTGTCTCAGCCTCAGACTGTGCCCCTTCTGCAACCGCCTCCGCACTGGCTTCGTTCACTGTAGATGTCTCATCCGCCAGAGCAAACGCTCCTGCCAGAGACGTGAGGCTCATAATCACCGCCATACCGGCCGCAATCCAGATTGTCTTTTTCCTCATTCGCTGTTCCCCCCATAAAGCTTGCTACAATTTTATTAAAAATTATTACATATTTGTTAAATCTTAATGACAGGGTTATTGTAATATCTTTCCCCTTATTTGTCAATGACTTTTTTTCTTCCTTGTGGTTTGTACACCGAAAAATCCATATTTTTTTTAATTTTCACCCGTTTTTTACATTATAAATGTTCCTTCAGAGCAGAAAACCATAACTAACCTCTGCACAGCAATCCCAGAAATTCTTCAAAACAAACTCCATCCGTCAGAGGCAACTCCATTTCGACTGATTTTTGAATGCAAAGCTTAATAAAACGGGAAGCCTTTCGCACCGATTCCTGAAACTCCACGCCATTCACCGCATCAGCCACTATAATAGAAGAAAAAACATCTCCCGTGCCGCAGCGCTGTGTACCGACTGCGTGCGTGCGCACAAGCTTCGGCTCCTTCCCCTTCTCATAGCAGAGATTGGCAATAAATTCCCCCTGCAAAATACCGGTAATCACCACCTTGTCCGGCCCCATGTCAGAGAGCGCCTCCGCCAGCGCAATCACCTGGCTCGTTTTCCATCTGCCTTCGTGATAATCCTGGTCTGTCAGGATGCATGCCTCCGTCAGATTCGGCGTCAGAATGTCGGCGCGGCAAGCCAGCTTTTTCATTCCTGCGCACATCTGGGGCGTATAGGTCGAATATATGCTTCCGTCATCTCCCATCACCGGGTCCACAAGTACGACCGTATTCTTCCGGCAAAAATCCTCCAGAAACCGCAGTACAATCTGAATTTGCTCTTCAGAGCCCAAAAATCCCGTACTGATCCCGTCAAAATCCAGCCCCAGCTTCTTCCATTCATCGATATAGGGCTGCATCTGACCGGTAAAGTCCTCAAAGAACCAGCTTTCATAAGCCGTATGATTGGAAAAAATGGAAGTCGGCACCGGACAGCACTGCACCTTCATCGCGGAAATAATCGGGATCGATACGGTCAGGGAACACCGCCCAAAGCCGGTGAAGTCATTGATGACCGCGATTTTTTTCTGACGGAGAAGCGTTCCGGATGAGCCTGCACGATAAACCTGCTGCATGAAAAAACCTTCTTTCTTAGCTTCTTATCTTCATTTCTTCATTCGCTGCTTTGAACCACTGTCGCTCTTTATTGTAAGGGTTCTCCTCAGACATTGCAATCTCTTTTTTAAAAGAAAAACAGCCCTCTGCAGATCAATCTGCCAAAGGCTGTTCTCCTGTTACGAATATGTTTTGATGAATGGCGGAAAGTCCTCCCCATCCACGCCGTTTGTTCGTTTGCTTATTTATTCAGCAGCTCTCTTACTTTTTTCTTTGCCTCTTCGATATCCTTGCATTCATTTAAAATCTCAAGAATTTTTCTGGTCTGATTATCCTCAGTCATCTGAACAAGAATTTCACTAATATTCATATCCTCTTCCATTTTCTCTCCTTTCCGGCTACTTGCCAGCCTTATTTGCCAGGTTCTCCTCCCCTCCGTTCCTGTAAGCCACACTCAGGATTCTCCAGTTTTAGGGCACAACAATAATCAGAAACTCCCGGCAACAAAGGATTGTATCACAGCCACCATGAAAACTCAATCTTTTTATTTCTTATATGCAAAATGCATCTTTTATTGTGTCTCATCATCGTCGATTAAATGGTTTAATACTCCTGGCTCTCCATGTAGTTCATATATTTGACCACCATGAGCGCGATCTTGAATGTGATCGCGTCCTCGAACACGCGCAGATCCAGCCCGGTCTGCTTCTGAAGCTTGTCCAGGCGGTAGACGAGGGTGTTCCTGTGGATGTAAAGCTGCCGGGATGTCTCCGAGACATTCAGACTGTTCTCGAAGAATTTATTAATCGTGGTCAGCGTCTCATCGTCAAAATCTTCCGGCGATTTGCCGTCAAAAATCTCCTTAATAAACATCTTGCAAAGCGGAATCGGAAGCTGATAGATCAGGCGGCCAATCCCGAGCGAGCTGTAGGCAATGACCTTTCTCTCCTCAAAGAAAATCTTGCCGACATTCAGCGCCATGCGCGCCTCTTTGTAGGAGCGGGAGACTTCCTTGATCTCACCGACAATCGTCCCGTACGCAATCAGTGCTTCCTGCTTCTTCTCCTCGCCGAGCGCGTCCAGAATCATTTCCGCGACCCGATCCATCTCCGAATAGCTTTCCTGCTCGCCCACCTCTTTCACCACGATAATGCTCTTCTCATCTACGGCTGTGATAAAATCACCGGAGCGCGCGCCAAACAGGGTGCGGATATTTTCAAGAGGAGCGGTCTCTTTCTCGTGATCCAGCTCCACAATAAACACAACGCGGCGGGCTTCCGTATCAATATGAAGCTTCTTCGCGCGATTATAAATGTCTACAAGGAGCAGATTATCCAGAAGCAGGTTCTTGATAAAATTATCCTTGTCAAAGCGCTCTCTGTATGCCACCAGAAGACTCTGGAGCTGGAACGCGGCCATCCGTCCAACCATGTGAACATCGTCACTGTTTCCATTGGACAAAAGAATATACTCCAGCTGATGGTCGTCAAATACTTTGAAAAACTGACATCCGGATACGACCTGGCTGTCTGCAGGCGAGTTCGCGAAGGCAAGAACGGAATCGCGGAACTCCTCCGCTTCAGAAAATGTCGTCGCCAACATCACACCCTCCGTATCGAGTACGCACAAATCCACTCTGCTGATTGCTTTCATTCCGTCCAACGTTGCCTGTAAAACCTGATTCGATATCACTTGTAAACCCTCCTCCCGGACCTGTTAATGGGAAACTATATATGTAACAATATGACGCTTGCGGAAATAAATCTTCGCTGCGTTTCTATTTCACGCTTTGTTGTCTACTATAATATATCCTCACAAAAAAATCAACAAAAAATTGTGAAAAATGCACGAAAAATATACAATAGTTCCGCCTGCTATCTGCTTTTGAATCTCCGAGCTTCGCAATGCATAAAGAATCTGCAGCAAAAATCCCCGAAAGCGGTTTTTTCACGCTTCCGGGGATTTTATGATTCCTTTCAACACTTCAGAGGATTCCACAATATGGAAATCGTTATCACTTTTTGGGGGGCCATCAAACCTCAAACAGCAAATCGCCGTAGGACGGCATCGGCCACATATCCTTGTCTACAATCATCTCCAGCTTGTCGACCGGAGCGCGCAGCTCGCTCATCGCGGTCATGACTGCATCATGATAATACCTCGCCTGCTCTGCGCCTTCTTCCATCGCAGCCGCTGTGGCCGTGATCTCGGTCAGCTTCGCAAGAGCAGCCTTCGTCTCTACCAGCAGCGCGCTGATCTCGGAAAGGAGCTCTGCCTGTACGGACGCATCCGCACCGGCGGCCTTAACCGTATTAATCGTATCAGCCAAGCTCTTTGTATTCTTGATCACCGCCGGGATGATCTGCTTGCTCGCGATATCGATCATCGCCTTCGCCTCAATGTTGATGGCTTTCGAGTAGTTCTCATACTTAATTTCTACACGGGACTCCAGCTCTGCCTTTGTAAACACGCCGAATTTCTCAAACATGGAGACCGACTTCTCTGTTACCAGAGTCGGAATCGCGTCCACCATGGACTTTATGTTCGGCAGGCCTCTTCTCTCGGCCTCCTCTACCCATTCCGGCGCGTAGCCGTTTCCGTTGAAGACGATTCTCTGATGCTCGGTCAGCTGACGCTTGATCAGGCTGTGCACCTCTGCGTCAAAATCCGCCGCTTTCTCAAGGATGTCGCACGCATCGCAGAACGCCTCCGCGACAATCGTGTTCAGCACAATGTTCGGGGAAGCGATGGAATCACGGGAGCCAACCATACGGAACTCGAACTTATTGCCTGTAAACGCAAACGGTGAGGTACGGTTGCGGTCGGTCGCGTCCTTTTCCAGATCCGGAAGCGTCTTCACGCCGGTCTTCAGGATGCCACCCTTGTTCGAATGCGTCGCCTCGCCCGTGCTGACCAGCTGAGCCATCACGTCGGCAAGCTGCTCGCCAAGGAATACGGAAATAATCGCCGGCGGCGCCTCGTTCGCACCCAGCCTGTGGTCATTGCCCGGGTCAGCCGCAGACTCGCGGAGCAGGTCCGCATGCTCATCAACTGCCTTCAGGATGCAGGAGAGAACCAGTAGGAACTGAATGTTCTCGTGCGGGGTCTTGCCCGGATCCAGAAGGTTAATGCCATCATCCGTTGTAATCGACCAGTTGTTATGTTTACCGGAGCCGTTTACCCCGGCGAACGGCTTCTCATGCAGCAGGCACTTCAGGCCGTGCTGGCAGGCCACGCGTTTGAGTGTCTGCATCACAATCTGGTTCTGGTCAACCGCCACATTCGCCTCCGAATAGATCGGCGCCAGCTCGTGCTGTGCCGGAGCCACCTCATTGTGCTGCGTCTTCGCCGGAACGCCAAGCTTCCAGAGCTCTTTATTGACATCCTTCATAAACGCAGCGATTCTCTGACGGATCGTGCCGAAATAGTGATCGTCCAGCTCCTGCCCCTTCGGCGGCATCGCGCCAAACAGCGTACGGCCGGTGAAAATCAGGTCTTTTCTCTGAAGAAACTTCTTCTCATCTACCAGGAAATACTCCTGCTCCGGACCAACGGACGGAGTAACCTTCTTCGAAGTCGTATTTCCAAACAGTCTCAAAAGGCGCAGAGACTGTGTATTAATCGCTTCCATGGAACGGAGCAGCGGTGTCTTCTGATCCAGCGCCTCGCCCGTGTAAGAGCAGAACGCCGTCGGGATGCAGAGAATCGCACCCGCCGCGTCATGGCGCACAAAAGCCGGCGATGTGCAGTCCCACGCCGTATAGCCTCTCGCCTCAAACGTCGCCCGCAGGCCGCCGGACGGGAACGAGGACGCATCCGGCTCGCCCTTAATCAGCTCCTTACCGGAGAACTCCATCAGAACCGTACCATCCGGGTACGGCGCCGTGATAAAGGAGTCATGCTTCTCTGCCGTCACACCCGTCAGAGGCTGGAACCAGTGCGTGTAATGGGTCGCACCCTTCTCAATCGCCCAGTCCTTCATCGCCGACGCAATGACATCCGCTGTTGCCAGATCCAGCTCTTTGCCCTCTTCAATCGTCTTCTGCAGCGCTTTATAGACCTTCTTCGGGAGACGCTCCTGCATCACCTTTTCATTGAACACATCCTCGCCGAAAATGTCCGCTACATTAAAATACTCGCTCATAATCTTCTCCTCTTCCACTTTTAAACATTCCCGTTCTGAACAGAATCGGATAAGGAACGCTTTATTCCACTATCCGCCTGCGCGACGCTGGATGTCCAGTGGACATCCGTCGGCGTCCATCATTTTTATGCTGTTCAAAACGGTTACATGAAATGAAATAAGGGCATTCCACAATCTGCATTCTGGAACGCCCTCGTCACCTGTTACTAAAATACTCTTTTCTTTTGTAAAAATCAAGTCAAAAATTTAATTTCTTCGGCAAAAACCAATATTTCCATATTTTTTACGAAACAAAATCGGCTGACAGCGCTCTTGTTGTGAAAAATGATGCAAACATACTGCCGCATTTACGGAATACAGCCAGCACACTGTTCTCAGGCCTTGCCCTCGCTGCCGAGAACGGTCTTAATCTTGTGCGCAACGACCGCCTTCACATTCGCGCGGCCTACGGTCAGATACTGTCTCGGATCGAAATACTCCGGATGCTCGCAGAATACCTGACGGCAGCCGGCAGTCAGACCAAGACGAAGGTCGGAGTCGATGTTGATCTTGCAAACTGCAGATCTCGCAGCCTGACGCAGCTGATCCTCCGGTACGCCGATCGCGTCCTTCAGAGCTCCGCCATTTGCGTTGATGATCTTCACATACTCCTGCGGAACAGAAGAAGCGCCGTGCAGAACGATCGGGAAGCCCGGCAGTCTCTTCGATACTTCCTCAAGGATGTCGAAGCGCAGAGGTGGCGGAAGAAGGATGCCCTCTTCATTGCGTGTGCACTGTTCCGGAGTGAATTTGTAAGCGCCGTGGCTGGTACCGATTGCGATCGCCAGAGAGTCAACGCCGGTCTTTCCTACGAACTCTTCTACCTCTTCCGGCTGTGTGTAGGAAGAATCCTCTGCGGATACATTTACATCATCCTCGATACCGGCCAGCTTGCCCAGCTCAGCCTCGACCACTACGCCGTGGTCATGCGCGTACTCAACGACCTTCTTCGTAATCTCAATGTTCTCCTCAAACGGATACTTGGAAGCGTCGATCATAACGGAGGTGAAACCGCCATCGATGCAGGACTTGCAGGTCTCGAAATCTGCGCCGTGATCCAGATGCAGAACGATCGGGATATCCGGGCACTCAATCACAGCCGCCTCAACCAGCTTTCTCAGATACGTCGGATTCGCGTACTTTCTCGCACCTGCGGATGCCTGCAGGATGACCGGGGAATGCAGCTCAGCAGCCGCTTCCGTGATACCCTGTACGATCTCCATGTTGTTCACATTGAAAGCGCCAATCGCGTAGCCGCCTTCGTAAGCCTTCTTGAACATTTCGGTACTTGTCACTAATGCCATAATAATCAACCTCTCTTTGTAAATTTGTCGCTGCCATAAGCCCCTCCGTATCACCCGGCTCAGAGCAGCCATTTCCGCTAAATCAAAGCAAGTATACTACATATTTCCCGTTCTATCAATCCAAAATTTGAAAAAAGTGTATGACTCACTCGATATCCCGGAAAAACGCCGGCAGCTCCTTCTGAAATACCTCCAGGATCTGTCCTGCGATCTCCCGGATCTGCGGATGCGCGGCGGATGCATGCCGGAGCCGCAGAAAATGCCTCCACTCCCGCAGATTCATCGTCATCACCAGCTCCGTTTTCAGGGAATTCGGCAGAATCGACCGCGCCTCCTGCGGCGACGCGCCCGCGGAGAGCATCTCAAAATAATACTTCTCCGCGCTCTCCATAGCCGCAGTCCAGATCTCGTACTTTCTGCGGTCCGCCGGGTCATTCAGATCATAGCCGAACCCGGTCGCGAGATCGATCACCGAAATCTGGTTCTGAAACTTATCCTTTGAATAATTACAATAGCGCGTGCTCTCCTGCGAATAGCTCGCAACCCGATGCCGCACAATCTCATGCGTCACGCCCCGGTCGCAGATCACCTTCACTGTCACCGACTCATGCTCGATCACCGACTCATGCCCGCTTTTGAGGATCCCGGAAATAAACCGCTCAGCCGTCCCCTCGCCAATCCGGTCCTCGCTCTTATAGCAGACCCTGCCGATCCGCTCAATTTTTTTCAGAATCGTCTGGTAATCGGCCATATCAATGATCTCAATCTCTGGTTTTACTGTAATCATAATTTCCTCCGCTTTATATATCTGTTTTATTCTTCTTTCTCCCGGCGCCTGCCCGCCCATTTCGCACCGGAGCGGCGGCAAGCTTCAGCTGCAGGAAAATCGCCCAGATGTACGGCGCGCCGAACGCGTTCAGCTTCTTTGGCCCGGTAATCTCCTCCGGCGTCTCGCAAATCCGGTCATAGGCTTTTAAAATCGTTGACCGTGTGATGGATTTCTCCCGCCGGTCCACAAACAGCTCCCCGCCCTTTATCGTATACCGGAACGGAAGTCCCTTCACCGTAAAAAATACTTCATTCTGGTGCTCTATCAGAAGCTCCCATAATTCTTCGTGGCTCATCCTTTGTCCTTTCACGGCCCGACGCCGCGGGGTCTTTTGCATACACACGCCGGCTGCCCGATTATTTTCCGCCATCATTGTAGCCTCTTCCTTCCTCAAATGCAAGTAAAATCATTCCGCCTGCGGAAGGGTTTTTCTGAATTGCGAACACGAAATGAGATTTCCGGTTGCAGTTGTCTTCTTATGTATGGTACAATGGAAGCCGCGCAATGGAGAATTGCTTCGCGATTGGCGCGGCCTTCATCCGCACTCGCAAGCGA
>JAJQDT010000013.1 GCA_021202075.1 Lachnospiraceae bacterium | reverse complement strand
AAAATTATTTTACATTTTTTCCAAATCACCCCTTGACATTTCTTAGCTGGACTTTGTCAGCAACGAACATAAAAATACGAGTATGAAAGAGATGTTGTTCTCATTCTTCCATACCCTCTATACTCACAGCTTCGCTGCTCGTTGACCCTCGTGATTTCCACTCGCTAGCGGTGGAAATTCCTTCAGGTCATATTATAATTTTCTGTCCTTCCGATATCAAATGCTTAGTTTCTATCACTCGGTTATGCCTAAAAAGCATTTTATCTCGTTCACAAACTTCTCGATCGCAGGCGTGAGCGGCTGGCTCCGTTTCCATGCGAATACGCTGTCAGACACGATTTCAGGGGAAAGCGGACGGCTGGCGATTTTCTTTTCATTCCAGAACGGAATCGCGCCCTCAATCGTGATGGAATACCCCAGCCCCGCCTGCACCATCAGCGCACCGTTCGTCGCCAGGTTACTTGTAAACAGCACCTGCGCTTCCGAAAATTCATCTCCAAACCAGTTGGACAGTTCATTGCGGACATTGGCGCGGGACGGGAGGATCAGAGGCTCTTCTTTCAGGTCTTTGGGTGAAACGGTTTCCTGTGCAGCGAGCGGATCATCCGGCCGCATCAGGGCCACCCACCGCTCCCGGTGCTTTAGGCGGAGAAAATCAAATTTTTCGATGTCAATCGGCTCCAGCAGGATGCCGATATCGGCTAGCCCTTTTTCCATCTGTTCCTTCACAACGTCAGCGTTCGCCGTATAAATGTCGTAGGTGACCAGCGGATATTTTTCATGAAATGACGCGATGATTCCTGGCAGCAGCCCGACAGCTGCCAGTTCCCCGCAGCCGATGACAACCCTTCCCTCCACCAGTTGATCCTGTTCGAGAAGCTCCGTCTGTGTCCTGTCCACTAGGGAGAGGATTTCCTCCGCCCTGCGGCGCAGCAGCATCCCTTCATTCGTCAGGATGATTTTTCTGGCGCCCCGTTCAAACAGCTTTACTCCGACCTCATCTTCCAGCGCCGCGAGCTGCCGGCTTAAGGTCGGCTGTGTGATATGTAAAATTTCTGCCGCCCGGTTGATTCCGCCCTCCCGTGCGACCGTGAGAAAGTAGCGAAGTACGCGTATTTCCATGTAAGCTGCTCCTTTATTGTATAGTTCATATGTGCATCCCTCAAAAAAATCATAAAAAGCCTCTTGACTTCGAGTTATACGAAGCTGTTATGATGATTGTAACACAGGAGCTTCAGGGCCTCAAGTGCGAAAACTTAAGAGATGCTTGCGCTCTAAACATACACAGACAAAGAAGAGACATACAAGGGAGGAACAGGAACAGCAAACAATCAGAAAATTCACAGATTTTCCACACAAAATTAGCACTCGACCCTTGATGTGGCTAACAAAATGTGTTATAACTCTCATAGAACAAAGGAGAAGAGATGGAAAAAAAAACAGATTCCATTTTGACTCCGGTTCCAATACAGATAGTAAAAAAATTGTTGAGTATGATAAACGAAAAGGAGAGATGACCTATGTTGAGACCGAGTATTTACAGAGAAAATTTGTGGGATGAGTTTTTTGATGATTTCTTTCATGAGCCGTTTTACCGTACAAGCGCATCCAGAGGGCAGACAGACTTTAAGTGGCAAGGAATCCTCCCACATGTGGGTCCCTCCTTACCACATTTGATGAGAACGGATGTGAAAGAGAGCGACAGCGGTTATGAGCTGACGATGAATCTTCCGGGCATCAGGAAGGAGGATGTGAAAGCCGAGCTGAAGGATGGGTATCTGACAATTCAGGCATCCACGAACACAAGCAACGATCAGAAAGACAACAACGGTAAGTGTGTTCGCCGTGAACGTTATGCCGGCTCCTTCAGCAGATCGTTCTTTGTGGGAGAGGACGTGAAGCAGGAAGATATCAAGGCGAAGTTCGAGAACGGCACATTGATCCTTACCGTGCCGAAGAAAGTCCAGCAGCCGGTGGTTGAGGAGAGCAAATACATTGCCATCGAGTAATATAGCTTACAAGAATTTCGCTGCGCTTGTGGGCGCTGGACATTCAGTGGATGTACGTTTCATGTCCCGATTTTCGCAGAAAATCGAGGACGCAGGCCCTCGCTGGGTGGCATCCCGCATAAAATGCGGGATATACGCCGACCGAAGCGGAGCGTAGACGAAATTCGTCAGCTAACGAGCAGCTGATTTTTGCTGCGAGTAGTATAGAAAATGCGGCGGAACAGCCGCCGCAAGTGAGTTCCTTTTTCTCTGCGGTGCAGCCTTAAACAGCTGCACCGTTTTTTCTTTAACAATTAGGAGGACATATATGCCAACGACAAATATGCGGGGGAATATAAATTAAAATCACTGGACAAATATCACTTTATTCGATATACTGAATTTGTATTCAGTGAAAAAATATTCAGTAAGTGAGGTACCCTATGTTTATTGGTCGTGAGAAAGAGCTTGCTCTGATACAGGAGATAATGAATCAGCCAAAGGGAAGCATGATGATCTATGGTAAGCGTAAGATTGGCAAAACAACACTGCTTATCCATGCATTGAAAGACCACTCGGATAAAACCGTGTATTATGAATGCCTGAAAGCGCCCATGAAGGATAACATTGATGGTTTTGTGTCTGTGCTCGTGCGGATGAAAGTGCTGCCTGCAGCCATGTCATTCAACAGCTTCATGGATGTGTTTCTTTATCTGAACACATTGCCTGAAACGTTGAATATCATCATCGACGAGTATCCATACCTTAAGCAGTTTACGGAAGCAGCGACCGTTGATTCTGTGTTTCAGAATATTATTGATAATAACCTGGTCAATATCCGGCTGTTTATCTCCGGCTCCCATGTGGGAATGATGAAGGATCTGCTGGAGGAAAACAATGCGCTCTATGGCAGGTTCACGACAGTCATTTGTCTGAAAGAGCTGGATTATAAGACGATTTCTGCCTTCTATCCGGAGAAAAGTCCTTATGACAAGGTTGGAATGTATGCTGTTTTTGGCGGTTCACCGTATATCAACGAACTGCTGATGCCTTCTGCATCTCTGAAAGAGAATGTAATACGTACAATTCTCAATCCATCCAGCGCTGTCTATCACTACGCTGATAATCTGCTGTTGTCTGATCTTTCCGTTGGCAGCAATATGGAGCGTATTTTGTTCGCCATTGCGAATGGCAAAAAGAAATACACGGAAATTGAAGAAAAACTGGATATGACATCAAATGGTCTGCTCAGTAAGCAAATGAAGACTCTGCTCAACATGGAACTGGTATCAAAGGCTGCGCCGATCAATAAGCCAAACGACAGCCGAAAGGCCCGCTATGAGATTACCGACAATCTTTTAAGGTTTTTCTATGCCTATGTTTATAGCAATAAGAGTGCGCTGCAGATGTTAGGGGCAGAAGCTTTCTACGAAGAGTATATCGAGCCATCACTGCTGACTCTCATTTCTCACCGGTTTGAGGACATTTGCCGCACCTGGTTTTCCATTCAGGTTCAAAGCCGCAAACTTAAGGGTGTTCTGAATATTGGCACATATTATTACGATGATTCCAGAACCAGAACCCATGGTGAGTTCGATGTGGTCCTGCAAAGAAAAGATACTTATGATGTATACGAAGTCAAGTATCTTGCGGCGCCCATGACTCAGAAACAGATGCAGGAGGAAGTCCGGCAGGTGGCTGCAATAAAAGGGATCAGGGTCGGAAAAATTGGTTTTATTTCCATCAATGGTTTCGAGGCAGACAACAATGATGATTATATCTGCCTGGATGGAGCTGCGCTGTACCAGTGAGTGCAAGAATAATAAAGCGGAAGAAAAAGAGTTGTTATCGTAGATTTGCTGACGGACAATCACACCTGGCTTGACGCAAGTCTGAAGAACAATGGGAAACAGCCGGAATCAGAAATGCCGTTTCCCATTGTGTACCTGTGTTTCAGATATCTTCTATCTCAGGTATATCCTCTTCGAAGGATTCCTCCCCGAGCTCGTTGATGCTGGTTTTCCCGGCTTTTCCGTACTGGTAAAGCTGATCGAGGAATTCGATGGCGGCGCGTATTTTTGTCCGGAGCAGGAAACCGCCGGATTGCGTGGAGCGTGCCAGCGTGTCGACGGACAGATTGGGCGTCCATCCATACGCCTGGCCGTGAAAATCCTGAATCTTCAGAAGAACTTCATTGATTTCGTTCCGGGTCAGGGGCGCAAGCTGCGGCGCTTCATTTAACAGGTTCAGGACCGTCCGGATCGGGGTATACAGCTCCGGCTGCTCTCCGTAGATGGCCTCCAGATTTTCAAATTCGTGTTTTCCGGCGATGACATCCTCCGTGTATGAGGCGGCAAGCGCAAAGAATGTCCAGGTCGATTCCGGACAATTTTCCGGGAGGAGAAAATTTGCCATATTTTTGTAGGCGTTCAGCCGGGCTTTTTTCCCGAGACGGCCCATGAGCTCCGTCTCATCTACGAGAATGATCCAGCCATGATAGCCCATCTGAAGGAACAGGTGGCTCATGAACTTGAAATAATCTGCACAATGCCTTGTTTTCACAAAGTTTACGTTGTATTTTGCCGGCTGGTTAAAAATCCGCCGGTATATTTTTTTCAGCGATGCATTTGCGATGAAATCTCCTTCCATATCAGCCTGGAGGATGAATTTTTCATCGGAATCCTCTGTGTTCAGATAGGAGCGCAGCAGGTAGTAGAGCTTATCGGTCTCCAGCTGTTTTGCCGCATAGAGAAGCATTTCGTTTGCTACAGGGCTGTTCGCGGAGATGTTTTCCACCTCGTGCATGAATCCGGGCTGCTGCCGTTTGGGAAGATACGTATTCTGAATGACCTTCTGGTAAAACAGATACAGCTTGTCCATGGGCGTTTCTTTGCTCAGGGAGACGTAGGAGACGACCATATTGCCGGCGCCCGCAAGGTTGAAGATAGTGTTCAGCAGATGCGTTTTGCCTTCGCCGTATTTTCCGCTGATAATTCTGCCGCCGGATCGCTGATTTTCACTTACCTGCTCAAGGATGCCGGAGATTTCCCGCATGATTCTGGGGCGGGCTTCTGAAAAGCAGGCGCCTACTGCACGGGAGGGGACGCCGGAACGAAGCGCTTCAATCATATGCCGCGCTTCGAAGTTGTAAGTGGGAACGGTATTTCCGGACTTCTGAAAAGTTGTAGAATCAACCATGTTTTTTCACCTCCATCGCATTTAAAATCAATTGTGCCATACCGACACTGCCGGTGTGGGAGGAAGTAATCAGTTCCCTGGCGTTTTCTCTGTCAAGCGGCTCTATTGATGTATTTTGTCTGCGCCTGGCCAGACTTTCTGAAATTGCGACGATGACGTCGGGTGTGTATTCCTGGGCAGCCAGGCGGTCCATATCTGCCATATCTGAAAAGCGATTGAACCGTTCGCCGACAATTTCGTTCTGGATGCGCATCCACAGAGCCTGATAGGATTTCAGTCCGGCGTTCTCATTTTCAATGAGAGACTTGTCAAAAGCGTAGACAAAGAAAATATGGTGCATACTGTCAATGTCGTCAATCAGCTGCCGGATGCTCTCATAGGTGTCGTCCCGCTTCATTTTTGTATAGTGGACGGTCTCCAGACTGGTGCGGCTGATCAGAATTTCCATGTCGTCGATGCGCGGTTTCTTACAGAAAATGAAATACAGGAATTGAAAAAGTTTATCGACTCTGATATACTGGGAAGCATAAAAGCAAATCTGGAGGTTGGAAATATTAATCTGGATGATTATAATCAGCTGCTGGAGCTTCTGAATAAGCTCTATCAGCAGATTATCCAGCAGTATCAGAGGAAAGGGGGCGACAAGGAGATGAAACCATTGCTTCCGGGAGCGATGGAGCTTCCAAATGATAAATACCGTTTTCGGATTGATGAACTTGAGACAGAGAACGCGACACTCGCGGATAAGAATGCGACACTTGAGGATGAAAAGACAGCTCTTGAAGACAGGAATGCGGTTTTGGAAAATGAGATGGAGATTCTTCGCCGCAAACTTCAAGAGTTGGAGCAAGGAAACGGCTGATGTTTGTTGATATTGACAGCAAAAAACCAGTCGATTTTTTCCTGGAGGTCCGCGTACCGGAGATAGACGATATTGAATTCGCGCACCATGCGGCCGTTCTGCAGCTGGAATTTGCCCAGGGCGGGATCGCTGTCCGCAAGCACGTTATACACAAAGGAAATCCCGTATCCCTCCCGCACCAGATCGAGAATGACCTTGAAGCTGGAGATGCAGATGCGGCGCCGGAACCGGTCCAGAGATTCGTTGAAGCTCATCAGCTCCTGTTCGAGGATTGCCCGTGTGCCGGAGCCTTCCTCCCGGTGAATAATCGTCTCGCAAAGCAGCTCTTCAATGGGAATGGTTCGCCCGGCAAAGGGGTGATCCTTGCGGCAGATGCCGACGAAGGGCTCCTGGCGGAGGAGAATGGAATCGAAGCGTTCTTTGTCAAAAAATCCCTCCACAACAGCAAAATCCAGTCGGCCGTCTTCCAGCTCATGCAGGAGATGGCCGGTATTGTCTACCAGAAAGTCCAGAGAATTGTTCGGGTTGTCCAGATACCGATGCAGATATTCTGTAAGAAAATAGTCGCCGATGGTTTTGGTCGCACCGATTCGAAGAGAGCGCACAGCGCTCTTTTTTTGCAGCTTTTCTCTTAAAGCCTGATCCTCATGGCGCACGGCGCGGGCATAGGTTTCGAGGGATTTTGCCGCGTCTGTTTTTTCCAGTTTTCGGTTGGCGTAGCGGAAGAGTTTACAGCCGTATTCGGCCTCCAGAAGATGAATCTGCTGTGTGACGGCAGGCTGTGTGAGATGAAGAAGTTCCGCAGTCTGATGATAGCTTCCGCATTCGCACAGGGTCAGAAAGGTTTCGATCCGATAGTCCAGCATAGGGGTCTCCTTTTATAAATTATACTTATCAATAAATAAAAATTGTTAAATTGATTTTATCACATGGCAGGCGTATAATCAAGAAAAAAAGGAGCTTTGGAGATTATGAATGTTGTTGTTATCGGCGGTGTGGCCGCCGGCACAAAAACTGCCGCGAAGCTGATGCGTCAGGATCGCGGCGCGACTGTTACGATCTACACGAAGAGCCGCGATATCTCATATGCAGGCTGCGGACTGCCCTATTATGTGGGCGGCAGCATTGAGAGGCGGGAGGAGCTGATTGTCAATACACCGGCGAGCTTTATGGGGCTGACCGGCGTGACGGTGCGCACGGAGGTGGAAGCAGTGTCCGTGGACGCGGCGGAAAAGACGGTTGCGTTTGCAAACGGAGAGAAGGCGTCTTATGACAAGCTGGTCATTGCCACCGGTGCAGCGCCGTTTGTGCCGGATGTGCCGGGGAAGGACCTTCCGGGTGTGTTTACAATGCGCAGCCCGGACGACGCGATCGGCCTTCGGGCGTACGCGGAGAAAAACAGCTGCCGCAGCGCTGTGGTGGTCGGCGGCGGATTTATCGGGCTGGAGATTGCCGAGAACCTGACGGCAAAGGGAATGAAGGTTACGGTCGTTGACATGGCGTCCCAGGTCATGCCGAACCTGTTTGATGCAGAAATGGCCGCTTACATACGCAGACAGCTGCAGGCGAAGGGCACGCGTGTTGTTACTGGCGCGGGACTTCAGGAGGTGCTTGGTCAGGAGAAGGCGGCCGGTGTGCGCACGAGCGTAGGAACCTTTGATGGCGACCTGGTCGTGCTGGCCATCGGCGTCCGTCCGGCGACCGGTTTTTTGGCGGACTCCGGAATCGAGATGAACCGCGGGACGATTGTCGTGGATGAGTATCAGCGGACCAATCTGGACGACGTCTACGCGGTCGGTGACTGTGCGCAGGTCTTTAACCGCCTGACCGGAAAGGGGCAGTGGTCGGCGATGGGCTCTACCGCGAATATTACCGGGCGCATGCTGGCGAAGAACCTGACCGGCGAAAGCGCCCCCTACGGCGGATGTCTGGGCACCGGCGTTGTGAAGCTTGCGGATGATCTGAACGCGGGGCGCACCGGACTTACGGAAGAGCAGGCGAAGGAGGCCGGATATGATGTGATCACGGCGACCTGTGTCACAGATGACAAGGCACATTACTATCCGGACTCGTCGACGTTTGTCACGAAGCTGATTGCAGATAAAACAACGCATCAGCTGCTCGGCATTCAGGTGCTTGGCTCCGGCGCCGTGGACAAGATGGTGGACATCGCGGTCACCGGTATCTCCGCGGGGATGAAGTTGGAAGCGTTTGATACGCTGGATTTTGCCTACGCTCCGCCATTCTCCACTGCGATACACCCGTTCGTCCAGGCCTGCTACATTCTGGAAAACAAGATCAGCGGCGAGTACGAGACCTTTACGCCTGCCGAGTACGCGGCCGGGAAAGCGAAGGG
Organism: Lachnospiraceae bacterium; assembly: GCA_021202075.1. Classification (GTDB taxonomy): domain Bacteria; phylum Bacillota; class Clostridia; order Lachnospirales; family Lachnospiraceae; genus Choladousia. Next base: position 1,609 of record JAJQDT010000013.1, on the reverse strand, counting down.
ATACCGCGTGCTCGACGTCAGCCCGGCTCCGGCGATTCCGGGCGCACAGTGGATCAATCTTTCCGCTGTAAACGGACCGCTGGACGGAATTGATAAGGACGAAAAGCTGCTGCTTGTCTGTGCGAAGGGCAAGCGCGGATATTTCCTGCAGAACCGTCTGAAAGCATTTGGCTACACGAATACGCGCGCGCTGGAGGGCGGCCTGTTTGTAAATAATGTAAAAGTAGAATTTACCGGCACAATTCCGCCGGAAGAGATCAAGCGGGTAAAGGGGCTTGGCTGCCTGCAGGATAAGCGCTATCCGGATGTGTTCAATGTCCGTGTCATTACCCGGAACGGAAAGATTTCGGCCGAGGAGCACCGCGTGATCGCAGAGGCTTCCGAGCGTTTCGGCTCCGGCGCGGTGACGATGACCACCCGCCTGACACTGGAAATCCAGGGAGTGAAGCATGCGAACATCCAGCCGCTGATTGATTACCTGAACGAGCATGGCCTGTCGACCGGCGGAACCGGCTCGCTGGTGCGCCCGGTCGTCTCCTGCAAGGGAACCACCTGCCAGTACGGCCTGATTGACACGTTTGGCCTGTCCGAGCGCCTTCACGAGAAGTTTTATGTGGGGTATCACAGCGTGACGCTGCCGCACAAATTCAAGATTGCGGTCGGCGGCTGCCCGAACAACTGTGTGAAGCCGAACCTGAACGACCTGGGCATCGTCGGCCAGAGAGTGCCGATGGTGAATTATGATAAATGTCACGGCTGCAAGAAATGTAAGGTAGAGGATGCCTGTCCGATCGGCGTGGCGAGGGTCGAGGACGGAAAAATCAGGATCGATCCGAACGCCTGCAACAACTGCGGCCGTTGTAAGGACAAGTGCATCTTTGACGCGATCGAATACCAGGACGGCTACCGCGTTTACATCGGCGGCCGCTGGGGCAAAAAGGTCGCCCACGGAGAGCCGCTGCCGAAGATTTTCACCTCAGAAGAAGAGGTCACGGAGGTCGTTGAAAACGCCATCCTCCTGTTCCGCGAGGAAGGAAAGACCGGCGAGCGCTTCGCCGACACCGTGAGCCGGATCGGATTTGAGGAGGTCAGCAAAAAGCTGCTGGAGAGCAGGATTGATAAGGAAGCGATTCTGAAGAAAAATGTGAAGGGCGGCGCGACCTGCTAGGGGCATCGGGGATTAATGCATCGCCTTATCGGCGAAACTGGCAGGCAGAGTGCACACGGAATTAAGATACGGGCTGCCATGAGGCTGCGCTGCATTTGCAGATTCATGTTTATTTTGTCAGCCGACATCATTGACAGAGCGATGAAAAAATTCGGAGCAGCGAAAGAAGATGCTCTCATATGATGAAACAAAGCGGCGCCTGTATTAGAGCAGGCGTCGCTTTCGTATGTAAAGGCTGCGTAAGAAATCAGCCCACAGCCCGGAAAATGTAAAAAAGGGGATTTTTTGCAATAAGTTCCCATTATTGCAAAAAATATGATACAATGAAGGCCGCGCAACTGAGAATCGCTACGCGATTGCATATCCCATGCGAAGCGTGGGATGCCACCCGGCGAGGGTATATCCCGTACGAAGTGCGGGATGCCTCCCCGGCGAGGGTAT
>JAJQDT010000040.1:36567-50551 GCA_021202075.1 Lachnospiraceae bacterium | reverse complement strand
CGGCGGGAAACAGCAGCTATGATGCCGCGAGCACGACGGTCACTATTACCGTAACCGCAGACAGCAGCTCCGGTACCGGGAGCGGCACCGATACTGATGCCACAGAAGCCTCCCCTGCCGGAATCGGATCTGTTCTCACGGACACTTCCGGAACCGGAACGTATCTGGTGACGGGGTCAGGGTCGAATCCCACCGTTACTTACACCGGAACAACCTCTTCCTCCGCCACTTCCGTTACGATTCCGGACACCGTTACGATAGACGGCGTGACTTATCAGGTGACCGCAATTGCGGATAACGCGTTTAAGGGGAACACGAAACTGACGGGCGTGAGCATCGGCTCCAATGTCATCACCATCGGGGCGAACGCGTTTTATGGATGTACAGCTCTGACTACAGTCAGCATCCCTTCCTCCGTCACGGCCATCGGCGCTTCGTCCTTCGCGAAGTGTACGGCTCTGAAAACAGTCACGGGCTGCTCCTCGGTCACATCCGTCGGAGCGGGCGCTTTCAGCGGCGACACGAAGCTGACCACCGTAAAGGGGATGAATAAAGTTACCACGATCGGAAGCAAGGCGTTCTATAAATGCAAGAAGCTGACGACAGTCGGCAGCAAAGCTTCACGGGTTACTTTGGCGAAAGTGAAAACGATCGGCTCCTCCGCTTTTTACGGCTGCACATCGATAACCTATGTGAACCTGACGTCCAAAGCGCTGACGGCGATCAAAGCCTCGGCATTCCAGGGCTGCACGTCGCTGAAGACCTTTGTGAGCAAATCGGCGAAGCTGAGTGCGATCGGCAAGAAAGCGTTCTACAAGGACAAAAAGCTTGCGTCGGTGACATTCAAAACGGCAAAGCTGACCAGCTCGAAAACCGGCGCGAACGCGTTCAAAGGGATTAAGAGCACCTGTACGTTCAAGGTTCCGTCAGCGAAGGTATCCGCCTATAAGAAGATCTTCAGGGCGAAGGGCGCAGGCAGTAAGATTGCGGTAAAGAAAGCATAGAACCGGCATTCCTGTTCGAAGTGGCCACGGAATTGCTGCAAAGTCCAGAGCAGCCCCAAAGCCGCTTCTATGTTCAAAATTGCCCGGATGTGTTTCATGCACATCCGGGCAGTTCCTCTATTATGCACGTGTGGTGTCTCTTCTCCGTGTTCCCTTTGCTTCTTTATCTTAAATTCACTCCGACCAGGATAAGCTCTCATATCATCAAGTTTCACTGAAACCTCCGTTTCCACTGATTTGGTGAAACCCTTTATCTCAGTAAAACTATGATCTGTCAATGACAGAACATTTCCTTAACCATTTTCGTTAGAGAACATTTAACTTTCCAGTTATTTCAAAAAAATCCGACATATGCAAAAATTTCTTTCTGCCATTTTCATATGTAAAACCCCAAATAACACATTTACCTATGTAAGACGTTTTCAAATGGAAACATGAAATCAAAGAAGATATCAGGCACTTCGAAGAGCAGTAAGACATTATCAGGGCTGAAGAAGGAAAAACCTATTATGTGCGCATCCTGACATATAAGAAAGTTTCAGAGATGACTTGTTACAGTGCATGAAGCAAAAAGATAAAAGTAACTGTTTCGTAGCAAAAATTAATATGCATAATCCCCGGTAGAGATTCATGGCCGGGGATTATACATATATCAGATACCATATTATCCGGACAGCAGCGTTAATGAAGGCCTGGAAAAAATCATTTTTGTTGATGGTGGATGAGTTTACAAATGATTTATCTTTTGTAGAAAAATATATTTTTGAAGGCATTGAAAGCCTATATTGAAATATCCTGATGTAGAAGGATATGGGGATCAGATAATGTTGAATGCAATACATTCCGATAAAGGCTGAAATTCCACCGTTCTTGGTTGATATTGCCTGCAAACATGCTCATGTGTAATGTCAAAATGGCGTCAGCCTTTGGAAAAACAAAAGCTCCCCACGTCTGGGGAGCTTTTATGGATAAATGCGATCTTGGCGGACGCACTTGCTGCATGCAGATCCACTTGGGATTCCACCGTAGCACACGCCAAGCTCGGCTCGAGTAGTGCGCTAATCCCCTTGAATCTTTCCTGCTCGGCTTACTTCCAATCTGAATGTGGATGCGAACAGTACTCTAAGGAAGAGGAAACTCTGTTGCAAATATAGCATGAGTCTGCCTTGTCGTCAATCAAATTTTATACAAGGGCGGTTCACATCTGTACATAATTGTTTTAAAGGTACATTCATTTTTTTCAAAATCAACTCTATAGGCCTTGGTTATCTGCCCAGCAGCTTATCATTCCGTTCAACATAGTCATAAGCTGCCAGAACCATCTCTGCCATATCAATTTCAGCTTCGTCCGAAATCTCTACAGCGTGGACGATGCAGCCAAGAATTGCTTTGGCTTTTCGGTTGTTTTCGTCTATTTCTCTTAATTGGGATTCTGCTAATGGTAGTAACATCCTCGATCCCTCCTTTAGTAAGTAAAAACAATGGATATCTTGTAATTTAATTATAATACTATGGTTGCATTGTGTCAATGGCCTTTTTACAAGTTCTTACTTTATTTTCACTTCATATCATGATAATATAGTGATTGACGGAATATATCTATGGAAATATGAGGTGTATAAGATATGACAGTAGGCGAAAATATTCGAAGAATCCGTAGGGAAAAGGGATGGACGCAGGCTCAACTGGCAAATGAGCTGGGTATTTCTCAGCAGATGATTGGTCAATACGAGACCATCGAGCAACCGCAAAAAATTGATACTATTACGAAAATAGCCAGTGCCTTGGATGTTTCCGTTTCAGATATTATCGGCCACAGCACATACAATTACCCGATCAACACACAGCAATATGCCCCGATTATAAGCTATATCCAGGCACTTGGTTATATCGTCAAACAGATAGACAGAGAGACTGATTCAACCGTATCTTCCTATGATATTTCAGGAAACGGAATTTCTGTTTCCATATCATCTGATGATTTAAGCAAACTTCAGACCTCATCCGGTGATTTTATACATTCTTTTTTCTGGCGGATACAGCAATATAAATAAAATCGAAGCAGATTGATTGTACCTAAATGTAGCCGGGGGCTTAACGTAATAGTCACCCGACTCGGGATCATACGATACCGCAATGCCGTCTGCATCAGTTGCCATAAGGCCGATCTAATTTTCGTCTGTGTATTCCGCACCTATGTAGATAATTTATCAGATATGATAATTTCGGATATTCGGTTTTATCATATATGATAAGTTTTTATCTGATATGATAATTCTGAATACTGGGCTTTATCATATATGATAAGTTTCTATCAGATATGATAATTTCGAATATTCAGTTTTATCATATATGATAAGTTTTTATTTGATATGATTTCACCGGGATGTCACTTTCATGCGTAAACACCAAAATAACGCATTACCCTTCCAAAATTCAAGAAATCCCCTGTTGCCGATGGTATAAATCAAACATCCACCGGTGCTCAATCGACAAACCGTTTCTGTATGCAATTTTTACAATAAATAAAATGAAATTCCGGCAATTCTGGACAAATCAGCTAAAATTCATGTAAAATCCATGTTGACAAAACGTATGTTCGCCGTTTATAATAATCTTACAAAATTCATTGACTCATCATGACCGTGGCTCCATATAATTGTTTTATTTCAGCCGCCTAAGCATTCATGGAGAATAATATTATCATGGTTACTACGAAATTGTTTCAGGAAACCCAACTTAAAAAATCATTTGAAACCCAATAAGTTTAAATAAATATACGTCAATGGAACAAATTAGTCATGCTGTGTCTTATAGGATCAAGAAGAAAAATGAGTAGACGCATTTCCGATCAGACAAAGAATAAGCGAAAAATGGGAACAGGAAAAGGCGCATCTTACCTTCCTTATATAACTGTCAATGAATTTAATAGTCGTGGAACTGCTTCTGTGATTAAAGACTGGAAAACAGGGCGCGGAGTACACTGTCTTTCGCAGGGAGAAGCATTGTGGTACTATGTGTTACGATGGGATGATAATAATACTGACATTCGGGAGCAGTATCCTCTTGATAATGAATCCACCAGAAAAATTGCTAGTGAGAACGGAATAAAACATCCTCATAGTGAAACGCATATTATGACAACAGATTTTCTTATTACAAAAAGTGATGGAAGCTTGCACGCATATTCTGTAAAGCCAAATAAAAATCTTTCCGAGAGAGAGCTTCAAATTCTTTGTATTGAAAAGATTTATTGGACCAGCAGGGGGTGCGGATTTGATATGCTTTTTAAGACAGATGTAAATTTAATTCTTGCTTCCAATGTACGTATTGTAACAGAATTTTATAATCCAGATTCTGTGTTTGATAAATACAGTGCAATCAAACACAAGATTGCACGTAAAGAATACCCGTTTGATATGAAACATGAACTCATAAACAATACTCTTTTAGACAATGTTTGGAGGGCTAATCAATGAGCAATGTGATTTTTGCAACGGGAATGATATTAAAAGATGCTGCAGCTTGCAAAAGATACAGGATTATTTCTATGTTTGACTGTAATATCGTATTATGCGAAATGGATATCAAAAAACTGTCTATACTTACATTTGAAAAGTCAGTTATCCTCAATTTATTTAATAATGGACAAATAGAAATTGAGCCAGAAAAAGTAATGGTATTCGATGCAGATACTCTTTCTTCATCACAGCGCTCTAATTATGAGAACAAACTCCATATTATGCATGATGTCGTAAATGCATACGCCCCAACTTTCGAAGGATTAACGGGACATAAAGCGAAGCCAATATTGAAAGAAATAATGAGCAGGTATACAATTCCATCGAATACATTTTGGCGTGTTTTGATCAAATATCTCCAGAGCGGGATGAAAGAAATATCCCTCGTTGATTCTAAGGTTTTTGGACTTAATAAAGGGAAAAAATATCAATACGCGCAAAAGCCGGGGAAAACATCCCAATATATTGAAAATTCCGGAGTAGTCAGAGACGAAGATGTGATCCATAATTTTGACGAGGCATTGAAGGAATATAAATCCGGAAGGCAAAAGAGTTTTCGTAAAGCATTTGATTATATGAATAACCTTCATTACACAAGAGTTGAACTGGTAAATGGAGTTCATTCGCTTGTCCTTTTACCAGAATCGGAACGACCAACATTTAACCAGTTTTATTATTATGCGTATACACATCTCACGCAGAAGGAAAAAGACATAATTAAAACATCTGCTCAGGAACATAGAAATGATAAACGACTGATTACCAGCGATTCACTTTCTGGCGTTTACGGCCCCGGCGACATGGTAGAAATTGACGCATGCGAAGCAGATGTGTCACTTGTCTCCATCACAGGGAATGGCAATACAGTAGGAAGACCTATCGTCTATTTTATGATTGATGTGTATACGCGTGTCATATTGGCCGCAAGTGTTGCATTTGACAATAATTCCATATTAGGAGTTACCAACCTTTTTCTAAACCTTGCGGATGACAAAAAAGATTACTGCACACGTTATGGTATTGGATTTGAGGACGACAGGCTTTGGCCCTCAAATATTATCCCAAGGCGCATCCGGGTAGATCGTGGGAGTGAGTTCAGAAGTAAAGAATTTACGCGAATCTGCGTTGAACTAGGAATTGAGAAACAACTTGTATCTGGAGCGAGCGGCTCATTAAAAGGTACGGTGGAACAATCATTCCATCAAATGGAAGCCGAACAAAATACACATCTGGAAGATAAAGGACTGATTGAAAAACGTTATGATTCAAACCATCATAAAGAAGCAACTCTGGATATATTCCAGTATACAAAGATGGTCATTAATTTTGTCCTCACTCATAACCAAAAATATAATGAAAATTACCCATTGACAAAAGAAATGCTGGAAAAAGGTATACAGCCAATCCCGGCAATCTTATGGCAATACGGTATCCAAACATATAGTTCTCCAAAGACCGTTTCAATGCGGGAACAGTTTATTTACAATCTTATGACACCGGTTAAGGCGAAGCTTTCGCGCAGAGGGATTTCCTATAAAGGCCTTTGGTACCTTGCAGAAGATGACTCAGATTTGAAAACAGAGATGTTCCGTGCCGGAACAAAAAAAGTTAATTTTAATGTAAGGATGGATATGCGTTGTGTAGGCGCAGTATATTACTTGCGCGATGGAAAACTCATAAAAGCAACACTTAACCCAAAGCTGAATGGCAACGCAGATTACGCAAATCTGACCATGAAGGAATGGAGCGATTACCAGCGACTTAAGAAAGAAATGGATGCGAAAGGACGCGTACATAATGAACAATTGTCTGCTTACAGTTATGCCGTCAATGCTGGCATTGTGGATGAAGCTAAAAGAGAAAACTTTTCCTCAGATCGGAATATCCGCCAAAATCGTGCTGAAGAAAAACAGGCAATTTCCTCACAGGGACGGATGCAGGGGTATCTGGATCGAAAGGAAGAAAAACAACTGGCATTGGCAGAGCGGTCGAAAACTGTAGAAGAAGAAATTGCAGAAAAGATTGAAAAAGGTGTTACGAATGAGCCAAAAACAGATAAGCAAGTAAGCACCTCCCAACCAAGTAGAAAAGAATACAGTAGTTTTGAGGAAGCTTTCAAGGATTTTTAATAACTATGGTCTGCAGAAAATCAAAGGAGATGCTATGGAAAATCATTATTGGAAATGTGAAGATGGGCAGTCACAATATGATGAATACGATTTAACAGATCAGAATATTGTTGATGCAAGATACATACATGCCCGACTAGCAGAGGACGCGGGCAACCGTTATATTGAAGCACTACCCCTTCCACGCGAAGAACAAGATGTATTACGGGCATATACCAAAAATTTCTTAGAATATCGTTTTGAAAAAGTAAAAAATATGTCGAAACTTGATCGGATGTTGCAGATAGGGATGTTAAGATCCATCCGTTTTCCTCTGCCATTTCATAAAGATCTGGAATTTGCTTTCTATAATGCGCTCCTAACTTCCTACAGATCAAGGCGGCAGATCAAAACCAACGGTGAAAGTATCAGTTATATGTCTAACAACACTCCACAAGAATCTGACAGCATTTTAACGGGAAGTTCAGGAGCTTCGACGAATGCTGGTTTTTCCCTGATTGGCTATTCGGGCTGCGGAAAAAGTTCCGCGATTGAAACACTGGTATCTCATTATCCTCAGGTAATAATGCATGAGGATGCAGATGGATATTTTCCGCAGATAACTTACCTTGTTGTAAATTGTATTGCAAATAGCAATTTTTCCGCGCTTTACCAAGGAGTTGGTGATGCAATTGATAAGGCCCTTGGCAATATGACTCCTGTTTATGCCAAGGAGATTGAACGAATCCGAGGTCTTGGAGCGAAAGCAGAAAGAATACGTCAATATGTTGAAAGATTTGCGGTTGGTATCATTATATTTGATGAAATCCAACTGATTGATTTTGAGCACACGAAAGAAAACAGCTTCGATTCGCTTCTTACTCTTGCGAACAGAACCAAGGTCGCTATTGCGGTAGTCGGTACGGAAGATGCAAGGGAAAAGATGTTCAGCGAATTGCGGACAGCACGACGTATCGGTACGATGATAAATGGGAACCTGTATTGCGAAAATAAGGCTTTCTTCAGTCTTCTGGTTCGTAGCCTGTTTCGTTATCAGTGGTTTGACAAGCTGGTAGAACCTAATGAAGAAATCATTGATACTCTGTATGATCTTACCAAAGGAATCGTGGATCAATTGGTCGGAATATATTCATGTATGAATTATGATTACGTCGAGCGGAATAAACATGAAAAGATAAATGGTTCGTATATACGCAAAATCGCTAACCGATATTATCCAGGAATACAGAAAGTGCTGGAATGCATGGATATGGATAATGGGGAAGAAAATATCCGAATAATGAAGAAAAATGCCGAGCTTCGCGTAGATGCATTGCTTGACAAAGCACGTCAGGAGCACGAAATGGATCGTTTGCTTGCTTCCGGAGAAAAAGCCGTGGAGGAACAGATTGCACTAGAAAATATAGCTGCGAACATCAATGCAATTTTCAGTGAATATTCAGAGAAACAAATTGAAAATGCATATGAGAAAATCATGAAGCGTAAAAGTTCACAGGGAAAAACAGAAAAAGAAATCACACGCTTAGTGCTTAAAATGTTAGAAGACGAGCCGAAGCGAAGAAAAGATAAAAACAAGATTACAACTCCGGACATATCCAGCATGCAGAGTTTTCTGGGTATTAACGAGGAGGAGAAGACAGAATGAGTATAATACCCATCATTAAAAAGCCATATCCGGATGAACTCTTATATTCTTGGATTCATCGCATGGCAGATGAAAATCTGCTCTCATTTACTATGTTTTCCAATACATTTCTGGGAACAAAACATGCCAAGCAAGGAGATTTGACACCAGATGTTCGATTAGAATTTCGGGAATTTTATAAAAATATGTATCGTCACTATGGCAGTATGGATACGATGTATCTCGGATTGACAACATTTCGTTTCGAATCTATGGTTATGACACCAAGGCAACAAACAAGATATGTCAACCGGGTATTTCGTGGAAACGATGCATTAAACTCTTCAGTCAATATGGCATTTCAAAAGATAAAAATATGTAACGTATGTGTAAAAGAAGACCGTCAGGAATTTGGACAACCGTATATCCACCGTGCTCACCAGTTGTCGGGAGTCTGCACATGTCACAAGCATGGGATCAAATTATCAATTTATTGCGGTAAAAAGGGGCACGAATGCGAGTTTAATGAGAAGGATTATCAGGAATTGTCTTCGGATATACCTCTAAAAAGTCTTCAAGCTTTTACAAATTATGCGCAAGCACTGTTTGAAGCAGAACTCAATACAGATGCATATCAAATTAAGACAATTGTTTTTGATGGCATCCGCGAATGTGGCTACCAGGTCTCAAATAATTACTATGGTCTGAAAGAAGCGCTCGACAACTGGGAGCATGCAAATTTATGGAACGCTGGTGACATTACTTCTTTCTTAAAAATCAAAATGATCTCAGCTCAATACGTAACCATTGAAGAAGTATTTCCCCTCTTAATGTTTGCATATAATGATGTCTCGATACTGATTAAAAAACTGAATAAATCTGAAGCTCTGTTAGAAAGTTTCGTCTGTAATGAATGCGGACGGGAATATTGTGCAACTCCGGCTTCCATAAAAGACGGATGGGGCTGCCCATATTGTGAAGAATCTATACCGGAACAGGATCGGTTCCAACATCTTGTTAAAACAATAGGGCACGGCAGGTACAAAACTCTTACAAATTTTCGCTCAATGGATGCGCAAGTACGATTTTTGCATAAAGACTGTGGAAAAGAGTTATCCATAAAACCTAGGGGATTTCTCTTTGAAGGTGTCCGATGCAAATGCGAAAGCATCGTAACAGAAACAGATGCCAGAAAATTGGTGGAAAAAACACCTGGATTTCAACTGGTCAAATTCACAAGCACAAATGATCCGGTAATTATCCGGCATGAAAAATGTGGATGCGAATTCTCATGCAGATATCATAAATTTCTGAATTTCCCCGGGTGCCGTGTATGCAATCCACCAATTATGACGGCAGAAATTTACAAGGAACGTGTAAAAGATCTTGTGGGAGATGAGTATACAATCATAAAACCCTTTACATCACAGCAAGAGAAGGTTATACTTAGGCATAACATATGTGGATGTGAACAGGCATACAAGCCATCGGCGTTTCTTGACGGTCAAAGATGTAGAAAATGTAGTTCTCTCCTGCCTCATAAAGATTTAGAAAGTACGTTAGAACGGTATTCGTCAGGCCAATATATAATTATCAGCTACGGCCGAAACGTATGTACAGTCATGGACACAGAAACAGGTAAAACAATTCAAATGGCTCCACTGAAGATTATGCAGGAAATCACACGAAAAACCCCTTCGTCCTTGCTCCCCGCAAAGCAAGGATATAGAGAAGTTCAAAAACCAGAATCTATATGGGAGCATGCATATCAAAAGTTGTTAAAATATGCAAATGAATTTGGAAATGTAAATGTGCCAAAACGGATGGCGTACGACGGTTTCAACCTTGGATTGTGGTGCCAGCACCAACGAGATGATAGAAAAAACGGAACTCTGAATGAAATGCGGATACAACAATTAGATTCAATTGGTTTTTCATGGGATCCACTAGAAGAAGAATGGATGCGCAGATATGATCAGTATGGCAGATATGCGAAGCAAACAGGCTCTCCCTATATTTCAAAAAGAACAGATTTCGAAGGTGAGCATCTGGGAGTATGGGTAAATACGCAGCGATTACGATACCGAAACGGTAAGCTATCTAAAGAAAGAGAAGAAAGATTACTAAAAATCAATCCGAATTTATTTCATAACGAAATATAAGGTTATGCTACATTAATTCCATTTTAAATTACAGATTTAACATTATATTTTATATTTTAATTTTTATTTATTCCATTTTAAATTGCGGATCTTGGCCCAATATTATTGATTTTAAAGCTAAGCTTATTCCACTTTAAATTATAGAGAAACAACTTCGTGAAAAAATACAATTCAACAGCTGGTATAGTGATTTAATTTTAAAGGAATCGCAACAGTCGGTATATTTCAAAAAATATGATAAAACGGGCGTTTTCCTCGAATGGAAAGCGCCCATTTTGTACAGCAAAAATCCGAATTGCAACAGCTGGTATATTTGTTGATAATCACATCGCAGCAGTCGGTAAAACCAGCGCCAGAGCCAATCCGATGGCTCGACGGTCATTTACATCAGGCTTATATTTAAACTTTCCGCCCTTCCTATCCATCGCTATTTAACTTTCACAGACTTTTTCGAACTCCATGCACTGTAATAGGTCACTCCATTTACTTTTTTATATGTCCGAACGCGCACATAATAGGTCTTTCCGGATTTTAGCTTCGACAGTACCCTGCTCACTTTCTTCGCACCGGAAACCCTGACTGTTTTAGTTCCGCTTTTAAATACCTTGCTTGTCGAATACTGAATCTGATAGCCTGTGACTTTTTTTGTTTTCTTCCACTTCACCGTTGCTTTTTTCGCCGTGGAGCTTTTTACACTGGAAAGCTTCACGGAAACCAGCCGCACGGTTGTCTTCGGCGTACCAGTACCCACTGTGCTCCCATAACACGGAACAACTTTATAAATATAGGTGGTTCCGTTTTTACTCTTAACTTTAGTATCGGTGTAACTGGTTTTTGATCCATTCGCGATTGTTTTAATCTTAGTATATTTTTTAGCGGATTTTGTCTTTCGGAAAATGATATAGCCAGTTGCCCCTCTGTTCTCATTCCAATGTATCGTAATTCCGCTGGATGTATTTGTCAGGCTTAAAATCGCGCCCACTGTAGTTGTTTCCTCGTCCGAATAATCGTCTGTACCGCTTCCCGCATAATTTGAAGCATCTACACTCGCATCTGTACCGGACTCCTCCTCACTATTGGACGATGAATCACTTTCCGTTTCCATTGCGCCTTTGTCGGAAGTTCCGCCACTTACAGTTTCTGTATCATTCTGCGAAGTACCCGAGCTGGTGTCTTCTTCAGTTTCAGAGTCACTTCTGACAACAGAATCTGTTCCGTCATCATCGGATTCAACATTTTCTGTCGTATCCGGGTTATTGTTATCATTCTCTGAAGAGCCGGAATCATTATTATCGTCCGAGTCTTCATCCTTGTCTGTGATCGAATCAGAAGTAACCACAATGGTGATGGTCGTACTACCCTCACTATAGTAGTTATTTCCGGCAGCTGTCACAGTAATCTCCACCTCCCCCTCTGCCTGACCGGTCACAAGGCCATCACTGATCACAGTCGCAATTGCAGGATCTCCGGAAGTATAAGTAATATCGCCAATTCCCGTAGCCGTAATCTGCGTCGTTTCGCCTGTTTCTATTGAAGATTTATTCACACTCGCCGTCACGTTCTGGCTTGCCTTGCCGATTTCAAAATACATCTCAACCGTTCCGGAATAATCGCCAATACCCTTTACGGTAACCGTCGCAGTGCCAATCTGCACATTATTCGAGTAGCCCACCGTAAAATCAATATTTTCCTCTAATTCACCATCCCAGGTATAAACAGACACCAATGGTTTCAGAGCCTTTCCGGTATACTCCAAAAATTCCTCTTCCAGTGTCACCTCCGCATCTTCCAGACTCCATATAGACGCCCCAAAAACGTAAATCTCTGCATCAGCTAAGCTGTCACCTGACACACATGTAAAGCAAACACTTCCATAGGAATCCGTTGTACCCTGTGCAATATAAAGCAGATTATCAGCAGAAAGAAGAGTATCCTCATTCATTTCATTTACCATCAAAAACACATATGTCTCATATGGAACCAGATCTACGTAGGTTACTGTCAACATTCCTTCCTCTTCCTCCAGGTAGGCATAGTCCGTTCCATAAGCCATCATCGTTTTTGTCGCACTATTTGACGTAAGTCCGGCCTCAGCCGCTGTCGCTTCATCTGCTGAGTCTTCTTCCTCCGCTGCCGTTCCTGATAAACCAGACGCATCATCTGCCAGAATCACATCCTCCGTATCACCAGTCTGAGGTTCAATGAAAGATGTCTCCTCCGACAAATCAAGAGTAATCTCTATTTCATCCAAAGCACTTCCGGCAGCCGTTTCGGCTTCAGTCTCGGATTCTGATTCCGTATTCGTCTGTATGTCTGTCTGCGCACCAGTATCCACCCCGGATACTGTGTCAGACTGTGCTGCATTATCCGTTTCTGCTCCTGTCTCTGCATCTGTCAGGCTCTCTGTTTCCAATTCAGATTCGTCCAGTACATCGGTCTCATCCTGATCCTCTGTTCCAGGCTCCAGTGCGGAATCAGGGGTGCTGCTCAGCTCAGTTTCCTCTGAAGCCAGACGAATCTCCTGCGCAGCTTCCTCCGCATCCTCGTCAGAGGATGAAGATGCAAAATATATTGCGGCTTCCGTCAGGCAGGTATTATCTTCCTCTATAGTGATGTTGTCCCAATCTTCAGAAGAACCGTCATAATAAACATTCATAAGGCTGGTACAGTCCTGAAACGCACTATACTTAATTTTAGATACACTAACCGGAATCCTTACCCAGACCAGATTTGTGCATCCGGCAAACACCATTCCATTAATAGTCTGTACCGAAGGGATTGTGAAAGACAGCAGTGACGTACAGCCGGAAAATGCAGCATATCCAATACTACTTTTAGAAATTGTTATATCCATCAATCCTGTACAGTTTGCAAATGCGCGTTCACCGATACTCGTGACGCTGTCAGGGATTGTTACTCTCGTAAGGCTCTCGCAGCCTGTAAACATATATTTGTCAATACTCGTGATACCGTCAGAGATTGTTATGCCCGTCAGGCTCGTACATCCGTAAAACGCATATTTCGTGCTTGTCACACTGCCGGGGAGCGTTATACTGCTCAGGCTCGTACAGCCATAAAACGCATACTCTATGTTTGTCACGCTGTCTGGAAGCGTTATACTGCTCAGGCTCGTACAGCCATAAAACGCATAATACATATTTGTCACGCTGTCTGGAAGCGTTATACTACTCAGGCTCGTACAGCCACCAAACGCATTATATATGCTTGTCACGCTGTCTGGAAGTGTTATACTGCTCAGACTCGTGCAACCAATAAACGCATGATCTATGTTTGTCACGCTGTCTGGAAGCGTTATACCGCTCAGACTCGTACAGCATTCAAACGCTGAATCCATGCTGATCACGCTGTCAGGGAGCGTTATACTGCTCAGGCTTGTACAGTATTCAAACGCATAATCTATGCTTGTCACGTTGTCAGAAAGCGTTATACTGCTCAGACTCGTACAGTAGCGAAACGCACCATCTATGCTTGTCACGCTGTCTGGAAGCGTTATACTGCTCAGACTCGTACAGTGTTCAAACGC
>JAJQDT010000040.1:0-36467 GCA_021202075.1 Lachnospiraceae bacterium | reverse complement strand
TTGTCACGCTGTCTGGAAGCGTTATACTGCTCAGACTCGTACAGTGTTCAAACGCTGAATCCATGCTGATCACGCTGTCTGGAAGCGTTACATTACTCAGGCTCGTACACTCAACAAAGGCAATGTCTATTTCTGTCACGCCATAGGGAATGACAATGCTGGTCAGGCCGGTACACCAGGCAAACACATGATACTCCAGTCTGGTCAGCCCACTCGAAAGTGTTACATCATTCAAACTCTTACAAAGCTCGAATGCGCTTTCTCCGATATAGGTTACACTGTCTGGAATGGTAATGGTTTCAAGGCTTTTACAATAGTAAAATATATATTCACTCAAACTCGTTATTCCATCCTTTAAAACGACATCTGTCAAGTCATAGCAATATGCAAAAATCCCCTCTCCCATATCGGTTACACTGGCAGGAACTGTCACACTCTGCAAATTCCCGCAGAACGAAAACGCACGCTCCCCTATGCTTGTCACTCCATCCGGAATAACCAGGCTGGTGAGACTGGTATTGTACGAAAATGCATAATCCCCTATACTTGTCACACTGGCAGGAATAGAAATTTCGGTAAGCCCTCTGCAATCAGAAAAAGCGCTGTCTCCAATCTGGACAACCGTATCCGGAATACTGACACTTGTCAAACTGTAGCTTCGAGATACGCTTGCAGAATATCCATCATCCCAACTGTCACCATTCCATCCGCCACCATATTTGAAAGCATAATCCCCTATGCTGGTCACTCCTTCTTCTATCACAATAGAGCGGATAGCTATCCCCGTATACATATATGTCCATGGAGCACATTCTGAGTCCGCGTTATCATAATACGTATACGTATACATATCACCCGTCCCGCTGATGGTCAGCGTGCCCTCCGCGTCCAGATACCAAGTGAGATTTTCGCCACAGGTACCCTCTGCGGGCTCTATTTCTTCAGTCTCCTCAGTCTCCTCTTCTGTCTCCTCCTCCAGCATCCGTATCGTTACTTTTTTGATGTTATTCTTCACTGTAATTGTCTTTGAACCAGATGAATTCGCTCCTTCGGCCGTCAGCGTATATGATCCGTTAGAGAGATAGAAGATAACCGTTCCATTTTCATCCGTAATCAGCGTCTCCTCCAGTCCGGTTCCGGAAATGACAGCGTCACTGATCGGATCGTCATATTCATCCACTACAGTTACCGTACAGCGGTAACCAATATAAGGACAGGTGCTGTTGTATCCCAGTTCATCATGATCCACCGAGTAATAAAAATCATTCAGCTTCCCTGTCAGCTCCGCAAACGTCATTTCCCCGCATATCCAGTCTCTGAAAAAGCTGACTTTTCCTGAGCAGCCTACTTTCACATACATACTGCCGCAATAGCAGGCTTCACAGGTATGTATTTCACTCGGATAATCTTCCGAAGCGGCTGACGACTCCGCGTAAGTATACGTCACATCCAGCTCGACTCCCGTGTATGGTTCAATCTCTACCATTGCTATTTTCCTGTTCAAAAATGCTGCGTATCCGGGAAGTTTTATTCCGATGTAGACATTGCCGTCAAAAATGACTGATGAGCTCAAAGATGGCTTTGTGCATAAGTTCACAAAGCCCGTATCACTGTCATAGGAGATTCCTACTTTCCCCTGTAATTCCGCGTTGAAAGAAAGTGAGCCGGAGAATTGTACAACAAACTGCGGTACCACTCCAATAATGACAGTCGGCAAAACCATAAGCTGTATTTCCCCAAGCGCGATCTCAGCCAACGTAAGCTCACCATCAAAGCTGCCTGAAAATCCCATTTTATAGTCGACCGCCACTTGCGTATACTGGTAGGACTGTGTCAGATACAGCCTGACATTTACAGCCAGACTGAGCCCCAGCGTACCATTTATCCCTGCTGCCGCGCTTTTATCCTGTGATTGAAGTTCCTTATTTATGCCAAAAGAAACCGCGTGCGTAAAATTTCCTGACATGTCTAAATCCACTGTACTGATTCCAGCTTCAGACTCCGTATATTCGTACGTTTTTCCCAGATAGGAGACTCCTGCCTCCAGGTTATCATCATCCACAGTCATAGAAGAGCCTTCGCTGTCGCTCTCAATTTTAGCATACTCAAACACATCCGAGAGTTCAGTGTCCGTGTCTTCCGTGAGATATACCGTAGACCCTTCAACGGTAACAGAGGTGACCTTCACAAGCAGGACATTCCTGTCACTGTATTGATAGGCAAACACATCTCCCACATTCAGAGCACAGAATATGTCGTCCGCATTCTCCACAGTATAAGTGCCATCTCCATAATCCGTTATCTCGTTTATTCCGGATTCTTCCTCAAAGATAAACGTAGATTCACTGAAAACCAGATAATTCGTACTGCTGTCATCGTCCAGATTCAGAACCAGCCGCTCATCAAAATCATCCGTACTTTTTTCGAGAAGCCCCTGCATCTCCTCTGTATACATCAGGCTTTCAAATTCCGTGCAAAGTGCCTCGTGCGTTTCTGCGTCCAAAAGATATGCTTTCGCAATAAAATAAGCGGGAAGCTCGCCCTCGATCCCGATACTGCATGAACTGTCCTCTCCACTGACAGAAACGGTACCGGACGCAAGCATCTGCTCCTCACTCTCATCATATATGGCAACCACCACGTCAGCGACCGCTGTGTCATCTGTGACAAAAAATGTCACAACAGCAGTCGTTCCGTCAATTACCAAATCCATAATATAATTTTCCTGTCCATCCTGCTCCTCTGACACATCCGAAAGTTCAGAAGCAATCAGGACACCAACATCATCTGTGCCGCTTACTTCGCTCACATCAATTGCTGCTGCACTCGCATCCGCCGATGCAGAATCCTCTAATGTCTCGGCTGCCCCCCACCGGGAAAAGATTCAGGCACATTGCTATAGACAAAAGCAGCGCCAGCCCTCTGGAAAACAGATTTCTTCTTTTCATACGTACCTCCTGGTTCTTTATAAACAACAATAGTTTCCAGTTCTTATCTGATATCAAATATAATCCTTAACGTTCATCTAGTCAAGTGTTTCCTCCCATGTTTTGAAAACCAGCCATGAGGTGAAAAATCAATCATGCTTCGGCTGCTTCCGGACAGATACTCCGTAATATCTACTTTATGGGACTCGAAGTAAAGCCATATAACACCGTTTTCATCGGTCTCTACGCTTCTAAAGGAAAAATGGTTACAGGAAAATTCACTTTTTTGAAAAAATGCAGAAAATACGTACTAAAAATCTTGGTTCAACAATTGGGAAAAACAGGCAGCCATTATGGCTGCCTGTAAAACACTGCGAAAGTTATCCATTCATATTTTCAACAAAAGTGTTCTCATAATCCTGTCGCTGATGGTACACCGCCTCAACATAAACATTCCTGCCCTTCACCAGATACAACATAAGATATTGATGTTGTCTAAAATTTATTACCCGATACCCCCGTTGCCTGAGTTTGGAGTTTCGGCAATATTGCAGGCTGGCCGCAACCGTTTTCAATTCTTCTACCGTCTCCAGTGCATCATTATAGACGCTCTTCGCCGCTTGATCGTTTAACAATGTATATTGAATATAGTCAATAAAATCATCCAACTGTTCCACAGCTCTCGGCGCCATAATCACATTAAATGAATCCATGCCGTCTCCCCATCTGTGTCATTGCAGTATCTGCCGGGACTCCTTTTCCTTCCTCAATCTGCTGATGTGCTTCATCAAGATCCGAAAGAATTTGCTCTGTTGTCAGCGAAATAAATGGGTTTGCAGGTTTTCTGGATGTAAAAAGCTTTTGTGCATATTCCATCACCTTAATTCTTGCGTCCTCCGGCATTACTTCCATCATAGACATCGTCGCTTCTATCGTACTCATAAAGAAACCTCCAATTTAAAACTCTGCTCTTCCGCCTTCTGAGCATATTATAATTCATTCTGACCTTTTTGTGAAGGCACTAACGGTCAAAAAAGGTCAAAAAACAACTTAAAGTTCAAAAGTCCGAACATTTAAAACGAAATCATGATCTGCGACTGTGTCTCACCGGTACTGGAATAGTTCACGGTTATCAATGTAATCCCGCACTCCGGAAAGGAGTAATAGTAAGTTGTCCCATACGACTCCTCCAGCAGACGATACGGTTCCCCCAGGGCTTCTACCAACTGCTCCCTGGTAACCCCGCCAATCTCCTGACCATTAATTTGCAGGCTGTCCACAGCATTGTCTCCGCTTCCGTACAGGCTCAGGCTCCTTAAGGAACAATTCTCAGGATCCTCACCCGCCCGTACCTGCTCATCATCCAGACAGACTGTCACCTGGTTATTTCCACTCGTCAGGTAATACCCGGACGTGACTACATTATAGGGACCTTCCTCCTCGGACCAGTCTCCGATCTGCTCCGCGCTCTCTCCCAGCTCCCAGCCATTCTCCAGGAAATCTCCGAGCGTCGGATAAATCAGATAATTCCAGCCATTCAGAGAAAAACTTAAATCGCCGATGGTCGGAAGCCCAAAATATAGACAGATCTCGTCCGCCAAAGCTTCTGTATCCATAAGCTCATTCAGGCCTTCTTCCTCTCCGGCAGCCCCACTATAAACAAAGGAAATCTGAGCGGAAAGCTCCGGCAGAGAATAGGAAACGATTACGCCAGCCCCATTCTCTTCCATTGTTTCCGGTTCGCCAAAGGCATCCACCATATCTGTGTAATCCGCATTTGCCAGCTCAGCTCCGTTCACGATAAAGCTGTCAACATCCCCCACAGGAACCCCAAGATGCCCCAGCGGGCACTCCGTCAATTCTGTGCCTTTTTCCACTGCAATCTCATCCAGATATGCTCCCACCGCATCCTCGCCGCTTAGCAGCTGGTATCCGGAATCGAATGTAACCGCATTTTGTTCAGCCAGCGTGTCCGTATAGGTGACCCACTCTCCCTCTTCTGCTTTCTCCGTCTCATAAGGCCCCTCCGACCAGGAATAGCCAAAAGTTTCCAATACAGCCCCCATCTCCCAGCCGTTCTCCAGAAAGTCTCCCAGAACCGGTGTGAAAGAGTATTCCTGCCCGTTAATTGAAAAATATGCTTCTGAAAGCACTTCCTGTTCCGTTAACGCCTCCTGCTCCATAGACATTTCTCGTTCCGTTGACGCTCCTGTTTCCTGCCCTGCAGCCGCCGCGCCTGGCAGTACAAAAACTGCCATCATAAAGCCCACCCATAAAAATGCAAACCGTTTCATACAATCCCTCCTCTCCATTTTACACCATTTACGCTCACCGGATTTGACGTCTGATGCTTTACTTTTTCCTGCTCCGTATTCCTCCGCCGTCACCAGCACCAGATATAGCCGGAGACTTCCACATCGACGCCGCTGGAATTCTGGACGATGAAGCTGTAGTTATCCGATTTTGTGATCGGAAATTCCTGCAGATAATCCGAGGAAGCCTCTACATACCGCATTTCCCCGTCGGAGCCGCTGATTCCGATTTTCACCGGGCCGCCAGACGGCCAGATTGTGCCGTTCACTACGATGCTCTGTCCTTTTTCGGCGGCAAACGATCCGGAGGATACCCATGTCTGATCGGGCGCTTTCACCGCTATACTCGTAAACCAGGACGGCTGTGTCCCGCTTTCTTCCTGCAGGGAAGCGGTCTTGTCATGAAGGCTCTGATAAACCGTGGCAGCCCGCAGGGAGAGGAACACTACCGAGATGAAGCTGATCACAAGTAAGCCAAGACATGCTCTAACGCTTCTGGCTCTGCGCGGCTTTTCCAGCTTCTGGTATTTGGCCATTCTGCCGACTCTCCGCACCAGCTCATGCGTGCTTTCAAAAAGGGAGGCTGAGAGGTAACTTTTTACAGGCCCCGCCTTCCTGGCCATTTTCAGAATGACTTCAAAATATTCTTTCGTGTCACCAACGATCCCGCAGGCTGTATAATCGCACGCATATTCCGTCCACCGCTCTACGAGCGAGCAATAAAGCCAGACAAACGGATTGAACCACCCGATCATCAGAATCACAGAGGCCGCGGCCTTCAGCCACAGATCCCTGTGTTTGTAATGCACCACCTCATGCGTCAGAATCATCCGAAGCTCCGGATCCGTGTATTTCTCCACCGGAAGCAAGATCACCGGATGAATGATCCCCGTGATCATCGGCACCGGAACCTGATAGCTCTCGCACAGCCGGATCCGCCCGACAGCCACCTCCGCCTCCCGGCACACCTGCTCAAAAAACTCCTGGCGTGCCCTGTCGCAGCATATCTGTGACTTTATCCGCAGGCGGGTTCGAACCGCCTCCGCTGCGCAGTAGGCAGCCATTGCCAGAAATCCGATGCTCCAGATCACCGCCGCCGCTTTTGCCCAGATGCTGATGGCCGGTGTCGGCCAGAACAGAACGCCTCCCCAACCGGGGCGGTTGTGCCCGGCAGCCCAAAGGACCAGAAACGAGACCGGGCACAGAAAGAACAGCGCAATCAGCTTCAAAAACGGATACAGAATATTCAAATATCCTCTCTTATCCAGGAAGCGTCCGACCGCGTACCAGCAAACCAGAAGCGTGCTCCCGGTCAGCTCTGTCAGAAGGATTGCCGCCATGATCTTAATTATCCATCCCATCCAGCATCCCCCGAATCCTCTCAATCTCGTCCTTCGAGAGCTCCTTCGAACTGCACAGCGCCGCAAAGTATTCCGACGCCCTCCCTGAGAACCAGAAGTCCGTCTCATTCTGAGCGATATAGGCTTTGTAGTCCGCCTCGCTCACTTCCGCGTGGACATAGGCATATTTCTTTCTTTTGTACGTGCTGACGAATCCTTTGCTGGCCAGCCGGACCAGAAACGTCGCGATCGTCGATCGCTGGTAATCCTTCCCATAGCGCTCGCGAAGCTCTTCCACCAGATCCATCACGGAGATATCCGCATCCCCCGACCAGACGACCTTCATAATATAGGTCTCGCTGTTGCTTAACGTTTCACGAATCATTTTTTCTCCTGTCTCCTTTCCTCTGTGCGATAGCGAATTGCTTACCCTGCACCGAATACGGTAAACAGAGCATTTTGTTTCTTCTATATTACTAACTTACTACATTTGTAGTAAAATGTCAAGCACAAAATTCTGCCGATCAAAAAAGCATTATCATAACGGCCACCGGTACAAAATTCCTTGGGGTAAAAGGCTTGACAGTTTTTACGGGAATTACTATGATAGATTCAATTCTGTCACTGGAAATGAACGTATTATGATCTTTCGAAGCAGCGGGATACTGAACGATCCTGTGTGCGAGTGGCACACGTCTTATGTCCTGATTCTCGCAGAAAATCGAGGACGCAGGCGCCAACCGAAACAGCTGTGGAGACCGGAGCAGATTCCGGATTATGCTGTCGGCGAAACCGGCAGGCAGAATACACTTAGAATTGCAATACACAATAAAGGCTGCTGGCATTATGTGAGGAACAAAATTATGAATTATGGAAATATCAAAAAATACGACATCGCCGACGGTCCGGGCGTCCGGGTCTCCCTCTTCGTCTCCGGCTGCAGACATCACTGCAAGGGCTGTTTCAATGCTGAGACGTGGGATTTTTCCTATGGGCAACCGTTTACCTCCGAGACCGAAACAGAAATTCTGGAAGCGCTCGCGCCCGACTATATTCAGGGCTTTACCGCGCTCGGCGGCGAGCCGTTTGAGCCGGAAAACCAGCCGGTGGTCGCCGCGCTCATGAAAAAAATCCGGGAGCACTATCCTGATAAGGATATCTGGTGCTACACCGGATATTTGTATGACGTTGACCTGATCCCCGGCGGCCGCGTATTCACAGATGTGACGCTGGAGATGCTTTCATACATCGATGTGCTCGTGGACGGAGAGTTCATAGAAGCGGAGAAGGACATTTCGCTGCAGTTCCGCGGGAGTAAAAATCAAAGAATCATTCATTTGCAGTAGAATACTGTATTCAGTCGTTTTTTCGGCCTGAACCTTTCATTGATACAGGTCATCCAGTGATAATAAAATGACATTGTCATCCTGCAATCCGCTAAACCAGTCCGAGTAACCGCTCAGTGAAAAAAACAGATATTTTAAAACCCTGTATTTACCGGAAATCAGGGATGAACGCCGCATCAGGGTCTCATAGACACTCTTGTCGATTTTCTCATTTTTAAATTTACACTCGCCAATTACAGCGGTTTTATCCAGCTCTGAGATGGCCACGACATCAATGTCGGCAGTCTGCGAAGCTTTTTTCTGCCCGGAACCGGAAACCGCTTCCATCCCCCACCAGGTTCCCACGTTAGTTATCAGATTACCATAAGCCCCCAGAATTCCCTGCTCCAGGGTATAATACCGGCACATACCTTCAAAAACGCTTCCCATATACGCATGCAGCGACGGCTTTACCGCATTTTCATAATAGATATCGCCATAGCCCATCTCGATCACGCTGGCGGCCTTTGGAATATATTCATACCAGAATTTAAACATCGAATCCTTCAAAACATACTGCGTCTTTTTTCGATTTTTTTCTTCGGTGATACATTTTCTTTTTTCGATCAGATCAATTTCCATCAGACGCTCAAGCGTATAAAGAACCGTCGATGTCCCTTCTTTCACCTTTTGAGAAATTTCATTTATCGTGTTCACCCCGGATGCCACCTGCTCAATCACATTATTGACCAGCGTGACATCGGAGAACTCCTGTGAAAGAAAATTTCTTGTCTCATCATACAGGTAGCCGTCTGTGCGGAAAAAAAGCCGCTTTATATTCTCATCAATACTCATCGCGCCATCAATCATCGAAAGATATTTCGCCACGCCGCCGGTAATGCCATAGCAGATTGCTTTTTCCTCCGGCGAGTAATCCGGAACAAAAAGCGCAGCATCCTTATAATTGAAAGCCTCCAGCCTGATCTGCGAGGTTCTTCTGCCGAACAACGGACTTTTTTCACTGAGTACTCTTTTTTCCATGAAACTCAGAGCCGATCCGCACAAAATGATCATTAAGTTCTTATCCATCCATTGCGTATCGATGTATTTTTGAAGAACCGAAAGAAGCGCTTCGTCCTTTTCCGCCCAATACGGAAGCTCATCAATCACAAGAATCAGCGGCTCCGTTCCCATTTTCTGCGTAATAAAATCAAAAACAGCTTCTACAGAAGAAAACACTGCCGCTCCGAATGCCGGATCCAGGGCAGAAATGACCTGTCCGGAAAACAATTCAAGATTCCGTTCCTTTCCCACTTTTGTCGCGGTATAAAAAATCGCCCTTTTATCCCGGATAAATTCTGTAATCAGGGTAGATTTTCCGATACGTCTTCTCCCGTAAATAACAGACATCCGAAATCCGGATCGGTTATATAATTCATTCAGACTGTTTAGTTCCTTTTGTCTGGCTAAAAACATGTCCGCGCCTCCGCCGTCATTTAAAAGAATGTGGTCGCAATCCCATTAACTTTAGATGATGGGTGCTTCCCTTTCATCTGATGCTTTGTTTGAATAGATTTCATTCAAATCATTTTTATTAAAATCATTTTTATTAAAATCATTTTGAATTAAATCCGTCTGAATGAAAGATACCATATTTTTCAGCCCATGGCAAGGGTTAATTTTCGGGCGCGGCTTTCCCTGTCTCATATATCCGTTCTCGCGACTGTGATTTTTCCCTTACATCACGCCAGCATCCCGCCAAGCGTTCCTCCGCCCGCACACAATACAAAAGCAACAGCCGTTCTGGTCAGCTGAGGCTGCAGCGCCTCCTCTCCCAGCCCTGAAACCACCAGAAGAAGCAGGAAATACAGCACGCCGGTCAGCATCCCCCAGAGGAATTTCCGCCTCTCTGCCCTGCGGCCGCAGGCCCAGCCTCCCGCAAAGCAGGAGACCACATAAATCACCATAATTCCAATTTCAGTTTTCCCCACGTCCAGCTGCAGCTTCAGAAGCAGAAACGCAAATCCCAGCAGCAATACAATCGTTACCAGAAACGCAAGCACCAG
Organism: Lachnospiraceae bacterium; assembly: GCA_021202075.1. Lineage (GTDB taxonomy): Bacteria > Bacillota > Clostridia > Lachnospirales > Lachnospiraceae > Choladousia. Next base: position 26,497 of record JAJQDT010000040.1, on the reverse strand, counting down.
CGCCCCCAGTGCCCTTCCAAATCCTTTTCCACGCTCTCTTAAAATTTCCACAATCTGGTCTCCTCCGATTTTTCTCTGAATTTTCTCTGATTTTTACTGGCTTTCACCATCTCACAGATTTTCATTGGCTTCTATGATTTTCACTGGCTTCTCTCATTTTCACTGGCTTCTCTCATTTTCACTGGCTTCTCTCATTTTCACATTTGTACCCTGGCATCACGTTCACTCATCTCAGGATACTCCTGCATAAGCGAGACATCTGCATCCTCGCCACGCTCCGGCTCTTCCATTATCCGGTACCAGTAGCCAAACCTGCGGCGGCAGCCACCGGAGGCGGCTATCTTAAAATGATCGTACCCGAACATCTGCGCCATATATTCTTCCTGCTGGTTACACATTCCCGGTACACCGAGTATGTATTGTCCGTCTTTCGTCCGCCCGAGCAAAAGATGGCGGTATAGGTAATAGCCGTGCTGGAGAAAATTGCTTCTGCCAACCTTCCAGTTTTCCTGCTGAAGCGGAAGAATGTCGCACAGCTTTATCTGTACACAGTCTGTAAATTCGTTGTCCCGAAACGGTTGAAACCGCTGCCTGCTCCGAATCAGGCGTTCCGCCGGATTTTGTTTCACCTGATTATGCCGGTTTCGGTTAATATCCGTCTTTTTCCAATTGGCATTCTGCATTTTCCTGAGCGCTTGGCGAAATTCCTCATCCGACATCTCTTCTTTTGCGCGTGGTTCCCGTGCTTCTGTTGCATGTGGTGGTATGGGTTCTTTTCGAAATCCTTTCCGGGGTTCCTTCTGAAGTTCTTCCTGAAGCTCTTCCTGAAATTCTTTCTGCTGTTTCTTTTGAAGTTCTTCCTGAAGTTTCTTCTGAGATTCTTTCTGTGCTTCTGGTATTTGCTGCGATTCGATGCTTTGTACAAGCCCTGCCATCCGCTGCAGTTCCAGATTTTGGGGAGAATCCGATGCGAGTGATTCTTCTGGCTTCTGCGATGATTTGGATTCCGGCGGAAGTTCCGGCTCCTGCAACGGTTCTATCTCCAGCGGCTGCTCCGACTCCCGCGATGGCTCTATCTCCGGCGGCTGCTTCGGTTCCCGCAATGGTTCTTTCTCCGGCGGCAACTCCGGCCGAACCGGAAATCCCGGAATATCCTGTGGTTCCGGTTTTTCTGGCTGATGCGATTCTTCCGGCAGTTCCGGCACTTCCGACTCTCCGAGCTGCCCTGGCTCTTCTGATGGCTTGGGCATTTCCGGCTCTCCGTGCTGCCCTGGCTCTTCTGGCTGTTCCGGCGCCTTCGGCTCTCCGGGCAGCTCGGGCATTTCCGGCTGAACCGGCACTTTCGGTTGCTCCGGCCCTCTGCCGACCTGTATATCCAGTTGATTTTCAACCAGAGCATATTGTCTTTCTGTCACTGAAGCTTCCGGCAGCTCTCTCACAAAGCGCCCGAGGATTACCGGTTCGTCATCCCATACAGTGATGAACTCCCTTCCGTCTCCGCTCACAATACGAATGCCATTCATCTGTTCGAAATAATAATGTTCCTTACCGACCGGCGTGTCGGCCCGCCAGGCCCACTCTTCCGGCGCTTTGCAGCCCGGATTCATCGTTCCAAGCGGAATGCCGAGAAGATACTCGCCTTCCCGCACAAATCCAAAGACCTGAACCGGTGGTTCCGGTGCCTCCGGAATGGTCAGGCGGAACAGAATCCGCCACATTCCATTGCGCAGCTCCACTTTGGCAAAACCGGCATTCTTCTGTTTTTCACCATTTATATATTCGTAAAAATAAGCTATGAATCGTTTATATTCCGACATAAAAACCTCCCCACATATATTCCGACAGCTCGCGGCTCAGTCAGCAGACACCCCGACTTCAGCGGCCGACACTTTCGCGTATCTGCCTTCGATTGTCGGCAGGTATCGCCCTCTTTGGCGGTCAGCGAAAGTCATCAGCCCTGTCGATGCGCGTAATTTTCATGGTCACACTTTTACTTGGCCACACTGCGTCTTCCTACACAAAATATATGCTGAGATGTTTTGTTTTATGCTAAAACAATCCGGACAGCAAACCGTCTGTGGCCCGCTGTCCGGATTAGCTACGTATACCTTCTGTTTTACATACTCGTTTTGTGTTTTATGTTTTATGTTTCGTATTTATGTTTCAGTTTATGTTTCGTGTTTTATGATTTTATTTTTGTTTTATGTTTTATATTTTCTGTTTTGCTACCCGGATTTAATGTTACATCATTTCCTCAACTGATCTGCCATTTCACATGACTGCCGGTTTCATCCTTTGTCACCAGCAGCTGGTCGTCGATTTCCTGCTTCAGCTCAGTCACATGAGAAATGATGCCGATCAGCCGGTCGCCGCCCGCCATTTCCTTCAGAACGCGGACGGCCTGGTTCCTGGAGTGGTCGTCGAGGGAGCCGAAGCCCTCATCGATAAACATCATGTCCAGATGGATTGCCGCCGTGCTCTGCTGGATCTGGTCAGCCATGCCGAGTGCCAGCGACAATGCCGCCATAAAGGATTCGCCGCCGGAGAGGGTTCGGATCTCGCGCTCTTTTCCTGTCACGGTGGAGTAAACCATCAGATCCAGCCCCCGGTTTTTCCCTTTTCCGGCCAGTTCGACATCAACCATGCGCAGCTCAAATTGTCCGCCGGACATTTCCAGGAACCGCCGGTTTGCCGCGTGCAGAATCCGTTCCATATAATAGCGCTGCACAAATGTCTCCAGATCCATCCGGCTGTCTTTGACATTTCCGGACACGAGGCGATAAAGGGTATCCAGGCGAATGTGTTCCTCCACAGCCGTTCGCCGCTCGCCCAGCTTCCGTTCCAGAGAGCTTCGCGTCTCCTCATCCGACTGGCGGATGCCGCTGATATGCGACAGAGCCGCTTCCGCAGAGGCTAACTGCTCCTCTGCTTGTTTCAGTTCCGCGTTCAAAGCCTCCGGCTCGGGTCTCGGGCGGCCGCCAATGGTTTCCTGTGCAGCTTCGATCCGGCTGTTTGCCGCGATCCGGTTCTGTGTATACCGGTCAACCCGGCTCTGCAACGCTTTTTCCTCTTCCGGAGCGTGTTGAGCCGCAAAGGCTTTCCACTGTTCTTCCGTCAGGCCTTTTTGCCGCATACAGGATTCATAGCTTGTCTGCCGTTCCAGGCACAGTTGCTGCTGTCCGGGAAACTCAGTCCTGTATTTTTTTAGCAATGCGGTTGTACGGTCAACCTTTTGTTTTGCCGTTTTCGCCGCTTCTGAGGCCGCTCTGCTGATAGCTTCCTGTTTCTTTTTCGCCTGCTCCGCCGCCTTCAATGCTCCTTCTGCCGCCTCCTTCGAAGCATAGCTGCCGGACTGTTCCGCAAGCGCTTTTTGCTTTTGCCGGCTTCCTTCCAGGCGGGTCAGGGTCTCCGTTACCGCTGCGTCCGCGGCTTCCGCTGTTTCCCTCAGCTTCTGCTTTTTGGCATCGGCGCCGGACAGGTTTTTCCGGACGGCAGACAGCTGCGCAAGCTTCTGCTCCAGCCCGGTCCTCTCCGCCTCCAGCTGCTTTTGCCAGGCCTGGAGCCAGTCGGCGGCCTGTTTCATCACCTGTTCCGCTTCTGTCGCTTCTGCCGCTTCGTCAGTTTTTTCCAGCTCCTGTCCGCGATTCCAGGCCGTTGCCCCCGCAATCCTGTTTTCCACATTCATCGCCTTCGACGCACTGGCATTTCCTTCCGCCGCAGACATCTCCTTCGACGCATCGGCATTTCCTTCCGCCGCAGCCTTCGCCTTCGATACACCGGCATCCTCGGTCGCCGTATTCCTCTCCATCGATATTCCGATCGCAGCATGCGCAGATTCCGACAATTCCTTCCGGAAATCCGCCCCGGCCGCAGCCAGCTCCCGGCACAGCTTCTCCAGCTCCCGCCGCGCGGATTCCCGTTTTTCCTCCAGGCTTCCGGCGGCCGTCTGGGAGGCCGCGGCCTTCTTCTGCTGTTCCTCTGCCAGCCTCTGCGCTTCCGCCTCCAGCCCATTAAGGACGTCCTGAGAGATTTCTCCCATCTCCCCCATCGGCGCCGCGGCCGGATGCGGATGTTCCACAGAGCCGCAGACCGGACAGGGCAATCCATCCTTCAGATCGCCTGCAAGAATGCCCGCCTGCTCATCCAGATAAAGCTTCCGCAGCGCCTCATACTTCGCCCTCGCTTTCTGATAAGCCGCATCTGCCTCCGTGTATTCCCGCCGCGCCTTCTCGCATCTTCGTTCCTGCGTTTTTTCATTTTTCCGAAGAATTTTTACTTCCTCCAGATGCTCCGCCAGGCGCACGGAGGTTTCTTTTCTTCCATTCCACACGGCCATCTGCTCCGGGACGCCGGAAAGCTCCTGCTCCTGTCTGCGCCAGCCGGCCTCCTGCGCTTCCATACGCTCCAGGCGGCTCCTTCCCGCATCCGCAGCCTTTCGCGCGGCAATCAGAGCCTCCTCATTTTCCTTTATTTCCTGATTCGCCTCTTCCATTTTCCAAAACAGCTCCAGCGCCTGCTTCACACGTTCCCTGGTGCGGGCAAATTCCATCTGCTGCTCTTCGGAAAGCTTCTGCTGTGTTTCCTGATTTTTTTCCGCCTCCTGCAGACCTTCCTTCTGCGCGGGAAGCGCCTTTTCCATCTCAGAAATCGCGCATTCGGAGGCGTCGACCGTTTTTTTGGCGTCATAATAAAGACGGTATTCATTGCGGATTTCCGCCACCGCACGAAGAGACGCAATCTGTCTGCGCATCTCCTCCATTTCTGCTTTTTGCGCCTCATATCCGGCGAGTTCTTTTTGCGCTGCTTCCAGCTGCGCGTAGACCTGAGCCAGACTTTGGGCATTGGTATACGCATTTCGCTTTGCAATTTCCTGTGTTTTGGCCGTTTTCCGCAGGGTCTCTGCTTTCTTTTGCTCCGCCTTCAGATATGCGCAGAGCTCGTCCAGCGCTTCCAGAAACGCATCCAACGCGGTCATCTCTCCGCCCGTCAGCTGCTTTTTCAGCCGGTTTACCTCCGCCGCCTTCCCGTAGTCCTCCGGGACGCTCACATGCGCGGCCTCCGTCCGGCAGGTGGTCCGGATCTCGTCCATCTCTTTTTCTTTTTCTCTTCTTCGGCTCGCCAGCTCCTCCTCAATTTTCCGATACAGATCCGTGTGAAACAGCTTCCGGAAAATCACCTTTTTGTCATCCGACTTTGCACGGAGCAGCTCCATAAACTCTCCCTGCGCGATCATGGCTACCTGCATGAACTGGCCCTTGGTCAGTCCGATAATCTCTTCCAGTTTTTTATCTGTCTCTTTGGACGGGTATTCCATGCCATCCGGCATCGTCAGCGACACACTGCCCGTGACCTCCCTCGTGGCAGAACCCTTTCCCGAGCCGCGCGTCAGCAGCCGCAGATGACGCGGCACCCGGCGAACTTTGTACACAGCAGAGCCGGTCATTTCATCCACGCCATCTGCCAGAAACACTTCCTCCACATTTATGCCTGTATCTGCCTGAAATGCCTCCTCTTCGCTTATGGTTGTATCTTCAACCATGTGGTTTTTACCGGAAACCGGCTTCCGGCCTCCGGATTTTCCATAAATGCTCCGCTGGTTTGGTGAAAGACCACCTTGCTCCGTAAAAACCAGTTCAACAAACGGCTCCCGGTCATATGCGGTAAACTGGCTCTGCAGCACAACTCCGTCTTTTTTGTTCGAGGAGGATCCAGTTTCCCCATACAGGGCAAAAACAATCGCGTCAAAAATCGTCGTCTTCCCCGCTCCCGTATCCCCGGTAATCAGAAACAGATTCTGATTCAGTCCGTCAAAACGAATGGTCGTCTCTTTTCCATAAGAGCCAAACGAGCGCATCGTCAAGGCAATCGGTCTCATCTCGTCACCTCCCTGCCGGCGGCTTTCCTCCCGGCTTCATCCGCATTACCATCGGCTTTGCCAGATGGCTCCCGGTATGAATATGGCAGTCTGTAAGCGCTGCTGTCATCAGCAGATGTCTCCATCACTGTCCGGATCACATCACGCAGAATCTCCTTCTCCGCCTCGTCCGCATCCTTCAGAAACGCACAGCACAGTTCATACGGATCCAGCCCTTCCTCCGCCGCCGTCCCGATCTCATAGCTGTAATCCGCCGTGCGAACGGTCTCTCTGCGGATCTCCAGCAGATTCGGAAACGCAAGCCGCAGCCGTTCCTGCATGTCCATCACTTTCAGGTCTGTCTTGTCCGTCAGAATCACCGTCACATAATCCTGGCAGGACTGCTTTAACACTTCTTCTAAATTCCCACGAATGATGCGCACCTCGCGCAGCGGAACGAGAGGAATGACGGATGTCCGGATTTTTGCACCCGCCTCATCCGCCTCCGGAACACATCCTTCCCGCACTGCGTCATCTGTAATTGTACCATTTGAACCGCCCGGTACGCCATCCATTACATCGTCAATGCCGCTCGGCCCTTGCAGCGTATCGCTCATTTCACTGTCCGCGTCGCTCAAGCCATGCGACGTACCGTTCATTTCACCGTCCATACCGTCTGGCCCATTCAACGTATCGCTCATTTCACTGTCCGCATCGTTCAGCTCACTGACCATATTCTTCATCTCATGTGCCAGGCTGCTCGATTCTTTCTCGCCCAGCTCAACCACAACGATCCCCTTCTCCTGTCCGGCTTCGCTGACCGAGCAGGCCAGCGGCGTTCCGCAGTAGCGGATTCGCTCGCTCCCCACCTTCATGGGCTTGTGCAGATGGCCCAGCGCCACATAGTCGAAGCCTGAAAGTACATCCGCCGATACCGCATCGATATTGCCAACCGTCCGAACCTCCGAATCCATACGCTCGATGCCCTCCGCGAGCTTTTCCTGCTCCCCGGAGCCGGGCAGATAAAACTGATGGCTGACCAGCACATTCCTCGCGTCTGTGTCAATCTCCTCCCGCGCAATCAGCCTCCGCAGAGATTCCTCGTAAGAAAAATTGTTCCCATTTTCATCAACTCCGACGACGCCTTTAACCATCGACGGTTTGACAAACGGAAGCAAATAAAAATGAACCTGCCCGTACTCGTCGGTGCAGGTCACCTTTTCTATGTGCTCCTCCTGGGTGCGCGGCGGCTGACCAACCATATACAGATTCTGTCTGGAAAGCACATTCCGAAAACAATTGACGCGCGAAGCACTGTCATGATTCCCGCTGATCATCATAATGACCGCATCCGGAACCGCCTCCCGCAGCTCACCGATAAAGCGGTCAAACACCTCCACGGCTTCCGCAGACGGTACCGCCTTATCATAAATATCCCCCGCGATTACGACCGCGTCCGGCTTTTCTCTCCCCGCAATTTCCGTAATCTGCCGAAAAATATATTCCTGATCCTCGCGCAGATCCCGGTTCATCAGCTTCAGGCCGATGTGCAGGTCGGACAGATGAAAAAATTTCATATGTTCATTATCCTCACATTCTTGTTTAATGTCTCTTTCTTTTTTATTATAAATTTATTTTGATTTCAAACTTCCCATAGACAATATTCAGCCTATGTGATATACTAACTTTGCTGTCGACTCTCTCCAGCAGGAAGGAGGTGATGCCACATGGGCGATTTCGTCATCGCATTTCTTGTCTCGGTCGGAGCGAGTGTACTTGGCAATTACATTATATGCAACAAGGAGGAACCCGCTTGCGGGAGGATCCCTTGTTGCTTCGCAAACGGCTGGATCGAGATAAGTAGATAGCAGCAGCCTAAACGGAACAGCTCACCGCAACGAGCAAGAAAACCCCAGAGGCCACCTCCTCTGGGGTTTTCGTTTTGTGCCACATGGAATCATCGCATTCCTTAGCTGCCATTATAATAAACCCTATTGACAATAAAGTCAATAACAATATTATGATTCGAGCGACAGAAAATCACTCGTAAAAATCACTCATTTTCTTCCAATTCCCTGATTACCCGCGGCAAGTCTCTCACCTCCGGGCAGATGGCCGCCGCACCCGCCTGCTCCAGCTCTACCTGCGAGCCATACCCATAAAGCACGCCGATGCAGGGAAGCCCGTTCTCCTTCGCTCCGTCCACATCGTGAAAACGGTCGCCAACCATGAGGATTCTGTCATCCGATTCTCTGTCACTCAAATCTTCCTTATCGAATTCGGCTGTTCCTTCAAAAGCCGTCTCTTTCGTATCTCCATCCTTGCCTGCCTTAGCCGCATCCGCTTCCCGGATCCGCGAGAGCGCGTACGCGATCACGTCCCCTTTCCGGCTTCTGCTGCTGTCCATCGACGCGCCCGCAACGAATTCAAAATATGGATCCAGCTGAAAATAAGACACCGTCCGCCTAGAAATCGCCTCCGGTTTGGATGTGGCTACAACCAGTTTTCTCCCCTGCTCCCGCAGCGTCCGCAATACCTCCGGGATTCCCTCGTAAACCGAATTTTCCTTCCACCCGCGCACCTGGTGATACTCGCGATAGTCATCCACCATATGATCTGCCTGCTCCGGAGTCATTCCATAGTATTTCTGAAAAGAATCATAGAGCGGCGGACCGATAAAGGCCATCAGTTTCCCGCGGTCCGTCTCCTCGATTCCATTCTTTTTCAGCGCATACAAAACCGCATTGATAATTCCCGGCGCGGATTCCGTCAGCGTTCCGTCCAGGTCAAATAAAATGTACTTATAATGCATTCTCATTCTCTCCCTGTATCGTTCCAGAATCGTTTTTTCACGCGTATCGTTTTTCACTAACACCGGCAATCTCCGCCCCTTTCCGACCATTTGCAAAGAATGGTCAGATTTTCACAGAAAATCAAGAACGGTAGCGATTAGCGATTGCGCGACTTCCATTATGCAGAGCTTTTGTCGGCTGCAATCCACGCATGAACTGCGAAAAAGGAATCAGCCATTTATGGTAACTCATTATTATATGCTTCGTTCCGGGCACGACTGCCGGTTAATCCGCGCAGCAAGCACGCCCGCCCCAAAGCCGTTGTCAATATTGACGACACTGACGCCGCTCGCGCAGGAATTCAGCATCGACAAAAGCGCCGCAACTCCGCCAAAGTTTGCGCCGTATCCCACGCTTGTCGGCACACCGATCACCGGACAGGCAACCAGACCGCCGATCACGCTCACCAGGGCGCCCTCCATGCCGGCGACCGCGACAATCACATTTGCGTCCTCCAGAACCGGCAGACGATGCAACAGACGGTGCAGCCCCGCCACGCCGACATCATATACCCGCTCCACATGACTGCCGTAGAGCTCCGCTGTAATCGCCGCCTCTTCCGCGACCGGCAGGTCGCTCGTGCCGGCCGCCACTACAACTATTTTCCCTATTTTTTCCGTCTCCTGCGGATTCGCAATCCCAATGCGCGAAGTCTGGTCATAGGTAAAGGGAATTCCCATATTTTGAGGCAGCTGTTCCTCAACATCCTCTTTCTGACTTGCACCTTCAGGAAGCCGGAAGCCCCTGCCTTCGTCCATGCATGTATTTTTCGTTAGCCGGACATCCTTGTCATCATCCAGATATGCGTTTTCTGGAAGATTATCGTCCCCGCCTTCATCCAGGCATGAATCTTCACGAAGTGATGCATTCACACCCTCATCCAAGTATGTGTTTTCAGAATACAGTCCGAACCTCACATTCTCCGCCTTCTCCTCCGTCAGCCGTGTCACCATAATATTTTTCACGCCGCGCCCTGTCATCGCCTGGATAATCCCGACAATCTGCTCCGCTGTCTTTCCTTCGCCGTAAATGACCTCCGGCATCCCCTGCCGGACGGTTCGATGCAAATCGATATCCGCATAATTGCCCACCAGCATATCCGGCTGAATCCGGATATCCTCCATCGCCTGCTCCGGCGTCCGAATCCCTTCATACACCTGCTTCAGCAGCTGATAAAGCTCCTGTTGTTCCATCTTCTTTCCGTCACCCAATCCTTTTTTGAAATATGGCGTAATAACAATTCCACTCAAAATCATCCCGAATCTCAATATTCCGGGGCATTTTTTTCAGAAGCTTCTCCTTTATCTCATCCGTCACTTCCTCATCTAAAGCTTTCTTCAGATGATTCGCGTCCAGAAAAATCCGAACCTCGTCCAGCCCTTTGCGTATTCTCTCCGCTTCCAGACAAATATCAAAGTTATAGCGGGTTTCTGATTCCCATGATTCAATTTCATATTGATTTTCACGTATCCAATCTGTAATCAAAGCCGTGGAACCATTGTTTCCCGACATCGCAATGAGCTTTCTGACGCTGTGCGTCTGCGGCACTGTGACCCCCTTACATTCCAAAAAAGCCTTCAATGTTTTTTCCACACACTGCTGCAGATTATACGCTACATCATTTAAATACAACTCATCACTCTGGTAAAACTGCATCAGCCGGGCGGCCACCTCGTAATTATGATAAGCCGCTTTAAAATAACGGATGTCACACATTTCCAGTCACCTCCTGTAAACCGGAACGCCGGTCTGCCCAATTTCCCTGCGCAGCCGCTCCCCCAAATGAGACGCAAACAAAATATCCATCTCACTGGATATTTCGTCCAGCGAAACGTCAATTCTTCTTTGATTATCATCCCTTACAATCAGCAAATCAATATCACTGGCAGAATGGCAGTCAAAACGCACGGAGCTGCCAAAAACGATCACCTGCATTATATGCTCATCCTCCCGCACCAGCTGCGTCAGCTTCATGATATCGCGCTGCTTAAGCGGATGGATGTGGTTGACATTTGGAAACTCGCAGCCATCCAGTACTTCAAAATCCCACAGATTTTCACCGTTGTGTCTGATATATTCATCTGAACTAAGTTCCATAAAATCCCGCCTTTCACATATGTAACCTCAACACGGCAACCGATTCACATCAGACCAGAAATGGCTGCACATCCTTCCTTATCATCGACATTCTGAATTTATTTCCTTTGATGAACACCATTATAAATGAGAATCCATAGTCCTGCAAGCGTCGCTTTCGAACAGTGCAGGAACGTTTCCTGGCTACATTGCAGTAAAAAGGGGCTTTAAGCCCCTTTTTATTATATCACCAGTTGTATTTTCCATAAATATTGATACACCAATTTATTATAACAATCATTTTTGTCTGCTTTCACCAACATTACCGTCTGGCCTTCGGATTCTACAGCATATAAATCATAACGGCAAAAATGTGGAGAGAAATATCTACAGCTTCTTTACCCTGATTTTACTTCCCGCTCCTCTTGCTTTGAAAATCTTCTTATAGGCGGAAACCTTCGAAGCCGGAACCTTGAACGTACAGGTGCTCTTTATACCCTTAAACGCGTTCGCTTTCACACCGGACTTTTTGAGTTTCGTGGTTTTCAGGGAAACCGTCGCAAGCTTTTTACAGCCGTAAAATGCTTTTTTGCCAATACTTTTCAGCTTCGTGGATTTGCTTGTAAAGCTGGTCATCGACGTACATCCCTGAAATGCGGACGCACCAATTGTTGTCAGGGCGGTGGACGTCAGATTGACCTTCTTAAGCTTTTTGCAGCCATAAAACGCACTATTCCCTATGCTTACCACAGAAGCAAACCCACTGACCTTCGTCAGACTCGTGCATTTATAAAATGCTTTCTTTCCAATGGATGTTATATTTTCTCCAATCGTCACCCTTTTCAGCTTCGTGCAGTTGGCAAATGCGCTGTCAGCAATCGCCGTCACACTGTAAACCGTTCCATCAATCGTAACTGTTGCCGGTATTGTTACGTTTGTCGCGTTTCTGTTTTGCAATGCCGTCACAGTCATTGTCATTCCGTCTTCGCCAGAAGCAGTTACAGTATATTTTGTTGTCTCATCAGACCAGGTAGTGCCTTTTGAGATTATGAACGTGGATGAATTGTTCTCTATCTTTACGTTGCTATCTGTTACCGTGTTCGCTTCCTGACTACCCGTATCTGCTGTTTCACTACCATTGGGCGTTTCTTTATTTTGAGTATTATCATCTTCTGATAAATTCTCAGTCTGAGTGTTATCTTCTTCCGATGAGCTTCCATCCTGTATACTATCATTTTCTGATGTATCGGTACTCTGAGTATCATCACCATCGTCATTTAAAACTGCTTCCTGTACGGTGACTGTTATAATTGCTGTCGTTGACTGATATTCTGCAGTCTCAGCAGCAGATATTGTAACATTCGCAGTTCCAACACCATTAATAGTTATCAATCCATCCGGCGATACTGAAATCACGTCTTCATCCGAAGACACATAAGAAAGAACTGCACCATCAGAAGCTATCGCATCTAACGTGAATGCCGTATCTCCTATCGTCTTCACATAACTGTCAGTTCCTGTAATTTCCCTGGTTTTTTTCTCCACAGTTAGAGAAAGAGTTGCTGTAGCTGATTTATATGCACCTGTTTCAGCAGCCACTACCGTAATCTGTGTTGTTCCAGCGCCTATAATCGTTACAATACCTTCCGAAGAGACCACAGCCACACCTGCGTCCATAGATTCATATGTAAGATCCACTCCCGCTGAAGATTCTACATCAAGAGCAAAAGCCATATCTCCTATCGTCTTCACGTAATCAATTATTCCCGTAATATTCTGTTCCAGTTTTGGATCTAGTTCACCTTCTATTGTAGAAACTGTCAATTTAACATCCATTGTGCTATTCACAGAGTCGCCGTTCACAGAATATTTATATGTTAATGATTCCGATAATGCATCTTCACTAATTAATATATAGTTTCCTGCTATAACTGCATCGGTACTATTCAAAGACACATTTTCAAAATTATCTGAACCAACCAATTCTTCCAATGAGATAAAAACCATACCATCTATTTTATAAGCCAAAACAGTTCTTTCCTGTCCCCAACATGTTAGAGCTTTTAATTTTGTATTCGTAGTTATGTCTAAACTACTAAGATTATTAGTATCACAGGATAAGACCTCTAAATTCGTACAATTACTTATTTCCAGACTGCTAAGATTATTATTCCCACAGTGCAATTCCTCCAGTGCAGAACAGTTGCTTACATCCAGACTATTAAGATTATTGCTATTACAGTACAAAACTTCCAATGCCGTGCAATCACTTACATCCAACTTGTAGAGTTTGCTCACAGAACAATCCAAATATTTTAATTCCATACAACCACCTGCATATAAATAAAAATTACCTGAAGTATCAACATATGCATTCTGATTTTCGCAATACAATTCACTTAAAGCAGAGCACATGCTCACGTTAAGATATGTAATATAATTCCATGAACAATCCAATTTTTCCAGTGCAGTATTATTGTATGCGTTTAAAACCGAAATATTATTCCCCGCACAATTTAAGTACTCCAACGCAATATTTTCACTTACATTCAATGAGCCCAAATTATTTTTTTCACAATTCAGGCTCAATATAGCCGTATTATTACTTACATTAAGGCTCTTCAAATTATTACTGGAGCAATTCAGACTTTCTAATAGTATATTGTTGCTTACATCTAAAGCGTCCAGATCATTCTCTTTACAATCCAATTCTACCAAAGATGTATTTTCGCTTACATCCAGACTGCTTAAATAGTTTCCTCCACATTTTAAACTTACTAAGGAAGTATTCAAACAAAAGTCATCGCTGTTCAATTTGTTGTCACTACAATCCAATTCAATAAGCGCAGTATTTGAACTCACATCCAATTCCCCGAGATTGTTCCCATTGCAATATAGCCCTTCCAATTTTGTGTTGCTACTCACATCCAGATTGTCCAATTCCTTATTGTCGCACTGCAAACTTATCAATTCAGAAAAATACTCTATTCCTTCCAAACTGTCCAACGAATCCAAAGAGTCTAAATTAATATCTGTAATATTTCCAATCTCCTCCCCACTTAAATATCCATCCTCATCCAAATCAAAATTTTCTGAAACATACTTTCTAAAGCTTTCATCTGGAAAATTCGTTTCGTCGATGCCAACATCGTCTAGCGTACATACCTTGGTCTCATTCTCTTCCTTTACATCCACTTCTACTGTCGATACTTCCTCTATCGATGTAATCGCAATTCCATCCTCCTTATTCAATCCTTCTGTTTCCGATTCTGTTTCTGTCCCAGTTTCTGTTTCAGGCTCCGACTCTTCAATCGTTTCCCCACCGGTTTTGCATTCAGTATCAAGCACATCTTCTTCATCCTCAACGATGATAACCGCTTCTTCGCTTGCAAAAACAGAACTCGTCGGAGTTATCACGGCCAGTATAATAGCCATAAACCATGCTACTCTTCTCTTCATAATCTTTCCTCCCATTTTGATAATTTAAACGTTTATGTTTGTTCACATTATAGTCTCTTTCCTGACCATAGTCAAGAATGAAACTATTCGTTATGGTAAAAACATCTCAATGCCGGAGGTGCAACGTGATTAAATACAGCCCTTTCTGGGAAACTCTCAGAAATTCAAAAGAAACAACATACACACTAATCACAAAGCATCATATATCCAGCGCCACAATAGACAAGCTCCGCAAAAACAAACCTGTAAATACCACTACCCTGAATGACCTCTGCCGCATCCTGAACTGCCAGATTCAGGATATCTGCCAATACATTCCTTCCGAAGAGGATCAATTACTTTAGTAAAAACAAAGTTGACAAAGCATTCTACGAAAATTATACTTGATGATGACTGTTAAAATCCCGGAAGGAAGGTGTAATTATGCCTGCATTACAGGCTCAGCTAAAATTAATGACCCTGCAGCAATATGAAGCTCTGCCAGAGGATACCAGGACAGAGGTCTTTGACGGAATTCCTTACTGTATGGCAAGTCCATCCGACACGCACCAGACAATATCGACGGAGCTTACCACCATACTGAATTATTACATCCGTAGTAAAAAAGGCTCTTGCCGCGTATATCATGCGCCATTTGATGTGAAGCTCTCAGACAGTCCCCTCACAATTGTTCAGCCGGATCTCATGATTATCTGTGACAGGAGTAAGCTTGACGGAAAGCGGTGCAATGGCGCACCGGATTTTATTATTGAAATTGTCTCGCCGGGTAATGCTTCTGATGATTATATACGCAAAGCATACTATTATAAATACTATGGTGTTCGTGAGTACTGGATTGTCGATCCGCGTCGAAAAATTATTACTGTAAATTACTTTGAAAAAGATATCGTTAATGTTCAATATTCTTTCGATTCCATTGTTAAGGTCAGTATTTATGAGGATCTGTTTATTGACTTTTCCGAAATTGCAGGCCTGCTTATCAACTAAAGACCTGTTAAGAAATCACTTATGCATCCTGTACCGCCTGTCGCGCGAATCGCAGACCATAAAAGCCTCGACACAGCCCAACAGATGCAGCACAGAACGGAGAGTTATCTATGTCCACAGCACAATCCATCAATTTTGATGAAATCATAGCCATCGTAAAGGAAACCGCGCGCCTCTTCTGTGATGATGCGGCCGCCGCGCATATTACAGTAAAGGGGCGCTCGGACTACGTGACCGAGGTCGATATGACCGTGCAGCGCATTCTGTGCGAAAAGCTTGCCGCACGTTATCCGGATATCCAGTTCATGGGAGAGGAAAAGGATAACCGTATGATTGATTTTGACCGTCCGGTCTGGATCCTCGATCCGGTTGATGGTACAACCAATCTGATCCACCGCTTTCCGGTCAGCTGTATCTCTCTGGCGCTTGCCGAACGGCATGAGACAGTTGCAGGTGTCATCTACAATCCCTGGCATGATGAGCTGTTTTTTGCACAGAAAGGGCGCGGAGCCTTTTTGAACGGGCGGGCCATTCATGTAAGCGCCTCCGACGTGCTCGCGGACAGTCTGGTTTCGGTGGGCACCTCGCCGTACTCCCACGAGCTTTCCGACACCGTCTTCCGCCAGATGAAGAATGTCTTCCTGCGGGCGCAGGATATCCGCCGCCTCGGCTCGGCTGCCATCGACCTCTGTTATGTCGCGTGCGGGCGGGCGGACGCTTATTTTGAACAGTATTTAAAACCGTGGGATTTTGCGGCAGGGATGCTGATCCTGACGGAAGCCGGCGGGACGGTGACTGACTATGAGGGCAATCCTCTGACGCCCGATCGGCCGCGGGATGTCCTCGCGTCAAACGGGCGGATCCACGAGGAACTGATTCAGACACTTAAACTTTAGGTGTGATTTCCAAAAGGCGATAAATGCGTCAAAGCATATGCATATGCGGCTCAGTTTTCTTTCTTTTCGGTCTTATCCCGCATTTTTTTGATGTTATAAAAGGAATCGCTTTAGCATCAAAAAACGCTACCTTTATCTCCGTACCAGTCACTCTCGAAATCCTTTGCAGCATTCCCTTCTTCAGCCGGAAAACAAAAACAAAATATTTACATCATACCCGAAAACGCATATAATAAAATAAGGAAGGCCGCACAGCGAAAATCACTGCGCAGGTAAGGACCTACAATAGCATTTTGGGAGCACAAACTACACATGGTATTGCGATACAAGCTGCCCGCCCCACAACGAATACCGGGCCGGGTAAGGGTATCGATACCTCAAAGCATAAGGGGGAATCGCATATGGAAATGACTTTGGGAATGTATCAGAGCTTTGGGAATGATTATCTGATCTATGACACAGAAAAGAACAGCTACGAGCTGAAGCCGGAGGATATCCGCTGCATCTGCAACCGCCAGTTCGGCGCGGGGTCGGACGGGATTCTGGTCGGCCCGGTGCAGATTTTTGGAAAGATGGGGGTGAAAATCTTCAACCCGGACGGCAGTGAGGCCGCAATCGCGGGCACCGGCCTGTGCATCTTTGCGAAATATCTGAAGGACGCGGGCTATGTGATGAAGAAGGAATTTACGATTCAGACACAGAGCCGCCCGGTGACGGTCCGCTATCACAATGAGGAGGCGCGAGAGCTGACGATTTCGATGGGCAAGCTCTACTGCGGCCAGACGAAGCCGGAGAGCGGCGAGCGCACGGAGGTCGTCCCGGTCTCCTATGAAGGAAAAACATACCAGGGCACCTGCGTGTGGATGGGCAATCTGCACTGCATCATCCCGATGGATGAGATATCAAAAGAGGCGGTCTGCGAGATTGGCTCCTCACTGGAAAAATCAGAGCGTTTCCCGGACGGGATCAATACACAGATTATCCGGATCGCGGACAAAAATAATATTTACACCGAGGTCTATGAGCGCGGAGCCGGGTATACGCTGGCTTCCGGCAGCAGCTGCTGTGCGGCGGCGGGCGTCGCGTATCAGCTTGGCCTCACCGACCCGTGTGTGTATGTGCACATGCCCGGTGGCCGCCTGGCCGTGCGCATCGATGAAGATATGACTGCGCACATGACCGGCAGTGCGGACTGCATCGGACATATCACACTGTCGGATGAATTTCTGCGGAAAAATCAGATTATGGCGAAATGAGGCTCAGCCGCAAACCTTCAAAAATCAATTCCGCAGCAAAGCTGCAATTGAAGTGAACAAGCCAAAATGAAGTGAACGATTTGCCGACAGGCAAAACAAAAATATGGCCAAAAAGCAGGAGACCCCTTACGGGCCTCCTGCTTTATTAAATTTTTATGCCGGTTTCGTGGGCATCGCCAGGTACAAGTGTATGTTTCCTGTCTTCCCTATTATCACTGCGGAAGATCTGTCTCCTGTGTAACACATCCGAAGGATTCCTTCACACATCTTACGATAAGAGAACGGCAGCTTTCAAAAAGCCTCAAAAGCTTTTCAGATCGCCTCCACTGCCGCTTTCTCGACCGCAATGCCTGCCTTGTAGCTCTCAATGTAGGCGTCGAAGCCTGCCACATCTGCCGCGTCCGGCTTCATTTCCACGCTCTCGGCATCCGCGAACACGCTCTTGTTCAGGAACCCATCCAGCGACTCGCCTTCGTTTTTATGTACCAGATAAGAAGCGAGAATCGCCATGCCCCACGGTCCGCCCTCGCCTGCGGTCTCCATAACGGATACCGGGGAGTTCATCGCTGCCGCAAGAATGCTCTGGCCAACGCCCTTGGTCTTGAACAGTCCGCCGTGACCCATGATACGGTCTACCTGCACATCCTCATTTTTCAGAAGCAGATCCAGACCAATCTTCAGGGTCGCGAGAGACGCGTAAAGATTCGCGCGCATAAAGTTCGCAAGGCTGAATTTCGCGTCCGGTGTGCGCATCATCAGCGGACGGCCTTCGTTCAGACCGGTCACCGGCTCACCGGCGAAATAGTTGTAAGCGACCACGCCGCCGCAGTCCTTGTCACCCTCGAGCGCCTTATTATAAAGGGTACCAAACAGCTTGTTCATATCTACATCCATGCCGACTGCCTCGGAGAATTCACGGAACAGGCCAACCCACGCATTCAGGTCGGAGGTACAGTTGTTGCAGTGCACCATCGCCACCGCATCGCCGGTCGGGGTCGTCACCATGTCAATCTCCGGATATGCCTTCGAAAGAGCCTTCTCAAGCACGATCATCGCAAATACGGATGTGCCGGCCGACACGTTTCCGGTGCGGACCGCCACGCTGTTCGTCGCCGCCATGCCGGTACCCGCGTCTCCTTCCGGCGCTGCCACCGGAATGCCAGCCTTCAGCTTGCCGGAGACATCCAGCTTCTTCGCGCCCTCCTCGGTCAGGACGCCTGCGTCCTCGCCCGCAAGAAGCGCCTTCGGCAGAAGCTCCTGCAGCTTCCACGGATAGCCCTTCGGCGCCACCAGCGCGTTGAACTTGTCAATCATTTCCTTATTGTAATCCCTGGTCTCGCTGTCGATCGGGAACATCCCGGATGCGTCGCCGATCCCGATTACCTTTTTCCCGGTCATCTGCCAGTGGATGTAACCCGCAAGCGTTGTGAAGAATGTGACATCCTTCACATGCTCTTCTCCGTTCAGAATTGCCTGATACAGATGCGCAATACTCCATCTCTGCGGAATGTTAAACCCAAACAGCTCCGAGAGCTCCTTCGCCGCCTGCTCCGTGATGGTATTTCTCCAGGTGCGGAACGGAACCAGAAGCTCGTCTTTCTTGTCAAAGGCAAGATAGCCGTGCATCATGGCGCTGAAGCCAATCGCCGCGAGATTCTCAATCTCCGTGTCGTACTGTTTTTTTACATCCGCCGCCAGGTCGCTGTAGCAGTCCTGCAGGCCGTCCCAGATGGCGTCCAGACTGTAGGTCCAGACTCCGTTCACCAGCTGATTCTCCCACTCATGGCTGCCCGAAGCGATCGGCTGATTCGCCTCATCGACCAGCACTGCCTTGATTCTCGTAGAACCAAATTCCAGACCGAGAACCGCCTTGCCGCTCACGATAGTTTCTTTTGCTTTTACTGCGTCAAAACTCATTGCATTGTCCTCCTGATTTGATAGGAATCACGGAATGCCATCCCTTACACGCATCCGCAGCCGCTCTGTCCCTTAAACAGACAGGTCTCTGTTCTGAATCCATTGCAAAGGGTGCTGCGTCAGCTCCGCCCAAATGCACAGCAATTCTCTTTATAGGCGACGCGTTCTGCCCTCGCCCTTCGGGCGGGAAATTCGCCGAACATCGTAAGGGGCGTTTCCGCTATTCTTTAATTTCGAAACAGCTATGGATATCATACAAAATCCGAGCACAGATTGCAAGCTATTTTGTGACTTTTATCAAAGGATATCTTCCGTGCCGTCCAGCAGATAAACCTTTCCGCCCTTTGACGGAGCATCCAGATAATTCGTGCGAAGCTCCGCCTGCATCTGCGCAACCTCCTCCTGCAGGCCGCGCGCAGACATCCGCATCGCTCCGGCGCCGAGGATAATGACCTGTTCCAGCGCGTCGGATGTGGCAACCGTCACGTGATATTTGTGTTTGCGCTTCATCTCACGAACAGTCTTTTCAATATACTGATCCGCCGTCTCTGCTTCCTTTGTATAAACCACATAAATATTATGGTATCTGGACACCTCGGTCGCATGCCCGGCAACGCGGTAGGCATCAAACACCACAATCACGCGGACCCCCTTGTATCCCTGATAATTGCTCATCAGATCGAGCAGCCGGCCGCGGGCGCTCTCCAGGCTGTCCTTCGCCAACTCATTTAGCTCCTCCCAGGCAAAAATAATATTGTAGCCATCCACAAGTAGGCATTCATCCTCTTTTCCCTTCCCGCCCGGACGTCTCGTCTGAGCTTCACTTCCGGAAATGCTTGCGCCTCCGGCCGGCCGGGTCGTCTGCGAGGCCTCATACCCCGCCCATCCGGAATCACTGCGGCTCTGTGCATTCCTTCCATACAGAAAACGATTGCGTTCCCGCTCTTTGCTCCCATAGGTGCGCTCGAAAATCTCGCGGAGCTCGTCATCGTCTGCGGCTGATCCCAAAGAGCCGCTCCCGGAGCCACCAGATCCTGCGGCAGCTTTTCCTGTGCCTCCTGACTTTACAGCATCTGCTCCCAATGTAAATCTGTTTGCAGATGATTCTAACACACTGCCAGTCATCCATGCGCCCCGGCCATCTGCTCCGGATCCTTCTGTATAGCCGGGGCTCCCGGCCGCATCCCTGTCCGCTCCGCCTGTATACGTCGGATCGCCATCCTCTTCCTTTTTTTCTCCCTGCCTTCTTTGCGCCATTTGGGCATACGCATCGGTATCACGAATATGCGCGTAATCCGGCACTTCGTCCCAGTTCACGACAAACCCTGCCCCATGTGCGCAGAAAACCGATCCGCAGGGGTTCTCCGTATCCGCCTGCGCATCATAGCCGCGCTGTGCGATCACCTCCTGCGCATTGTGGCACTCCTCATAACCCTTCAGGCGGCAGGACAGGCGCCCGCGTCCCTTTGTATAAGACAGCAGCTCCCTCTGATAGCCGCGCATAGTCACGACCGGCGCCGTGCCCTCAATTACCATCATTTCCGGTATCTTCCCGGGCGCTGCAATCGTACCCGAAGCATGTGAAACACCAACTCCTGGCGATTCATCCGAACTGCCTGCCCCTGCAGATTCACCTGTGTCTCCCGAAGTACCTGATCCAATGGCTTCACCTGCGCCTCCTGCGGCTCCGATCCCACCCGGCCTGCCGGAATCGCTGCCCCGGGCAGCATACACCGGCTCCGGCGAGCCAGCACTCCCGTACATTCTCTGAATATCGGAAAGCGCCCGGCCGACCGCTTCCATCGGCACCTCCATCCGAAAGCTGTAAACCGGCTCCAGCAGTATATTCTCAGCGCGGCAAAGCCCCTGGCGCACGGCCCGGTAGGTCGCCTGGCGGAAATCGCCGCCCTCCGTATGCTTCTGGTGCGCCCGACCGGCCACCAGCGTGATTTTCATATCCGTGATTTCCGAACCGGTAAGGACACCCAGATGGCTTTTTTCCTCCAGATGCGTCAGCACCAGACGCTGCCAGTTCAGATCCAGCTCGTCCACGCTGCAGCGGCTCTCAAACTGCAGCCCGCTGCCGCGCTCCGCCGGTTCCATCAGCAGATGCACCTCCGCATAATGACGCAGCGGCTCGAAATGACCCATGCCGACCACCGGCGCCGCAATCGTCTCGCGGTACACAATACTCCCTTCGCCAAACCGGACCTTCCATCCAAAGCGTTCCTGAATCAGATTCTGTAAAACCTCCGTCTGCACTTCGCCCATCAGCTGTGCGTGGATTTCTCCTTCGCTTCCTGCACCGTCCGACCCGAATGCAGCATTCGCGGAGCTTCCCGAGCCCGCCGTTCGGGAACCGCCGACAGCATCCTGCCCATCCATTCGCGCCCGGGCAGCCGCCGCCCAGGTAATGTGCAGCTGCGGCTCCTCTTCCTCCAGCTGTTTCAGCTGACGGAATGCGCGGTGCACATCAGTTCCCTCCGGAGCACCCGCCAAATGCGCAGCATTTCTATTAATGCGGGTGCGTTCTGCCGCCGAAGCGCAGCGAGGGGGCGTTTCCAGCAGCTCCATCCGATAAGACAGCACCGGCTCCAGCACCGGCACTTCTCCCTCCGGCTCTATGCCAAGTCCTTCCCCCGCGTACGTATGATCCAATCCGGTGACCGCGCAGATCGTTCCCGCCTGCACCTCCGGCACCGTCTCATAATTTGCACCCGAAAAAATCCGGATCTGGTTGACCTTCTCTTCCCAGATCTCCCGGTTCATCCGGCCGGCCGACGCATTCATCCCAGAGCCGCCTTCCGTCAGATTATTCGCCGCGCTCTGATCTGTATGATTATTGATCTGTCTGGTTCTCTCTTTCTGATGCTGTGCGTCGTGAGCTGTGCGATTCTGCATCTGGCTGACCAAGGCATCCCGCCGATTCGTCAGCACATCCTTCACATGCAGCGTCCCGCCCGTAATTTTCATATGCGTCAGGCGATTCCCCTGCGCGTCCCGCGTGATTTTGAACACCCGTGCCCCGAATTCCTCCGGATACTCGCGTGTCAGACAATAGATCCGAAGTCCCTCCAGCAGCTCCTCCACGCCCTGAAGCTTCAGCGCCGACCCAAAATAGCACGGGAATACCTGCCGCCCGGCAATCAGCCCGGCAATCGCGTCTGTTCCAATCTGCGTTCCCGACAGGTACGATTCCAGCAGCCCTTCGTCGCACATCGCCAGATTTTCCTGAAACTCCTCCGAATCATGCGGCACTGTAAAATCCATGCAGCGATCGTCCAGCTTCTGCGTAAGCTCCGCCATCAGCGCATGTCGGTCCGTCCCCGGCTGATCCATCTTATTCACAAACAAAAACACCGGTATCTCGTAGCGGGCAAGCAGCCGCCAGAGTGTCTCCACATGGCTCTGTACCCCATCCGCACCGCTGATCACGAGAACCGCGTAATCCAGCACCTGCAGCGTCCGCTCCATCTCCGCGGAAAAATCCACATGCCCCGGCGTATCCAGAATCGTCATCTGCACCCGAGATCTCCCGTCGCTTTTCGCCTCTAAAACGACCTGCGCCTGCTTCGAAAAGATCGTAATCCCGCGGCTGCGCTCCATCTCAAAATTGTCAAAAAACGCATCCTGATGATCCACACGGCCAAGACTCCGGATGCGCCCTGTCAGATAAAGAATCCCTTCCGCAAGAGTCGTCTTTCCGGCGTCCACATGAGCCAAAAGACCAGCACAACAGGTTCGATTGTATCGGCTGCTTTTGCCCGCTGGCTCAGACGAATATGCGTGCTGCCCTTCCCTATCCGTGTGCATAAAAAAGCCTCCTCCGGTAAAAATAAACTTTGTTTATTGTATGTCCGTACTCGCCTGCGAGTACGGACGAAGGCCGTGCCTCGCGCGAAGCGCAACTATAATTGCACGGCTTTCATTGTATCACAGGAGAAGACTATAGTCGAGAGGCTATTCTGAAAAACGGATTTCACTCCAGCTCCAGATCTCCTGTGTAAAGCTGGTAATACTGTCTTTCTTTGTTAGCGCTTATTTTGCATTTCTGACATTATCCAGAGACATTTTTATTTCATCCAAAACGGTCTCGTCTTTCTCGTGGAAGAGATAATACTGTAACTGCGTTTCCACATAGCTCCCCTTAAAGGAGCCAAGAGATGCAGCTACTTCCCTGCGCACATCCGGGTCGCTGTTATCCATCATTCTGATCAGCGCATTCAGAGAAGCTTCACTTTCTGTCTGCTCACCCAGTCCGGTAATAGCTGCCAGGCGAACACCCTTGTACGCATCCTTTGCGTATGTAATCAGTTTATCTACCTTTCCTTTTTCAGCTGCTTTTTTTACTTTATCTAATTTACTCATTTCTGCCTGAGCCTCCTTCATCATTTCGATGCTGTTCCGGTCTGTTTTTCTAAATTGCGAATTTCCCGCTGGATTCGCCGCTGCGCACCATAGTTTTCTTTGCCATTTACACTCAGCTTGTGCAGCCTGTCCTTCAGTAAGGCAATTTTATCCTCTGTTTTCATTCCACCGCCTCCTTCCTGCTGCCTTTGATTGTGGTGTAACTGTTCATACCTTCACAGTTACGTTGTGGTTTCAGGTTTCATCTTTACAGACTCTGCAGGCAGTTTACTATAATCTCCACAGCACCTTCTATTCCCAGCACACCGCTGTCGATGCTGAGGTTATAGCTTGCACAGGCTCCCCATTCCTTTTCCGTATAATAGTTATAATAGGAGGCTCTTTCCTTATCGATCCCGCGGATTCTCTTCTGCGCGTCACTTTCATCGATATGATTTCTCTTTGAGACACGGGCGATCCGCTGTTCCATATCCGCGTGAACAAAAACGGAAAATACATTTTCCTGGTCTTTCAGGGCATAGTCTGCGCATCTGCCGACAATTACGGCAGAACCTTTTCTGCCAATTTTACGGATTGCTTCAAATTGCCCGACGACTGCTTTCAACGGTACCGGCAGGTGATGGATATCCGTGTTTCCCGACATCCACGACGACGTGCTCAGCCATCCGTCTTTCATTTTCTCATCGTATCTTTTCATGATCGACTCGGTCAGATGGGATTCGTCCGCGGCTTTTTCCAGGATCTGTGTGTCATAGTAGGCATATCCCAGCCGCTCCGCCAGTTTTTCTCCTATTTCTCTGCCGCCGCTTCCATACTGGCGGCCAATCGTGATCACCATATTATTTTTCATATGCCGCATCCTCCTTAAAGAGCTTTTTCCAGTTAACCTTCAGCAGAATCAGCGCGGTGAGAAAAGCCAGAACATCTGCCAGCGGTCCCGCCCATAAAACGCCTTCTACTCCGATCGCCATCGGCAGCAGGCAGGTCGCAGGAAGCAGGAAAATGATCTGTCTTGTAAGGGAAAGCGCGGAGGAAAGTTTCGGTTTTCCCACTGCCTGGAAGAAAATGCCGCTTACCATCTGCACGCCATTAATCGGGATGCACAGCAGGAAGATCCGGAAGCACTTCACCGCGAATTCATTGTACAATTCCGATTCCGAACCAAACAGGCGGACAATACTCATCGGTGCAAGCTGGAAAATAGCGAAAGCGATCACCAGGAATATCGTCGCTGTTGTCAGAATCATTCGGTAAGTCTGCTTTACACGGTCAAATTTACCCGCCCCGTAATTGTAGCCAAAAATGGGCTGCGCTCCTGTGGAAAGCCCCATGATCAGCGCGGATAATATCTGGTTCACTTTCATAGTAATTCCAATGGTTGTCAGCGGAATGTCCGAACCGTATTTCGAACTCGCCCCATAAATAACAAGCACATTATTGGTAACCGCCATCACCAGCACCAGTGCGATCTGTGTGATAAAGCTGGATACCCCAAGGCTCGCGACATTTTTCAGCAGCTTTCCTGACAGCGTAAAGCTGTGTTTGGAGAAACGGATGCTCTTAAATTTTTTAAGATAGGCCAGATAAAAAACTGCATTAAAGATCTGTCCCAGGATCGTCGCCAGCGCTGCGCCTTTTACACCCCAGTGGAACACAAAAATAAACATCGGGTCCAGAATAAGGTTTGTCACACAGCCGATCAGCAGACCCGCCATGCTGTATCTGGGGCTTCCATCCGCGCGGATGACACCGGCCATGGCCGAATCAATCGCCGCAAACACAACGCCCAGACAGATGATCCTGCCGTAATCCAGCGCGTAAGGTAAAATATCCTCCGTAGCGCCAAACAGCAGGCACAATGGTTTCAAAAACACAAGAAACAAAATACACAGGATCAGCCCCAGGGCGATCGTCGCGATCAGGGCATTCCCGATTCCCTGCGCCGCTGATTTTTCGTCCTTCTGTCCAAGCTTCAGGCTCAGATAGGCGGACGCGCCATCGCCAAAGAGCAATGCCACAGCAATTACGATAATCGTAAACGGAAGGATTACGTTTGTCGCACCGTTTCCGAGATACCCGACACCCTGCCCGATGAATACCTGGTCAACAATGTTATACAGGGCATTCACTACCATGGAAATAATGCTCGGAATACTGTATGTCAAAATCAGCTTTCCAATCCGTTCCGTCCCCAATGGGTTCTTTTCTTTCACTGTACTGTTCACGTTATATGCCTCCATTTTCCGTCAAACATCTGTAACTGTTTCGTACCTTCACAGTTACGTTTCTTACTCCTGATTCCCGCATGGACACATCTGATTATCCATGCAGCGGGTGCGCACCGATTCGGAATCACAAACGACAACCGTCGTTTCCTGTTATTTTAATAGCCTCTAAACAAAAAGTCTCCGGTCTGACAGCAGGAAAATTGGGGCCATTTTTCGTACTGCCAGCACATATATGCATGCAATCGAACAGGGAGACTCGTCTCCCGCTCGCCCGCGCGGTTGCTGCGTGCCAGTGGCACGCGTTTAGCAACGACCGGAGCGGCAGCGGAGACGCGTGCGGCTTTAGCCGCAAAACACCTTGCCCGGCCCTGCGCATAAAAAACGGATAAGAGAACGTTTTCTTCCCCTATCCGTTATCACAAGTCTGTTTTTCAGTATTATTATTTTTGCTTCACCACAAACTAATCAGCCGCCGTGAGTACACCCGGCAGCACAAAGAGGATCAGCAACACCACGCAGATCACACCCATCCGCATTTTCACTCAAAACATTTCTACCTGTGCGGATGAATTTCACATTCTCCCCCTGCTAATCTGGCAGGGGG
>JAJQDT010000091.1 GCA_021202075.1 Lachnospiraceae bacterium | reverse complement strand
CGTTAGGCGGAAAAACAATTCGCCGTTTGCGCCTCCGTCAATTCGCCGTCCGACACGAAATTTCCGAAGGAGGCTTATGAATTCGGAAAGCAGATAGGAGGATAGCACCATGAAACCGAAAGCAATAATCAAATTAGCTGTGGATATTTTCATGACGCTGGCGCTGCTGTTTCTGATGGGATACCATCTTTGGGGAGATGCTCCCCATGAATGGGTAGGAGCGGGAATGCTTGTCCTGTTCATCGCTCATCATATCCTGAATGGGAATTGGCACAAAACGTTGTTCAAGGGAAAATACAATGCGATGCGTATTGTAACGCTTGTGATTGACTTCCTCGTACTCGTTTCTATGCTGGCTCAGATGTATAGCGGTATTGTGATGTCCCGCCATGTGTTTGCGTTCCTTCCTATTGACGGCGGAATGGCGCTGGCAAGACGGCTCCATATTCTCGGAGCATATTGGGGCTTTATTCTGATGAGTCTGCATTTGGGACTGCACTGGAATATGATTTTGGGAATGTCCCGAAAAGCAGCAGGGATAAAAAACAGTTCAAAAATACGCAGTATCATCGCTTGCATTGCAGGGTTGGTTATTGCCGGATATGGCGTATGGGTGTTCATCAAGAGAGACTTACTGACCTACCTTCTTTTGAAAACAGAGTTTGTATTTTTGGACTACAGCGAATCGAAAATACTGTTTTATATAGACTACCTCGCACTTATGGGACTTTGTGTCTTTATTGCTCATTATATTGCAAAATTATGCAGGCGGGTTCAAAGCAGAAAGGCGGTGAGAAAATGAGAAAACTGACAGCGATACTTCTTTGCCTTACCATCTGTATGTCACTTGCGGCATGCGGTGGACAAGAAAACGAATCGAATAACTTGCCCGAACAGAACAGCAGCACCGTCTCCACATCTCTCAATCATACAGCAAATGGAGACAGTAACATATTGATCGCATATTTTACATGGGCTGAAAATACGCATGTGGAAAATCCTGATGCGGTAGATGTAGATGCCACCACTTCGGCAAGTGTTCTGCTGCCGGGAAATGCCGCCAAAATGGCAGGATGGATTCAGGAGCGTACAGGTGGAGATTTGTTTTCCATTGTGGTAACGGAACCTTATTCAAGCGATTATGATGAATGCCTTGACCGGGCGGCTGATGAAAAAGCAAAGAATGCCCGGCCGGAACTGAAAAACCATCTGGAAAATATGGAGGACTACGATATCGTCTTTCTTGGATTCCCCAATTGGTGGTACACAGTGCCGATGGCTATACACAGTTTTTTGGAGGAATATGATTTCTCAGACAAAACGATCATTCCTTTTGTAACGCATGGTACCGGTGGACTTGCCAGTACCATTGAAGATATAAAAGGTAATTTGCCGGATTCAGCGAGTGTTTTAGAACCAATCGGTATATATCGTGAGGATGTAGACAAGTCTCAGCCGGCTGTGAATGAATGGCTCGATCAAATGGGATTTACCGAAGCAAAATCGGATACTGAAACGGAAACTACCGGAAGTGGCGATAATTTGCAAAAGCATTTAACTATGACGGTAAACGGACAAAAGATTGAAATTACACTATATGACACACCTTCTGCAAACCGTTTATATGAAATGCTTCCTCTGGAACTCAATTTTGAAGATTACAACAATACAGAAAAAATCGCTTATTTACCGGAAGAACTCTCAATAGAAGGAGAACCCGACTCATTCGATCCCGATGTCGGAGATGTATGTATCTATGCTCCGTGGGGCAATCTCTCCATTTTCTATAAGGATTTTTCCTCGTCCAGTGGGTTAGTCTCTATCGGACATATTGAATCGGGCTTAGAAATCATTTCGGATATGAACAGTGATTTTACTGTTTCGCTTGAAAAAGCAGATTGATTTTTGAAAGGATGGTGCAAAATGAAGAAAAAAACAATGGCATTTGTTTTAACAATGCTCATAGTAGTCGGTTGTCTTGCCGGGTGCGGACAAACAGAACAGCCCAAAGAGCCGAGCGCCTCAAGCGTACAAACCAGTCAGCCGGAGTCAACGCCCGCCCTTCCTGATGAAGGAGAAACGGAGCCGGATACCGGAGAAAACGCGGAAACAAGCACGAATGATTCCGCTCCGGTTGTTTATATGACCACGGACATCAGCAGCCAAGGACTGATGGCGATTTATGAAGCTTTGGGTGCCGCTCCCACCGGCAATGTGGCGGTAAAACTCTCCACCGGAGAACCGGGGAGCAACTACCTGCGCACAGACTTAATCGGCGAACTGGTACAGTCGTTGAACGGTACGATTGTGGAGTGCAATACCGCTTATGGTGGTTCCCGTTCCAATACCGCCATGCACTACCAGGTAGCAGAAGATCACGGTTACACAGCCATTGCCAACGTGGACATTATGGATGAGGATGGTTCT
Source organism: Lachnospiraceae bacterium (assembly GCA_021202075.1). GTDB lineage: Bacteria > Bacillota > Clostridia > Lachnospirales > Lachnospiraceae > Choladousia. The sequence continues at coordinate 7,880 of JAJQDT010000091.1, read as the reverse complement.
ATGACCCTGCCCGTGGTGGGCGGCGACAATCTGACCGAAAACTATGTGGGTGCCCACTTCGCTAACTATGATTATTTCGTGGTACTCTCCCATTTCAAAGGTCATGCCATGGCAGGCTATGGTGGAGCCATCAAGAATATTTCCATTGGAATCGCTTCTTCGGAAGGAAAGGCCCATATCCACAGTGGCGGCACCGGCGGCAATATGTGGAGCGGTGAGCAGGACGCATTTCTGGAATCTATGGCGGAGGCCGGAAAATCGGTGGTGGAAGCTCTGAATGGGAAAATCCTCTACATCAATGTGATGAACCGGCTCAGTGTGGATTGTGACTGTGATGGCAACCCGGCAGAACCGGATATGCACGATATTGGTATTTTGGCATCTTTTGATCCTGTTGCGGTGGACCAGGCGTGCATTGACCTGGTTTATGCTGCCGAGGACGGGCAGTCGCTGATCAACCGCATCGAATCCAGAAATGGGCTTCACACCTTGGAGCAGGCAGAGAAGATTGGACTGGGAAGCCGGGAATATCAGCTTATCTCCATTGATGAATAGGTAAGGTTGCGATGTTTGAGACGATAAGACGAGAAGCCGTTTACCTCTGGTACTATTTCGACATCCAGTTCCGGCAAATCTTCTGGTACTGGGTATTGGGCATGGTGCTTGGCTCGGCGGTTTCTGTATTCCTGAAAGACCGCATCCACGGCACATTCCGCAAGCTGGGAGAAAAGAGACTGGGCGTGTTTGGCATTGCCATTGCCAGCGCCCTTGGGATTGCATCCCCCCTGTGTATGTATGGCACCATTCCCATTGCCGCCTCTTTTTCTAAAAGCGGCATAAAAGATGACTGGCTGGCAGCCTTTATGATGAGCAGTATTTTGCTAAATCCTCAGCTTATCATTTACAGCGCAGCTCTGGGACAGACCGCCTTGGTGATGCGGATCATTTCCTGCTTCCTGTGCGGAATTGTGGCGGGCTTACTGGTTCGCATTTTTTACCGAAACAAAGGATTCTTTAATTTTGCTGGTTTTGATGAGCCGAAAAGCAGGGACACCGACCCCCAAATTCTTCTGCGGTTTCTAAAAAATCTTGGACGGAACATCAAAGCCACCGGGCTGTACTTTCTGATCGGTATTATCCTCTCCGCGCTTTTTCAGCGGTATGTACCGCAGAATGTGATGACAGATTTGTTCGGAGGGAATGAGGCGTGGGGTGTCTTGATGGCAGCGACCATCGGTGTGCCTCTTTACGCTTGCGGCGGAGGAACCATACCGCTTCTGCAGGCGTGGCTGATGGCCGGCATGAGCATGGGCAGTGCAGCGGCTTTTATGCTGACCGGCCCGTCTACGAAAATCACAAATCTTGGCGCAGTGAAGATTGTGCTGGGAATGAAGCGATTTTTGCTGTATATAGCATATGTAATGATTTTCTCATTTACAATGGGACTTCTGGTGAATTTGATGGTATAGGAAGAAGGTGAACAGATGACCAAACGGGTCTTAGTAATTAACGATGATCCTGCGGAACAGAATGAGGTGCGCAGTGAATTGGAGAGCGACTGCACAGAGGTAATCTGTGTTGAATCGGTTCAGGATGCACTACGAACCTTTTTGAACCGTGAATTTGCATTGGTCATTCTGGACGCCAATTTGTCAGAGTGTGACGGATACAGCCTTTTAGAGGTCATGCAGACCGCCAAACCCACGCCAATTCTTGCTTTATCATCAAGATATAGAAAAGTTTCCGAGGGTACGGCTTCTCCTAATAATAAGTTTGACATCCACTCTGAAATGTCATATTGTCTGAAAGACAGCCTGCGGCTGGCGCAGCGTGCCATCTGTTCCTGTTCAGAGTGCGAAACTGTGAAGAAGTGTCACTACGCTTTTGTATGTGGCAAGGACTTGGTTATTAACCCGGATAAGCACGAAGTGTTACTGAAGGGTCAGCCTTTGGAATTGACCAAGACGGAATTTGATATTCTTTTCTGCTTGGCAAAGCATCCGGGGCAAGTGCTGAGTCGGGAACAGATTTATGACTATGTATGGAACGAGGATTCCGCTTTCAATGTGGACGATGTCGTAAAGGCGCATATAAAAGCAATCCGAAAGAAGCTCGCCGGTGCGGATACGCAGTATATACAAAATGTATGGGGCGTGGGCTATCGGTTTCAAATTGATTAGAGCGGCGAGGAAACTCGCCGCTCATGTTTTTCCCGAACTATTCCCTTTTTCTTCTCTGAAAAATTCTCATTTCTTTATACAATATGAACAGCAGCAGAGATAAAGGCAGTTGCTTACTTTGCCGAGAAAGAATCCATAAATGCCTGGATCGTTGCCTTGATGACCTGCAATGCGCGGTTATCACAAACCGCAAGCATACGGAGCAGATTCCCAATCTCTGAATCCTCAGACTGTTTTTCAGGATAAAATATCTCGTTCGAGTCAATGGATAATTCTCGAATCAACTTGTAAAGCACATCGTAGCGGGGCTTTTTTCCCTCGTTTTCGATCCGGTATAAGTAGCGCTCGGTGATGCCGATTTTTTCGCCCAAAGCCTCCACGGTAATGCCCGCTTTCTCTCTTGCCGATTTGATCACAATTCCGAGCGTGTCAGGTTGATTATGCACGCGCAGTTCACCTCCATCTATTATTTTACCGATTTATGTCATGTTGATAATGGCATAACAGTTCAATTATAGATGGCTTGCTGGTTCGCAAAATACTGAACTGAATTTAGCGGCTCCACCAATAAAAAAAACGAGGTTTTGGCGGAGCGGACTTTTTATGCGTTGACCCTCTGATTCCACGTTTTTGGAATTGGAGGGATTTTTTATGCGCTGGTCTGCTTCCTGCGCTTCGCTGCTGATCTCATGCAGCGACTACTAACCTATCCTTTAAGCTGTTCATGCCCTGATGGTACACGGTCAAAAAAATCTTTGGCCTTCCATCCGGGCATAATTGCTTTCAGGCTGAACTCACAATCCAGTATAATAATGAAATAACTTGTACTTACACGCCTTCTGTGTGGCGCATTGCGCCGTGCATTGGGCGTTTTTTCATATCTGTTCAGAGGTACAGCCTTCGGTGCCGCAGTCCTCCAGCCGGTTTGAATTCAAAAAAATTCAGACCGATTGGAGGTACATAGCGTGAACGCTGATAAAAAGCAAATATGGATCAAAGGTCAACTTATTGAAGTGAGTGCGGAGGTCTATGCCGCTTATATGCAGGGAGATCGGAAAATGCGATACTTTGAGAACGACCTGAAAACAGAGAGAATTCTTATGGATGAAGACGGCCACATCATTCGGGTCATTCCCAGCCGGGAGGATTCGCTGGACAGGCTCATGGATGACAATGCGGGGCAGTTTGCCGATTCGCGTGAAAGTGTGGAGGATACGGTTCTTCGCCGAATTTCCATTGAACAAGTCCACGAAGCACTCGCCCAGCTTACGGAGAAAGACCGGCAGCTTATTGAAGCGCTCTTTTTTCAGGAGCTGACAGAACGAGATGCGGCGGCGATACTGGGCATTTCTCAGCCCGCTGTCCATAAGCAGAAAATACGGATTCTCAGGAAGCTGAAAATTTTTCTGAAAAAATAAGATTTAATGGTTATCAGACCTCTCACCCAACGGCAAATAGGGTGAGAGGTCTTTTTTCGGACTTTTCGTGTTCCTTGACAACCGAATACCCATTCATCAGGTACGATCCTATTGCCATTGTGATGAGCATAAGCCACATTAGCGGCTACGCCAGGATTTGCCGAGAGGATGAAGCAGTGAGATTCCAAACAACGAAGAAAAACAGTCTGCGTGCTTTCATTCTCTCGACATGGAGCGATTTCAGTTGGCTATAAGTGCCGGGTAGCTCCCGGCATGGCCATGACCAGCAATAGGGACAATGAGACTCCTGTCCAGCCACAGTCCGAGCGTGACAAGCCCTGTTTTGGGCAAAGCCGTCGCAGGCAATGGGGGCAGCCGCTTTGTAGAGATCCTACCGGGGGTGCAATTCCCGTGGAGCTGGTATGCTGCCAGCCGCCTGATGACTTCCCAATGCAGATCGGGGTGTCGAGGACAAATAGATTTGCGCTACATAGGCGGTGCAGGCCGCCGAATTCGCAAAGGAGGTCAGAGCTATGAGCAGAACATATATGCGGGGCGATTTATATTACGCCGACCTGAATCAATGTGTTGGTTCCGAACAGGAAGGTAACCGCCCCGTAGTCCTGATACAAAATGATACCGGAAATAAATACAGCCCCACGGTCATTGTGGCGGCCATTACCAGCCAGACCCCGTCCAAAACAGTCCTTCCCACACATTGCTATTTGGGAGCGGAAAGCGGTCTGGAGCGTCCCTCCATCATTCTGTTGGAGCAGCTTCGCACCATTGACAAGCGCCGCTTGGGGCGCTATATCGGGCGGCTGTCCCCAAAACGGATTGAGGAGATGGATCGCGTCCTGATGGTCAGCCTTGATTTACATTGTCAGGCATCCGGGGCAATTATTATGAGTCTTTGCAGCGTCTGTGCGGGTAATTTCCGTAACACAGGCGCTTATTATTTGTGTCGGCTTGACCCCGGCCAGATAGAGAAAGAAGTATGTACCTACTGCAATCAACGCAGAGGATTTGATTATGTGATGGTGGAGAAAGGAAGTGACGGTTGAAATGGAAAAACTGATTACGCGCAAGGAGGCGGCGAAACTGCTGGGAATCAGCATTGCCACACTGGATGAAGCCAGAAACAGCGGGTTGATTTCCTATATTCAATATGTACCAAACGGCTGTGTCTATTTCACCGACATCAGTCTACAGGAATATATCGCAAAATGTACCCACCGGGCGAAGCCGGTGGAAAAGAGAGAAACCTACCGCAATGTGCGTGGGCGCAAATCGCACCTTTGATGGAATCGGGCTGGTCTGATAAAACATGAGTAACAGCGCTGAGAATTTGATTTTTGGAGGTGGCTTGATTGGCTGAAAGAGGAAAACGAATCCCCAGATACAGCAAGATTGAGATCAATGGGTATTCCTATTATAAAACGGACATTGAGGATGCGGAGGGAAAACGGGTTGTCCTTTATGCGAAAACCCGTGAGGAACTCTATGATAAGGAGATGAAAGCGCTAAAGCAAATTGATAGTGCTACATTTCGTCGGAAATCTCCTACCGTAGCAGAATATTGTGAAAAGTGGCTGCTCATGCAGTCGGTTCATGTGCGGGCCACTACGCTAACAGATTATACATCCAAAGTGCGGCGGCATATTATTAAGGAACTTGGTGATATGTATATGGCCGATGTAACACCGGATGATATTCAGGTGGCATTAGTCCCCGTTTCCGAGAAATCTGCATCGGTGTATAAGTCGGTTATCATACTGTATAAATCCATTTTTAAGGCGGCAAAAGAAAACCGTATCATCGACCAAGACCCAACGATTTATTTAACAGCAAAGGGCGGCGGTATTCCGCAGCGTGAAAAGTCGGCGCTGACGGATGAACAGGTAGAACGTCTGCTTGACGCGGTTCAGGGTCTGCCCCCTTATGTGTTTGTGATGATTGGTTTATATGCCGGGTTGCGCCGAGAGGAGATTCTGGCCTTGAAATGGGATTCAGTGTACCTTGATGTAGACGCTCCGTACCTGACAGTGCGGAGAGCGTGGCATACGGAGCATAATCGTCCTATCATCCTGACTGAGCTAAAGACAAAGGCCGCAGAGCGCAATGTTCCCTTGCCAAATTGCCTTGCGGAGTGCTTGAAGGAAGCAAAAGCAAATTCCACTTCGGAATATGTGGTCGCCAACCGGGACGATGAGCCGCTGTCCTATACACAGTTCAAACGGCTCTGGCAGTATATCGTCACCCGGACGGCAAAGGAAAGGGTCTATTATCGGTATGAGAATGGTCAGCGAGTGCAGCATATTATCCATCCGGTTCTTGGAGAAAAAGCGGCCCACAACGGCAAGGTGGTTTACAGTCTGGATTTTGAGGTAACGCCTCACCAACTCCGGCATACCTACATCACCAATCTGATTCATGCGTCCGTTGACCCCAAGACAGTTCAATATCTTGCAGGGCATGAGAGCAGCAAGATCACGATGGATATTTACGCCAAAGTCAAGTACAATAGGCCGGATGAGCTGGTGGGCGCACTGACCGGAGCATTTGCATTATGGGATGCAGTATGAATAGCTTATAAATATGGAAGAAACGGCGAAAGCGAGGGTTAATCCCCCGCTCTTTGCTTTTACATATTCGCACCTTTGATAGACTGCTCCTATTCTGATAAAAAGAAAGCGAGACAAGAAATCAACCAATATTATAGGAAAGGAAGGATAGCTTATGGCTAAGAAAAAAAGTGTCCCACAGTATGGGACAGTTACACGGAAAGGAATCCAGTATTACCGGACGCGGATTACGGATGCAGACGGCAAAAGGGTGGACTTATATGCCGAAACCTGCGAGGAACTGTATCAGAAAGAGCAGGAGGCACGCAGTCAGGTGGCGGACGCTATTTTTCGCAGGGAGCATCCGACTGTTGCGGAATATTGCGAGAAGTGGCTGTTGATGCAGTCGGCAAAGGTTTCTGCAGCGACTCTAAAGGGCTACACCTCCCGCATGAATAATTACATAGTCAAGCCTCTGGGCGATATGTACCTGTCAGATGTGACAGCGGATGATATTCGTTTGGCGCTGATACCGGTGTCGAAAATGTCTGCAAGTATATATAGCACGGTGAATATGCTGATGAAGTGTATCTTCTACTCGGCAGAACGCAGCCAGTTGATTGACTATAACCCAGCCGCAGGTATTTCCGCCAAGGGCGGCAAACCCGCGAAAGTTAAGGATGCTCTGACAGATGGGCAGGTGGAGATACTTTTGGATACGATCCGGGAGCTTCCCCCGTATGTTTTCACCATGATTGGCCTGTATGCTGGCCTGCGCCGGGAGGAGATTCTGGGACTGCAATGGGACTGCGTATTTCTGGATGTTCCTACCCCGTATATCTCTGTGCGGCGTGCATGGCGCTCGGAGAAAAACAGGCCAGTGGTTTCCACGGTTCTAAAGACCCCGGCGGCAAAACGGGATGTTCCGATCCCCAAGTGCTTGGTGAATTGCCTGCGGGAAGCGAAAGAATCGTCCATCTCCGATTATGTAATTGCTGACAGCAAGGGGGAGCCGTTATCCTATTCGCAGTTCCATCGAGTATGGCAGTATGTGGTGGTTCGTTCTACCAAGGAGAGAGTCTATTATAAATATGTAAACGGTCAGGGCATTCGCTGTCCTGTCAAGCCAACGCTGGGAGGTCATCAGAAGAACAATCCCAAGCTGGTGTATAGCATTGATTTTGAGGTGACGCCCCACCAGCTCCGGCACACTTATATTACAAATCTGCTTTATGCCGGTGTTGACCCCAAGACGGTTCAATATCTTGCCGGACACGAAAACAGCAAGACAACGATGGACATTTACGCCAAGGTGAAGTATAATAAGCCTGAACAGCTTGTGGGTGTTGTAAACGCTGCATTCAGCCAGTAACTTTGCTAAGATTTGCCCCCATTTCTTGATTAAATAGTGGGGCAACTTTGAAGCGGAGAGCCAAAAAGCCTTGAAAAATCAAGGGAAATTGAATTTGGGTTGTGAAAAATACGGTCTCAAGGCGGCTCGTCGCGCACCTCAGTTCAGTAAGAGATAATTGTCCAGAAAAATGGACTTGCAAAACCCGGAAAAGCCAGTGTTTATGCGGCTTCCCGGGTTTTTTGTTTCCTGAAACCGGTTTTGCCGGCTTTGTCTGAATTTGTCGTAATTTGACCCGTTTTTTCCTTAAATTTACCCTGAATTATTCATGACAGCTTAACATCATACGGATTGGACATAAAACAGC
>JAJQDT010000004.1 GCA_021202075.1 Lachnospiraceae bacterium | reverse complement strand
TGTTTGTAATACCTTCTTGTTTTTCTTTACCCGCTACCTCTCAGTTTCAAACTTCCCCTCCCTCCGTTACATGTCATGCATCGTTTCTATCTTTCTTTATCCTACACTTATTAGATGGATAAAAACAGATTTTCCTTACAAAATTTTTCAAAGAATCTTATTTTGATGTCGCTTTTTAGACGCGCCAAACGTTTATAATGTGACCAGAAGAAATTTGCGGCGCTTGCGCCAGGAAATTTCGATGGTCAACGAGCAACGCAGTTGCGAGTAAGAATGTAAAAGTATATTTTTATCAGCTTAAATTACAGAACAGAGGGAGAGGTGAGAAAGATGAATGAGGAGTATCCGGATCGCTGGATCGAATTACTGTATTTGAAGTACAGTACGGATCTGTTTCGTTTTCTATTTTCAATCCTCGGCGACAGGTTTCAGGCAGAGGATCTGATGCAGGAAGTATTTTTGAAAGCATGGCAAAAGCATCCAAACTTTCAGAACGATAAAGCCGAAAAAGTCTGGCTATTTCGGGTGGCCAGAAATTTAGCCATGGATGAGTTTCGCCACAAGAAACGCGAGACTGTTGGGATTCCTGAATTATTTCCGGAAGACAATCTGAATGCTTCGGAGCCAGTTTTAAGCATGAGGGAACTGCTGCTCATGATAGATGCATTGAAGGAACCGGATCGCGAAATCGTGCGATTAAAGCTATTGGGGCAGCTGTCCCATCAGGAGATTGCGCGGGTTATGAATTGTTCTGTGCATAGTGTAAAAAAGCGTTATGAGAGAGCAATCGGACATTTACGTAAAATGTTTGAGGAGGGATGATGATGACGAATTTAGAATTTGAAAATATGGCAGTTAACATAGTAAAAAACTTTCCTGGGCCAGATGCTTCTTTTGAAGATTTAAAAAAGAAAAAAGAGAAGAGGATACGTCATACTATGGCCAGGCCGTCTGGCAACAGGAAGAAGGTTCTTGTTGCAGTTTTGGTTATAGCATTGGTGATCGTTTCCGGCTTTTCTGTATATGCCGGTCAGGCCGGAAATGGAATGTGGGCATTTTACAGTGCATCCTCCACGTATCTGGCAAGATTTGACTTAGAGCTTCCGGAGCAGCTGGCGTCAGCTTCCATGAGTGAAGAAATCCAATGGCTTAAAATAGTTCCTCACGGGACTTCCTGGAAAAACGCATTGATCAATCCGTTGTATACGGTAGCAAGCGTGACCTATTATCTGGATAATTCGGAAGCATATTGTGATATAAGCGTTGGGTCAACAAAGAATGCGTATTGGGAATCTTATTTTTCATATGATGATGATGTATGGGCTCCGAGAGGTTCAACAGGGAGAAACAATAACTATAGCTATGGAACAGTACAGACAGAGGAATTTGAAGGAATGATTTTGTATTTTTCTCAAAAGACAATGTGGGGGACAGCGTATGAAAATGGCTCAACTTCCAATGTCATAGTGACATGGATTGATTCGGAGAATCGTATTTGTATGAATCTGAACCTTTTAAATTCAACAGATATGGATGCCGCTGTAGCCTGTGCAAAGGAAATCATAAAGATGAACAGATGATGTATGAAATCCTGCTGCATTGGTTTTTAAAGGATACCTTCTGACACAAATTGGGTGACAGTAGAAAAAATGCAGTATATAATAGGCGGAGAAACGGACGACAGAATTACCAGATTCTGAAATGCTATAAGAATGAATGGCTTCTCATAATGTTAATGCATGATGGCACGATGGACTATATTGAGATAACCGTTCCCCGATATCCGTTTGCATATCCTGTGAGGGTGGTTCGGCATATACAATTTACAGTAGAAAATGAAACTACGGCAGAAATGGAACGCTTTTTGAAACGCAATTGGATAGAATGAGGAGTTTTTAAGCTTCCGCCAGAACAGTGTGTAAGAATGCGGAATTTTTGCCGTTTTCATCGGCGTTCTAAGCAAAAGCCCGGCTAAAAGCGAAAGAAGACGCGCATCGCAGCAAGACGTAATAAAAAGCAAAAAGCAGCTCGTTTCTCCAAATGATTTGAAGGAGAAATGAGCTGCTTTATTCAAGAAATTTTTGAAAATACGAGCGTTGCCATTTCTGTGTCTTTTAGCTCACAATTGTATATGCGTCAGCGGAACCCTCCGGTGAATCCGAGTAGGACAGGCTATACCCGCCGCTGCCATTTGATTTTATGTCGAAATAGGTCGTTGTCTCATTATCCTGGATTGCTACTTTGCAGCTCTTGCTGCTTCCGGACAGATATTCCGTAATATCTACTTTATGGGACTCGAAATAAAGCCATATGGTGCCGTCATCATCGGTCTCTACACTGGTCGAAAAGCCCTCAAGGACTTCATTCGCAGAGAGTGCGGTCTGCTCCCCTGATGCATTCATGGAAACGCCGCCGCCCGAGACTTCCTGAGTAGTCCCATCTTCTGTCCAGGTAAACGTATAACTGCCATCTGTTTCGCTGGTCACATCCACACTCTTTAGTTCGCCATGAATCCATCCATGGATTCTGCTCTGGATGCCGGCAAGGTCTGTAGCATAAGCAGTCATGCTTCCTGCCACAATGGCCACACAGGCACATGCTGCGATAACTTGTTTTCTGCGACTGTTTCTTTTATTTTTCTGCATTTTTTCTACCTCCAAAGAAATGTCATCGGAGGCATGAAGCACCGAAAACGCTTCTTTGTATTTCTCCTTATTCGTCATCGTCCCATTCCTCCTTTAATGCCTGTTTGAGAAGCTTACGTCCCCGCATGAGCCGGATTTTTACGTTGGATTCACTCAGATTCAATATTTCTGCGATTTCCCGAACCGTGTAATCCTCGTAGTAATACAGATGGATGACAATCCGCTGCTTTTCCGGCAGCTTCATGACCTGTGCAAAGAGGTTTTCTGATTCGCTGCTTTCAAACGGCAATGTTGCCGTATATTCATCCAGTGAAACACGGTTCCGTCTCCAGAACGATCGGTTGACATCTTTTGCCCTGTTGATGGCCACTCGCAATAGCCAGGCACGGATGTGCTGCTCATCCTGAAAGCCTTTTTCTGATATGTGGTATTGAAGGAATGTATCCTGGACTACGTCGTCCGCATCTGCGGCATTTTTACAGATATGGAATATAGAATCGCCCCCTCGCCAAGCTCGGCGGCAGGACGCGCCAGCAATTGAAAAACGCTTCGCGTTTGGCTGGCGCTGCAGCGGCAAACAGATTGTCCTTGTATCGTTCCAGCAATACCTCTGTTGGTATTCTCATGGGCGCTCCCTGTCACATAAATATATGATTCTTTACAGTTTTGTAGTTCGGCAGGACTTTTGCGAGTCCGCTTTAAAAGGCCTTTCAATAATAACACGATTCAAAAAGGAAAATGGTTACAGGAAAATTTTATTTTTTGAAAAAATATCTGGGAACAGATGCCAGAGATACTTCCAGAATCTGATTAAAACCGGCTTCAGATGCATCGCAGCATTCGTTTTTCCAGGCACAAATTGGATGACAGCAGGAAAAATTCAGTATATAATAAGCGGAGAAATGAAGTTCTGATCGTGTATGGTTTTGATGAGGGGGAGTAATCGTGAACAACTATAAAGATTCGGAAGGGAAAGCGTTTTCCCAATCTTCGCAGGAGTCTCAATCTACAGAATGGAAGTGGTCATGGCAGGATGAATACCTGAAATGGCTGTGTGGTTACGCAAATACGGATGGAGGCTCCATATATATCGGTGTAAATGACGATGGATATATTGTTGGGGCAAAGGATTCAAGGCGTCTACTTGAAGGGTTGCCGAATAAGATTAATGATAAACTCGGCGTCCTTGCCAGTGTAAAGGTATTTACCGGCAGGCAGGGAGATAATATACGTTATGGCAATACTGTACCTCAAAATATTTCTTCAAAGCTGATAAATCAGTATGCCTGTGGCCTGATCAGCCTGGATCAGATGGAAGAAACTGACAGAAGGTACCGAACACTCGCTATATTGGAAAAAGAAAATCCGCTCTATATTGCTCATGACGGCGTATAATGAAAGCCGCGCATGAAAGTTGCGCTTCGCGCAAGGCGCGGCCTTCGTCCATACTCGCAAGCGAGTACGGACATGCGATGGACTATATTGAGATAACCGTTCCCCGATATCCGTTTGCCATATCCTGTGATGGAAAGTATTACAAACGCTCCGGTTCCGTTCTTCACGAACTGAATGGATTTGAACTGCAAAATTTTTTGCTGGAAAGAGCCCGTCTGACATGGGATGCGGTTCCGATGCCGGATACTAGCGCAGAAGATTTGAGCAAAGAAGCACTGGCAGTTTTTCGAAAGAAAGCAGTTGCGAAAAAACGCATGACGGAAGCGGAGGCATCTGCGCCGGACGATGTGCTGCTGCATGATTTAAAGCTGTATGGTCGCAATCATCTTGTTCGGGCGGTGTTGCTCATGTTTCATCCAGACCCAGAACAATATGTGACAGGCGCGTACATTAAAATTGCCTACTTCGCACCGGCGGGAGCTTATGGGCAAAATAAGGTAGATGATATCATTTACTCGGATGATGTGCATGGTCCATTGATGACACAGGTGGACAAGGCAATCGACCTGATTTATACAAAGTATCTGAAGGCATTGATATCGTATGATGGTTTACAGAGAGTTGAAACATTTCTCTGGCCCAAAGAGGGTTTTAGAGAGGTATTATTAAACTCTGTCAATCACAAAGCGTATGAGACCGGTATACCGATCCAGATTCGGGTATATGATGATAAAATTACCATTTGGAATGACGGGCAGTGGCCGGATAAAATTGATGTGGCAAAAGTATACGAGCGTCATCCGTCCATTCCTCATAATCCCAAAATGGCAGATGTGTTTTATCGCTCTGGTGAGATTGAATCATGGGGAAGCGGCTTTGACAAAATAAAAATGGAATGTGACCAGGCCGACGCACCCTATCCTGTGATTAACGCAAATCCGAAAGGCGGAGTGGAGCTAGTGTGCAATGCCTGCGATTTGTATATGAAATTGCTGAAATATGGAAGGTATTATGATACGTACCCGAAAGAAGAACAAACGGAAGCTTTGCGAGACACAAGTGGAGACATTATTTTAGACACAAACAGTGAAAACATCCTAACAGAAATGGTTGGAAAAGAAAATCCATTATCTGAAACAGAGGAAGAATCTATTGATAGAATGATGGATATTTTGAGCAGAAAGTTATCTGAAAAAGAAAAAGTGAAGATGCTTCCAATTGTGGATTATTTGAAACGATACGATACGATTGAAGCCCAGACTATCAGGAAGATTACGGGGAAATCTAAAACTACAGTATTTCGATATCTGCAGCGTTTAGTAGATTTGGATGTTTTAGTAAAAGAGGGAGGTTCAGTATCTACAATTTACAGGAGAAAATGAAACTATGGCAGAAATGGAACGCTTTTTGAATAGCAATGTTCAAACGAACCGCATTTTGCGCTACAAACAGGATATTACCATATTGACTGAAAAATCATGGAGATCTATGGATAATGATGCAAACAATTTTGTTATTTGGTGTTTCTAATGTTGGAAAAACCACAATTGGTTCTAAATTAGCAAATAAGACGGGATTTAGTTTTTATGATCTTGATGAAGAAGTGAAGAAATATTATCAGGTTACGCTGGAACAGTTTGTGAATACTGGTGATCTTAGGAGCCGGGATAAAAAAAGAGGGATTGTCCTTTGCGAGATCATGAAGCAAAATGTTAATAAAGTGGTAGCGGTTACTCCTATGTCATATGCTGATTATTTTTTCAATTATTTGAGAAGGGATGACGTTATTGCTATCGAATTGCTGGACACTGCCGAAAATATTTTTGACAGGCTTGTTTTTAGTGATGAAAACGACGTTATATATCGAGATGATAACTATAAAAGTAAATACAGGCAGCATTATCTGAAAGAAATCAAAGAAGACATTGCCTGGTATAGTGCTGTATATAGAAATGTTCAGAATAAGTTTTATATCAATAATGATCAGCCAGAAGTAGCAGTAGATCGGTTAATGAAGGAGTACACTTTGAGTTACTTACGGGAATAAATGGAATTAACTTGATAACTGCCAGAAGGTAATGGAATTGTTATTGAACATGTCGGTCAAAAATTAAAGATGGAAACAGGAACGTTGTGCAGCCCGTAAGCTTATTGCCTCGCTGCGATCATTCATCGCAGGGAAAATTCCCTAAAAATTCCCCAAAACCGGATTTTGAATGATCCTTGTAAATCGGGGATTCTTAATGCAGCGACTGGCGAAAAGCCTTTATTTCCGCGAAGCAACGAGCCAAGTAGCTGTGCTTGCACAGATATTTGGCGACTGCCGCGAGAGTCAAAGTCTCCGATTTATATCGGGGACTTTGACTTCAGGCACTTCCAGGCACATACAGGAATCTCCGTGTGCATGGACGCCTGCTGGCCTTCTCACGTTCGGGACGCAGAGGCGCTGGGCTGTCCTGCGTGCCAGTGGCACGCGTTAAGGACCGACCGAAGCGGAGCGGAGACCCAGTGGATGCCCGTTTAGCCCTCGCCGGGTGGCATCCCGTCCACAAAACGGGCGGAATATTCAACGACCGGAGCGAAGCGGAGACAGTAGAAGATGCCGGAAATCCTTTAAAATCAAGGGATTCCGGTAATTTATTGCCCGTTTCCACTGATGAAAATTTGCCGCTTTCTGCGTCACCGAAAAAAATTCCCTAAAATACGATAACGGTTATAGCATTTACTGCATATTCAGGAATTCCGGAACGCCTATGATACGTGGCGTTTTCACAGACGATTCCAGAAAATCTTTATCTCCGGTAAGTAATAGATCGACATGCGCGCAAATAGCTGCACGAAGAATCGGGCGATCTTTCAAGTCACGAATCATACTTTCAGCCTCTGATTCCATTTCAGGAGTAGGAACTAAATGAATATACTGGAGTGCATTAAACAGGAATGCCTCCAGCTCAGTTAGCCTTTCCGGAAATTTCTCGCGAAATTTTCTGTGTAGTTCATCTACGATGTAATCACACATAACAGGCTCGTAAGCACCAGACAATGCTTTGGAAAATGCCTGTGCTGCTTTCCCATGAGGGAAAAGAGCGGCCGAAATAATAATATTTGTGTCCAGCATAATTTTCATTCTTCATCTTCCTCGCGTCGAGAAGCAGTGATCCATGCAGTTACATCCTCCTCGGAAAGCAAACCTGCTTTTTCTGCTTCCCCCTTCATCTGCTGCTGAAATTTTCTCATTGCATAAACAGCAGAATTGACGACTCTTACAGAGCCTCCTTCGACAATAAATGTTACGCGATCACCGGTACTAACACCCAGAGCAGCGCGGATATTCTTTGGTATGGTCACCTGCCCTTTTGACATTACCCTTGCATCATTTACTAATGTTTCAGCCATAAATAACACCTCCGAATCCGAAAAAGTAGGGAAGTAGGAATTCCCTACTTGTATTATATCCATTTATGTGCAGAATGGCAAGGTAAATAGATAAATATGACATGGATAATAATTTGTGAAAATTATATGATATAAGCACAATCCGAATAATGAAAAGGAAAGGAAAACTCAACTATGTCGAATAATTTTACATACTATTCTCCTACAAAGGTCTATTTCGGGAAAAATGTAGAACTACAAACAGGAAAAGAAATTCGCAAATTGGGTGCATCTAAGGTGCTGATCGTCTATGGAGGTCAAAGCGCAGCCCGCTCCGGACTGCTGGATATTCTCCGCCGCTCTTTGGAGACGGAGGACCCGGCTTATACTCAATCCCTGCCGGATTACCAAACGGAATCCGGATGTGTGGATATTATGATGCACACAATGGAACGATATTTCACTAATGGCGGTAATGCGGTGATTTCATGTCCCACAAGCTGGAGCATGAGCTGGGCGGTATGTTTGATGTGACCCACGGCGCAGGTCTGGCCGCCATTTGGCCAAGCTGGGCGAGATATGTGTATCGGGACTGCCTGCCGCGATTTGTTCGGTTTGCACAAAATGTAATGGGTATATCCACTGCTGGTACGGACGTGGAAATTGCACAGGCAGGTATTCAGGCGATGGAGAAATTCTATCACAGTATCGAAATGCCTGTCAATTTAAGTGAGTTAGGTATTTCTCCGATTGACCGTCAAATTGAAGAAATGGCTCGCAGATGTATTGCTGCCTGTGAAAATCATTTCGGCTCTGCAAAAAAGCTGAATATGGAAGACATGATCCAAATCTACCATAACGCCAAATAATGTAAGTATAAGTTTGAACCATTGCTTCCGGGAGCGATGGAGCTTCCTAATGATAAATATCGTTTTATCTGTTTCATTTCTCACAGCCCAACCGCCCCAAATGCCTGATCCAGATCCCGGATAATGTCCTCCGGGGATTCAAGCCCGACACTAAACCGGATAAAGCCCTTTCTGAATTTTTCCGGATACAGGCTTATCCGCTCATCATAGCTCGGCTGCGGGAAAATCAGGCTTTCATCATGTCCCAGGGAGACCGCGAAGGTGACGACCTTCAGCTTTGCGCAAAACTGCTCTACCGTTTTGTCATCCGCATTTACGCCAAAGGAAATCACGCCCCCGAAGCCATTTTTCATCTGCCGCTTTGCCAGCTCGTGCCCCGGATGGTCAGGAAGCCCTGGATAAGAGACGAATGTCACATTTTCCCGCTGCTCCAGCCATTCAGCTATCTGCTGTGCGGATCGGTTGATCCGCTCCATGCGCAGAGGAAATGTAACGGAACCCCGGAAAATCTGCCACGCATTGAACGGACTGATCACAGCCCCGACATTCACCTGCGCTTCATAACGAATGCGATCCATCGTTTCCAGGTCATTCGAGATAATCGCCCCTCCCTGTGCGTCACCATGGCCATTGATAAACTTTGTAAGCGCGTCTACCACAAAATCTGCCCCAAGCTCCAATGGCTTTTGATTCAGAGGGGACGCAAAGGTGTTATCAACTGACAGAATTGCTCCGTTTTCGTGAGCAAGCTTCGCAACCGCCGCTATGTCTGTCACCCCTACGGTTGGATTGTCCGGCGTTTCGATATGAACCAGCTTTGTACCGGGAGTGATCGCTCTTTTTACCGCTTCCATATCTGTCATATCCACCATGACCGTTTCCACGCCGAATTTTTTATTGAACAGCTCATGGAACATCCGGTAGACAGCCATATAACTGACATTTGGATATACCACCCTGTCACCGGATTTCAGAAGCGTCCAGAACAGCGCATGAAGTGCCCCGACTCCGCTTGCCAGCACGATCGCGTCATCCGCATTGTACAAAGCAGCGATTTTTTCCTCCAGCCAGTGCTGGTTTGCATTTCCGTTTCTGGAATACATCAAAAGATCCGTAGAGGAATAATTGACCTGTGAAAGATCATCCGGCAGCCTGTAGCTGTTCGCCATGTGCAAGGGTCTGCGGACAGCGCCGGTTCCCTCGTCGTAATCCGTTCCGGTGTGTATAGCCTGCGTGGAAATATCGTACCCTCTGAATCTGTTCTCTTTTTTTGCCATTTTGGAACCTCCTGCTGTTTTAAATCCCGAATATCCGCATTCAAACCCTTTCCGTCACGAAACGTATGAATTCCTCCGTCTCCTCCAGCGTGGCCGCATGAGCCGTGTACATCTGGTTGCCCATCTGAGCAACATTCATTTCGGGCATCCGCTCGCACATCACAATCCGTTTGCCGTATCGATCCAGAATCTCCTGGTGGCTGTGCTGATAGGAAAAGCAATCCCGCCGGCTTGCGTAGACACAAAAGTGATCTTCTCCGCGCTCCGGAAGCAGCCGCTGATTTGCGGACACCATATCTGCCCAGATCTGATATACGTCCGTACTGTGCGCAAAATTCATCATATCCGGCGTATAGCCGCCCGCAGGACGCATATTCACCTCAAGCCCAACAAAATCGCCAATCTCACCCAGTCCCTTACGTGCCTTCGTCAGCCGGAAAAATTCCATATGTACAAAACGGCTTTTAGCGCCGAAAGCCTTCACCGTAGCTCTCCCCAGCCTGCGCAGGGAATCCGGCATCTCTGCCGCCACATAATAGGCAAGATCCCGCTGTTCCAGCACGATGTCCATGATCGAAGGCGGCCATACAGTCATCGACTCAAAAAGAGGTGCACAGTCCGCGTCAGTGATTGCGTCATAAGAGCAGATGTCGCCCTCGATAAACTCTTCCATTACATAGGGTGCTTTAGGGAGACTGGCAAAAAAATTTTGCAGATCCTGCTCATTATCCAACCGCCAGGTGTCTGTAGCACCTACGCCGACATCCGGCTTCACAATCACGGGGTAGCCAACCTCCTGAAGGAAAGATCTCGCCGCCTCGATCGTCGTCACTTTATGACAGCGTGCGGTCGGCACCCCGGCCTCCTGATAATAGGCCTTCATCCCTGATTTGCTTTTGAACCGACCAACCTCGTCCGCCTGCACACCGGTTATAACATGAAAATCCGTCCGCAGCCTCGCATCCTGCTCGAGCCAGTATTCATTGTTGGATTCAATCCAGTCGATCTTTCCATATTTAAATGTGAAAAAGCCAACCGCCCGAAGCATCTGATCGTAGTCCTCCAGTGAATCCAGCCGATAATATTCCGTCAGCGCACTTTTCAGTTCAAACGGCAGCGCGTCGTAGGGTGTATCTCCGATTCCAAGCACATTTACGCCATTTTTCTTCAGACGGTCGCAAAAATTCCAGTAAGTGCGCGGAAACTGCGGTGAGATAAATACAAAATTCATACACTCATTCCTCCGATTTCTGATATTATGTGACTGTTCCATACCATCACAGATCCTTATCGTTTTCTTTCTGCATTATATGTCCGTATCCGCGAAGCGGATATGGACGAAGGCCGCGCCAATCGCGAAGCGATTCTCCATTGCGCGGCTCTAATTGTCTACTTATTTGATAGGCAATATATGTTTATAAGGATCATCATACAGCCAGATCCGGTTTTCGTCAAATTCAGGATTCTGATAACTGGTTATCATTTTTTCTATAACAAAACACTCTGAAACAAGAGGACATATTCACCCCTTTACACGACCGTGATGGTATTCTTCAGCATCCCCATCCAGCACGTATAAGTATATGTTCCTGTCTCGACAGGCGTAAATTCGATCACATTTTCTCCTTCCTGCAGAGTAATCTGCAGGTTGTATTCCGGAATCACGAGCGCATTGTTGCAGCCGTTCAGGCTTGATGCGTCCGCAGTGATCGTCCAGACGACCGGAACTCCAGCTTCCACTACGATATCGTCAAATCCATTCACATGGAGAGTCGTTGACAGGATCTGTACATGGTTCTCTGTATCAATCATTGCCGTCACTGCGCTGCCATCTGATGTGCCGGAAGCCGACAGGCCGGGCAGAGAAATCCCCAGCAGGGCAAAATTATTCTGCAGCATGAAAAGCCCGAATATCAGGACAAGAACAGCGCTCACACGCAGCATCCGGCTCTTCCATTTTCTTTTTAAAAAACCTGCTGTCACTCCGATGATCAACATCAGCGGGATTGTTCCCAGGCAGAAGAAGAACATGGAGAGCGCTCCGGCAGCAAATCCGCCTGCGGCAATCGCATACAGCTGCATGGACTGCAGAGGCCCGCAGGGCATAAACGCATTCACGAGACCGATCGCGAATGAACCGCGTCTGCCGAAAGAAGCCGCAGCGTTCGTGACTGCTCCGGGCATTTTTAAGGTCAGCTTTCTCAGAAATCCAAAGCTTCCAAGCATATTGACGCCGGTCAATACCATGAAAATGCCTGCCAGCACACCGATCAGGCCTCGGACACGAAGCGTGACAGAGGCTGCCTCGCCGATCAGTCCGAGGATACCGCCGACCATCGTATAACCGGTCAGCCGCCCGGCATTATACAGCATGTTCTTGCGCACCGGCGCGTTTTCCGCTCCGGCCACGCTCTGTGTCAGATTGATTCCGCCGCACATGGCGATGCAATGAACGGATGTAAAAAGGCCGATCACAAAAAGAACGGCATAGCCGACCTTTTCCTCGCTGACAGTCGGAAACCTCTGGAAGATCTGCGTCAGGCCGCACTGGCTCGCAATCACATAAAGCCCCAGAATAATAACCAGGATATACAGCGTATCCTGGTTCCGTTCCCGAAAGACTTTCTGTTTCCGCTCTTTTTCCTGTGATTTCTGATCCTTCCGCCATTTCTGATCTTCCTGCTTTCGCGGAACGTCCGGACGGACGATCTGTTTCACTCGGCCGGTCTTTCCCGATTTGCCAGGCGTGTCATAACAGGGTGTGTCATGGCCGACTGTATCATATCCGGGCGTGTCATTACTGACCATGTCATATCCGAATGCATCGTCCCCAGGCTCTTCACTGCAAGATACATCATACCCGGCCGCACACACAGCATTCCTGATCGCATCTGGCGTCGCAGGCTTTCCATATTCCACCTTCAGGCAATTGTTCACACAGTCAGCCTTCGCGTCGCTGACGCCTTCTACGCTCTTTACCGCGTTTTCCACCCGCCGCTCACAGGCTTCGCACATCATGCCTTCCACGATGATAACTGCCTGAACTTTTTTTCCAGCATTTCTACTCATACAGACGATCGATCCTCTATGTGTTTCCGGGTTTTTCCAGTGTTTCCCCGGCTCTTTCAGGTTTCCCGGCTTTTCCAGGTTTTCAGGTTTTCTCAGGCTTTTTCAGGTTCTTTCAGGTTTCCCAGGTTTCTCAGGTTTTCTCAGGTTTTCCCAGGTTTTCTCAGGTTTTCTCGGGTTTTCTCAGATTATTTCAGGCTTTCTTCCAGTTCGTGAAGGATTCTTTATATCCATCCAGAAAATCACTGGAGATGGTAATCACACCGTCTGATTCCTCATAGTTGTCTTCCGTCACCGGAACCGGATTGCATCCGCCCGCCTCCAGGCCAATGTCATCCCTGGAAAACACATTTTTGCAATTCTGACAGATGAACGAATCGCCTTCCTGTACAAAGTATGCATATGGCGATCCCTGGCACACCTGACAGGTATTCAGCGCCAGGCGTACGGATCCATCCGATGCGGTCACCGCCAGTACCTCAACCGTGGTGCCGTCCGCGTCATAGTCATAATAGGAAGCCGTCTCGCCAATCTCGCTCGTGTCAATAACGACTGCTCCTGCCGTCTGCGCATCCGATGATGAAGAGCGCGAAGCCGACTGATCTTCGCCGCCCCCGCTTCCGCCGAATCTCGTGACTGCGACAGCCGCGACCGCAGCAATGATTACCACTCCGGCTATCACTGGCAAAATTCTGCTTCCATTCTTATTTTCTGTACTTTTCGCATTGGATGTTCTCTCATCGCTCCGCTTTGCGGATGTGTTTTTTGTGATTTTGTTATTTTTATTTGTTTTCTTTCCGGACATTTTGTAATTCTCCTTTTTATGTCCATTATCGCCCTGCGTCCATCATCGCATTGCAATGATGGACGCAGGGCGAACACATAGTTTTCCTTGTTTGTCAGTAGGATTTCCATGCATAATTATAACCGCTTCCTTATGCACAGTCAATCCTCTGTTTCATATCCCGTTATCTCTTTTTCAGATATCCTGTTATCGGTATTTCCGATAACAGGATTTATTCACCAAGGTGTCATTTATCCATTCGTGCTACTCCATGGCGGCTTCCATAATGTCAAACAGAATATAGTCATCCAGGGGCACTTCTTCCTCTACTGCCTCATCGCGGATGAATGTATCCTGCTGGCTCTGATAGAGGTCGCGGATGGTTCCATCCTCCAGGCCGCTGCGAATCAGCTCCTGATTATACCAGGTCGCGTCTTCTGTCTGAGCGAGCGCAGTATCGTAGTCCGTTGCGCATTGATCCGCAACCAGCTGTGCAACTTCTTCATAGTTTTCTTCCTGCGAACCGTAATCATACGCCTTGTACAATGCTCTGGTAAAGCGCAGCAGAATATCCTCATTTTCTTCCGCATAATCCGGCAGTGCAATCCAGCTCGCAATGCTTACAGTTCCATTGTCAAACTCGATCTTTTGGGCATCCTCCAGTTCATTCAGAATCTGAAGGGTGTAAGGCGACCACGCCGTTACGGCATCTATAGACTCGGATACCATCGCACTTACAAAATTTGTGGCTTCCATTTCATAAGGCTCAATGTCATCCCAGGTCAGTCCCACGTAATCCAGGGCAGAGAGAAGGGACGATTCAGAAGAAGTGCCGGATGCATAACCAATCTTCTTTCCTGCCAGATCCTCCAGCGACTCAATCCCATGCGAAGTATTTACGATGATGGAATCCGAATTATCTACCTGCTGAAGGGCAAAGATAACTGCAGAGCCGGTGATGCAGAGTTTATGCGCGCCATTTCCGATATAGGCCAGATCAATCGTTCCCGATTCCATCGCGGCGATTTCCGTCGGCCCGTCCGCAAATTCATACAGGTTCAATGTCAGACCTTCTTCCTCAAAATAACCTTTTTCAATTCCCGTCAGCACTGCCCAGAGTGCCGCATAGTTCGGCATGTAAGCAATGTTCAGTGTGACCTCTTCCGGTGTCTCTGTCTCTTCGGCGCAGGCTGCGCTTCCAGCCAGCATGGAAAGTGCCAGGGAGCCGGAAAGAAGAACTGCTGTCAGTCTTTTTGTGATTTTCATAATGAATTTCCTCCTCTTGAATTGGTTGAATGTGCGGGAAATCGTTTCATTTACTTCCCGCTTTTATATTTGCTCAAACCCGAAACCGGCGTTTTCGGGGCTGTGCACCTTTTGATTGCATACCTTACATTGGACTTTTACATCGTAGTGGTGCGACGAAAGCCGCTACATGGTGATTTACTATATGACGTCTCCTTATTTGGGGACCTCCAGATATTCCTGATATACCTGATCCCAGATTTCTGCTTTCAGTTCCATGAAGCGCGGCGTGGATTTCGTTGCCTGTGTACGAGGATATGGGATGTCTATGTCTATGATTTTTTTTATTCTTCCCGGCCGGGCGCTCATGATGACGACCCGCTGGGCCAGAAATACCGCTTCTTCTACGTCGTGGGTGATAAAAAAGCATGTCTTTCGCTCGCGCTCCCATGTTTTTAGCAGTTCTGACTGCAGCTGAACTCTGGTCTGTGCATCGAGCGCGCCAAACGGCTCATCGAGAAGCAGTACCTCCGGATCTGCCGCATAGGCTCTGGCGATCGCAACCCGCTGCTTCATCCCACCGGACAATTCCTTTGGATAGGCATTTACAAAATCCTCCAGCCCAACCTGCCGGATGTATTTCATGGCAATCTCTTCTGCTTCCTCTTTCGGCTTTTTTTGAAGTGTCAGGCCGAACATTACATTCTTCAGCACAGTCAGCCAGGGAAACAGTGCGTATTGTTGAAACACCACGCCGCGCTCAATCCCGGTCCCTTCGATTTTCTTTCCATCCAGTTCCACGCTTCCGGCACTCGGTGAAAGAAGTCCGGCGATGATATTGAGCAGAGTAGATTTCCCGCAGCCGGAAGGTCCCACCACACAGACAAACTCATTGTACGCGATATCCAGGCTTACCTCCGAGAGTGCTGTGATTTCACCGCTTAATCCCTCATAATTTTTTCGTACACCGCGAATCTTAAGTTTTACACTTCCCGCTTCTCCTGCCATCCGGTGAGCCTCCTTTCCAACAGGTCTGTCAGCTTTGCGAACAGCATACCGATAATACCTATCATGATAATATATAACAGCATTGGAGCGGTCTCGAATGTATTCGAGAGGGATCGGATCCGCATCCCCATTCCGGCCATCGCCCCGGTGGACTCGGCTGCAAGCAGGGTAGTGAGCGCCGAGCCAATCCCCAGCCGGATTGCCGTGATGATAAAGGGCATTGTTGCAGGTACAACCACTCTCGCAAATATGTCAAAATCATTTGCCCCCAGGACTCTCGCTGCTTTAATCAGCGTTGCATCGACACTTTTAATTCCCTGGTAAATCGTAATGGTCATCGTCATAAATCCTGCCAGCCAGATGACGATGATCTGCGCCCGTCTGCCAACGCCGACAGAAATCACGACCAGCGGCACATATGCCAGTGCAGGAATGTTGCGGATAAACTGTATCCAGGGTTCAAGAATTTTCTGAACAGGGATATACCAGGCCATCAGAAATGCAGTCGGCAGCGCACAGATAAACGCAAGTGAAAAACCTGCCAGAACAGAAATCATACTGCTGCTGATATCCTTAAACAAAACGTCCCGCTCATACATCGTCCCTATTGCCGCAATCACTTTATGCAGCCAGGGAAAGCTCCTCGCCGTCTTTGTCCCAACAGACAGCAGGTACCAGAGCCCTAATGCTGTCAGCAGCGAGATCAACAGCCAGGCTCTCTGCGGTATTCTCTCAGACCATTTTTTCTTTTCTGATCCTTTCATGTAGTACTTCCTCTTTTCCGATTCTTTTTTACTTCTTCTCTCAAAAACGTTTCCGGTTTTCACTGCCATGACGCTGCATATTCCCTTTTCCTGTATATTTTTCACGCAAGCGTCTGGCGCCCTCCGCCCGGTCGGTCTGCTCCAGGCGTTTTATGTAATCCGGGAGGCTGTTCCAGGTATGATAGGGACCATTTTCCTGCAGTACCGTCCACATCGGATCCCGAAAATCAGAGGATTCCAGCATCGCCCGGTCATGCCAGTCCAGAATGATTTTCGCGCCCAGTGCGCAAATCTGCGGAAAATCTTCTTTTACATCCTTCTGTTCATGGACATCCTCACTCACATGATAAAGCATCTCATTGTCAAAAAGATGGAAGCCGTCGTGATACGTGCGGATATACAGCCAGTCGCCAAATCGCGCGGACCGCTGGCATACATGCGCCATCTGTGAAAGGACAAGACTTTCCCGTCCGGACTGTTTTCCTTCAAGGATATTTTCCTTCAGGCTCTTTCCGTCCCAATAGTCCGCTTTTTCTACTCCCAGCAGATCTGCCACGGTAGGCGTTAAATCCAGCTGATAGTGAAGTCCGCGATCCACATGCCCCTGCTTTGCGCCGGGCCACTTAATAATCAGCGGGACATGGCAGCAGGGAAGATCTGCTGTCGCATGCTCTGCGTAGAGCCCCAGCTCGCCGAGATTTTCTCCGTGATCCGCCATGATTATAACTGCCGTATCCTCGTAAAGCCCAAGCTCTTTCAGTCTGTCAAAAATCAGTCCGGACAGATAATCAGCATATGCCACACCGCAGTCATATCCGTCTATAAATTTACGGACATCACCGAGGGATTCCAGCCGGCTGAGATAGCGGGGATACTGCGGAAGCTCTCTGTCATCAAACATGACAACCTCACGCGCCGAATGCGGTCCGACGTGGGCGCGATGCCGGCGGAACACAGTCTCATCAATCCAGTCATCTCCCAACGGCTCGTTTTCGAATGGATTTCCAAAGGATTCCGGAACCCGGTATGGCGTGTGCGGATCCCAAAAATGCACATGCAGATACCAGTCTTTTCGTTCACGATTCCGCTCCAGCCAGTCCAACACATATGGAACGATCTTCTCCCCGGATTCCAGGCCGCGCTCCCCTTCGTTATAAATTTCCTGAAATCCTGCCTGAAACCACCACGCAGAATGGCGCTCCCCAAATGTGCTGACAGAAGCCGTATACATACCGGCGCGGCGGAAAATATTATGGAAATTCCAGACATCCCTGGAATCCTGGAACCCCCGATTCACCCCTCCGCGCGGACGGTCTGCGGCACTCCCGCCATGCCCGACAATCCCATTCTTAATTCCGAATTCGCCGCTGACCAGCCCCGCTCTTGACGGCAGACACGGTGCATCCGAACAGTAACAATTTTCAAACCGTACTCCCTCGGCCGCAATCTGATCAAGGTTCGGTGTTGTCCTTCTGGGATAGCCGTAGCAGCTCATATGATCCGGTCGCAAAGTATCAATATCCAAAAATAAAACATTCATATTGTTTCTTTTCTCCTGCTTCTTTTTTCTCCCATTCTTACCTGTCATGTTTCTGTATCTTATTCCACTGCACCTGAAATAGCAAAACCAACTTCTGAAATCGTTCTCAAATATTCTCAATTCGTACAGAAAAAGAGCCGGGAAGCAGCGTATCAAACACTATTTTCCGACTCTTCAGTATTATTACAAAAACCCTTTTTATGGCTGCTCGTTCCGTCCTGCTTTATGAGCTGATTTCGCCCGACACTAACAGGGGTGCTTATGAGATGCGTTGATGCTATTTCTGAAATCGTTCTCAGTTCTGAATTCTCCAGATTAAATTCTCCAGATAAAAATAGAACAAGAATAATTTTACGCTTCCTCCTGCCTTTGTCTGGCCAGTTCCAGCCCCTTTTTCACGAAGCCATCCTCAAACTGCCTCCGTACCTTCCACGCATACCGGTTCTCCGGGTTGACAAATTTGGCATCCTCAAAATCAAGGATTTCCTGCACCTCTTCCGGATAATCCCGGTAAAATCCTTTCATAAATCCAATCACATTGCGCGCGGCATGTGCCACCGAGTAAAACTCTCCATTTGGAACAGTAATATTAACTGTCTTCAGGTCATAATGCGCTGCATTCTTATAATTCTGCACTGCCTGCACCTGATCACGGTCCGAAAAGGGTTCATCCGGCGTCGACGCCAGCCAGCAAAGAAGCAGCTCGGCGAACGCAGCGTCCTTCACTTCCAGACCGGCAGGCACAAACGGATTCAGATCAAACATCCGCAGCTCAATGCGGTTGACCCCGTTTGCTTCCAGTGATTCGAGCCGGTTCGGCCCCGCCGGTTTCAGGCGCACCGGGTAATATAATTCCGTAGGCGCCAGTATCCACCTGTGCTGTACGTAATAGCGAAAGCTGTCTACGTAGGCGGACATACTTCCATAGTCAAAAACAGGTGCAAACGCATTCCAGTAACCCAGCTCGCTGCATCGCACGGAAGCCAGTCCCTGAAACACATCCCGGTCAAACCGGCCTTTTTCCACATAAGAGCAGTCCAGCAGAGGACTTGCCGCAGTCGCAGCTGTCAGAATCCAGCCGTAAGCGGCGACTCGTCTCGCCAGCGTCAGGTATAATTCATTTTTGTATTCCATATAGCTTGTTTTCTCGCTGCGCGCAAAATCAACGCGGAGGAGCTCGTCGTTGAAGGAATAATTGAAATGAATCCCGCAGAATGTCATCTTGTAGCGGCCGTACCGTTCTGACAGATATTGCCGGTAAGTGGTCTTCCCTGTCTCCGGCCCGCCAAACTGAGCGATTGGAATATCCCGCTCACTGCGGATATACGGCGGATTCGAAAATGGCCAGAGATATTCACGGGGTGAAAGCCGCGCCAGAGTTTGCCAGATTCGCTTCGTGTGTTCCGTCAATTCCTCCAGCGCCGGGCGCACCCCCTGCTGCACGGATGTATTGATTTCCGTCTGATTTTCGCAAAAATCACGGACAATATAAGGATCCTCCGGAAATGGGTGCGGACTGTGGGAAAGGAAGCCCTGTTCGTCCACGCGCAGACCCTCCTTTTCCAGTCCGATGTTTCCGGAAAGCAGCAGTTTTTTTAATTCCGATGAGTCAATTCGCAGCATATATTTTTACCTCTGACTTTCTCTTACCTGCGGCGGGATCCACCCGCCCGCCAATGAAATTTCGCACTTACATGTCGCACCCTCGCCGGGTTATGCCCCTCGCCGGGTGGCATCCCACGCTTCGCATGGGATATTCCCCAATCTTCGATTGCGGGGCGCGGGCATCCCACACTTTGTATGGAATAAGCCCTCGCCAGATTATGTTCATAATCTTCGATTGCGGATGCGGGCATCTGGCTAGCTAAAATCACTTCGCGGCGGGATTTATCGAGGATGCCTCCCTGACGGCGCGTTTCAGCTGCTCCAAAGCCCGCTCCAGCGTAGCCCGGGGACAGGCCACGTTTATGCGCTGGAAACCTTCTCCTGCCGGACCGAAGATGCTTCCGCTATCCAGCCAGAGCCGGGCTTTATGAACGATCAGGTGTTCCAGCTTGGGACCGGTCAGCCCCAGCGCGCGAAAATCCAGCCACACCAGATAGGTCCCTTCCGGCTCTGTCATGCGTATTTCCGGCAGCTCCCTGAGCAGATACTCCTTCAGATAAGCGATATTTTGTTCAATATAAGCCAGAACCCCCTTGTACCAGGTTTCCCCGTGCCGGTAAGCCGCCTCGCCGGCGGTCAGGCCCATAGAGTTGAGCTGACTGTAGCCGGCGGCGGCAATCTGCTTGCGGAACCTCCTGCGCAAAGCAGGATCCGGAATAAACAGATTGGATACCTGCAGACCGGCCAGGTTGAAGGTCTTGGCCGGAGAGGTGCAGGTAATGGAAATCGCTTCAAATTCCGGTTTCAGGCTGGCAAACACCAGGTGACGGTTCTCACCAAAGACAAAATCCTGATGGATTTCGTCACTGACCACCAGAACCCCGTGTTTCAGACACAGCTCCCCTATGCGCAGCAGCTCCTCCCGCAGCCATACCCGGCCTACCGGGTTATGAGGACTGCACAGAAGAAACAGCTTCACGCGATTCTCCACAATCTTTCTTTCAAAATCGTCAAAATCGATGTGGTAGCGGCCATCTGCTCCCAGTACCAGATCACTGCTGACCACGCGCCGGTCATTGTCCGCAATGACTTCTGTAAAAGGGTAATACACCGGCTGCTGGATGAGAACGCCCTCTCCTCTGACCGTAAATGCTTTCACCGCCATCGCCAGTCCAAAAACCACGCCCGGCGTTTTGACCAGCCACTCAGGTTTCACGTGCCAGCCGTGCCTGCGCTCCATCCACCCCGCTGCCGCCTCAAAATAGCGGTCGCCGCTTTCTGTATAGCCGAAAATGCCGTGAGCCACCCGCTCCTGAAGAGCGTCCAGCACGTAGCTGGATGTCGCAAAGTCCATATCCGCCACCCACAGTGGCAGCACATCCTCCGGTTTCCCCCTGCGCACTGCGAAGTCGTATTTCAGACAGTCAGTATGGTGCCGGTCGATGACTCTGTCAAAATCCAAATTGCGTTCTCCCTGCATATTTTCTCCTTCGCTCATGTGGTTTTTCTCTGTATACATAATTTTGTCTTTCATCTGCTCAGTTTATCAACTGTAGATTTGGATTTATCCCATATCCGCACGCACTGTGCGGTATCCGCATGGTTCTGTACTTTGTCCATATGATTTTGCGGTGTGTTTGCATGGTCATGTCCTGTATTATTTATTCATCCTGCACTCAAACCGATGCTTCAAAGGAATCCATCGCCTGCTTTAAATCCAGGATCAGATCTTCTTTTGTCTCAATACCCACAGACAGGCGCAGCACCCGATCGGTAATGCCGTTTCTCTGCCGCACTTCCAGCGGCACGTCGGCATGAGTCTGTGTAGTGGGATAGGTCAGCAGCGTTTCCACTCCACCCAGACTTTCCGCAAAGGGGATCAGTCTGGTATTTTTCAGAATATGGAGCGCCAGTTCCCGGCTCTCCACCTCGAACGTAATCATACTGCCAAAGCCGCTGGCCTGCCGCCGACAGATTTCATAAGCCCGTGTGCCCGGAATGCCAGGGTAACGGACCATCCGCACCCGAGGTTCTCCCGACAGGAAGTCGACAATCGCCCTTGCATTTTCCTGCGCCCGCTCCATGCGGACAGGAAGGGTTTTGATGCCGCGGAGAATCAGCCAGCTGTCAAAGGGCGCCAGCCCGGAGCCCACTGTCTTAATGATAAAGCGAAGCTGTTCGGATACCTCCGGTGAGCCTGTCACCAGAAAACCCGCCAGGGTATCATTGTGTCCGCCTAGGAATTTGGTCCCGCTGTGGAGCACAATGTCCGCCCCCAGAGTCAGCGGCTTCTGAAAATAAGGGGACAGAAACGTGTTGTCCACAATCAGAAGCAGTCCATGCCGTTTTGCCGCTTCGGCCATACTGCGGATGTCTATCACATTCATCATGGGGTTGGTAGGCGTTTCAATCAAAATGGCACGGGTATTCTCCCGAATAGAAAGCTCCACATTTTCCATGGAACAGTCGATATGGCTGAATGAAATGCCGTTCTTCCGGCTGATCGACCGAAACAGACGGATACTGCCCCCATACAGATCACTGTCTGTAATGATGTGATCCCCCGGCTGAAATAGTTCCATCAGTGCAGTCATGGCCGCCATGCCGCTGGAAAAAGCCAGGGCGTCCACGCCGCCTTCCAGGGAAGCAACCACCTGCTCCAGCTGCTGTCTTGTAGGATTTTGCATACGGCTGTAGTCATAACCGGTGCTTTGTCCCACCGCCGGGTGGGCGAAGGTGGCAGTCTGGTAGATAGGGAAGCTGATGGAGCCGGTCTGTTCCCCCTCAAATTTCGCGCTGTCTCCATAGATACATTTTGTTTCAATGCCTCTTCCCATTTACGATATTCCTCCTGCACTTTTTTTCTCAGCCGGGATGGTATCCCTCCGCATTTCCGTACAACATATATAAACAAAAATCACAAAACCGTTTCATTCCTAAATTTACGAAAAGAAACGGCATTACACCGTTTCTTTTCGCGAAAATTTATGAGAAGCCGTTTCTCTGCTGATTATTCTGTCTCGAGCTCCGTCTCCGCTTCGCTGTCCTCTTCTGCAGTCACCACTCCGCCTTCTACGACAAGCTCTTCCTCATAATCGCTGCCGTAGGTCTCCAGCAGTGTTGCCTCATAATCCGCGTGGAAGAATTCTTCCTCTCCGAGAGCTACGATCTCCTCGTTCAGCCAGTCAAGCAGGGTCGTATTTCCTTTTGACACAGCCGGAGCAATCGTGTCCTGGCTTCCGAGGGAAGGAATACCAACCGTGTAGCCCTCGTTCTGGTTTGCAAATGCGATTACCTCAGTATTGTCGTTTGCCCATGCCACACCGTTTCCATTTTCCAGCGCTTCCTTTGCGGCTGCATACGTATCATATTTCTGAAGCGTAATATCCGGATAATTTTCCGTCAGATAGGTCTCCGCTGTCGTGCCGGAAATGACGATCACCGCGTCATCCTCGCCCAGATCATCCAGATCTGTGATTACATTGGAGTCCGGGGATACAACACCAAGAGCCACATTCATATAAGGCAGAGCAAAATCGACCTCTTCCGCGCGTTCTTCCGTCACAGTAAAGTTCGCAAGAATAATATCTACCTTACCAGTCTGAAGATACTCAATCCGGCTCGCGGCTTCTGTGGAAACGTATTCCACCTCCACGCCCAGATCCTCCGCAATGCGCTCAGCAAAGTAAACATCGTAACCCTGATACTCGCCATTTTCATCCACATAGCCGAAAGGATTTTTATCAGAAAACACTCCGATTTTTACCGTACCGCTCTCCTGAATTTCCTCCAGTGTGCGGTAAATCGCATCCTCATCTGCAAGCGCCGCCATGGAACCTGCAGCCAGTGCTGCTGTCATAATTACTGCTGCTACCAGTTTTCCTGTTTTTCTTCTCATAATAAACTCCTCACTTTCCGGCTTTCGCCATATTTGGTCCAACGCAAAACGGTTTTGACGGCACACTCTGCCGTCAGTCAGTCTTTACGATGGGCATTACTATATTAGAATATCTATAGAAAACGAATCTCTCCGTTTTGCTATCCTGATGTTGCTATTCTTTGCGCTGTGAAAGTAACGAATTTCATCCGGTCACAGCCTCCCTAGATGTTTTCTTTTTGGACTGTCGAATACAAAG
This sequence comes from Lachnospiraceae bacterium, assembly GCA_021202075.1. Lineage (GTDB taxonomy): Bacteria > Bacillota > Clostridia > Lachnospirales > Lachnospiraceae > Choladousia. Next base: position 27,398 of record JAJQDT010000004.1, on the reverse strand, counting down.
GTGTTTAAAAAGCTTTTGGCGCGATCTGTCTTCGGGTGTTCGAAAAACTCTTTCGCCGTCCCCTCTTCTATTATTTCACCGTGCTCCAGAAAAATCACCCGGTCCGCTACCGCTTTCGCAAACTGCATCTCATGCGTCACAATGACCATAGTGCTTCCGCTCTCAGCCAGCTCCAGCATGACGTCGAGCACCTCCCGCACCATTTCCGGGTCAAGCGCCGCCGTCACTTCGTCAAAAAGAATCAGCTCCGGATGCATACAGAGCGCCCGGACAATCGCTGTCCGCTGCTTCTGCCCTCCGGAAAGCTCCCGCGGATAATTGTTTTTCTTTTCCAGCAGGCCGACGCGATCAAGCAGCCTTTCCGCTTCTTCGGTTGCTTCCCCTTTCTTCCTTTTCTGCACCAGCATCGGGGCCAGAATGATATTATCCAGAATCGTTTTATGCGGAAACAGATCATAGCTCTGAAAGACCATCCCTATCCTCTGGCGGATTTTCGTCACATTCGATGCTCTGCCATCCACAGCCTCGTCTCCCAGTAATATTCTCCCGGACTGAATCGGCTCAAGCGCGTTCATACATCGAAGCAGCGTACTTTTCCCGCATCCGGAGGGACCGACAATGACAAGTACCTCGCCCTGATGAACAGTCAGAGAAAGGTCATTCAAGACCACATTTTCGCCATATGCTTTTGTCACATGCTCCAGCTTCAGCAATTCTTCCATGTCAGACTCCCCACCGTTTCTCCAGATATCCCGCAAACAGGCTGATGGGCCAGCAGATGATAAAATACAGGAAAAAAACCGCCCCATAAATTCCAAATGCAGCATTTGGCGAGGACATCCGGTTCGCCTCAATGATCTGCTGTGCCACCTTTAATACCTCAACGACTCCAATCATCATCACCAGGCTGGTCGTCTTGATCATCCTTGTAATCAGATTAATGGACAGGGGTACCAGCCTGCGCAGAGTCTGCGGAATAATAATATGCAGAAAAATCTGGTTCTCTGTCATTCCAAGGGCCGCGCTGCTTTCATACTGGTGCTTTGGGATGCTCACAAGCGCTCCCCTCACCAGATCACCCATTTCAGCCGTCCCCCAGAAAGTAAATACTATGACCGCAGAAAGCTCGCCGGATAAATTCCATCCAAACATGCGCGTGGTGCCAAAATAAACCAGAAACAAAAGCACCATCTGCGGCATAATCCTCACAATTTCCAGATATAGTCTGCTCAATGCCTTTGTGACCGGATTTTTCCAGGTCATCACTACCCCGAGCAAAATTCCGAGCGGAATACACAGCAGTACGGATATCAGACTGATCCGCAGCGCCACCCCAAGGCCGCCCAGCAGGCGGATCATATTTTTCCCTTTGAACAGGACATTAATTCCCAGCTCAGTCACCAAACCCGGCATAGCGCAGCCTCCTTTCCAGAAAGCTGCCCGCTATGGATACCGGCAGCAGAATGATCAGATAAAATACGACCAGAAGGAACAGACATTCCGCCGTCTTATAATAAAGGCCAATCAGATCCTTTGCGGTAAACATCAGATCCATCAGGCTGACTGCGCTGAAAACGCTGGTCTCCTTCAGCAGGAAAATCACATTTGCCACAAGGGCAGGTACGCTGATCTCCAGTGCCTGCGGAAGTAAAATATGCCAGAAGGTCTGCATGCGGCTAAGCCCCAGGCTTAAGGAGCTTTCCGATTGGATCAGCGGCACTGCCTCCAGTCCGCTCCGAAACGACTCCGCCATATAGCTTCCGCCCAGCAAGGCAAGCCCCAGCGTTCCGCAAAATTCAGCTGTAAGCTTAATGCCGATCTTGGGCAGACCAAAATACAGGAAAAATAGCTGTACCAGAAGGGGCGTATTTCGGAACACCTCAATATATATTTTCACAATCTGTGACAGCACCGGAATATGATAATACCGGATCAAAGCACAGCCCAGCCCAAGCGCAGTCGCCAGTACAATGCCCAGCCAGCCAATGCGCAGTGTCAGCAGCATCGCCTCACGGTACGCAGGAATATAATCGATTATCACTGTCCAGTTCATAGATTCTTCCCCACCGTTGTTACGGTTTCATGTACCCCTATATCGCCCACTAATTTAGTGGGTTTTTGCCCTTACGGTGGTAATCATACAACCAAACCAAATATCCGTCAATTTCAGGATTCCGATAGCTGGTTATCAGTTTTTCCTATAGCAAAGATACCCTTTCCGTATTACTCTTCCATTACCTGCGGCGGATCCCACCCGCCTTCCAAAGAGATATCATCTGGCCAGTAGTTCCTTATGGCAAGTGAAAAATGCTCATCGTCGTTCGGTGCCGGAAGCCAGTTCTTTCTTTTCTGTTCATCCTGTGGTTCTTCTCTGGTGATATAGAGATCAAGGGAACCATCTGCATTTACTTCGATCCTTTTTTGCTCTATATCGTAAGTATTGACGGAATAGCGATTTATTCTGTTTTTCACCGGGTATTTACTTCTCTCACCATAAAGGGTAATCGACCAGAATACAGCCGCATGCGGGTAGCCGTCCACTTCTATATGCAACGTATATTTTTTATCGGAACAGAATCGGTTTCCATCTATATCCCCGGTTGCAATTGAATACAGGCTGTCCTGCGGAATGTTAGCGCCCCAGCCGGTGCGGGCAGTCGAAGCCCTTTGGAGATAATTCGTGCCATAAGTACCCGCATCGCCTAATATGGTCAGCCATCCATTGGTTCTGACAACACGATCTGAGAATCGTCCGGGCTGCCTTAATAAAGCCATACCGTCTTTCATCCCCTGGTCAAGCGCAATTTTCTGTTGCTGTGTGGCTTTGGAATAATCAAACGCACCTGTATGTTTTTGGTATCCCAGCCGTTCAAAGGCTTGCAGAATATCCGCGTCCTTTATCGGATTATCCGCTGATAATTCTGCAAAATGAGTAAAATATTCCTCTGAGGACAAGGTTCCGGGATACTCTGCCGGAATGATTCCATTTCCCGACGGCACAGGCAATATCCTTTCCGGATACAACGGCTTCATAATAAATTGATCCTGCAGCCGGTTTACAAGCTCATAGTCTGTCTTTCCCCGGGTCTCAATCCTCAGCAAAATACTGTTCAGAGAATCTTCACTTCGTAAGACACGATAGTTTTCATACCCTTTCGGAACGGGTTCATCCCGGTAAAGAAAAATATAATCACCCGAACTCATCTGAGGCGTTCTCGTACCAATGGAATAAATCACATTTGTATATGCATCCATGATTGGAAACAGAAAATACCGTTCTGTGATTTTCGGAATGTGAATCAGATACGGGGAATTCTTCAGCTGTGTCCACGCATAGGAATATAGCGTATCCATATTCAGTTTTACAATACGCCTGTATTCGGAGGATGGAAACTCCCTGCAATGTTCAAAGCTTTTGTCATCCGCACCCAGATGTGTTGCCTGCGTAGTAATTAAAGGATATGCGTATAAAAAAACGTCCTCTGCATCTTTTCTTAAATTCGTCATATACTATTTTCCTGTCCGGTCTCAAATCCCCACCGCAGATTTATCTACGGGAACCTTCCCGTGGGCATTGATGGCCTGCTCCAGCTTTGCGTGAATCTGTGTGGTATACTCCGCCACTTCCGGTGTCTCCGGATCTCTCGGATAATCAAACGGCACCTGCTCCTGATAAATGATATTCGCGTTTGGGGCGGCCGAGAATATGCAGATTTTCTGTCCCAGATAAACCGCCTCCTGTAGATCATGCGTGACAAACAGAATCGTTTTGCCCGTCTTTTTCCAGATGCCGATCAGCTCGTCTTGCAGCGTCCGTCTCGTCTGTGCGTCCAGTGCGCCAAACGGCTCATCCATGATCAGAATCTCCGGGTTGCTCGCAATGCTGCGCGCGATCTGTACGCGCTGCCGCATCCCGCCGGAAAGCTCCGACGGATATTTCTTCTCATGTCCGGACAAACCAACCAGCGCGATCGCGTCTGCCGCGATCTGTCTGCGCTTCTTCCGATCCACCTTTTGTACTTTCAGTCCATATTCCACATTCTTCTGCACGTTCAACCATGGGAAAATCGCCGACTCCGCGCTCTGGAACACGACTCCGCGTTCCGGACCGGGCTTTTTGATTTCCTTTCCGTCCAGCAATACGCGGCCTTCCGTGGTTTCCAGAAAACCTGCAATGATGTTCAGCAGCGTCGATTTTCCGCATCCGCTGGCTCCAAGGAAGATAATAAATTCCCCTTCTTCTATCGTCAGACTGACATTCTTCAGGACAAAACCGTCCTCATCATCTTCAAAGATGGCGTCCGGGTTAATGTTTTTAGAAAAAAGAAGTCCCTTGTTTTCCTCATCGAACTGTTTCGTCAGGTTCTCTACTTTTACTTTCGTCTCTTTCGTCTGTTTCTTTTTGGGCTCCTCATATTGTTTGGCGACATTTTCCACCTGCACCTTGGGGATGGAGTGCCCGCTGTCTGTTTTCTGTATCGAATCCGCCATTGTATCAGTCTCCTCTTTAATCTCCTGTTCCAACCTGTTCTCTTTACAATCACCGTATTTCGAAATATGGTAATCCTGTTCCGTAGCCGATGACTCCGGGATTCTGTTTTACCATTCTATAATCCTCAGTTATTCATGATACTTTCAAACTACTACTGATTTACGATCCCATAATGCCGAAACAGATGGTTCCCGAGCAGCCGCAGCACCTTATCCGTGATGTAGCCGAGCAGCCCCAGCACAACAATTCCCGTAAAAATCCAGTCGGTCCGGTAATACAGCCGGGACGTGTAGATCAGATAGCCGAGTCCGGTATTTGCGGCAAGCATCTCTGCGCTTACAATAGAAGTGATCGCGCTGCTTAATCCCAGACGTACCCCGGTAAAAATGCTCGGCACAGTAGCTGGTATCGTGACGGTATAAAACGTCTGCCATTTGGAGGCTCCCAGAGATTCCGCCGCCTGATATTTGACCGGGTCTACCGCAGCGACTCCCGCAATCGTATTGATGATCACAGGAAAGATGGTCGCGTAGGTGATCAGCATCAGCTTCGATTCCTCGCCCACTCCGAACCACATCAGGAACAGGGTCAGAAATCCGATCGCCGGTATGAAGCGGAAAAAATTAATAAACGGCTCCACCAGCCATCGCACCAGCTTAAACTGTCCGATCAGAAGCCCGATCGGCACCGCCACAAGGATGCCTCTGGTCCAGCCAATCGCAATTCTCTGAAGGCTGATGACGATGTCCTCTAACAGCACTCCATTCAAAAGAATTTCCTGAAATCCCTCCAGTGTCCGCAGCGGTCCCGGCATGAAGTCGGGGGAATTGAAAAGCGACGCAATCTGCCAGATTACCAGCAAAAGAATCCATGTGGCAATGCCGCTTTTCCCGATAAATGTTGCTGCTTTTTTTATACTTTGCATGTCTGTTGTCTCCTCATATTCTTCCGAATCCGCCATCCGGACCATTTACTCCTTTTTCATCAGCCAGAGAGCATTTCTTTGGCAACCGACAGACCGTTTCGTAAGAACTTATGCATAATGCGCGTAATGCGCAGAATATCCCAAACAGTTACGATAGCGCGATACAAATCTTCCCGGATCAGTCCGTATGAAAAAACGCTTCCAGCTCTGTATCCTGCGGATCCGTGTGTCCTTCCACAAAGACGGTCACTTTGTTCAGCTTTCCCTGGAAAGCGAACGGACAGCTGTAGTCCTGCGGAGCGACCGGCGTGTTTTTATTTGCACCGATGGTTGTGAGGTAATCGACCGACGTCTGGATGTGCGGAAGGAAAAGCTCCGCTGTCTTCTCTCCGTTCAAAAACAACTCTGCCCGCGCCGACTCATCCTTTCCAACTTTCAAACGGTATTCCACGGTCGCTTCGCCATCCGGAAGCTCTCGGTCGGAAACGGCCTTATACCAGATTTTCGTCCCGTAATTATATGTATATTTCAAAAGATTCTTCTGAATGTACAGGCAGAATCCGCCATGGTAATTTCCATGGGAAAAAATCACACCCTCCTGGCCGGAATTCTGTCTGGTAATTTCCGCCCGGACGATATGGGAATGCCGGCTTAGATCCGTATCCAGGGTTCGAATCAGTTCGAAGGGTTCCCGTATATTTTCATAAACGTCGAACCGCTCTTTCCGGTAGATCGACCGGCTCAGTATCTTTCGGGCCTCACTCGTTCCGTAGACCGCGCCATTCAGCATCGGAAATACTCCGGCCGCCGAGGCCTCGATCAGCCATGTTCTTTCCAGCTCGGCAAGCTTTTCCGGGTATTGCGCCGCCACATTATGACATTCCGAATAATCCTCCGCTACGTGGTACAGTTCCCAGACATCCGCCGCGTAGTCTCCATCCGTACCGTTTCTGGAATGATTCACGATCGCTTTCCATCCATCCCTGTAGATTGCGCGATTTCCAAGCATTTCGTAATACTGCACATGCTTCCGGTCCAGCGCGTATCCATCGATCAGTGTGTATTTCAGGCTGATTCCCTGAAACGGCTTCTGGTGTACGCCCTTGATGAATTCCGGTTTGTCGATGCCGATAATGTCAAGCATTGTCGGCGTCAGGTCGGATACATGATGATACTGACTGCGGATGCCGCCCGGATCCGGGATCAGCTTCGGATAACGGATGATCAGGGGATCCTTTACTCCGCCGGAGTAGGTGAACATCTTATACCACGGAAAAGGAGCATTGCCTGCATGTGCCCAGCCGATCGGATAATGATTAAACGCCCTCGGTGTGCCAATGTCGTCAATGCGGGAGAGCACATAGTCTGCTTCCGCATCCGGATCGGCCAGCTCGCCTTCCGTGAACTTGCGGAAATTATTGATCGTTCCCTCGCTTCCGCCTTCCCCGCTCGCGCCGTTATCCGATAAAAATACCACCACCGTATTATCCAGCTCGCGGATTTCTTCCAGATAATCCAGCAGCCGTCCGATCTGTGCGTCCGTATGCTCCAGCATCCCGGCGTAAGCCTCCATATAGCGGGCTGCCGTTTTTTTCTGCTTTGGCGACAGCTCCTCCCATGGCTGTACCAGTTCATTCCTTGCGGTGAGCTCCGCATCCGGGGGAATCACACCCAGATCCTTCTCTTTTTCATACCACTGTTCGCGGATGACATCCCATCCCGCGTCAAATTTCCCCCGATACCGGTCGATATATTCCTTCGGCGCATGGTGCGGTGTGTGCATGGCGCCATACGCCAGATAGAGGAAAAATGGCTTTTCCGGATAAGCGATATGCTGGTGATAAATATAGCGGATCGCCTGCTCCGTGATATCCTCGGAAAAATGATAGCCTTCCTCCGGTGTTTTCGGCGGAGCGACCGGCGAATTGTCCCGCGTCAGCCTCGGATGAAACTGATCCATCTGCGCGTGAAGAAATCCATAATATTTATCGAATCCTTTCCCCAGCGGCCAATTGTCGAACGGCCCTGCCTCCGTGGTCTCCGTGACATCCGTCAGGTGCCATTTCCCGACCGCGTATGTCCCATATCCGTACTCGTGCAGAATCTCCGCAATCGTCGCGCAGTCCTTATGCAGGTGCCCGATTCCGTTATCGCAGCCGGTCATATACTCGACGATCGCGCAGATGCCCGCGGTATGATGATTCATCCCTGTCAGCAGCGAAGCTCTGGTCGCGGAACAGATCGCGGTCGTGTGAAAGTTGTTATACCGCAGCCCCTCCCGCGCCATCCGATCCAGGTTCGGTGTATGAATATTGGAGCCATAGCAGCCCAGATTCGCGAAACCCATGTCATCCATCACGATATAGACCACGTTCGGCGCGCCCTTCGGCGTTGGATCCACGGTCTCATAGCGGTATTGCGTATCCGCCACCGTATACCCCTTCACGCCGGTAAATTTTTTATCCGCCATTTCTCTGGTATCTCCTTCCATGTATCGCATGTCTGTTTCGAAAAGCGGCCAGGGAAACCCGACCCTGTCCGCTGCAGCATATTGGAGAATTCCTGCCTTTCGGTCTTTAGCTGTCCACCTCGTCCGGATAGACCTCCTGCAGAATGGAAGTATCTACAAAATCGTCGAAATCATAGTCCTTCTCAAAAAGTCCGCTCTCAAGCGCCCACTCCTTGATATCGTTTAAATGCTCCAGCGTATCACTTTTAAAGCTGACCGACAGTTCATACTCAGGAAAGTTCTGAAGAAACTGTTCCGAAGGATAGCTGATATTCTCTTCCAGGATCTGTGCAGCTTCCTCCTGATTATCTGTCATCCAGTCTTCGATCTCCTTCACTGCCTCATAAAACGCCTGAATCGTATCCGCGTGTTCCTCCAGATATCCCTCATAGGTGATAAAATACTGATCGGTCCAGACCCCCAGGTCATTCAGAGAAAAAATGGGTTCCAGTCCCGCTTCTGCCAGCTTCTCCGCAGTTGTCCCGGATGCCCAGAATGCGTCTCCCTCTCCGGTGGTCAGTGCGCCGACCGCTGTCTGCTGGCTGTCCACATTGATGATGTTCTGATCTTCTTCAGCAATTCCCGCATACTCATAGGTCTTCGCGGTCCAGTAATCCCAGACCGTACCTGGAAGGGACAAAAACCCTGCTCCTGCCAGATCCGACAGCTCCGTAATCACCTCCGGGTTCACGTACAGTTCGTTCATAGCTGCTCTGGCAAAATGTGCAATTATCCGAAGATCCGTGTTATCCTGTGTGTTACCGATCCGGTTTACCGCCGCATAATCTGCCAGAAGCCCGATATCCACCTGTCCGGTCACAATCGCGTCGACCGTATTCACGCCTGCCGCGAACTCGGTATATTCCACATCCAGCCCGTGAGCTTCATAAATCCCTGTAGCAATGCCAATCTCGGCAATCCAGTGATCCAGACCGGATGTCATCACACCGATCCGCAGCTCCTGCAGTTCCTCTGTCTCCGCTGCATCCTCCGCAGCCCATACCGGAAGTCCGCCAGCGCCCAGCGTCAGGGAAGCCGCCAGCACTCCGGCCAGTAATTTTGCGCTCAGATGTTTTTTATTTGTGTTTTTCATGATGATATTCTCCTTTTCTTTTCTGTTTTCTTCTCCGTTATCTTTTCCGTTTTTCTCTGTTTTTTGTGTTCCTCTTTATTCCCACGATGCCACAAGCCAGGCAGCTGCCAATACGGTTAATGAACGCTCATTTGCACTTCCGGCCTATTCCCGCTCCCTTCTCGCCTCAATCATCGGGAATCTCGCATACAGCCGCAGATCCGTCAGCCCTCGTTCAATCCTTTTGAGCAATTCATAGCTGTTTGTCTGAATGGAATCTATTTCCTGATCCAGACGTCTCTCCACGAGGGCGAGCAGACTCTTCTTCGTCAGATCCGCGTATGCCGAAATGCCCTCCCCTTCTCCCTTCCAGGTCAGAAGCACGCCGCTTTTTACTGTAAGAACATACCGCACAGAATCTCCTGCCGCATCTTTAAGCGGAGCCCCGGGCGCATCTTTAAGCGGAGCCCTGGCTGCATCTTTGAGCGGAGCCCCGGGCGCATCTTCGGCGACGGCATCGGCAGGATCCTCCCGGATATTCAAAATCAGGGAAAAGTTCTCCTGCTCCATCCTTTCATTGTCAAACAGGATGCCCAGATATTTCAGCAGCAGCTCCACGGACATACACCGCTGAATATCCGTTCCCCGCACAAGCCTTACGCTCCTTTCATCCACACCGTACCGGAGCTCCAGCGCCCCCTGCAGGTAGACGTTTCTCCACACGCTCGACTCAGCGGCATAACCCAGCTGTTCAAAAGCGTCCGCACACAAAAGCCGCGCCTGCAGGTTTTTATAATTCGCATACACCACATTTCCGGCTGCGTACGCAGCTCTGCGGTAATCCCCTGCGTCAAAATCTCTCCATGCCTGCTCCAGAATCTTCTCCTCCGGACCGGCATACTCGACAAAGGCTTTTGCCGCCTCCACCTCCGTCAGCGGATCAATGTCATTCGGATTTCCGTTGAAAAAACCGAGGTATTTCGTATAAACCGCGCGGGCATTGATGGGCAGGGAGCCATAGTACGGCCGAATGTACCAGTTTTGCTTCAATCCATCCGGGATGCGGATCTTCCGGGCGATCTCCTTTGCGGTGTACCCTTCATTTGCGTAAAGCAGGGTCTGGTCATGGGTATGCTTATAAATCGCCGCTGTACTCAGCAGATAGTCCCGCACCTCATGCGGATGCTCCGGCGTGTTAAAATGTGGCCAGTTGTGCGCCTGAAAAACGACCTGGCTTTTGTCCGCGTATTTCTCCATCGCTTCCAGAATATAATCCGACCACGCAGCGGAATCGCGCAGCTGCGCGCCGCGGACCGGATACAGATTGTGAAGCGTACCGCTGCAGTTTTCCGCCATCCAGAGCGCCTGATAATCCGCGAAATAATTATTCATCTCGGCAGGCGCCTCCGTGCCCGGTGTGAGCTGAAATTCGACGGTGATGCCATCAATCATAATGGTTCGATCCCGGTCGATATAATCGGTCGGCGTGACGAACGACATGGTTCCCTTCGAGGAAGAAAGCCCGATTCCCACGGAGACGTGCCCTTCCGGTCCGGGCTCCAGATCCATGCCAAACTGATAATTCCCTCTCCGCCCCATCGCCGCTCCGGCAAATATATTTTCTCTCACACATTCAATATCAAAGCCCGCCGGTACAAAGACCGGTATCCTGCCGTCCTCTGCTCTTCCCACCTGTTCCGGCGCAACGACGCCGCGCACGCCCCCGTAATGATCGCTGTGGGAGTGGCTGATGATAACCGCCCGGATTTTGCTGATGATCTCCTCCCCGAGAGCCCTCTCCAGCAGCTCCAGCGCTGCGCGCGAGGTCTCGATCGTGGTCATGGTATCCTGCACGATCCATCCGGTTTTCCCCCGGATAATCGTAAGATTTGAAATATCAAATCCCCGCACCTGATAAATCGCGTCCTTTACCACCTCGAAAACTCCGGCCAGCCGGTTGCTCTTCGCGTTCAGCCAGAGACTCGGGTTCACACTGTCCGGCGCCTCTTCCTGCTCCAGAAAGGAATATGCATCCAGATCCCACGCGATCTGCCCGCCCTTCGCCTTCAGCTGCAGGCTTTTTACCGGATAAATACAGTGCTCCGATGCCAGCTCATATTCTCGGTTCGTGCACCGCCGCTGATTCAGGCCAAGCTCCTTTGCGGCCTCCCGGTTCCTCGCCGCCGTAAATGAGGTCGGCGGCTTTCGGTTCGAACTATAGTTATAACAATATCTGCACATCCTGCACCTGTCCTCCCCAGCTCCTCTGATTTATTCTTGGCTCATTCTTTACATCACAATTCTATAAATTTCTGAAGCGATTTATAAATTGGTCTGTCAGCCAGGCGGGCGATAAGCTGACGAATATCCATTTATCGCCCGCCGCAGCGATTTGGAGCATTTTTCCGAATCATATCCTTATCCTTCCCCAATTGCAAAGCAAACATCTGAAATCGTTTTCAGTTTTCGCCCGCCAGACAGCAAAAAGAGTGGGAAAACGGCTTCTTTTTTCACCATTTTCCCACCTTATTCTTTTCACTTGTGAAATCGTTCTCAGTTTTTTCTCACAGCCTGACGGCATCTGCGTTCTGCTTCCGCAATTTCCAGCATTCGGGGCAATGTATACGCAAAAAAATCCTGATATGCCCCGCAGAAAAGATTCTTCCCGGACGCCGACAGCCCGCCCGAAACCCAGTCATGCCGGCAGCCGCCCCTGCACAGCACATAATAGCGGCAGCTCCGGCAATTCTCTTCTCTCCCGCACGAACCACTGCGGAATTCCTGCATGCGCTCTCCATTGCTCAGCTTCTCCAGAGAGGTGTCCTTTATATTGCCAAGCCGCCAGTCATCCTCCACATAAAAATCACAGGGATAGACGCTGCCGTCATTTTCAACGACCAGATAGCCTCCGCACTCGCCGCAGGCGGCACAGGCGGAAGGACGCCCGCCGCAGAGCAGATGGATATAATCATCAAACTGGCGAATGCTGATATAGTTTCCGTTTTTCCAGTCCCGATACCAGAGGTCAAACAGCCCCTTCAGAAAATGAGCATACTCGTTCGGTTTCAAAGACCAGGGCGGCTCTTCTTTTGTAGAATTCATTTCCGCATATAGTTGTCTGGACTGGGAAAACTGCGAATACTGCTTGGAATGACCGGCCAGATCTTCTTTGGCCGGAGACGAAAAATCCATGCACGGAATGAATTGCAGATAGGCCGCACCTATATTTTTCAGATAGCGGTAGACACGCTCCGGTTTTGCCGCCATCTGCCTGGTGACCACGCACAAAAGGTTCGTATCCACCTCTGCGTCCTGAAGCCGTTTCCATACTGCCAGAACCCTGTCCGCCGTCCCTTTCCCTTCCGCATCCGGACGGTATTGATCGTGCAGCTGACTTGTCCCATCAAAAGAAAGCCCTACCAGACAATGATGTTTTTGGAAAAAGCTCATCCAATCCTCATCCAGCAGAAGCCCATTGGTCTGAAACGCATAGTCGACACGCAGTCCACGGTGCGCATAAGCTTCCATGCAGGCGGTAAATCGCCGGTAAAAATCCACGCCCGCCAATGTCGGTTCTCCCCCCTGAAAAGCAATATGCAGGTAATTTTCCGCACTCCCGCAGGCTCTCCGGCACAAAAGCTCCATGGTTTCCCCGCTCATGATATCCTGCTTAAAAGAGGTCTGTCGTCCTGTTTCTTCCCGATAAAAGCAATAGCTGCATCTCATATTGCAAAGCCCGGAGGCCGGCTTTAACAAAAGGCTGAGTTCCTTCATATACAATAATCACTCCAAACGCTCTGATCCACCGCAGAACAGCTGTTGCGGATCATCAGCTTTCCTTCCATCTCCATCCGCACTACGCCCTTATGTCCGCCGCGAAGCCGATCAAGCAGAAGATACAGGGCAAATTTCCCCATCTCGTCCTTCGGAAGCCGCACAGTCGTCAGCATCGGGCTGGTGTTTTGCGCCTGCTCAATATCATCCGCAGAAATCACGGAAGGCATATAATAGAGTCCCTTATACCGGCTCAGACATTTTAACACACCGACAGCAGTGATATCATTCGCGCAATAAATGCCTGTCGGGCGAAGTTCAGAGCACACAATCTGTTCCATGCACGCAAAACCGTCCGCTTCCGTCTGTCTGGATTCGAAGACATAATCCTGTTTAAACGCAATCTTATGCAATTTCAGAGTATCCAGATAACCCCGGTATCTCGCCTCATTCCGGCACTCTCCAACATATGCAATGTCACGGTGCCCCAGGCTGACCAGATATTCCACTGCCATGGAGGCAATTTTTTCCCCGTCACAAAGAACTTCATCCACTTCATAATTTGTAGAATTGCGGTTGATGGATACGACGCTCCGATATTGTGCGGCAAGCTTTTTCAGCGCGCGCTGATTGCATTTTCCTATAATGATCAGCCCGTCATTTTTGCCTTCCGTCTCCCGGCACATATCTCCGATGAGGCTGTCAAGATTCTCCTTCCTGCATTTCTGGTCATCCGAAAAAACCGACAAATACCAGACCCTGGAAAGAATACACAGATTCTTATGTATTTCACTCTCCACCACTCGCAGAAGCTCCGAGAAAAAAGGATCCGACAAAGACGTATCCATTCGCGTCATCAGCACATGCAGGTAATAAATCTGCGCGCCTTCCGGGGAATGTCCCCTCTTCAGATTCCTCGCTGCCTCGTTTGGCACATATTTTTGTTCCATCGCCGCCTTCCAGATCCTGTCCCGAAGTCCCGGCTCCTGGCACTTGTATTCAGGATTGTTCAAAACGCGGGAAACGGTAGCCGGAGATGTCCCGACCTGTTTCGCAATTTTTTTAACCGACATGCCTGCCCTCTCTGATATTTTGCGTTATACTCTACATAAATCTCCCGGATATTCATCTCACCTACAATGTACCGCTGATACATCAGCGCTGCCCACGCGAAGCGTCTTTAATGGCAGGCAGCACCGACCGAAGCGAAGCGTAGACAAAGGGAGGGGCGTTTCCATTCAAACGGGTTTCCGCCTCCCACCTGGCAGCCGGTACAATTTTCACATCCACCGCCACAGTCCAGAGACTGCCGGATGATTGCCTCCCTTTCTTCTTTCATTGTATCCTTAATCAAAATACTCTTCCTGTCAGATTTCCCCCATCGAACCCGGGCAGCCAAAAGATTATCTCAAACTACTGATTAGGAATCCCTTTACAGCATAGAGTTTATTGCACAGGTTATACTTGTGTAAGATCCCGCACGACCTCCCCGGCAATGATCAGGCCCGCCACAGCGGGCACAAAAGCATTGCTGCCGGGCACCTGCCGGCGCTGCGTACATTTTCGTGCGGTTCCCGGCGGACAGATACAGTTTGTGCGGCAGCTGATCGCCATGTCGTCGACCGGCTGCATCGGCGGCTCCTTAGAATATACGACCTTGAGCTTTTGAATCCCGCGCTTTTTCAGCTCCCGGCGCATGACACGCGCAAGCGGGCAGATACTTGTCTCATAGATATCTGCCACCTCAAATGCAGATGCGTCCATTTTGTTTCCCGCGCCCATACAGCTGATAATCGGTGTTCCGGTTCGCTCCGCCTGCTGTACGAGCTCCAGCTTCCCTGTCACGGTATCAATCGCATCTACCACATAATCATATTTGGAAAAATCAAACTGCCCTGCCGTTTCCGGTGTGTAAAAGGTTTTATATTTATTGATCCTGGCATCCGGATTGATCTGACGGATCCGCTCTTCGGCCACATCCACCTTGTATTTTCCAACTGTAGAGCGAAGCGCAAAAATCTGACGATTTAAATTCGTCAGACAGATCTTATCATCGTCAATCAGATCGAGCGTCCCAATCCCGCTTCGCGCTAACGCTTCCACTGTATAGCCTCCAACCCCGCCGATTCCAAATACCGCCACTCTCGCATGAAAAAGCGTTTCCATGCATTCCTTCCCTAAGAGAAGCTCCGTTCTTGAAAACTGATTCAACATTTTACACCACCAAAATCCATATGGCCTGTTTTGCCTTCCGGCGCACGGCAGATATGAACAATCCTTTTTTATTCCTATCCTGAAAATTTCTATCCTGAAAAATAGCTCTCAGATTTTGAGAGCCATTTCCCGGATATCAATTGTTCCTGTTCCCTGACAGGACTATCCTTCATTTCACAGCGGCAAATCCGTTTTCCAGATCCGCGATGATGTCATCGATGTGTTCGGTTCCGATGGACAGCCGGATTGTATTCGGCTTGATGCCCTGATCCAGAAGCTCCGATTCGGAGAGCTGGGAGTGAGTCGTGGTCGCCGGATGAATCACCAGACTCTTCACATCCGCCACATTCGCCAGCAGGGAGAAAATCTTCAGGCTGTCGATAAACTTCCACGCTTCTTCCTGTCCGCCTTTGATCTCAAAGGTAAAAATGCTCGCCCCGCCATTCGGGAAGTATTTCTGATACAGTTCATGATCCGGATGATCCGGCAGCGAAGGATGATTGACCTTCTCAACCTGCGGATGCCCGGCCAGATATTCGACGACCTTTTTCGTGTTTTCCGCATGCCGTTCCAGCCGCAGGGACAGAGTCTCCACGCCCTGAAGGAGCAGGAATGCGTTAAACGGAGAAATCGTCGCACCGGTATCCCGCAGCAGGATTGCGCGAATGTAAGTGACAAACGCCGCGGGCCCGGCCGCGTCTACGAAGGATACCCCGTGATAGCTGGGGTTGGCCGCCGCGATCGGGGCATATTTTCCGCTTGCCTTCCAGTCAAATTTGCCCGAATCGACGATGATCCCGCCAAGGGTCGTTCCATGGCCGCCGATAAATTTAGTCGCAGAATGAACGACAATGTCCGCGCCGTGCTCTATCGGGCGGATGAGATAAGGCGTGCCGAACGTATTGTCAATGACAAGCGGCAGTCCATGCCTGTGGGCGATTGCGGCAATCGCGTCGATATCCGGGATATCACTGTTCGGATTGCCCAGTGTTTCCAGATAAACCGCCTTTGTGTTCTCCTGGATAGCCGCTTCGACCTCATCCAGATTATGCGCATCCACAAATGTGGTGGAAATACCGTACTGCGGGAGCGTGTGCTCCAGCAGGTTGAAGCTTCCGCCGTAAATCGTCTTCTGCGCCACAATGTGCTCTCCCGCCTGCGCCAGTGCCTGAATGGTATAGGTGACCGCAGCCGCGCCGCTTGCCAGCGCCAGGGCTGCAACGCCGCCCTCCAGCGCAGCCAGCCGCTTTTCCAGCACATCCTGTGTGGAATTGGTCAGTCTGCCGTAGATGTTTCCGGAATCCGTCAGTCCAAAGCGGGCTGCCGCGTGGGCGGAATTGTGGAACACATAAGAGGTCGTCTGGTAAATCGGCACCGCTCTCGAATCGGTAGCCGGATCGGCCTGTTCCTGTCCAACGTGAAGCTGTAATGTCTCAAATTTGTATTCACTCATGGGGTTCTCCTTTTCTGATGCGCCTGTACGATCGCTGTCTCGCCTTGCATCCTTGTCGTTATTTCATATTGTCTACTTATTCAGTAGGTAATATGTACTTATGGGAATAATCATACAACCAGATCCGGTTTCCGTCAAATTCAGGATTCTGATAACTGGTTATCGGTTTTTCCTATAACGGGGATGCCGCATCATCAGGCCACGCCCTCTTCCTTCGCTCCTTTCGGATGCTCAGGAAGCTGTCTTATCCGCGCGCCATCCGGTAGATTGCTTCGACATCCGACGCATCCAGCTTTTTCATCACCCCTACGGTCCGCTTGCCGAAAAAGCTGCATTTCTCTGCCATCTCCCGAATCTGCGCGTCCGTCGATTCCACCCCCAGCTCCTTCAGACTCGTCGGCATCCCGACACTCCGGTAAAACTCCTCCATTTTCTCAATGCCTGCCAGGGCAAGCGCATTCGGATCTCCGTTGTCCTCCAGGCCAAAAATCTGCACTGCAAACCGGGCGAATCGCTCCGGATGCTCCCGGTAAACATAGCGCGCCCAGCTTCCCCAGATGGCGGCAAGCCCTGCTCCGTGCGCCACGTCAAACATCCCGCCCAGCTCATGCTCAATCTGATGGGACGCCCAGTCTCCGCCGCCCGTGCCGCAGCCGGTCAGGCCATTGTGGGAAAGGCTGCTCGCCCACATGACCTCCGCCCGGGCCTCATAATTCGCCGCGTCCGCTTTCAGAAGCTTCGCGTTTTTCATCACTGTCCGGATCAATGCCTCGCTGATGCCGTCTGTCAGCTCCATGTTATCGCTCAAATTAAAGTAGCGCTCCATCGTGTGCATCATGATGTCCACACAGCCGCTCTGTGTCTGATAATCCGGCAGCGTGCAGGTCAGCTCCGGATCCATAACCGCGAAACGGCACCGGCAGTAATTGCTGCTGTAGCCGCGCTTGATCCAGCCGTCTTCATTCGTGATTACCGAGGAATCGCTCATTTCGCTGCCCGCGGCCGCAATCGTCAGCACGGCTCCGACCGGCATACACCCCGCCGCCGTCCTTTTTCTGTCATAAAAATCCCAGACGTCCCCCTCATTGGCAAGCCCGTAGCCAATCGCCTTCGCAGAATCAATGACGCTGCCGCCGCCGACCGCCAGCAGAAAATCTACCTGCTCCTCGCGGCACAGCCGGATCCCTTCCCTCACCTTCGACAGCCTCGGGTTCGGCACCACGCCGCCAAGCATCACATAAGAAATCCCGGATGCTTCCAAGGAGCCGCAGATTTTATCGATCAGACCTGACCGCACAGCGCTTCCCCCGCCATAATGAATCAGGACCTTATGGCAGCCCTGCTCCTTCACCAGCTCCCCGGTCCTCTCCTCCGTTCCCCTTCCAAAAACCACCTTCGTCGGGGTAAAATATTCAAAGTTCATGTTCTTCCTCCTCGAAATTTCTATTCAGATAAAATACTCAATCGTCGCCTCGGGCGTAATTCTTTTTTCCTGGTTAAAGATGATCAGGGCTTCCCGGATCCCGCAGGGTCCCATCTCGTAAAAGCCTTTTCCGTGGCGGTTCAGCCGCTCCATGGAGATGCGGCGGTTCGCCTTCTTAGGCTGATCGGTGATGAAGGAAATACCCCCTGAGAAGAACTCCGCATCCAGTTCCGGATCGTCCAGTTCTTCATAGTAGGGATCAAAAAGAATCACATCCTCGCCTTCTATGCCGGTCAGCAGCACATAATGCTCGACATCAAGAAAAAGCCGGAGCACGACTGCCCCGCCCTGCTGAATCGCGCTGACGATTCGGCTATTTTGCGAAAAGTACACGCTCTCTCCGGAAAGGAATTCACAGGAAACCGGAAATTTTCTGATCGCTCCGAACTGGTTGAGCCAGCTTCCTAAAAACATCATGGCAGAAGTGGATGTTCCCTGTTTGCCCACCTCGCCTGCCTCGTTGTAGGAATCCAGGCAATACAGCATGATGTTTTTAATGATATCCGGCGGGATCTCCTCCCGTTCAAATAAATAGCGGATGGCATTGGTCAGGGTGACCGGGCCGCAGTCGTATTCACTCGACTGATAGTTGAGTAAGTTTTTCATGGCAAAATCCTTTACGTCACGGTTAAAAAATGGCAATCCTCAATCCTTTGCGTCGCGATTTCCGCCGACTCCGTATATTTTATAGCGTATGTCACCTTTTTTCAATCATTTTTAACCTGTATTTTCCCTGTATTTTTTTCCTGGCTGTGTCAGGGCTTTTACGGCCTGTGATAACACCGACCGAAACGGAACGTAGAGCGTTTCCTTTATTGCCGGTGCCCGCGCATTAAAATTTCCGCATTTTTTCTTTGCAATCTTCTTCAATTGCCTGTACAATAGCGGTAATACGTCGTAGAAGGAATAAATCGCAGAAGCGGGGATAAAAGTATTGACAATATCCCCATCTGCAAGTATAATTTCACACAATACCTATCTATTCAGTATGAATATCCGCAATGGGAGGAGAACATTATGAAAAGAACAAATGCAAAAATGCTTAGCCTGCTTCTGGCCGGTGCGATGCTCGCATCCTCGGCTGTCACGACCGTCAGCGCCTCATCCGACGATGGGGAAAAGATTATCAACGTTGGTGTTACCAGCAGCCTGGGCGGGATTAACCCCTTTGTGATGGATCAGACCGAGATCAACAAATACGCGGTGGACTTGATGTTCCTGCCGCTCGTGGAGCTGGATTCGGATTCCAATTTCCAGTATATGCTGGCGGATTCCATCACTACGGAGGATAATATCAATTTTATCGTGCACATCGACGACGACGCGACATGGTCCGACGGAGAGCCGGTGACGGCGTACGACCTGGAGTACACGGTGCTGCGCATGGCCAGCCCCATCGTGAACAATACCACGCTGATGCTTTATGCGTTTGAGGGTACTTCCGACGAGGGCTTTGTGGAAGAAGGAGCGACGGAGATGGCCGGTCTTACGGTACTGGACGATAAGACGCTGCAGTTTACCGCCAAGTATTCCATGTCGCTTACGACGTTCAACAATACCTACGGCAGATATCTCCGCGCACTGCCGAAGAGCATCATCGAACAGTTCAGCGAGGAAGAGCTTCTGACGGCGGACTGGTTCAATCAACCGGATGTCATCAACGGACCATTTTTCCTGACGGACTATGACGCGGACCACTATATTTCTTATGAAGCGAACGAGGATTACTGGAAGGGTGCGCCCAAGATTGATAAACTGAATATCAAAATTGTGGACGGCAGCCAGATTTACGCCGGCCTGCAGTCGGGCGAGATCGATATCACACAGCTCACCATGACCTCCATTCCGGAGACGGATTATGAGAGCATTGAGCAGCTGGAAAATGTGACCGCGGTATACGGCGCTCCGGTGACCAACCAGTCCTTATTTATCCAGACGGAAAATGTGACGGATGCCAGAGTGCGCCAGGCGCTTGTCTACGCGATCGACCGCGAGATGCTGGTTGAGGAGCTGCTTAGCGGGCACGGCGAGGTCATCGACGGATTTGTTTCCTCCGCCAGCCCTTATTACGATGAAACGATCGTGCCGCTGGAGTATGATCCGGACAAGGCGATGGAGCTTCTGGAGGAAGCGGGCTGGGACAGCTCTCAGACCCTGCGCTTCTATGTATGGTCCGGGGATACGACATTTGTCAACGGCGCGCAGGTTCTCGCGGCGCAGTGGGCGGCAGTCGGCATTAATGTAGAGATTACCACCATGGATCTTGCCAACCTGATGACGGTTGCAGGGACGACCGATTATGATATACTGGCAGTACAGTACACGTACGCGCCGGTGGATCCGTATCCGGATGTGGCGTGGCTGCTGTCCGGCGAGGGAAGCTGGACCGGGTACTCCAATGATGAGATCAACGCGGCGCTGGAGGACACCCAGACCACCACGGATATAGATCAGCTTACCGAAGATTACGCCATCGTGGATGGCATCGTGCAGGAGGAGGTCCCGATGTTCTCTGCCTATGTGATCAGCGCGATGGGCGCAGTCAGCAATCGTGTGACCGGCGCGGAGCCTACGGTGTACGGTTTCTTCAATGACGTACAGAACTGGGACGTCACGGACTGAGATAACGAATGATACACGAACGGAGCGGCGAAGCATACGGCAATCCGCAGTATCATCATGAGTAAATGACAGTAGCTGTGAATGTGAAAACATGAGCAGTTACCGGGGATAATACACAGGAGGGCCGGGAATGCCGCATTTGCTTGAAGTAAAGGACCTGACCACAGTCTTTACCGGGGATTATGGCAGAACGATCAGTGTTGACCACGTGAGCTTTCACGTAGACCCTGGGGAGGTCGTCTGCATTGTGGGCGAATCAGGCTGCGGGAAAAGTGTCACCTCACTGTCAATTATGGGATTATTAGGGAAGGGCGGAGCTGTCGTTGACGGCTCTGTCCTCTTTGAGTCTCATTCTCTGCTTTCCATGAGTGAGAAGGATCTGGATCGGATCCGGGGGGACGAGCTGACCATGATTTTTCAGGATCCGCTGACCTCCCTGAATCCGGTTTTTACCGTGGGCAGTCAGATCACGGAAAGCATCCGGATCCACATGCACCTTTCCAAAAAGGAGGCCCGGCTGCGCGCGATTGATCTGCTTAAGAAGGCAGGGATGCCGGATCCGGAGAGCATGATGCGAAAATATCCGCACACATTATCGGGCGGGATGCGGCAGAGAGTGATGATCGCCATGGCTCTCTCCTGCAATCCGAAGCTGCTGATCGCGGATGAACCTACGACTGCGCTGGATGTGACCATACAGGCGCAGATCATGCATCTTTTAAGAGAGCTGCAGCGGGAAAAAGGGATGGCCATGATCCTGATCACGCATGACATCGGTCTGGTGGCGAACACCGCAGACCGGGTACTTGTGATGTATGCGGGACAGATCATAGAGGAAGCGGACGCAGAGGAGCTTTTTGCACACCCAAAACACCCCTACACCCAGGCGCTTCTAAACACGGTGCCCACAATCCTGGATGGCGCCGACCGGCAGCTTACGGCGATTCCCGGCATGGTGCCGGAGCGCTACGACGATATCACCGGATGCCGTTTCACTGACCGCTGCCCGTATGCGTGCGAACAGTGCGGCCAGCCGCAGGAAAATTATGAGTTCGGCGGCGGGCATACCGCCAGGTGTGTTGTTGCGCTTGAAAATGATGTTATAGCGCAATGAGAACGCCTGTGTGTGAAGATAAGCTGTGGCACATAAAAAGTGCTGCGATATGTGGTTGTCATGCTGCGGCACATGTGAAGTGAATCGTACCATGTATGTGAGAACTATGCTGCAGCGTTTGAGAATGGCAATATGATACCAGAGGGAGAATTGCCAAATGGCGGACGAGAAATCAATACCTTTCATTGAGGTGCGGGATCTTAAAAAATACTACCCCATCAAGGGCGGCGTCATTACTCATACGACCGGCCACATCAGGGCTGTGGACGGCGTCAGCTTTTCGATCCCGAAGGGGCAGACACTGGGACTTGTGGGGGAATCCGGCTGCGGGAAATCTACCATAGGCAGACAGCTGGTCGGTCTGGAGATTCCCACGGCGGGCACGATCTGCTATGACGGCTGTGATCTGGCGGCGATCCGCAAGGATAAGCAACAGCTGCGGCAGGTTCGGACAAAGCTGCAGATGGTTTTTCAGGATCCTTACTCTTCTTTAAATCCGAGAAAGCATGTTTTTGAGATATTGGCGCAGCCCATGCTGTACCATCACATTTCCACGAGGGCTTCCGTGGAACAGGATATCCGTAAGCTTATGGATATGGTTGGCCTGCCAAAAACCGTTCTCGGCAGATATCCGCATGAGTTCTCAGGCGGGCAGAGGCAGCGCATCGCCATTGCCAAAGCACTTTCTTTAAATCCGGAATTTATCATTTGCGATGAGCCGGTCAGCGCTCTGGATGTGTCGATTCAGGCGCAGATCCTGAATCTGCTGAAGGAGCTGCAAAAAGAGCTGAATCTGACGTTTTTGTTTGTAGGACACGGGCTGGGGGCGGTCAACTATGTCAGCCATCAGATTGCCGTGATGTATCTTGGGAAAATTGTAGAGATCGGCGAAGCCAGAGAGGTGTTCCACCACCCCGTTCATCCGTATACAAGGGCACTGCTGGAGGCGGTACCTGTGCCGGATACGGCGCAAAAGGATAAGGAACGCCGCCTTTTGCAGGGAGAGATCGGCAGCAATACCAATCCGCCGTCTGGATGCCGTTTCCACAGCCGCTGTCCTTATGCCACAGACGCGTGCGCACATGAAGAACCGGAGCTGGAATCCGCTGCGAATGGAACACTGCCAACATTTCACAAAGCAGCCTGTCCGGTCATGCTGAAAAATATATCCAAAGCGCCAAATTCCATTGCGCCGGAAAGCATTCGCAAAACAGCACATTCCTTTGTGCCGGAAAACATACAGAACGCTTCAGATACCGCAGCATCAAAAATCATACGGGAGGAGGCCGCGCATGGGTAAATACATTTTAAAACGCATTCTGATCGCGATTCCGGTCCTGTTCGGCATCACGCTGATTGATTACGGCATCATGTGTCTGGCCGGAAGTCCTCTTGAAATGCTGCAGGGACCGCGCGTCTCCGAGGCGGCCGTGCAGGCGAAGGCGATCGCTCTGGGTCTGGACAAGCCCTTCTATGTCCAGTATTTTGTCTGGCTGGGGCAGATCCTGCAGGGCAATCTGGGCTATTCGATCAAATCCTACCAGTCGGTGAGCTCCATGATCGCAAGCCACTTAGGGCCGACGCTTCTTTTGATGGGCGTGTCGCTGATCGTCAGTCTGCTTTTCTCCGTTCCGGCCGGTATTTACAGCGCGGTTCACCAGTATTCCAAAGGGGACTATGCGGTCGTGACGGTCTCCTTTCTGGGAAGCAGCATACCTGGATTTTTCTTCTCCCTGCTTCTGGTCTATGTATTTACGATCAGGCTCGGATGGCTTCCGTCAAGCGGCATGACAACACTGGGAACCGACAGCGGCGCGCTGGATGTCGCGAGACATATGGTGATGCCCGTGATTGTGCTGTCGTTTTCCATGGCCGGAAGTACCATCCGCTATATCCGCAGCGCGGTGCTGGAGATCCTGCAGCAGGATTATCTGCGGACCGCCAGGGCCAAGGGAATCGGCCGTTTTCGCGTCATCAACAAGCATGCCCTGCGCAATGCGCTGCTGCCCATCATTACAGTGATTGGCATGGAGATTCCGATGCTGTTCGGCGGGTCGATCATCATTGAGCAGGTATTCTCCTGGCCGGGTCTTGGCCTGATGACCATGAGCGCCATCAGCAACCGGGATTACCCGGTAATCATGGGCGTATGTCTGCTGTCGGCAGTCGTCGTTCTTATCGCGAATCTGCTGACGGATATTTTGTACGTGCTGGCGGATCCTACCATTCAGCTTGATTAAGGGGAAAGCATGGGACTCTTTTTCTATAAACAAAAAACGACAACTGAATCCGAATCGGATAAAGGGAGTTCTCACACTCCTATCCGCCGCTGCGCCAAAGGGATGCGTCGCAAGCCGCGACTTTCCGCATCTGCCTGTGAGCATAAAGGGGTGGCCGGTTCCCAGCCTGGAAGCTCAAACGACAACAATAATATGGGGTTCCAAAGTGAGAGCTACCTGCAGACCGTCTGGCGCAGGTTCCGGCATCATCGTCTGGGTACCGTCAGTCTGGTGATTCTGGCCATTATCACGGCTGCCGCGGTTCTCGCTCCGGTGATCGCGCCCTATGATCCCACGGCGATCGTGGGTGGCTTTTCCAAACCTCCTTCCTGGAAATTCTGGCTGGGAACGGATCAGATCGGCCGGGATATGCTAAGCCGGCTGCTGTACGCTACTCGCATCTCGCTGCTGGTCGGCGTGATGGCAACACTGATCTCCACTGTGATCGGCGTCATTCTGGGGCTGATCGCCGGATATTTCGGCGGAATCGCGGATATGATCATCATGCGGTTTACGGATATGGTGATGTCCTTCCCCTACATCCTTCTGGTACTTGTGGCGGCAGCGATTTTCGAGCCGGGGCTCTGGAATATCATCCTGATCCTGGGCTTTGTAGACTGGCCGGGCGTCGCCAGACTGGTGCGCAGCAACGTTCTGAATTTAAGAGAGACCAACTTTATAAAGGGAAATATTGTGGCAGGAATGCCGCTTCGTCACATCCTGTTCTCGGAGATTCTTCCGAATACGGCGGCGCCCATTCTGGTCTACGCGACCTCTGTGCTGGCTTTGTCCATTCTGGATGAGGCGGCCCTGAGCTTTCTGGGACAGGGGGTGCAGCCGCCCACGCCGAGCCTTGGCAATATGCTCAACGGTGCACAGTCCCTCACGGTGCTGACATCCCAGCCCTGGCTCTGGATCCCGCCCGGACTGATGATCATCGTGATTGTGATGTCAATCAACTTTATCGGCGACGCCCTGAGAGACGCACTGGATCCGAACGGCGGAATGTAAAACAGCGCGCGTTGTTCTGGCAATGCTGGTCACGCAGGATGACTGGTTTCGAACGGCGAAATATAAAGCAGCGACCCTGGAGAAACCCGCACGAATAAAAACAACTGTGATGGAAGCCGCGCAATAAATAATCGGCAACGGAGGATAACAAAATGGAGAATTTTGAGCAATATCTGATTGAAAATTTTAAATGGTTTCACCGGCATCCGGAGCTGCCCTACGAGGAAGTACAGACCACGGCAAAGATCCGGGAGCTGCTGACTGCGACAGGAATCGAGATTCTGCCTTATCTGCTGGAGACAGGGCTGGTCGCCGCGGTGCGGGGAGAGAAACCTGTAAATATAAACTCAGAAGGAAATGTTGCCGCAGGCAAAAAAACTGCAGCAGCCGAAAATAAAAGCGTTCATAAAGAGCTTTCAGCAAATTCGAATACGGATGAAAAATCAAATACATCTGCGGAAATAAACGAAATAGAGCATACAGGCGAAAATACAGAAAGGTATGGAACAACCCGCGCTGCTCTGCGCTGCGACATCGACGCTCTTCCTGTCACAGAGCAGACCGATCTGGAGTACCGCTCGGAAATACCGGGGCATATGCATGCCTGTGGACACGATTTTCACATTACAGCCGGGATTGGAGCGGCGATCCTGCTTCATGAACACAGGAAGGAATTTTCCGGCACGGTAAAGTTTCTCTTTCAGCCGGCAGAGGAGGAGTCCCACGGTGCGGTAAAGGTCCTTGATACAGGTGCGCTGGATGACGTGCCCTGTATCTGGGGGTTCCACGCAGATCCGTCCAACGAAGTGAATGTCGTAAGCGTCGGGGAAGGGTATGTAACGGCGGCGGTCGACCGCTTCAAGATCCGGGTCACAGGTGTTGGCTGCCACGGCGCGCATCCCGACGACGGTGTGGATCCCATTCCTGCTGCCGCGGCGATCGTGCAAAGCCTGCAGTCGATTGTCAGCCGCAATGTGAATGCGATGCACCCCTCTCTCTTAAGCGTCACCCGGATTTCCAGCGGCACGACCTGGAATGTCATCCCCTCTGAGGCGGAGCTGGAGGGAACCGTCCGCACTCTGAACCGAGAAGACCGCGCTTTGTATGAGCGCAGGGTTCGGGAAATCGCAGAACGCACGGCAGCCGCCTATGGCGCCGCCGCCGAAGTCGTATGGACGCCGGGACCGCCTGCCACCTGGAACGATGGCCAGATGGCAGAGGTCGGCAAGAAGACCGCTCTTTCGCTTGGCATGGAAGTAGTCCCGCCCAAAAGCTCCATGAGCGGCGATGACTTTGCTTATTATATCGAAAAGGACATACCGGGCTGCTACATACGGGTTGGCACCGGAGTCGGGCATCCCATCCATCATCCGGGATTCTGTGTGAATACCGACGTGATTTTGCCCACGGCACAGCTGCTGGCACAGCTGTTGATGGGGTGAATGCAGGATTTTTAGCGGACAGGGGTAAGCAGCATTCCCCTGTCCGATTTTTTAAGGAACATCAGACAAAAAAACAGGACAAACACAACATCTTTCTGCATCAAAAATCTCCGCCTTTCCTGCGCTCTTCGCGCACGATCTGTTTCTCCCATGTTTTGACTGTCTGTTCCTTCAGAAAAGAGCACATCACGGAAAGTGCCTGCTCCCTGTCCCAGGCCTCCAGCGCTTCATAGTAAGCGCGCCGATCCTCCTCGTGGATAGTGATGGGCGGATGACCGTGCAGCACCAACAGATAATTCATGGCCAGTCTCCCGGTTCTGCCGTTGCCATCCGCAAAGGGATGAATATTCTCAAATTTCACATGAAAATATGCGGCTGCTGTCAGTATCTTTCCCTCCGGGAGCTCCTGTAATTCCTCTAAAAGCTCCGCCATCTCCTCCGCAACGTCCTCCCAGGGCGCTCCGATCTCCTCCCTGCCGGTCACGAAATCATGCTTTTTATATTCCCCGGGACGCTCTCCGAGCTGATACCGTCTCGTATCGTAGGTATTCTGCGTCAGAAGCCGCTGCAGCTCCTTAATAAACGCCTCGTCGACCGGACGCCGCTGTCCAAAGGAAGCCAGGAAAAACTCCTGGGCTTCCTTCGCGTTTCGGATTTCGAACAGAGTCCGCAAATCGCCGGTATAAGAGGTCACGCCGTCATGCTCAAATATTTCTCTTGTGTCGTTCCAGGTGACCCGCTCATTTTCTATTTTACCGGAATGATAGGCATAGGCGATGCCCTGTCCACTTAGCGCCTCCGCAAGCTCCGCCTCTGTCGTAATCTCCTTTCGCCGCCACAGGGCAAGCGCTCTTTCATACTGCTCCATGGAATTCTCCCTTCACCAACCAGATCTCCTGTCGCTATCTTACCATATGTCCATACTCGCTTGCCGAGTATGGACGAAGGCCGCGCCCCTCGCCGGGGAGGCATCCCGCACTTCGTACGGGATATACCCTCGCCGGGGAG
>JAJQDT010000117.1:9959-52990 GCA_021202075.1 Lachnospiraceae bacterium | reverse complement strand
TGAACAATATCCTGACTGGGACGATTTTGAGTGAGAAAAAAACGGGAAGTTAAGGTTTAACGCCCCTGTCTTTCTTATTGCTGATTTGAACTGAAAAGTGAGAAATTTACCCCAATGTCGTCTGAAAATGTGAAAAAACAGTGAACTGTCTCAAGAGAAAGATAGAATGCAACTTACTCTGTGAATAAAATGTGAAATATCATATAAAATTGCAAAGTACGCCTCATAAATTCCATAGAATGCAACGTACTCTGTTACAGATTTGTGAACATGCGAGACTGATGTGGAAACTTGTCAATCAGATGAAAATTTGTTGAAATCAGTAGACATTTAAAATATGAAAAAAATGTGAACACAATATATCGGATAAAAAAGGCAGGAATATAGATAGACAGAAATGAGGTATATGAAATACCGTCAGATTTTGAAAGACATTGTGCCTGAAATATTATGAAAATGATAAACTTAGTCAAATATCCCTCAATTTCCACTCAATGACCTTTGGCCTTCTTTACGATAGACTATTTCTGTAAAAAAAGTGCCAGACATAATATTCCGGTATGAATTTGAGAGAAACGGAGGAAGTGCACATGACCGAGTATCTGACAACCGGCACAAATCTGCCGCCATATATGATTTTCCCCAAATTTCTGCTGGTCAGCGGCTTGTCCGAAACAACGAAGCTGCTTTATGTAGTGCTTTTGGATCGGACGAGGTTTTCTATGAAGAATGATGGCTGGACAGATACACAGGGTCATGAGAGAGGCGGAAAATACTCTCTTAAAAATGTCCGACTATCTGAAAAAGCTGAATATCCAGCAGGAGCAACTGGCTGTTCAGCTTGCAATGGATGAAGCAGAGTACGGAGAAACTCTTAAGCGGGTTGGCTCGGAGCAGGAAAAGCTGCTGGAAGCACGTGTTCCTTTACAAAGCAGCTTTTACGTTAAAATCCGCGAGAAACTTCATGATATTTTCGGACAAAAATTTAAGTATGACCGTGTAACGTTTGCTGAACAGTAGATTGATAACAGGCTGGCCGAGAATCCGGAACTGTTTCGTGAACGAGTAATGGATCTGCGCCGGGAGCAGGAAAGAGAACAGAGCAGAAGCCAGCCGGTAGCGCCGAAAAAGAAATCAAGAAGTCATGCGCGATAATATTGATTATTTTTGCTAAGTGGTCATTTTGACCACTTAGCAAAAAAATGTTTACAATATAATTACATCCATTGAAAAACAGTCCAGCGTATTATGGTAATTGATAATAAGACTTTTATGTTGGGCTTCAGATAGACTCGTATTTATATATTCGATACATGAAAAGGGAATCAGACTAAAAAATTTATAAAAGTGACACTACAACTATTATAAATAAAATTCCTAATATGACATATGTTAAAGGGCAGTTAAAATTAAACGTATATCCGACACCAACTTTTTTCGGAACCATAAGTTGCCATTTACTGTATTGAGAATTGTCTTCTGGCATATATTTAGCTTTAATCTTATGATAATATCTTATATACAAAATCATGTTAACTACAAATTCTAAAACGAAAATTAGAACCAGTATATTCGCATCTACAAAGTCACACACACATAAATAAAGTAATCCCGCTGATATAGAAAAAATAATGGCATATACTCCTACAAGTGTATTTTTTCGATATATATATTGTTTCAAATTTTCTTGATTCATACAAGCAATCGATTCATCAGATAAATTATTTAGCTTTTTGTTCTCTGCAAAAGTATAACCACCCGCTATAAGAACAAAAAATAGTATTGCCATTACTGGAGCAATTTCATCCGTTTTAGCTTCTGCTATCATCACATATAAGACAGCAATAACTGGAATTATATAAAAAAATGTTGGTATTCTTACATAGCTTGTGAATAAAAAGTTTAAACTTTTTTTCTCTATCTTATCTATGAATTGATAATAATAGAACAAATATATACCAAACAAGATTATATGGCATATAATAAATCCACCCCAAATTAACGCATTATTATGTATTAACCTAAAACCAGTAATAAAAATTGCTATTAAAGCTCCTATTATAAATATTCGTTTTTTCCCCCTTTGATCTGGAAGAACAATTCCAAACATTACACTTTCTAACAAAATAAAACTAATAAGAATCAAAAGCATATCTATCACCTTCCACCAAAATATTAACTGTTACATTCGGCATCTAATTTTTAAAATTTAAAAAAAGATATCTAAAAATTATTTTCTTGATTTGTTAGCTGTGAAATTGGGTACCCGCAATTCGGACAGGTGGCTGCCTTTATCAGATATTTGTTTTCCACAATTGGGACAATTTATTAATGCCATAATTGACCTCTCTAAGAATAATTTTTCTATAGAGCAACTTTATAATATCATAATAGCGAATTTTTCGCAATTAACCATTCCTTGCATTTTCTAAATTTTCTAAATTTTTCATATTTCCGTGCAACCCATGCTCCTTCGCTCATTCACTTTGCTTCCGGCGGCGCTCGTCTGAGTAGGGGCGTGTCACCTGAATGCTGATATGCTTTTTATCCACCTCAAAATAGGAACCGCAGATTTCATCCTTCCCAGTGTATCTGCACAAGTCCGGATATTCCTCGATGAGCGCCACCAGTCTCCGAATTAGTTTCGGGCCATTTGTGCGTATCTGCATGGGATTGCCGGACTGGTTGTAATAAATTCTCCGTGTCTCTCTCTTTTTTCGTGAGCTTATACGTAAACTACCTTTATAATCAAAAATTTTCTCTAAGGAGCTGTTTTCGACCATTTTTTACCAATTGCCGAATCGGCGTTTTTCATGAATTTGACGTTTTCACAGACCGCAATGGACAGTTATCTGTCTGGCACTTCTGAAAAACGCAACTTTTCGCATTTTGACGATTGGCGAATAATGAAGTACTGATAAGGGACTTAATTGGTATTTGCAGGCAGCACTACTATAAATTCAGCGCCTCCCTCCGTTGAATCCTGCACAGCGATAGTGCCTTCATGCAATTCTATAATCTCTTTTGCAATGCTTAACCCCAGCCCGAAATGATTCTTATCGGTTCTGGACTGATCATATCGGTAGAAACGCGAAAACACTTTTTCCTTTGCTTTGTCTGGGATGCCTGGCCCGCTGTCACTCACTGTAATAATAAATTTGCTGTGAGATTCTAAGATAGCAGCCAGAATATGCCCGCCTTCAGGAGTATAGGAAACAGCATTGTCAAGCAAAATCGTGAAAACCTGTGTTAAACGTTCTGGATCGCAGTTTGCCGTAGCGGCAGAGTCTTCAGGAATTGAGATTTCCAGAAAAATATTCTTGTGAATCGCAGCCGTTTCAAATTTTTCATATGCTTCCAGAAACAGAGTGTACAGGCAGACTTCTGTTTTATGGATTGCGATCTTGCCATTATCCAGGGAGGCAAGCGTGAACATATCATTTACAAGGCGCTGCATACGCAGGCTTTCCTTTTTTATAGTTTGAAGAAGTTCATTTCCACGTTCTGGACAGGATTCCATTGCAGACAGAGATGAAATCAGTACAGCCAGGGGCGAGCGCAGCTCGTGTGAAGCATCCGCAAAGAAATTGATCTGGCGCTTATGCCCTTCTTCTAATGGCTGAACCAGGTAGCGGATCAGGAAGAATGACAGCAGGCTTAACAGGAGAATAGCGCACAGAGTGGTCAGAATAACAGAACGATAAAGGGTGTTTGTCCAGATATTCTGTGACACGGGGAAGCGGATAGCAGTGATACAGAGAACAGAATAATTTGTGGAAATATAGGCCACGGATGCCTGACAGCTTTTTCTGATTCCTTCTCCTTCAGAGCTTTTATTCATTTGGAACTCTTTGTGCACAAGCGAAGAGCCGTCTGCGACCGACAGCTCTGAGACGGCATATTCATTTAAAGCTGTTTCCCGTGCCTGAGTAAACAACAACTCCATATCTGCATCTATTTGATTTTGGCGATAGAGGAGAGGTTCTCCGTTATCCAGGATTGAAACGATAAGGTCGTTGCTCGAACATACCTCGTCAAGCCAGGAATGGGAAAGCGCAACTTCTCCGGTGATATCCTGATAAAGCTCACTCACTGTTTCTTCAAAATCCTGAAAGCTGGTCAGTTCTTCGTTTTGGTGAAGCAGAAAGAGTAAAACAGCAGTCATAGACAACAGAATCAGAGAGATGATAAGGATACAGAAAAGTGTCATTTTTATGCGGAGTTTACGAAACATTTATTCAGACACCTCCTCAACTTCCAATCGGTATCCTGCGCCTCTTACCGTTTTTAACTGGACAAGACAGTTAAGCGTCTTCAGATGATTTCGCAGAAGATAGATGAAATTATCCACGTTCCGGCTCTCTACATCCGCACTTCCATTCCAGACATTTGCAAGGAGTGCCTCTCTTGAAAATGTCTGGTTTGCGTGACTCATGAAAAATAACAGAAGGGCAGATTCGCGCGCGGTAATCGGCACTGTTTTCCCGTTACAACGTAAAACCTGCTTATCTGTGTCCAGAAACAAATCTCCTGCAGACGGTGTGTTGGTCTTTATCATTTGAGGCCGGCGAAGAATGCAGTGGATACGTGCCAGCAGCTCTTCGAAAGCAAATGGTTTTACCAGATAATCGTCAGCTCCACGGTTCAGACCTTCAATTTTTTGCGCCAGATCGCCCATACCGGTGAGAAAGATTACAGGTGTGGAAATCCCCTTATCCCGTATAATCTGTAGAAAATCAATGCCATTTAAAACCGGCATCCTCCAGTCGAGCAGAATCAGATGGTAAATCTGCTGCTGCAGATAAAACAGGCCGTCGTTACCGTTTGTACAGGTATCCGTTTCAAAACCATGGTTGACAAGCTGTATCTTCAATGCGTAAGAAAAATCAAGATCATCTTCAATCAGCAATATTCTCATGTGTCTCTCCCATAATTCATAGTGTTAGGCTAATCCCATTATACACTACGAATGTCTAAATTTTATCTAATCTTCAATATTTTTTTGAATTCAGAACAGCAGGCCACAGACCGCCTTCTTCGAAGGCTATATGCCGCTTGCGCGTCATATGTCTGAGGCTTGATGGGCGTTCCGCCCATCCCGAAATGAAAATACAGCCTTTAGCAGGTAAACCTGCACAGCCTGTCTTTTCATTTCGATGCTGTTCTGAACTTTTAGACGAAAATTAGATAAAGAAATTTTTCCATTTAGATTAAATTTAGATATTCGCCTGATAGAATGGTGTCAGAAGCAAGGAGCCGGGATGCTGAAAGGAGAAAACGGAGGCTATGACAAATCAAAAACGCTGGAAAGGCTTTCTTTGGATTTTACCAAGCCTTTTCGGAACACTAATATTTTACTGTGTACCATTGATGGACGTAATCCGCCGTTCGGTGACGGAAAATGCAGGTTCTGCTTTTGTTGGATTAAAGAATTTTCAAACGGTTTTTGAAAATACAGCTTTTCAGCTTGCTGCCCAAAATACACTGCGCTTTATTGCCGTATGTATCCCGCTTTTACTGTCTTTGTCGTTGCTGTTGGCAGTAGTGATCATGCGTTGCCGATGGGGGAATTTTTATAAAAGCGCGATGTTGCTTCCGATGGCTCTGCCAGCGGTATCGGCCGCCCTGCTCTGGAAGCTTTTGTTCCATAACCATGGCGTATTAAATGTATGGTCCACATCTGCGCAGCAGATGCTGGACGCAGGCCGTGCCATCGTCCGCAGGACGATTTTGCATGGCACGGCTTTCGAGAAAGTGCTGACGCTGTTAGGGTTTCAAACAACAGACTGGCTGAATTCGGGGGCGTCCTTCTGGGTTCTGGTGCTCAGTTATCTGTGGAGAAATATCGGATATGACATGGTCCTGTGGATAGCGGGTCTGCAACAGATTGAAAATGACATTTACGAAGCGGCACGAGTGGATGGAGCCGGGGAAATCAGGATTTTTTTCTGGATTATCCTTCCAAATATGAAGCAGGTATTTTACACGGTGGCGGTGCTGTCCCTGCTGAATTCTTTTAAAGTATTCCGGGAGGCTTATTTGGTGGCGGGCAATTATCCGCATGAAAGCATGTATCTAATGCAGCACCTGTTTAACAACTGGTTTGCGGCGCTGTCCCTAGATAAGATGTCTGCTGCATCTGTGCTTCTGGGCATGGTGATCCTTTTGATGATTATTCTTTTGCACAGGGCGTGGGGAAACGATCTTTGCTGATGCTGGGGAAAGGAGCTGATATAAGGATATGAAGCATTGCGGAAAGGGAATGGAGGCTTTGATGCTGCTGTTCGTTCTGGTTATGATCGTTCCGGTTTGTATATTGGCAGCAGGTTCTTTCATGGGTGAAGATGAACTGACCCTGAAACTGGGCGCGATTCTTGGGACAGGGGACGGCTATGCGGAATTGACGCTGACTCCCATTTATCCGACATTAAGAGCGTATGTAGAGGTTTTGCTGGATACGCCGGAATTTTTTGTAATGTTCTGGAATTCCGTGAAGATTACAGCGGGATCATTGGCGGTGCAGCTTATATTTGGTACATTAGCCGCATGGGGATTCGCAAAATGGGAGTTTCCTTTGAAGAAAGCGTTGCTGTGGCTGTATATTGTTCTGATGTTGATGCCTTTTCAGGTGTTAATGCTTTCGGATTATCTGGTTCTGCAGAGGCTGAATCTGCTGGATAGTCATTTGGGGCTGATACTGCTATGCGGATTTTCGTCATTTCCGGTTTTCATTATGTATCGGTTTTTCTGTGGGATTCCGGACGAAGTGATGGAGGCGGCCAGGCTGGATGGGGCGGGAGATGTCAAATTGTTTTTTTACATTGGGCTTCCGCTTGGAAAATCCGGTATATTCTCTGCAATGATCCTTGGGTTTCTGGAAAGCTGGAGTATGATTGAGCAGCCAATGACATTTTTAAAAGCGAAGAGCCTGTGGCCGTTATCCATCCTGCTGCCGGAAATCGAAACGGGAAGCGTCGGGTTTGCGTTTGGGGTGTCTGTGCTGACCTTCCTTCCTGCCCTGCTGATATTTTTAAATGGGCAGGAGCATCTGGAAAAGGGAATTTCTGCTTCACAGGTGAAGCAGTGAAACAAAGTAAAACGACTTACGTCGTTTACTATAAACAGAAAGTGGGATAAAACTATGAAGAAATGGCTTAGGAATATCAGTATCGGCTTTCTGGCTGTAATGGTCAGCTTTACCTTTCTTTCACAGGCGGCGGCGAGCGTGACAACTGCCGTGGTCCAGACCCAGAAAGCGGTTTCCGGAAGGATCAGCCATTCAGTGAGTGCGTCCGGAGAAATTGAATCGACGCAGGAAATATCCGTAACGGTTCCGGCTCAGAGAACGGTTGAGGCTGTTTATGTGCAGGAAGGTGATAGTGTGGAGGTTGGTGACGCTCTTTTTCTGCTCTCCGAAAATCAGGAACTGGCAGAGGCACAGGAAGCGTTTTATACATGGGAGACAAAAGAACGGATGACGTTGGAAACAGCGTCGGATGTTTATCTTACCGCTTATGAGAGCTGGCAGAAATATCTGACAAAAACAGATGGCTGGTACTGGAAATCGGAGGCAGATCATGAAGAAGACGATTTAGAGGAAACCATGCGGGAGATCCAGTATGAGTATTTTGAAAAATATAAGACTTATCTGGAAACCTATGTCAAATGGCAGGAGGATGCGATTGAAAATTCTGACGCTGTGGAAACGCCCCCTCGCTCCGCTTCGGCGGCAGATCGCGCCAGCGATGCAGAAAACGCTTCGCGTTTCGCTGGCGCTGATAATTCTGATGTAGAAAATACCCGCAATGAAGTTTTCAGCGCCAGGGAGGCAGTTATGACTGCAAGGTCAGCTTATTATGAATATCAGCGCAGCAGGGATAAGACCTACCAGTATTCCCGTACAGATGAAGAAAAGGAACTGCGGGAAGCGCTGGAGGATGCGATTGCGGACTATGAGGAGGCACTGGACACATTTGAAAGCGGGCTGGCGGAAAAGGTGAAAGAAATTGCGGACGCGGAAGATGGGCTTTCCGATGACTGTATTGTGTATGCGGAAACGGCGGGAACCGTAAAGGATGTAAATGTCCTGACGGGTGACACGACTACCACGTCAGCGGCTGCGGTGCTGGCGGTGGATTCCGAAAACAAGAAGGTTACAGTCACCGTGTCTGCTGAATATGAAGAATACATTGAGGCGGGAGACAGTGTAACCGTAACAAAATATGGGGAGACGGAATCAATCGCAGGTGCAACCATATCTGATATCCAGTATGACGAGGATGATACGAGCTTATTGAAAGTGACTGTTTTACTGGCAGCAACGACTGCCTCGGATAATACGGAAGAGGATTCTTTCAGTGACACAGATGTTTCCGCTGAAGAAACGGAACAGGGAGACGATTCTGAAACTTTAAATGAAGAATCAGAATTAGTAAACGATGCAGAAAAAGACTCGCTTTGTATTGGCACTCAGGTAACGGTGACATTCGATAAACAATCAGAGCAGTACAGTATGCTGGTTCCGGTAAACGCAATTTATACCGACAACGATGAGACTTATGTACTGATCGTGCAGGAAACAGAAGGGATTCTGGGTACGGTGCTGGAAGCACAGAAAGTTACAGTGACGGTACTGGATAAAAACAGCAGTTATGCGGCTATTTCAGCTACGGGAGCAGTTGACCAGGATATTATCACCCAGTCAGACCGCGAGGTAAAAGATGGAAACAGGGTCAGAAAGCAGGTCTCATGAGCATGAGAAAAAGAAGAAAACAGGATGCAAAATGTCAGCAAAAAGAATATTTATATCCATGTGAATCGACGGAACCGACAGCTATGGCTGCCCGGATATCTGACTGGGTGAGAATTATCATTTGCATGGCGTTATTGGTAATTTGTGTTGCTATGGGATTCAGGGAACTGCGAGGTTTTCAAAGCCAGGATGGCAGATGGAACTATGTGAGTAATGGTGGCATTTCCCTGCAGACGGCAGAGGAAATACTGGAAGCAGCCACCTCTGCGGAAACGCCCCCTCGCTCCGCTTCGGCGGCAAGTCGCGCCAGCGATGCAGAAAACGCTTCGCGTTTCGCTGGCGCTGATCAAAATTTGGCAGACATGATATTCTGGACGCAGAAAAGTGAGCAGGTAATATCTGTTACTGAGCCGGTGGAAAGGGAAACGGAAGCAAATGTGATCTTGATTCGCGGTGATCCGCGTCTTCTGGTAGGTAACTATAACGTGCCGCAAAGCGGGGATACAAGCGGATGCCTGCTCGACAAATCTATTGCTTTGAAACTCTTCGGCAATACAGATGTAATTGGTCTGTCAGTATGCTATGATGGCCGGGAATATCAGATACTTGGCTTGCTGGACATCTCCGAATCAGCAATAATCATTCAGATGCCTCTGGGGAGCGGGGAAGTCTTTACAAGGGTCACAGCGGAGAAAAATGGAGACACCACAAGCTGGAACCTGAAAAATACACTTCAAAACAAATATCAGGTTCCGTTAAGTGAGATTCGGTGGGGATTTCTGCGTGGAATTGTAAAAATTCCATTCTGCTTAAGTATGATGGCGGTTTATATCCGGCTGGCTCATTTCCTGATGCGTATAGCGAAAAAAAGATGGCGTATTGACAGTATTTATCCGCGTTTCGCTGGTGCTATGGAATTTTTCACAGGTGTTTTATTACTGGCATTCCTATTGAAATTAACAGGAATGACTCAGGTTCCAGCCGAATTTATACCGGCGAAATGGTCTGATTTCAGCTTCTATGGGGAGGTTTTTGATACATGGAAAGATGGAATGACCGGTTTTTTGGAACTTCCATTCTATGCACTGGAAATTCAGTGGTTTCAAAATTGTCTGGGCCTTAGCTTTTGGACCGTTTTAGGAGGTGCTGCTTCCTGCTATGCAGCCCATTGCATGTCCGTACTCGCGTAGCGAGTATGGACGAAGGCCGCGCCAATCGCGAAGCGATTTCTGTTGCGCGGCTTACATTATTATACGAGAAAACTGACCGAGAAAAGGATAATAAAAGGGGTACTGTAAAGGTACCGAACAGATGCGATGAAAAGCGATATATGGAGGTTTGAAATGAAAGAGAATATTAAAAAATTGTGTTTCGTGTTGACTATGGTGTTTGCCCTGACCGGCTGTGGAAGTGCTACGAATACAGGCATATCATCGGGAACGGATGATGCGGTGCAGATTGAAAGCACCACAGAAGGAACGGCTGCAGATTCACAGGGGGATTCGATCGCTGATGCAGCTTCGGACTCTCAAAATTCAGAGAATAATGCTGTGACTGATACGGCAGACAGCAGTGAGTCTACGTACAGGGAAGAGGATCTGGGACTGCCGGATGACAGTACGCAGATATTTGCTATGCGGGAAATTGATGGAACCCTCTGGCTGATCACGGAAAATGGCGTATATACATCGACAGACAAGGGAGACAGCTGGGCAAGGCAGGAAGAACAGAGCGGATGGCTGCCGGAAGAAATTTCAGGGAGAGATGGCTACGCGTCAATCAGCGATTCCGGAAAGCTGGCGTTTTATACGGAATCGGCAGGGATTCTTGTATATAGTACGGATGGATCGTCAACGGGGCTGAGTATTATATTTGATGATGGCAGACAGTGCTATGGAATCAATTTTGCAGATGATGATACGCTGACGGTAAGAGACACCAGTTCAACTATTTATATCCTTTCGGTTTCGGATGGCAGCATTGTGGGGACGATCCCTTACAGTAATGAGATGCACTACTCTTATGCGCCGGTCAATGAGGAAATCCTAACCATTACAAATGACGGCGTGAAGATTTATAACTACAAGGGCGAATTACAGGAGGGAAACGAGATCATAAGCAGCCTTGTATCGGCTGACTATGAAGCATGGTCGACGACATCCAGCGGCGGGGGAATTGTGGACGATACGGAAGGCACCGGGATCTTTTATGCGAGCAAAAGCGGACTCTATCACTATAAATGGGGCGGAGGTGTTGCGGAAAAACTGTTTGAGGGAAGTGCTACAAAGCTGGGTGACTCTGATTATACGGTCTGGTCGGTTGCCGCACTTAGTGACTCCTGCGTTTTGTGTCATTACTTAACAGCGAGTGGCGCTTCCCTGCTGGTACGCTATTCTTTTTCAGGGAACAGCCCGACGACACAAAAGCTGACACTCTATACGTTGTATGAAAATGAACTGCTGACCGATGAGGTGAATACGTTCAATCAGAACCATACAGATATTCAGGTGACAATAGAAGTGGGGCTGTCCGGAGACAGTGGCCTTACGGTTGATGATGCGATTAAAACATTGAATACGGAAATTTTGGCGGGGAACGGGCCGGACATTATTCTTCTGGACGGAATGAGTGTGGATTCCTATTCCGAGAGCGGGATGCTGGTGGACCTGTCCGGCGTTTTATCTGAAGTGGCAGAAAGTGAAGGATTTTATGAGAACATCGCCTATACTTACCAGATGGAAAGCGGGGCAGTTTATGCGGTGCCGGCGAGATTTCGGATTATGATGATGGTAGGGACACAGGAAAATCTGGTTCAGATTACAGACCTTGATTCTCTGTGTCAGAGTGTGAAGGAGTGGAAAGAAGCGAATCCGGAAATGATAAGCATCCTCGGACTTTATGATGAAGAATTGCTGGAAATGATGACTGCCATTTGCTCACCGGCATGGATGGTTGCGGAAACGCCCCCTCGCTCCGCTTCGGCGGCAAGTCGCGCCAGCGATGCAGAAAACGCTTCGCGTTTCGCTGGCGCTGAAGAAGGCTCATTGGATGAAACTGCACTTCGTGAGTTTCTGGAAGCAGTAAAATCTATCAATGATACACAGAAGGAAAATGTGAGCCAGGCAGATATAGACGAATTTGCCGTATCTGACGATGATAACGATTGGGGAGAGATAAAGGCTGTCCTGAATATTACAAATTTCCAGTCACAGATCATTGGGTTGTTCGAATCCAGGGCATTCAATACGACGGCATCCATCGCGCAATATCTTGGTACGGATCTGGTCTACGAAAGTGCAGCGGTACAGAGCAGCAACGTGTTTATTCCGGCACAGATCATTGGTGTAAATGCGAAAAGCACCAACCAGGAAGCTGCTCTGGAATTTGTAAAAGAATTCCTCTCGTCGGAATGCCAGAGCGAGCTTAGCGTTTCAGACCGTGGCTATCCGATCAATAAGACCGCTTTTCAGATTATGAAAGAGGATGTCCTGGGTGCGGATGATACCGGAGAAACAAGCTGGGGAGTAAGTGCGGAAGAGCTTCGCAACCTGTTTGACCAGATAGAAGCTATAATACCGGAGCTATCCAACCGCAGCGTTACAGATGCAGTTATTACAGACAGTGTGAAAGAAGAGGGGCTGAAATATCTTTCAGGCGAGACTGACTTGGATACTGTAGTGAACAGTATTATGCAGACGGTGACCCTGCACCTGGCAGAATAAAGGAGACTTCACTCGCGCAATTTCTGGTAAAGGCTCATTTTGAACCTTTACCAGAATTACAACGCTGCATTTCAAAAAGAACTGGAGTATCGTTTCATAGTAAATTGTAAAGTTGTCTAGTTCAATTTGACCAAACCAAAATAGATTTGAATGAATTCATCAACTGTTATTTTTTTCTTCGTTGCATCATCATGGCAACAGCCTCTTCATGGCTGATATCAGGATTTTCCTGCTTTTCTTTCGTATAGTCCCCATATCCAGTATCAAATTGCTGAATAAAACGAACCATTCCTACAGGACTGAGAGCTTCTCTTAGGGCATTAAAACCTGCATTTCTGATTTCCGCCGGATTATTTAAATTAACCTGCATCATTTTAGTCACCTCTATACATTGCAACCATAATAAGCTATAGACTTTATGCATACTTCTGTACATCAAAGATACCACAATTGGCGTTTCATATCAACCTGTTCTTTGAAATGTTTGAGGTGATTTTTGGTGCCAATGCCCACTACAAAAACCTTTCAGGCGAAGCTGACCTGCCAGTTTGGAGACGCAAATTCAAATCGCTCTACACTCCGTTCCGGTCGGCGCTAAACGAGTGCCACTGGCACTCAGCGCCCTCCGACTTTGTCGGCAATCCTTATGGCAAAGCACGCCGCCCGCGCAGACGTAATATTACTCAAGCGTTACGATATACAGATTCTCATCAGAGAGGATCGCTTCACCATCCTCCGATTCTTCTGGCCAGGATTTTACGAACAGGAGACTTTCGATTTCATTCACATCAATGACACGTCCATAGCCCTGAATTACACGATAAATGTATTTTTCGCCATTTTCAATATCATTCATGTCGTTATCATAGCCATTTGAGCCTCCGCCAGTCAGGTAACGAATATCTGTGCCATCTTTCATGCGGAAACCGATAAATGCCGGCGCCTCATCAAAAAGAGTGGCGATCCGTGTTAATCCATCTTCATCCTCTGCTTCGATGGTGTATTCAGAGTATGGGAATTCATAGTATATGGTCGCGGAAAGCGGCGAGAGAACAGCCTGAATCACGGTTGCGCCGCTGTCCCCAAGCTCTGCGTCCAGATCATAGGTGGTCGTGTTGGGGGAGCCGGACAGAGTCAGGTCAAAGCTCCACGAACCGCCAATATCGGACTCGTTCGACAGAATCGCGCGTGCTGTCTTATACATATTCTGCATCTGCGATTGCATCAATGCTGTAAATGCGTCGGCATCATGTCCGGCTGCCTTTTTGGCCAGTTCGGCTAATTCTTCCATGCTCGTTCCCTCCTTTCATACATTAGACGGATGAGACGGCAAAAACGTCCCACGATTTTTTAAATTTTAAGAAAAAAATCCGAAAAATTCTGTAACAAAACAGCCGGATTTGTGGTCTAATAAGTGTAATTGAGTAGATGATAATTGACCGGCCATTATCTCGAAAACAATAACAGGCTTTGCATCCAAACGGAGGAGGGGAATGAAAACGAATGAATTTGTTGGTAAGGAAGGCAAAAAAGGGCGATAAGGCTGCGTTTACACAGTTGATGGAAGAACAGGGACCATCGCTCTATAAAATCGCCAAAGCAATCCTGAAAAATGACGATGATGTGGCGGACGCGATGCAGGAGACGGCTCTTGCCTGCTGGGAAAAGCTCGGAACGCTGAAAAATGACCATCTTTTTAAGACCTGGCTGACAAGAATTCTGATCAACAACTGCAACTCCATTTATCGCGACCGCCAGCATTTGCTGAGTGATGAACCATGGCCGGAATCAGATTCTCTGGAAAATGGCTATGAGCATGCTGAGTGGGATGAATTTTTAAACGCTCTGGAAGAGAAGTACCGGATTGTGGTGATGCTCTTTTATGTAGAAGGATTTAAGACAAAAGAAATTGCTCAGATTTTGGAACTCAGTGAGGGCACGGTGCGTGTCCGGCTTACGAGAGCGCGTGAGATGATGCGGCGGCAATATGGTGCGAATGATGCTGGGGATGAGCCGCAAACAGCTTCGTATGGCCGACCTGACGAACATTCGTCCCCAAAAGCGTATGAGTCTGAAAGCAAAATGGCTTACGAGTCTGAAAACGGTCGTGACTTGGGAAAAATGAGTTCCGATGCAAATCGGCGGACGGGTTTTGATAAAAAGAAAATGATACAGGCGGACAGGAAAGGAGAAATTTATGGATAGATTTGAGAAAATGGTGCAGACACTTGCAAATGATAATACCGTGCCGGATCAGGTATGGGAAAAGTACACGGACGCGCTGCGAAATCTTCCGGAAAAAGGAGCTGCTGACACATCGGGAACAGCAGGCATATCATCCATATCCGCGTACCCGTTCCGAAGGACTAATTTCCTGCGCTATATGTCCGTGATTTGCGAAGCAAATCATGGACGAAGGCCGAGCCATCGAGCGAAGCTCGATTTAAAATGGCGAGGCTCTCCGCGCCTGAAGTACGCGGCCGTTCTGGCGGCATCGCTCTGCCTGATTGCCGGAACCGCTTATGCGGCGAGCATGAGCGGCCTTTCCGACTATCTGTCAGGCTTCATGGGACAATCAGATGTTGAGGATGGTCTTTTAGGCGAACCAGATGAGGTAACCGCCCAGCAGGAGGAAACCGGTTCTTTCGGAAACCTGTGGAACATCACAGATACGTGGTACGATGGAGCAAAGGTGTATTTTTACGCAGAAACACCGGAGGCTGTTCTGGAAGACGGGAAGCTGAAGGTCGTACACAAGGATCACATGACTGTAAATGGCATCGATCACCTTCTGAATAGCGAGAAACAGTCGGATGGGGTTTATCTCTGCTGGGTGGATGTAAGCGACATTGACGATACGGAAACACTTGAGCTTTCGATTCGGCTGGAATTATTGCAAAATCAATACGATTGGACTGCGTATCCTGCTGCTATAGAGGATGGAAACGAATATGATTACGCGACGGACGTCACAGTTGCGGAGGAACAGACACTGACCTTCACAGTAGATGGGACGTCTGCAATGAGAAAAGGGTCACTTGAAACGGTAACACTCGATCAGGTGGAAGGAAAGAATGTAGATGGAGATGTAGCGATCACGGAAGCGACAATCTCTCCGTCCACGTTAACGCTTCATTTTACCTACCGTTTAAGCGGGGAAGATGCCAAAGAAATGCTGAGCCTTCCCACGATGCGGGGAGCACTGTTTTATATCGAAGATGAGGCTGGCAACCAGATCGGCACAACCAATGGATATCTGTCCGTTTTTATCTCAGAATCCTATACAGATGAAGACGGAAGGCTGTGCGCAGATTATGAACTGAGCGGGACACCGGGCATTCTGGCTGATGGGCAGACGTCTCTGGATACCGCAACGTCATCCCTGACGATCATTCCTTATGAAGCAGACTGGGATGAAGAAGGAAAGCTCATACCGGATACAGACAGGGAACTTGGATGGGGAAGTTTTACGGTTTCATTTGAATACTGATGATCAGATTCATGAAGCAAAGCAGAAAAGCTGGATTGACAGGTAGACAAGCTTATTCTGATATCGAAAAATACGTATTTGACTATTTTGTAATTCCGTACTAAACTTTCCAGTGACAAAGACGTCGTAGATACTTGCAGGGCTTTTTGCGACGTCTTTTGCATGATGGGGGTATTTTCCATCAGGCAGGACCGAATATATGAATATATATGCATGTGGGTATGCGATCAATGGAGCGATTGTGGAGCAGGCGAAGCTTTATGGTGTAGCTGTACTATACAATTCCCTGATCGTGGATTTGATTCATGCCAAAGAGAGCGCGTATAAATACAACCAGCAGGAGAGAACGTGATGGCAAAGCCGAAGATAGCGGTTGTTCCCTTGTGGGACGACGAAAAGGAAAGTATCTGGATGGTTCCCGGATACATGGATGGAATCAGGGACGCCGGGGGTATCCCGATCATTCTTTCTTTATCCAGCAGCACAGAGGATGTTTTAGAGATATTTGAGATGTGTGACGGCCTTCTTATGACTGGTGGTCATGATGTTTCTCCCGCTTTATACCATCAGGAGAAAACGGAGTCTTGCGGGCAGGCCTGCATCTGATAAACAGCTTAATTCACATGGGTATCATGGGAGAAAATTGGACATGAAAAGCGTTTTAATCAAGGATACGACAAAAGAGGAGAGAGAAGCAATCATCCGGCAGTCCCTTGACTGTGGCGGCGGATGCGAGAATTGTTCCAGCTGCTGGCTGGGAGGTGGGAACCTGTTTGAAATGTATCAACGATATATTGACGGAGAGATGGAAATACGGGAGATCAATCCTCCGACTTCGTCGGCAATCCTTATGGCATTGGATGCGCCCCGCGCGGCGGATAGGGGAGAGGAGCGTTTCCCCTATCCGATTTATGCGAATGTCATGAACATTCCACAATCTGTAGATTATAGTGAGGGTACATTCTGACTTTCTGTCTGGTATACTGGGGTATTCAGGCCGGAAGAAAAAGAAATAACCTGGAGTTTTCGTATCCGGGATATAGTAGAAGACTATGGAAAATCTTAAGACTTTTCGTAGCAAATTCGATGGCAGAACCTGCTATACTCAGATCAATCATTAAATTCTGATTCTGTACGAGGAGAACGACCATGGCAAAATTAGAGCGGACGCTTACAGGAAACTTTGACCAGATACTGGATGAAATTGAAGAAGGGATCAAAGGCGGCAGTGTCTCTGCATCGATGGAAGGATGGAGTGATTTCAGGGAAGGTTCTTCCCGGTGCAGTGTGCGTGTATTTGAACGGTACAGCTATGCTGGAGGCAACCGTGTCAGCATGAATATTACATTGTTTCAGGTGGATGGAGGACCAATTCGCCTTTCAGCGATCACATCTGGCGGAAGTACGGCATTGTTCTGCAAGATTAATACGCTGGGAGAAGAAAACTTCCTGAATAAGCTGAAAGAAGTACTCCGAGTCTGAATTATGGTATCTGATCAGTACCTGTAAAGTTGTCGAAATACTTACATTACAGTTGATTTATATCAGAAGGATAGAACCCGAAAATAATGGAGGACAAGTATGTAT
Organism: Lachnospiraceae bacterium; assembly: GCA_021202075.1. Taxonomy (GTDB): domain Bacteria; phylum Bacillota; class Clostridia; order Lachnospirales; family Lachnospiraceae; genus Choladousia. The sequence continues at coordinate 35,439 of JAJQDT010000117.1, read as the reverse complement.
ACAGGTTTTGGTATGGGATTCGGTACGTTTGAACTTTTATTTACGATCGTATTTATCTGTGTGATCGTTGTTTTTATAGTGACTGCTGTAAAAGGACTTGCTACATGGAATAGGAATAATCACTCCCCGCGTCTGTCAGTCTATGCAACACTAGTTACAAAGAGAACGGATATTACATATGACCAGCATGCCAACGCCGGTGATGCAACCGGGTCGCATGGGTTTCATGCGACCACGACAACCCGATATTACATTACATTTCAAGTGAAAAGCGGCGACCGGATGGAATTTCATGTGAACCGCTCGGAATACGGAATGCTTGCGGAAGGAGACAGTGGGACATTAACATTTCAGGGGACAAGATATCTTGGCTTTGAAAGAAGTGTATAGGAAAACTGAGGAATCTGTGACAAAATATAGCCTGTCGCCGGAAAGCGGGTATATAATTGTATTTTGAATGTTATTTGTTTCATCTATTACTCCGGTTAAAGTTAAAAGCTTTTATCTACATCCTGATAGAGCGAGTTGTTCAATATTTCCGCATCATCACCAACAAAGGCGTTTGCCGCCTCCTCGTCGCCCTGTAACAGCCACATAAACCATGCCATAACATAGCCATCCTCAGAAGTACTGGTGCTTCCGTGATCTGTATTGCTTCTCCTGACCATGATTTTGTCTCCCAGTATCTGTCCGTAAATTTCAGTCAGTCCTTCCAACGTCACGACCCAGTCATCGCCTCCGCCTGCTCCGGAAACCAGCAGAATCGGTGTGCTGATTTGCGCAGCATCATAAGGCCATTGCAATGCAACCGCCAGTTCGTAGTTTGTAGGCGACAGTGCCACAGCAGCCTTGTAAATATCCTTGTGGCCGGTATCGGTAATAGCGTTGATTACCCCAACGCCGCCCTGAGAATGACCGACAATGCCTACATTGTCAAAGTCTATCTTCTGATAAAAAATGCCGGGTTCCCCTTCGTCGTCCACATATTCATTCAGAAGCTCCAGATAACGGATGCACATTTCAGCACCGAACGCATTCCACGAGTAGGTTTCCTCCGTTGCGATGACGATGAATCCGTAGGAGGCATAGAACTGATGCTGTGCCGTGGATAAAGAGCCTTTCCATCCGGTCCCGTTGCATACGACAATAACAGGATATTTTTTGTCTTCCATCTCAAGCTCTGCCGGATAGCTGATTTCGTACTTCTCGAAAACCTGCACAGCGCTTTGTTCATAATAGGATGTGGCGTATGGGCCATCTTCCAGATAAGCCGCCTCGATACTGCCGCCGGTTTCGATGCTGTCACGGTAATTGCCTTTCAGGGAACTGTCCCTGTGCGTCAGCCAGAAAAGAAATGCAGCAATCAGAGCAACAAGCACCAGGAGGATGCTCCCGATTATTTTCAACAATTTTTTCATTATTACGCTTTCCCCTATTCTACCGGCAGATATGCCGCCAGGTATTCCTCTATAGCCTGCATATACTGAAGATACAGATTATTATCGTTCTGGAGTGCATGACCGGAATGCGGGAATTCAATATATTCGTGGGGCACACCATTTTCCTCCAGCGCATTCACCAGCCACTTTGCGGATTCGAATGGACAGACTTTATCATACGCACCATAGGCGCAGACAGTCGGCACGGAATCCTCCGTAACCCACATATAACCTGAGATAGGTTTGATGACCTCCTCGTATGCATCAGTTCCAAGCATATCTGCGGTGATTTCTGTTCCGGCCATGACACCAAACAGGTACGCAGCCGCCTCAGCGTTCTGGTTCAGGCCGTAAGAAGACCAATCCTCCGCATAAAAGCTGGACGGTCCGACAGCCTCGAAGAGCATGGTTACGGGAACAAGGGATTCATCCGCGTCGCGATAGGCATAGAGCATAGCCAGTGTCCCGCCTGCACTTCCTCCGCCGATCGCCATAGCATCCAGATTGTAGCCCAGATTAGCGGATTCCTCGACCACTGCGGAAATGCTGCTCTTGATCTCCATGGACTGCGAGTACACGCTTGCGTCCGGGTGGTCATCATCCCGCAGGGTGTAGTTGATACCCGCAGCGACATACCCTTTAGAGCAGAGCCATTCCAGCATTTCGGCATCTCCTGATTTATCTCCGGATGTAAAACCGCCCGCGTGAAGATATACCACGAGGCCATAAGCCTCTTTTGTGTTATCGGCAGGAACATACAGATCAAATTTATTGGCATCTTCTTCTCCATAGGACAGGTCGGTGTATACAGTTCCGACTGCATCACTCCAATCCACCGAATACGCCGCTAACGCCGGAGAGGTGTATGTCATCTTAAAGATCGCAGATCCGATAAACGACACAAGAAATACTACAATACACAGCAATACAAACAGACCCCTTCTGTTATGCTTTTTCTTTTCTCTGCTCATAGAAAATTCCCTCCAAAAAGTGAGCCGCCAACCAGAAGATTGATGACCGCTCTGAGTGCAAGCCTGCCCAAAAGAATCCCCAGCACAATCAAAATCAGCAGAATGAGAATTCGTTTCCCCGTGAAAAACCCCTCCATAGAATTTACCTCCGTTCATTCACAAAATCTCTCTTGACAAAAAGGTGTAGCAGTTGTACTATCAAGGTGTAACGATTGTACCATCACATTTTGACGGGGTCAATACTCCGTGTAAAAATGGCACAAAATGAGGAGGTTTGTACCATCGTGAACAACGAAGAAAAAAATACCTGGGTGAAGGAGCAGATTACCGGAGCGCTGCTGCGTTTACTTGAACAGTACAAATTTGAAGAAATCTCCATCAGCCAAATCACAAGTGCCGCACAGGTGAGCAGAAATTCCTTTTATCGAAATTTTAACAGCAGGGAAGATATTCTTCTGCACTATATCCGAAGACTGATTACAGACTGGCGGACGGAGAACGAAGAGCAGAATCGTGATTCTAATGCTGATCTCTATGGAAGTCTGTTTCGGCATTTGAGCGACAACAGGGACTTTTATCTCCTGCTGAGAAAAAGAAACCTGTTCCATCTGTTTCTCACAGTGCTGCTGGAACAGTCCGGACCGAAAGCTGAATACGAGAACATGTGGGCATATACAACCGCATTCATTGCCTATGGCACATATGGCTGGATTGAAGAGTGGGTGGCTCGTGGAATGCAGGAATCTGGGGATGAGATGGCAGATCTTCTGGCTTCACATGGAATGAGATGAGGCCTATGCGGCGGGGTTCGCTGCCATTAACATTGATACAGATGATATTGACGTGAGCGACATCGTGACTTTCGTGTGGGAAATATTATCCTGCAAAAAAGCGGGGAGCCTATAATGCCTGGCAGGATTTTTACGAAGCGACCAGATGGGAGCGGGACAACCCGGAGCTTGCGTATCTAGAATATCTGACCGCGAACCGGATCTGCCGGGAAATCCATGGGAAAATCTGGTATTTTTCGTGGATAGACTGGGATGCGGAGGAAAATAAGGGGTGAGAAGAAGCATTTTATACATGCATTCTGATTAATGCGGCAACTCCACAAACATTAGATAAAACTGTTAAGATATCAAAAAGGAATGCGGTGTAATTGTGATAATAAAAGTCATATATCATCCAAAAAACCTGAGCCAGTATGAGTATTATTTTAAAACGAACGGTGCTTTTTGCATCAATTGACCCTGTGAAAATGATTGTTGAAAACACTGGACATAGTTCAACTGCGGAATGGATACCGTTTGCCAGGGTGATTGTTAGCTGTGCAATGATAAAAAACACTTTGAGGGCATTTGTAGAGGCTGTCCGTGAAAACGTCAGATTCCTCACTATTCCAATCACGTTGGAGATCGTTCCCGCATAGGCGCCAAGGAACAGATTACCGATGGCCATTATGGTAAACTGGCCACACTGTGCCAGGAGAAACTTTTTCTTGTCATTGATAAACCCAATGGATACCATCAGTAATGATCCAATAAGAGACATGATATTACCAGCCATTAGCATAATAATTTCCTCCCAAAAAACTGGCACAGATTGTGCCAGTTTCCTGTGGGAATATAAGCAAAACTGACAACAATAGTGCCATTGTTAACAGTTTCGGCTGTTTGTGGTTCGCCTGTCCGATTACAGGCATAAATGACTTTATAAATTATAGCTATGAAGTGCATGGCTTGTCAATATTAATTTTTGACATATAATTTTACGCCATATAATTTTACTGAAGCGGTACGATATACAGATTCTCATCAGAGAGTACTGCTTCACCATCCTCTGATTCTTCTGGCAAGGATTTTACGAACAGGAGACTCTCGATTTCATCCACATCAATGACACGCCCATAGCCCTGTATTACACGGTAAATGTTTTTTTTACCATTCTCGGTATCATTCATGTCGTTATCATAGCCATTTGAGCCTCCTCCAGTCAGATAGCGAATATCTGTGCCGTCTTTCATGCGGAAACCGATAAATGCCGGCGCCTCATCAAAAAGAGTGGTGATCCTTGTCATTCCATCTTCATCATCTGCTTCGACTGTGTATTCAGAATATGGGAATTCATAGTATATGGTCGCGGAAAGCGGCGAGAGAACAGCCTGAATCACGGTTGCGCCGCTGTCCCCAAGCTCCGCGTCCAGATTGAATGTGGTCGTGCTGGGGGAGCCGGAAAGAGTCAGGTCAAAGCTCCACGAACCACCAATGTCTGTTCTGATTTCCCCTTCAGAATTTTCTATAAACGAACCCAGCCCTTGGAATTCGATGTGTAAGTCCCTTCCGATAAATGCGCCATCTACTGTGGAATAAAGGGTAATACAGTATTCCAGACTCCCGTCGTCCTGTACATACTGCAGCAGCCAGTTCCCATCCTCATCTTCTTTAATTTCGCTTCCATCCGCGCTTACAGCTTTTCCGTTTTCACCGACAATCAGGCCATTATAGAAGCTGCGGGCAGTAGAACCGCTTCCTTCCAGATACAGATCTTCTCCGTCAGAAGCGCTTACATCCACATTTGCAAATTCCGGCTGTGCCCCTTCTTCCAGGGTGTAGCCTTCTACTTTGAATACGAGATATGCATAATGATTGTCCACAATGGCCTCTTTGGATGTAATCGTCACGCCCTGGTCTGTCACGGATATTCCGGATACGGACAACATTTGATCCGCTTCAAGGTCGGCGAGCTGATTTTCATCTGCCTGCATCCCTTTCTCTACGGAGCGACTCCACTGCCGGTACGCTGCCATCACACCCGCGCCGCAGATCATCACGGCGCATGCCGCTGCAATGCCGACGGTCAGCGCGCGTTTGCGGTTGCCTTTTCTTCCTGCTCCAGAGCGTCCGCTGTTTTTTTGCGTCTGTCCAGCAGTCACATTGATAGCGATGCTTCCGTTCAAAGAGTTCCCCTTCCTTTCATGATTTTCGCGCATGTATTCATTCGCATGTATGGGCTCTTTTTCCGGAATTTCAGAATCCGCATTTGCTTCCGTTTCCTGATGTATTCTGGAAAACGCCTCATTCGCCTTCTGCTTTACGCCTGCCGGAATCTCAATATTTCTCCGCAGTACATCAATGACTTCTCCGGGGTCTAATTCTCTCTTAAAGATTTTATCAGAATCTATTTGACTTCCCTGGCTGTCATCAGCCTGCCAATATTTGTCCTGCATCGGGTTTTGATGCAGGACGTAGGCTGCGCCATCGCCGCCAGGCGATTTCTCATGCGCAGCTTTCCACTGATCTGTTTTTATTTCTTTCATAAGCCTCTGCCTCCTTATTTGTTATGCGCGGCTTTCCCCTTTTTCCCTGTAACAGCCTGTGCCAGTTTTTCACGTCCTCTTGCCAGCTGTGTGCGTACCGTGCTCTCGCTTACTTCCAGGATGGTACTGATTTCACCGGTTTTATAGCCTTCCACATAATACAGCATCAGCACCAGCCGGTATTTTTCATCCAGCATATTCAGCGCCTCATTCCATTCGGCATTTGTGAACCCGGAGTCCGCTGCGGATATCTCTGGTACATCTCCCGGCATACTTAAGTTTTTTCCCTGGCGGATCAGATCCTTGCATTTGTTGACCAGAATCCGCGTCATCCATGTCCGAAACCAGGCCGGATCGTTCAGCTGATCCAGTTTTTCCCAGCAGGTGAGAATTGTCTCTGAAATCGCATCCGCTATATCGGACTCATTCGACAGAATCGCGCGTGCCGTCTTATACATATTCTGCATCTGCGATTGCATCAATGCTGTAAATGCGTCGGCATCATGTCCGGCTGCCTTTTTGGCCAGTTCGGCTAATTCTTCCATGCTCGTTCCCTCCTTTCATACATTAGACGGATGAGACGGCAAAAACGTCCCACGATTTTTTAAATTTTAAGAAAAAAATCCGAAAAATTCTGTAACAAAACAGCCGGATTTGTGGTCTAATAAGTGTAATTGAGTAGATGATAATTGACCGGCCATTATCTCGAAAACAATAACAGGCTTTGCATCCAAACGGAGGAGGGGAATGAAAACGAATGAATTTGCTGGTAAGGAAGGCAAATCTTTAAATATCAGCTTTAAGGATGCAATATTTTCGGATAAAGGCAGACCGTGAAATTAAGAAAACGATAAGCTTTGCCTAAGAAAAAAGACAGGGAAGTGACAGCTGCCAGACTGTATAATCAACGTTAAAAATATGAATCTGAATCCGGAAAATAAGCAGCCGGACGAAGAGGCTGACCAGGGTGGAATGATAAAAAATGGAAGATAGACAGACAAAACGCAATAAAAGAACCATTGGCATAGTAGTTGGAATATTAACGGCAATCTTATGTACTGCCTGTAATGGAGGGACGTCAGCGGACAATCTTTCAGTTAAGGTTGTTACTCTGCAAGATGAAGCGGAAACAGCTGATTTTGTGTATTATGATGTCTATGGCAATGGAAAAGTGAGGAAAACAGACGAATTCAAGCCGGATGACAGCGCAAGATTTTATGCCGCAGATATTGACTGTTTTTCATCGAACGTTGTAAATGGGCAGGTAAAAAATACGCTGGTAAATACGATTCTGACAGAGGAGTCCGGAGATGTCATAGAGGCGGATGAAGCTATGTCATCACTTATGCAGCTGTTGGCGGATGAGATTGATCATGACATATTTTCTGCCATCATAATTGAAGACAAAGGACAGTATTTTGCCTGGGTGGAATTAAATACAAACTGGTCATCGCCCTGCGAATTATATCAGTATAATGGAGAAGAAAATACTATAGAAGTGATTGGGAAATGGGATGGAGTGGATCTGATTGGAATTTGGGTTGCTTAGATTTTAATATTCGTCGGGAGGACAACTAAAGTGATAAAAAGAATCAGATCTTTGGGGACATTTCAAAAAGGGGTACTCCTTTTTATGAGTGCCGCTATATTGGTATTTGCAGTAATTTATCCGGCTGTCATTGCCCGGGTGGGATTTATTTACCAGAACGTGGTTCTGGTTCCGGCACGGGAAAATGGCAATACAATCTATTCCGGTAAGATCAAAGGACAGCAGGTTGCTTTTACAGTATACTCAGACCAATCCGTGGAGTTTCAATATGGCGAACAAACCTATGGCCCTTATGCCGCAAGGGAGGATGCGACCGCCGTTCCCAAAGACAGTGAATGGGCAGAAGACATGACCGGCGTAGAACTTTATGATGGAGATAATCTGATCTTCCGTGGCGGAATAGTACGTATTCAGGGCGGCGAATACTGGCTTTTTAATGAAGATGGAAGCACGGAAGATATGGGAAATCTCTATCTGACGGTTGATGGGGCGGAACAGGATGAAAGCGGGAATGCAGTCGATTCCATGGAGCCGTCCGCTTCTGTCATCCTTGCATTGATAAATGGACCGGAACTGACTCATAAGGGTCATTGGGGCGGATACCTGTGCGGAGTGCTTATTTGCATCTTTACAGCTTTTTCTGTCCTGTTTGTCGATGAACTGTTCCGCCTGAACCTGTTCTTTCAGATTCGTCACGCGGACAAAGCGGAACCATCGGACTGGGAGCTTGCCGGGCGGTATATCAGTTGGACGATCCTTCCGGTAGCGGCAATTATCGTATTTGTCATGGGGCTTCAATAACTTTTGTATGGAAATTGATACTATCAGCAAGAAAGGAGATCAGAATGAAAAGAGTTGCTGTGATTGTACTATCCGCTCTCTGTATGCTGATATTGCATCCGGTGTGCGCCGAAGAAGAGACGGAGGAGAAAACCTTTTGTGCAACTGTATTGGAAATACAAGAAGCGTCCATTCTTGTAAAACCGAACTCAGATACGGTTGAAATGGGTCGACCGCAATCCCATTGGCTTTAGACGATGGGTTAAGGTCGACAAAAGCAAATATTTATGTTATAATTTTGGCATGACAAAATGGAAATCAAAAAACAGACATAAATATTTATTGCAGTATCACATTATTTTCGTATATAAATATCGAAAAAAATTGCTGGCTTCCAGGCAGATATCGGATGATATCAAGCAGCTTTCTTACGAGATTTATCAAAAACATCGGGTTATTATCAAATATATGGAAACAGATAAGGATCATATCCATTATATGATAGAGACAGAACCGACAATTTCGATCAGCAGAATTATAAATCTGATGAAAAGTTATACGACATATCATATATGGGAACAGTATCCTGTATATTTACAAAAGCATTTTTGGAAAGAACATACTTTCTGGACAGATGGGTATTTTGCCTGCAGTGTCGGAAACGTTTCAGAAGAAATGTTGCGAAAGTATATAGAAAATCAGGGGTAAGGAGGTCGGCTGAGAATGCTAAAAGCTTATAAATACCGCATATATCCCAACAAAACTCAGGAGGACCTCCTTGCCAGGACATTTGGCTGCTGCCGTTTTGTTTATAATCAGACTCTGTCGTACCGGAAAAACAGATATGAAAATGAGAAGAAAACGGTAAGCAGGACAGACTGTAACAATTATTGCAACCGGGAGCTGAAAGTACAGTACGAATGGCTGAAGGAAGTGGATAAATTTGCTTTGACAAACGCAGTTTATAACATGGACTCGGCATATCAGAAATTTTTTAAAGAGCATGCGGGATACCCCAAATATAAAAGCAAACATGACAGCCATAAGTCTTATACAACCAACTTTACGAATGGAAATATCGGCGTAAATAATGAAACGGGGAAAATAAAGCTGCCGAAGCTTGGACAGATAAAGGCAAAGTTGCACAGGGAGTTTTCCGGCCGGATAAAATCGGCCACGGTGTCTCAGGCACCGAGTGGGAAATATTATGTTTCTGTGCTGGTGGAGACTGTACATCATGTTATGCCGGAAGCGGAAGGGCAGATTGGCCTGGATCTGGGACTGAAGGATTTATGTATCACATCAGACGGGCGGAAATATGAGACCCCGAGGACGCTGGCGAAGCAGGAAAAGAAACTGGTGAGACTGCAGAGGCAGTTATCACATAAAGAAAAGAGAAGCAGCAATTATTATAAGACCAGGAAGCAGATAGCGAAATGTCATGAGAAGATATCAAATACGAGGAAAGATTATCTGCATAAGATTTCCCATGAGATTGTCAGCGAAAACCAAGTGATCGTCTCAGAGAACCTGCGGATAAAAAACATGGTTCAAAATCATCATCTGGCAAAGAGCATAACGGATGCATCCTGGTACGAGCTGACGAGGCAGCTGGAATATAAGGCAAAATGGAACGGAAGAAACTATATCAAGACGGATCCATTTTATGCCAGCAGCCAGCTGTGTTCTGTATGCGGATATAAGAACTCAGATACAAAGAACCTGTCGGTTCGGTCATGGATATGCCCGGTATGTGGAGCGCAACATGACAGGGATATAAATGCAGCAAAAAACATACTGTCAGAAGGATTACGGCAGATCGCATAAAGAAATCCTGATAGGGCGGGAACCGCCCGAATTTACGCCTGTGGAGATAGTAGGTTACGAGGGCGCTGGACATCCAGTGGATGTCCGTTTAGCGCCGACCGTAGCGGAGCGAAGACTGATGAAGCAGGAAGCCCATTGGCTTTAGACAATGGGTAGTTCACATATAGCCCCGAAATATAGTAAGCGGTCACTTTGACCACTTAGCAAAAAACGTTTACAATTTGGTTACATCCCATCCATTGAAAAACAGGCTTGCACATATTAATATATAAGAAGAAGACCTATTTCAATAACTGATTATCAGGGAAAGTGTGTAGTGTGAATATGAAAGAAAGAATATTGGTCATTGAGGACTCTGCGGCGATTAATGAATTGATTTGTATCAATCTGGAGACGGCGGGGTATGAGCCGATGCCATTCTGGGATGGTGATGTTGTCAGTGCATGGCTTCATGATGAGAAACGTCAGTGGATATCATACCAAAGTGAAAATAATATCGCCAGGGGAAACAGTTTCCGCGATATGGTTGCTCCCGCTGGTTCGGTCACTTGGCCCGCCAATCTGGCACTTCTTGATGTAATGCTTCCAGGAAAAGACGGCTTTGCACTGTTGCCGGAGCTGCGCGCGTTGGAAATCCCGGTGATTTTTCTGACTGCAAAGGGCGACCTGAGCAGCAAGGTTCATGGTCTGAAAGACGGGGCAGAGGATTATATCGTCAAGCCGTTTGAAATGTTGGAACTGCTTGTACGCGTGGAGAAAGTGCTGGCGCGTTACCGAAAGGAATCGGAAGTCTTTGTGGTGCGGGATGTTGAGATTTTTCCGGAGGAACGGCGGGTTACGAAGGCGGGGAAGGCGATTTCTCTGAAACCAATGGAATTCGACTGTCTGCTGCAGCTTGTGAAGTACAAAAATATTGCCCTCAGCCGCGAGCAGCTGATCAATGCGCTGTGGGGTGTGGATTTTGATGGAGAGACGCGGACCATTGACGTGCATATAGCAAGGCTGCGGAAGAAATTGGATTTCCAGGATGTTATCCAGACTGTTCCTCGCATCGGTTATCGGATTACATGTCCGTGATTTGCGAAGCAAATCATGGACGAAGGCCGAGCCATCGAGCGAAGCTCGATTTGGAATGGCGAGGCTCTCCGCATTATATGTCCGTGATTTGCGAAGCAAATCATGGACGAAGGCAATGTTCCGATTTTCGCAGAAAATCGAGAACGATACCGAGCCATCGAGCGAAGCTCGATTTTATAATGGCGAGGCTCTCCACATATGTCCATGAATGAGGAGGCCAAGACATGAGACACGAAAATACAGATCCGATTCATCCAGAGGCAGGAAATGCTGCTCAATCCAGGTCTATTCGCCCAAGGTGGCTTTTAAGAACGAAAATATCAGTCGTGTCAGCACTGCTGCTTCTGGTGTTATCTCAGATTTTTTCCGCATGGAACCTGTGTGAGACACAGATGAGAATGATCGGTGTTGTGCTCGGAGATGAACAGACGAGCCTTTCGTCTGACATCAGTTCTTTTTTGAAACAGATCTCAAAACTTGGAATTACGGATGACCGGTGGATACCGGCTGCGGCACGGTCCGTTTTTCAGGGCTCCTACAGCAACAATGCGGTACTGTATTATGATGGCGAAGTGCTTGCGAACAGTACATCCTATGAATTTGATCTGGAAGCGGGGACTCCCCTTGGTGAAAAGTATCAGAAATACGCGCTTATCAGTGCGTACAGTTCGAATGACTCAGTCGCTTATCTTGCCAGAATAAACGGGAGTATTCTTCTGATTACTTATATAGAAGAATCTTCTTATGGCTCAGGAAATGGATTCGCTCTTTTGCATTATCGGGATGTTACGGTTATCTTTCGGGAAAGCAGGTTCCTTTTTTTGCGCGGAATTGTTATTTCGCTGGTTCTTGCGCTGATTCTTGGCCTTGCGTTGACGCTGATCATACGCAGACTTTTTGTGCCGTTGTATCAGCTGAAGGACGCGGCAAATGTCATTGCGGACGGGCAGTACGAGGAGCGTGTTCCGTTGAAGAGGGAAACAGGAAAAAAAGAAGATGAAGTCACGGAAATCGCACTGGCTTTCAACCGCATGGCAGAAAACGTTGATGAACATATCCGGACACTGGATGAAATGAATGAGAAACAGCGAATGCTGCTTGGCGCACTTTCCCATGAGCTGAAAACACCGATGACCAGTATTCAGGGTTATGCGGAGCTATTACAGCGCGTTTGGCTTTCCCCGGAGCGTCAGGCGTCTGCACTGAACTATATCGAGCAGGAAAGCCGGAGGCTTTCACGCCTGTCCGTTAAAATGCTTCAGCTGCTTGACCTGTCAGATGAGTCTGAAATCGAATCGAAGGACATTTTCGTTGAAACGCTTTTCTCGAAGGCAAAAAATATCGTTCAGAAAAGACTGGAGGAAAAAGAGATTTCGCTGCAATTTTTGATTCAGGACGAGCCGAACCAAAACTATGCGGAGCAGTTTGATAGATCAGAAAGCCTACCGCTGCAAAAGGATTCCGACCTGACAGTCACCGGAGACGAGGATTTATTACTCTCTTTATTGACCAATCTGATTGACAACGCAAGGAAAGCCAGCCCGCTGGGCAGCACGATTACTTTGTTCGCTTCCACGGAGGGGTTGTTTGTTCAGGATGAGGGCTGTGGTATCGCACCGGAGGAACAGAAAAAGATTCTGGAACCATTTTACATGGCAGATAAAGCCAGAACACGCCAGGAAGGCGGTGCCGGTCTGGGACTGGCTTTATGTGTGCAGATTGCCAGACTTCATGGCGGTAGGATCGAAGTAGAAAGCGCTCCTGGGAAAGGCAGTCGGATAGGGGTGAGGTGGAATGTTTTTCAAACGAAGTGAGAGGAAGGGTTTAAATTTTAAAGGCGAGGCTCACCAGAACATGTCCCGATTCGTGCAACGAATCGAGGACGTAGGCAATGTTCCGATTTTCGCAGAAAATCGAGAACGGTACCGAGCCATCAAGCGAAGCTTGATTTTGCATGGATTATCCCATCCGAAGGAGGGGATGCCACCCGGCGAGGGCGAGGCTCACCAGATTCTCTCTACCACGCGTTGTTGCTTCCTTGGTTTTTTCCGAAACCCGAGGACAATCATACTTTTCCTTTTTGGCGTAGTGCTCTGCTTTTTGCTGAGCAGTCGTGTCACAGAGGTGGCTGAATATTACGGGACGACAATGCAGGCAGCGGAGCCATTTATCTGGACATTCGGTGATTCTACGGCAATCCTGTTGATTTCACTGCTATTGATCTTCCTGTTTTCTGATTTGCCGAAGCTAACACTATTTACGCCGTTTCATCTGATGCGGACGACGAAAAGCCGCTGGCTGATTTCGCAGCTGCTCTATATCATGCTTTGCACTGCGCTGTATATTTTCTTTATCCTGGTTGTCACAGTCGTGCTCTGCATGAAATATTCCTACACAGGAGATCTGTGGAGCGAGACGGCGGCCATCCTTGGCTATTCTTCTTTAGGCGATCAGCTGAATGTTCCATCTACGGTCAAGGTAATGGAGAGCATTACCCCCATTGGCTGTATGGCACAGGTTGCGCTGCTGATGTTTGTTTACAGCCTGACGCTTGGATTTCTGATTCTGCCGGGTAATCTGCTGTTCGGGAAAAAGGCCGGGATGTTTTTTGCCTTGCTCTACAGCCTGTACGGATATCTGCTCGACCCGGATGTGCTCGGGAAAATACTGGGGCTAAAGACCTGGGAACTCTATCGTGTCCGCAGTATTGTCGGCTGGATCAGTCCGCTGAATAATGCGGTCTATGGGATGCATGATTTCGGATATGACAACCTGCCGTCCATCGCACAGTCTCTGTTAATCTTTGGAGGAATATTGGCAGCTGGAATTTTCATTTCCTGGCGGGCGGTGAAAAAATACAATTTCACGTTTCTGGGGGCGTGAAATCAGAAAATGTATTTTCATTGTTGGCATCATGTGATATACTTGAACAAACAAATAAATTTGAAGTATGATGAATGTCTGGACACTGATGGAAAGAAGGAGCATTTATTATGACCAGGACTGTTACTTTAAATAGAGAACAAAAACTGACAGAGGAACAGATTCGCGAGATAGAGGCTGCAAGAAACAAGCCCATTATCTTTGATGAGGATTCGCCGGAGCTAACGCCTGCAATGGAAAAAGCATTTACACTTGCTGCGAAAAGCAGAAATAGAGTTCGGAATATTTCTTAAATGAAGACGGTTGAGTCTGCTATAGTCAGATAAATCAGACAGAGATGAAATGGGAATGTTTAAATGGACATTCCCATTTCATCTTTATTAGCCTGAAAGTGGAATTGATTTTGTCTATAACGTTTACAATTTGGTTACAACTCGGCAAGGACTTGGCAATATCTTTTCTGATATACTGTGATTGTAAGAAGAAAATGTAAGGCAGTTACTGCCGCATATTGAAAGGGGAGCATTATGAGAAACAGAAGACGTTTCCTTACCCTGTTGCTTAGCGCTACGTTGTTATCGGGCTGCGCTGCTACACCGGATAACAGCATTGTGCGGCAGAAGGGCAGCCAGAGTCAGGATAATTACCGTGAGGCGGATGCTGATACGGGAGCAGAGACATCAGCAGACGAAGAGAACCAAAGTGGTTCGGATGACGGTTCATCCGGAGAGACACAGAATGTTTCCGGCATTGAAGTATCGTCAGAGGATGATTCGGACACAGGAAGCAGTGGACAGAAAGATACCGTTAGCGGCAATGGTGAAAATGTTCTCGCCGCACGCATTGGCGTGCCGGATACCTACACCGCGACAGCTTCCACATCAGACGGAAGCTTCACCATGACCAGTAACGCTACGGCCTGGGTGCCGGATGTCTCACAGGTGCCGGTTTACTCGGTTTCTCAGATGGAATTCACGCAGAAATTTATTGATCTGGCAACAGAAGCTTTTTTCGGAGAGAGCCCGGTTTACGATTATGCTTATTACTATCAGACGACAAAGGCGGAGGCATTGGAGAAGCTAAATGAGCTGAAGGAGTATCAGGCGGAGGGTAATACTGACCCATACGGTTATATCGAAGCTGCAAGAGAAAGCGGCGCATTTGAGGATGGGTCTGTCACGGAGGATGATATCTTCAACCTTCAGGAAGAGATTGATGAGTGGGAGCAGGTTTATGCGGAAGCTCCGGAAACGGTGGAAAAGACGGAAGTCACGCCCGGTTTTGGCGTAACCTCTTACGAGGATGAGAATGGAAACACGGTGTACTATGAAGGTTATTTTAACGGATTCGTGGAAACGGAGGACGATCTTTTTTCCTATATTTTGAAGAGTTCATCCTCTACACCGATGTCGATTAGAATTTCCCGCTATGCTGATAAGGAAGAGCTGGCAGAGAATGTCAGCTGGGAGGAAACCTGCTACGATTCAGAAGCTTATGCTTCCAATGCTTATCGACCAACGCAGGAACAGTGTGAGGAACTGGCGGGAATCACGGTGGAGGAGGCAATCGCAGTTACAGACACGTATATGGAGCAGCTGGGGCTGTCTGACAAATTCTCTGTGGGTTTCACGACACATGCCTGGAAGAATCTGGAAAGCAGTGGTATTACTTCAGATACGTACACAGCAAGCTGCATCGACGGCGGCTGGTACATTGTTTACACACGGACACTCGACGGGATCCCCGTTACCTATGAGATGAAAGAGGGAGGCGGACTGGAATCCATGGAAAGCACAACGGAGCCGTGGTGTTATGAATTAGTGACCTTTATTGTGAATGCGGACGGTTTGCAGGAAGCAGAGATTCAGAACCTGTATGAGGTCGGGGAAAAGAAGTACGAGAACGTGGATTTGCTTTCCTTCTCCGAGATAGCAGAAATATTTGAACAGATGATAGTTATCCAGAACACAGACAGCTATGAGGATTCCGCAAGTCTGGAAATTACAGAAGTCACTCTTGGATATATGCGCATCTATGATCCGGGCGCGGACAGTCGCAGCGGAACGCTTGTGCCGGTGTGGGATTTCTTCGGAGATGAGGAGGTACACAGCACATACGATGGGGTGGAATACACGAATTACATAGACTACCCCGGCAACAGCTTCCTGACGATCAACGCGGCGGATGGCACGATCATCGACCGCAGTCTGGGGTATTAATGAAAGGGATGAAACAGCACAAGATTCGGTCGACAGCGCCGTCCAAACGCGAAGCGTTTTTCAAATGCGGTGCGACTTGCCCTCGCCGGGTTATGCCCCTCGCAGGGTGGCATCCCACGCTTCGCATGGGATATTCCCCAATCTCCGATTGTGGGGCGCGGGCATCCTCGCCCTTCGGGCGGGATATCCTCCTGGCACAGCGAGGGGCGTTTAAAAAAAGGATGGGGCATGAAGATGGATTTTAACAGAATGCTGCATGAGAAAAAATTTTATCTGGCGGTTCTGCTCTCTGTGGCAGCTATCATAGCTGGAACTACCTGGCCAGAGACAAAAAAAGATGTTCCTCTGACCAGCGGTACCTTTCTGGAGCTGCTGAACAGTTCCCTGCAGTCGCAGACAGTTCTTTTTGTTCTGCCGCTCGCAGCTATGCTGCCCTGTGGGGAGGAATATCTGCGGGAGAAGGATTCCCATTTCCTGCGATTTCTGATTATCCGTAACGCCGCCCAAACGCGAAGCGTTTTTCAAATGCGGCGCGATCTGCCCTCGCCGGGTGGCATCCTCGCCCTTCGGGCGGGATATCCGCCGAGCAGAGCGAGGGGGCGTTTCCCCCGGAGCAAAGTGGTTTACTGCTTGGACAAGGTGGTGACGACTGCGCTTTCCGGAGCGATTGTCTGGCTTTTGGGGGCATTTTTCGCGGGGCTTTTCTTTTTTTTGCTTTTTTTCAGCCGCGAAGCACTATGGAACTGGCCGATGAATACGATTTTCACTTTGCTTGCCACGCTGGGACGCATCCTGCTATCGGCTTCGTCACTCGCCAGCCTTTCTGCAGTCGCCGGTGTGCTCGGTGGAAGCGTATATCTGGCGTTCGGCGTCCCGTTCCTTTTGTGGTATGCCTGTATCATACTGCGGGAGCGCTATTTCGAAACGCTTTACTGCATTGACCCAACGGAATGGATTTTGGCAGAAAATGATTGGGGAAACAATCAGATGGGACTCTGGATTTTTCTGCTTATACTTGCGTTATTTTGTGCGGCGCTGCACTGGATCGTGCTGGATGGGAAGCTGAGAGAGATATAAAAGTGAAAATGTAACTGTGAAGGTAATGAAGTAACCATTCGCTTAGTGACGACTGATGATGTGTTGTCATGCAAAAGGAGTGAACGAATCATGGCAGATTATTATATCCAGCTGCACCATGTACGAAAACGTTTTGGCACGGAGGAGGTCTTAAAACCACTGGATTTCGCGGTTGAACGGGGAAAAACATATGGAATCTGCGGGAACAATGGTTCCGGAAAAACCGTTCTGATGAAATGTATCTGCGGTTTTCTTCCGGTGACGGAAGGGCTGATCACAGTTGACGGGAAGCGGATTGGTTATGATGTAGACTTTCCGGAGAGCCTTGGTGTGATCATCGAGACACCTGGATTTCTTTCCAATTTAAGCGGGCGGAGGAATCTGGAAATTCTGGCAGATCTGCGCGGATTGATCGGGCGAAAGGAAATTACGTCCGTTCTTAAGCGTGTCGGCCTTGATCCGGAATTGAAAAAGCCGGTCGCAAAATATTCACTGGGGATGCGGCAGCGGCTGGGCATTGCACAGGCAATTATGGAAGAACCGGAGCTTCTGATCCTCGATGAACCGTTTAACGGTCTTGACCGCCATGGCGTTGCGGAGATCCGCAAACTGCTGCTTGCCCAGAAGCAAAAGGGAAAAACAATCTTGCTTGCGAGTCATAACAGCGAGGATATTCGTATCCTTTGTGACCGGGTGTTTGAGATGGATGGCGGCGTGATGCGGAGAGCCTCGCCATTATAAATCGAGCTTCGCTCGATGGCTCGGCCTTCGTCCATGATTTGCTTCGCAAATCATGGACATGTGATGAGGGAGATTACAGAGAGTATAGAAAATCAGACGAAATCAGACAGAGAAATGTACTAGCGGAAAGTGCCAAAAGAGGAGGAAGCGTTATATGAGCAGTGGTATGAATACCATACAATACAGGATACTTGCAGCTTTCCTTGCGGTCATGTTTTTTGTTTCTGCCGAAGTTTCTTCCCGCTCGATTGTTCTGGCTGATGAAGCGGTTGTGCTGGAACCGCAGGAAACAGAAAGCCTCACCACCGAACAGAATTTAAACCAAAATGACGAAGACCTCGTCGTCGAGCAAAGCTTGATTCAGAATGGTGAGGCCATCCAAATCGACAGTATTGAAGAGGTGTCTTCCTCCGATATTCAGGATTCTGTTTTGGAATCTGTAGATTCATCTGCTTATTCCAGCCAGACAGGAGCAGAAACGGATAATGAAGCTGACAGTAATACGATAACCAATTGGGAAAATACGAAGCATGATAAGGAAACTGACACAACAGTTTCTGCATCTGACAATATAGGTATTGCAGACACTGGAAATTTGGATGCAGAGGCAAATATTTCACAGATTTCCCTCTTCATTGATATGGATCATGTATATGAAGGGATGGAACTATCTTATAAAGATGGATATGTTCCATCAATAAAAGAAAATACAGTTTCTCTTGTAATCCCATTTGTGGCAGATGCCCCGGTTGAGAATAACCAACTGACAGTGGCTGTGGAAACCACTTCTGATTCCCCTTTTGAAAAAGTGGAGTATGAGGAAGAAGTGTCATTACAGACTTATCAGTTTGAGTCGGATGGCATTTCGGAAAGTGTGGATGCATACCTGTTTCAGGTCGAATTTAAACTTGCGAATGACTACCGGTCAGGGCAGTATCCGGTCACAGTGAAAGCGATCGCTTATTCTGCTTCCGGTGTGAAATCAGAGATGATTTGCCGAATGACTATGACTTTGGAATCCGATTCCCGGCAACAGACAGAGAGCGAAACAGAGCCTGCTTCGGAATCTGAAACAGAAGGTGAAACGAATCGAGAACCAGAATCAGAGACAGGCGCGGTGATTATTCCAGAACCCGAGTTGGAGCCACAGACAGAATCGGAATCTGAAAGTGAAACGGAATCTGAGACAGAATCTGAAACAGAATCCGAAACAGAATCCGAAAGCTCAGCCGAAACAGAAACGGAGTCGGAATCTGAAACAGAAACGGATTCAGATTCTTCTTACGACGACGAATCTTCCGGAACAACTTATTATTCTGCAGGAAACAGCTACAGCAGCGGTTCCGGCGCCAGCGAGGTAAAACACCAGCCACATATTTTGCTGGAGGAATGTTCACTTAACGGAACTCAGCTTCCGGCAGGGGGGCAGATGGACTTTACTGCAAGCTTTCAGAATACGAGCGATGATCAGACAGTGTACAGTTTGAAAATTACGGTAAATACAGCAGATGAGAGCGTTGCGCTTTCATCAACCTCTTATTATTATGATCAGGTTGCCCCGCAGGAAGTGATCATATTGGAAAACACGATTGCCGCATCAGCCGCAGCTGCGCAAAAAGTTACTACCCTAAGCTACTCTTTTGTGTATGAAACATCAGACGGAACTACCTTAAGCGATTCGGAAGAACTGTTTTATGACATTAGCCAGGAAACGCAGGTTTCCATCGAAGATTTTAACCTGTCAGATTATGTGTATTCGCTGGAGACTGTAACTGCGACATTGGAGATCCGCAATACCGGGCGTGGGCCGGTTTACAATGTACAGGTATCTCTGGAAGCGGATGGACTTATCGCAACGAACACGGTCTATGCCGGAAATATGGAGGCAGGAACTTCCAGTGGCGGGACGATTAAGATTTATGTCAGCAATTTAAACGATAATGACGAGTCATCGCAGGATGCAGAAGCCTCCGACACTGCAAATGCAAAAGATGTAAATGCTGAAAACGCATATGGCTCCACAACAGGAACGCTTACACTCACCTGGGAGGATGCTTATGGGACAGTTTACACCGAGACGCAGGAGTTTACTACGACAATCGCAGCACCGCAGGTGGTGGAGCTTTCCGTTGAAGCAGAGGAAGAGGACGCTTCAAACCAGTGGTGGGCAGTGACGATTGTACTCATGATTCTGTTTTTCCTGCTTTTGATTGTGGCGCTTGTCCGGAAACTTACGAAAAAACGCCGCCAGTTGGAAGATCTGCTTGCAGTTGTGGAATCGGAATCGCCAATTTGAATCGCTTTGCGATGGGTGCTCCTTATATGGGTAAAATCGGTACCTGCCCAGGCATAAACATCAGTAGCTTTATTCGAACATACAGAAAGAAAAAGAAGGGAAAGCCATGAAAAAACGGAAACCAGATAAAAGAAAATATCTGCCATTTATCTTTGCCGCAGTTTTAGTGATTGGCGCGGCGGCTGCTCTGATTTTTCTCCTGACACAGTTTGCACTGGAGCAATGGCAGGAACGGCAGACGTATCTTCTTTCTGTCCGTCTGTCTTCTCAGGAAATCACGACAGAACTTTGTACATCCATGTGCCGTTTTGCCGGTTTTGAAGAACTATGGACTGTCATGGAATCTGAAGTCACACTGACAGTAGGGGACTGGCAGATATCCACGCCCCTGATGGGAGTTGATCTGGAGACATTTCCCCTGAAACCTGTCCGCTCTGCCGGTGAAAAAAGCCTTGGCTCCGTACCGCTTCTTCTGCCCGGGGAGAAACTCTTTAGTATGCTGACAGATGCAAACGGAACCGCAATCACCGCCCGACAGTCGAAAATTCTGGCTGAGTCTATTGACAGTACAGATCAAAGCCTGACGGCACAGATTGTACTGGAAAATTCCAATCCTGCAGACAACTCCGATGCGCCGGACAACGCAGGCAATTCTGGATATTTGTCAGCGGAAACAGCGGAATTTCTCGGTTTGGTATCCGGTGACGGCCTCTATATGGATGCGGATCAGATGCGTACATGGCTCTCTGATCATGGAAGTTCAGCCTCTGTGCATCTGGTCTGGCTGCGGATAAAAGGAAAGAGTAATGCTGAAACCGCAGAGAGGAGTCTGACGGAAGCAGGATTTCAGGTGCTGTATATTTAGAAGATTTTCTAAATATTTGTTGACAAAACTACACTGGTGTGATATATCGTATTTAGAAAAAAATCTAAATAACAGGGGGAGCGTGGTGCATTTGGGTTTTGCAGAAACGTTTAAGGCCTTGTCGGATCCGGTTCGGCGGGACATCCTGGAATTATTAAAAAAGGAAAGCCTTTCGGCCGGGGAGATAGGGAGCCATTTTGCTATGACCGGAGCGACCATTTCATACCACCTGAGTATTTTAAAGAAAGCAGGACTGGTAGAGGAGACCCGGGTCAAAAACTATATCTATTATGAGTTGAACACCTCTGTATTGGAGGAGATCATGGTCTGGCTGGCGGATTTACAGGGCAATCCGGCACCTGATCTGCCGGGAGATCCGGCTCTCGCTGGAAATGCAGAGGAATGAGGACATAGCAACACCATGAGTGCAAAGAATTGAGAATTTTGCATCTGTTATGAATGCAAAGAAATGAGGGCCTGGCATTAGTTATGGATGTGGAAAAATGGGGAGGAAAGAGAAATGCTAAAGAAATATCGTATCAGAATCGCAGTCACCTGTATTGTGACGCTGCTGCCGATTCTGATTGGCCTTTTAAACTGGGATGCGCTGCCGCAGAGCATGGCCATCCATTTTGGAGTGAACGGGGAGGCAGACGGGTGGAGCAACAGGTATTTTGCTGTGTTCGGACTGCCTTGCTTTCTACTGGCCGTGCATCTTCTCTGCGTATTTGCAACGTTTGTCGATCCCCAAAGACAGGGAATCAATTCCAAATTACTTATGCTGGTATTCTGGATCTGTCCGGCGGTCAGCTGGTTCTGTGCCGCTCTCGTTTATGCAAATGCGCTAGGAATTAAGATGGACGTATTGAAAACTGTAGATATTTTTATGGCTGTTATGCTTATCGGGCTGGGTAATTATCTGCCAAAATGCAGACAGAATTATACGGTTGGTGTCAAACTCCCCTGGACGCTGGCGGATGCTGATAACTGGAACAAGACCAATCGTCTGGCAGGGTGGCTTTTTGTTGCTGTCGGTTTTCTGTGGATCATTTCTGTCTTTACTGGTGGCATTGCGGCGCCTCTGGCCGGAACGATTCTGGCGGCGGTGATTCCGACCGTGTATTCTCTGGTGATTTATCTGAGAAAATCATGAACAGAACACCGAGAGCGCGGATGATACCGGAGTTTTCCAATCGCAGTGTTACAGATGCGGTTATTACAGACAGTGTGAAAGAGGTGGCGAAGGAAATTGGCATTACGCGAGGAAATTATACGAGGTTTGAAACGGGAATCGGCACGCGCACCTTACGGTGCACCTGCCAGCTCGGAGCTGCCATTTGAAATCGCTTCGCGATGGGCAGCTCCTGCGGAGAATTTGGGGAAGGCGTTGACCGTATGTACCGGGAAATGAGTGAAGCAGGACTGCCTGAACCAGAGTACAGAACGGTGGAATTTATGGTTTTTGCAACGTTAAAGAATCATAAGTGGGTGGAGAACCAGAAAAACATGATGGACACCCACCAAGACACCCACCTTGCCTATCAGGAGCAGTACCGTGATTACTTCTGTCGACGTCAGGCGATAGAAACATTTTTATGAGCGCAGCTTGCAGGCCGAAGAAAACAGGACATGGCTTTTTTTTTTTGAATTTTACTACGAAGAACTGGCCGGAAGCATGGGTGTGCAGCCCGCTCTGATTGTTGCTGTTGTTTTGATTGTGGTATTATGCAGACGGTGAACCTGCACTTGGCGGAATAATTAAGGCCGGAATTTTCCGGACATGCCACTGTCACGATTTCGTTTGGTGCGTCGAGCCGTAAAAGGCTGGAAAAGCACTTTTTGGAGCACCCGTTCATAGAATAAATAAAAACTGCGGTTTTTCCGATATGGGGTGCTCTTTTGAAAACATTTAAAAAGCCGCTTTCTCCGGAGGAAGAGAAGTATGCTCTCGCGCGATGCAAAGAAGGGGATATGGCAGCCAGAAATCTTTTGATTGAGCACAATCTGAGACTGGTTGCTCATATCGTGAAAAAATATCAGTCGCCGGAGCTGGATTCGGATGATTTGCTTTCCATTGGAATCATTGGACTGATCAAGGCAGTGATGACCTTTGACAGCGAGAAGAACGCGAGGCTGGGCACCTATGCGGCCCGCTGCATAGAGAAACCTATCCGCTCGCCAACGCGTTTTTGGGTGAGAAAGAAGCAGTCAGAGAAGACAGATGGCGGATTTTTGCTCAGTTTTCGGATAATAATTACCTGATGTGCCGGACAAAGGACGAAATTGTGCGCTATGCGCCATTATGCGTCTACCGTTTCCGTCTGATTGTACCGCACCGGCTTGTGGACGCACAGCTTTGCAATCAGCAATACCATAGCTATGAAGAAATAGGAAGTGTTTCTGATCGCCTGAAGTGGTGCCGCCATCACATGGGTCTGATGCAAAAAGAGGTGGCGGAGAAAATTGGCATCACGCGGGGCCATTATACGAAATTTGAAAGCGGCGAGACCGATTATATCCCTGGTGATGTCGTGGACAGGCTTGCGGAGCTGTTTCATGTGCCTGTAACGGATTTACTGGACGAATATAATTCCTTCCTGTATAACGGTCAGCGGAAAATGCTTCTGGATTGTCGAAAGCGTCTGGGGTTGAATCAAAGAGCCTTTGCCCGGCTGATTCAGGTTCCCGCCGCCACACTTCAAATATGGGAGTCCGGGAAAAAGCGGGTTACGAAAAGTTCATGGGAGAAATATCTCAGAGACTACATAAAAGTAAATGAAGTTTGATAATGAATGCTGAAGAGAAAAAGTGGTCTGGTTCAATTTGAGCCAGACCAAAATTTGTGGCTTGTCCCGATCAATAAATCAATGACAAGACTGAAAAAATCTGTTACACTAAGAATCAATACAACGGATGAACACAGCGGGGATGCTGTCGGAGCGAATGTAAGTGAAAACCTAGGAGATGGTGGGAATGGGATTGTATTATAGCCCTGGAAAAGAAGCTTTCAGACAAATCCGGAAAGCGGAGTATGTGGACAAGTCCGGCATGATTTCTTTTGTGAACAGCCGGATCAATGTTCCCAAAAAGTTCATATGTTTCACCCGTGCGAGGAGATTTGGAAAATCCTATGCGGTAAAGATGCTTTGCGCTTATTATGATTACAGCTGTGATTCCGGAGAATTGTTTCAGGACTTAAAAATTGCCGGGGATGGCTCTTATAAGACGCATCTCAATCAGTATCATGTTATCTATATAGATATTACCTGGTTCATATCGCAGCTTCTCAGTCAGGGCAAAAGCATAGACCAGATTGTGCTGCTGATGCAGAGCCAGGTGATCGAAGAACTTGCCAGTGATTATCCGCAGGTAAAAGGCGGGACAGATCTTCCGACTGCGCTTTTTCAGATCGCGGAATCTACTGGGCGGCAGTTCGTTTTTCTGATTGACGAGTGGGATGCGATTTTTCGAGAAGCAGCTGATAATGGTCTTGTGAAAGAGCAGTATTTGAATCTGCTTCGGGGCTTATTCAAAAGTCCGGTGACCAGCAGGGCTATTGCTGTGGCATATATGACTGGCATTCTTCCAATCAAAAAATATGGAAAACAGTCGGCCCTGACCGATGTTCTGGAGCTTACTATGGTCAACCCTGGGAATCTGGCCTGTTATGTAGGTTTTACAGAAGATGAAGTGAAAGCTCTCTGTAAAGAACATGAGTTGAATTATGAGGATATGAAACGCTGGTATGATGGATATTCGTTTGATGACAGCGGATCTGTTTATAATCCGAATTCTGTCATGGAGGCAATCTCCATGCGTAATTATGATACGTATTGGGCGAATACAGAAACATATGAGTCTTTGAAATCTTATATAGAAGAAGACTTTGACGGAATTCAGAGTGCTCTGAGAAGTATGCTGAGCGGACAGGATGTTCCTGTCAATATACGGAAATTTCAAAACGACATGAGCATTCTGAAAAACAGGGATGATGTTTTTACATTGCTGATTCATCTGGGATACCTGGCATATGACAGGAATACAAAGACGGTACGCATTCCAAATGAGGAAATCCGACAGGAATTTATTACCGCTATCGAAGACAGCGAAAAACACGTAGAACTTGCAAGACTGATTGTGCGGTCCAGACAACTTCTAAAGGATACACTGGCAATGCGCGAGGATGCTGTGGCAGAAGCAATCGAGTCGGTACATCAGTCTTCGGCTGCACCTCTGTTTTACAATAATGAACAGGCACTTCGAAGCGTGGTTCGCACGGCGTATATGGTTTGTATAGACGAGTATGCGGAAATTCAGGAGCTTCCTACCGGCCATGGATATGCAGATCTGGTTTATCTGCCCCGGGCAGGTTCGCCCTTACCGGTACTTCTGATTGAACTGAAATGGAATGAATCAGATGACGGTGCGATTGCACAGATT
>JAJQDT010000117.1:0-9859 GCA_021202075.1 Lachnospiraceae bacterium | reverse complement strand
ACTTCTGATTGAACTGAAATGGAATGAATCAGATGACGGTGCGATTGCACAGATTAAAGATCGTAAATATCCGAAACAGTTGGAAAACCTGAGGCATGATATTCTTCTGGTTGGGATCAATTATTCAGAGAACGATCCGAATAAAAAGCATACTTGTAAAATAGAAAAGCAGACGATCCAAAACAGGTAAAAGCAGACAGACGAACAAGCTCTCTTTAATCGGCTTGCTCGCCTGTTTTTCTATTCGAGACAGTTTCAATAACCGAGTCGAGCAGAAGCTCCTTTTGAGCAGCAGGACAATCCAGATTTTTTATATACTGGCTGACGGTCTCTGCGTGGATGCCGGCGACACGCTCTGCCAGTTCTCTTTTTCCGGCTTCTGTTTTGGGATAATGAACAATCACATGGATTTCAGCACTTTTTCTTGCCATAACAGGCACCCCCTGGTATTTCAGTTTATGTATGAGAAGTTGTCCGCTATTACCTTGAATTGTAGCCCACGAAATATAGTATGATTTGTGTTTCAAATCTGAATGACCGGTGATATAATTCATTCGAACAACTGATGACCAATACTACGGATTTCCTTGTGATTCGTTTCCAATGCCGCGCCGGTTCGTGAATCTTTAGTCCTTTGAAGTGAATACATCCGGCGAGGTCTGAACGAGAATCATTCGAAGTCCTTGTATCAGCATGGTACCATGCGACAGACAAATATGCATTGAGCGCCGATTGACTGTGAATTGACAAAAATAGGTGGTGATCTTTTTGGAACGTTGCGACTTTGCTTCTGTCATGGCAATCATCAAAAAATATATCAGTGAAAATAATGATATGGGACAGTTGGATTTTCTCTATTCCCTTTTTGATGATTTTGTCAGCAGCGATGAAGGAAGGGATTTTGACTTTGATAATGGCCTTGTCTGTCGGTGGATGAATGGACAGGCTAAGGTGAGTCCGCGAATCACAAAGTACTATACAGACGAACAACATCAGCGGAACCTGGCGCGGGATATATATCAAAATATTCTGCCGGTCATGTTCGATAGTGGGATGGCTGTGCAGAAGATATATGAATTGGTGATCGGAGAGGAGTCTATCTCCGAACGGAAGAAGATGGAATTGATAGAGCCGTGTCCCTGCGAGAATGAAAAGGAGGATGCAGATTTTATTGCGCCGGTTCTTTACTTTAGCATGGATCGTGACTTTGTGAAGCGAGATGCGCAGACGAAAAAACTGTTGGCCTGCGGGGATCTTTCTCCTGTGCTGGCTGGCTTTATTATGGGAAATGAGGTGCCGAAACCTTGCCGGTATTTTTGCGGACGGGAACAGGAATTGGAACGCCTTCATGAAATGCTTTCGGATCAAGGAAAGGTGTTCCTTTATGGAATCGCCGGCATTGGCAAAAGTGAAATCGCGAAAGCCTATGCGAAGCAGTACAAAAAAGAATACACAAATATTGTATACATCATTTACAACGGTGATCTGCGTCAGGATATGATTGATTTGGACTTTATTGACGATAGGCCAGATGAGAGCGAGGAAGAACGTTTCCGCAGGCACAATCGTTTTCTTCGCACGTTGAAATCGGATACCCTGCTGATTATTGATAATTTTAATGTTACAGCGACAAAGGACAGCTTTTTGCCTGTTGTGATGAAGTATCGCTGCCGGATACTTTTTACTACACGAAGCCGGATGGATCACTACGCTACGATGGAACTCTCAGAAATTTCGGATAAAACCGCATTGCTGAAATTGATGGGGCGCTATTATTCCGAAGCAGGAAATCACGAGTCGGAACTGCTTGAAATCATTGACACTGTTCACTGGCATACGCTGGCGGTAGAACTTGCTGCACGCCTTTTGGAGCATGGCATACTGGAGCCACGCACTTTGCTGCAAAAATTGCAGGAGGAAAAGGTTGCTCTTGACAGTACGGATCGAATATCTATAAAAAAAGATGGAAAGCCGATGAAGGAAACCTATTATGGGCATATTCATACCCTGTTTTCCTTATATCTTCTTTCAGAAAAACAGCAGATGCTGATGAGAAATATGGTGTTGATTCCATTAACTGGCATTGCTTGCCGGCGGCTGGCTGACTGGCTTTCCCTTCCAGATTTAAACTTGATAAATGACTTGATCGAGATGGGATTTATTACTCCGTTGTCTGGACGATGTGTTGCACTGCATCCGATGATTCAGGAAATAGCTCAAACAGATTTGAAACCGTCCATTGTCAACTGCATGCTTCTGTTAAGTAAATTGCAAGACATCTGTTTACATCGAGGCCTGGATATTACATACTATAAAGTCATGTTTCAGACTGTTGAAAATATTATTTTACTCGCGGAAAAGGATGATTTGCAGAGCTATCTGCGTTTCCTGGAAGATGTATTTACCTATATGGATAACTACCATTATGAGCAGGGAATGAATATGATCCTGCAAGAAATGCAGAGGCTTTTGGAACAACCGGCTGCAGGAACGTCTGAAGACAGAGCATTGCTCCTCGATTATCGTGCTTCCCGTGAAAAAGATCAGGAGAAGGCGGTCAAACTGGATGAGGATGCACTTGCGCTTCTGCCAATAATCAGTACGGAGAACGCGCTGTTGGTATCCAATATCCATTCAAATCTGGGTGCCAGGTACCGAAAAATGCAGAAATATGATCTGGCCCGACATCACATGGAGACAGGAATTCAGATTATGGAGAAATATCAACCGGCAGCCATGAAAATGACTGTATTGCTCAGATTGCGAATTACGCTGTCTTTTTATGCGATACCGGAGAACCTGATCGTGGCTTGTATGCCTTACGCAAACTGGCACGAACGATCAAAGAAAATAATTCAGATATGTGCGGTGATTACGCGGTGGTGCAGGAGACGATAGGCAGCATTCTTCTGCTGCAGGGAAAGATATCAGAGGCCGGAGAACATTTTAAAAAGGCCATTGCCATATTTGAAATCATATGGGCAGATTCCCCGGAACTGATAGAAGCAAAATATCAGGAGATTATGAACCTTTATCCGCAAGCCAGCATTCATATTGCGCAGGAATTCTTATCTAAACACTAATTATGGCAATAATCAATTAACTGAGTACCAGAAAAGATGACTCTGACAGGGGTCATCTTTTTTTGCGATATTTAAATGTGAAATCCAGTCAAATTCCGCTCAATTTCCACTCAATGACCTTTTCCACGCCTTACGATAGACTATTTCAGCAAGCAACCAGTACCAGACTTTAAAATCCGGTATGAATCTGGTGGCAAAAGAATAGAAGGGAGGCTTTTTGTTTTGCAACTACAAATGTTGTCTGAACGACAACAGACAAGCACAGTATCAAGGAGGATGAAAGGACATGAGAGAACTGAACAATACAAAAATCATTGGCGTTGATCATGGTTATGGCAACATTAAAACGGCAAATACTGTCACGCCAACAGGAATTACCGCTTATGACACAGAACCGATTTTCTCAGGAAATATTCTGGAATATGGCGGGTGCTATTATCGTATCGGGGAAGGACACAAGGAATTTATTGCAGATAAGGCAGTGGATGAAGATTATTTTCTGCTGACTCTGATGGCTGTTGCGAGAGAGATGAATCTTTGCGGCATCAGAAGCGGGAATGTTCATCTTGCCGCCGGATTGCCGCTGACCTGGATACGGAAGCAAAGAGAGAACTTCAGGAGCTACCTGCTTTGCACTCCGGATGCGCAGTATCGCTTCAATGGGAAGGAGTATTCCATTCATTTTACCGGATGCAGTCTGTATCCACAAGGGTACCCTGCCATTGTCAATCGTCTGGGCGATTTTAAAGGAACAAATCTTCTGGCAGACATTGGAAACGGTACGATGAATATTCTTTATGTCAACAACAAAAAAGCAGTCGAGAACCGCTGCTGGACTGAAAAGTTTGGAGTCAATCAGTGCATGATTGCTGCCAGAAATGCCATTTTGGACAGCTTCGGAGTAAAGATTGAAGATGCGACTGTGGAACAGGTACTTCGTTTCGGAAATGCCGATATCGGCAAGCCGTATCTGGAATGTATCATTGCGGTTGCCAGTTCTTATGTGAAGGATATTTTTGCTACACTCCGCCGTTATGAGTACAATCCCGATTTAATGCGGCTGTATGTGGTTGGAGGCGGTGGCTGTCTGGTGAAAAATTTTGGTAATTACGAAAAAAATCGGGTAACGATTGTGGACGATATTTGCGCAACTGCCAAAGGATATGAATATCTGGCCTACACCAGCCTGCGCAGGAAGGAGCAGTCATGAGCCGAAATATCTGGAGTACAAATCTCCGCTTTAATCTGGATAAAGACACGCAGCGCAGAGCATGGGAATATTTGCAGACGATGGACAGGCAAGTGTTTAAGTCATACAGCCAGGTAATCGCGCTGTCACTCGTGGATTATTTTGAACGATATTATCGCCGTCAGGATGATCCCTATCTGGAAACGCGGGAAAAAGAAGATCAATTTGTCTCACGGATCGTAGAGGCCGTACAGGCATCAATGGAGAAAACACTGCCGCTGTTTCTTGCCGGGTGTATGGCAGGAACCAGGCAGAAAGAAGAGTCACAGACAAAGGAGGTTACTTTCCCACATAGTGAAGACCCGGAAATGGATATAGACTGGGATTTTCTTGGAGAGTAATACCGCAACAATGAGGAGGTGAACCATGACCGAATATCTGACAACCGGCGCAAATCTGCCGCCATATATGATTTTCCCCAAATTTCTGCTGGACAGCGGTTTGTCTGAAACAACGAAGCTGCTCTATATGTTGCTTCTGGATCGGACGAGGCTTTCTATGAAGAATGATGGCTGGACAGATGCACAGGGTCATGCGTTCATCTACTTTACGATTGCTGACATGGCGGCGGCACTTCACAAAGGCGAGGTGACCATCAAAAAACAGCCTGACTGCGCTGGAAAACAGTGGATTGATTGTACGCAGACGGCAGGGAGCCGGACATCCGAATCGCATCTATGTGAAAATACCTTCCGCTCAGCAGTTTCAGACAGACAAAAAAGTGTCTGCCAGAGAGACAGAAAATTGTCTGGTAGAGGGACAGAATATTGTCCCTGTGACAGACAGAAAAGTATCCGGTAATAAGAAAGAGATGAGTAATAACCATTTAGAAAAAAGAGGGAGTAAGGATGGTGCCGCAGCCTATGGAAAATATCACAATGTTTTTCTGACGGAGAGTGAGCTGTATGATCTGCAGCGCGAGGTAAGTGGCTGGAGTCAGTATATTGAAAAACTGTCCAGTTATATGGCCTCCGGTGGGAGGACGTATCAGAATCACGCAGCCACGATCCGAAGCTGGGCGCTGCGGGACAGGCCTGCTTCCCAGAAACGCAATTATGATTACGAGGAGGGAGAAAGTTTATAAACATGAATACGAATACAGACAAAATGGAATCTGTTTTTCCGGGAAGAAAACTGGAAAATGATGAATATGTATGCGAGGCAGACGGGCTTGTTTACTGCTCAAAATGTCACACTCCGAGGCAATGCCGCAAGCATATCGGAAACAGGGAATTTACGCCGTTCATCATGTGCCGGTGTCAGAAGGAAGCCTATGATGCGGAAGAAGCAGCGCGTGCGCACCGTGAATTTCTGGACAATGTATCCCGAATGAAGGCCAGCGGTCTGCAGGACAAGGAACTCTATGCGTGTACGTTTGTCAAAGATAAAGGCTACAATCCGGAGATCCGGCACGCTTATACCTATGTTGAAAAATGGGATGAGATGCTGGCAAGATCCACAGGGCTTCTTTTATGGGGCGATGTAGGGACCGGGAAATCTTTTTTTGCCGGATGTATCGCAAATGCTTTACTGGAAAAGGGGGGTGCCGGTACTGATGACCAATTTTGTGCGGATACTCAATACTCTTACAGGAATGCATTTTGACGACCGTAACCAGTTTATTGACAGTTTGAACCGATACAGTCTTCTGATCATTGACGACCTTGGTGCGGAACGAGATTCTGAGTTTTCCAAAGAACAGGTTTTTAATGTCATCGACAGTCGATACCGGAGCCGGAAACCGCTCATTGTGACTACGAACCTGATGCTGTCCGAGATGAAAAACACTGGTGATATTGCCCGGAAGCGCATTTACGACAGGATTCTGGAACGGTGTGTCCCTGTCCGGATTAACAATCAGAATATCCGGGAGCAAATCGCATCGGAAAGTATGAAACAGGCGAAAAACCTGTTTTCATAGAAAACCATATGATTTGCACATTTATTTGGTGCCGGATGTGAATCATCTATGAACAACATTAGTACCACTTTGAGGTGCAGACGATTCTGAATTATTTATGATAGGGATGGGAGTCAAAAGTGATACCAATTTCGGTACTTGCAAAACAAACAAGTCCAGATACGGACAAAAATGTTAAATCTGAGGCCGGAAACGGCTAATTCAGGGAAAGGAGCCAGATATGGCAGAAAATAAAGAAATGACAGCCGAAGAGAAAGCTTTGCTGCAGGCTAAGCACAGGCAGGAGGAAGCAGAAGCGAGAAACCGGGTTCGAGAGAGAAAAGCAAGAACAAGGCGGCTGATTCAGGAGGGCGCAATTCTTGAAAATGTTGCTCCGTCCGTAGTTAATATGGATTTAAATTCTTTAAAACAAGAGCTGACAATACGCCTCCGGGGCATGTAGACTTACAGTTTTTATTCCCGTAAGGGCGCACTTACTCACCACCGCCCTTTGGGGCGGCGGTGGTATCCTTCCCTGCGGTCAGGAACGTGCGCTCTTCACGAAATGTCCACTGGACATTTCTCCAGAGGGGGCAGGTGATTCCGCAAGCGGTACACCTGTGAAGCCAACCGAACTGTCTGACATAAGCGGACAGCTCCTGCATCCGGCACATCCGTTGCAGGCCGGCATGAATCGAACTCAGCCGGTGTTGGCTTCTTAAACATACATAACGATTCAGAACGGCAGATTACAACTGCTATATCCTGAACTGTAATAAAAATGGAAAAGACGGTGAAAGCATGGCGATTTATCATTTGGAAGCAAAAGTGATTAGCCGGGGTGCCGGGCGGTCAGCCTGTGCGGCAGCAGCCTACATGAGCTGTTCCCGCATATACAACGATTATGACGGTGTACAGCATGATTATACAAGAAAGCAGGGCCTTGTCTCCTTGTCTGGCAGCAAATATTTCTGCCGGAATATGCCCCGAGGGAATGGCAGGACAGAGAAGTGCTCTGGAATGCCGTGGAAGAAAATGAAAAAACAAAAGACAGTCGTCTTGCCCGGGAATTTGTGGTGGCATTACCGGTAGAGCTGGACAAGGTACAATGGCAGACACTTCTGACAGAATTTGTGCAGGAACAGTTTGTCGCTGACGGAATGTGTGCGGATGTCTGCATCCATGATACTGACGGTCATAATCCGCACGCTCATATCATGCTGACTGTGCGCCCTCTCGACGAACAGGGAAAGTGGCAGTACAAAACGCAGAAAGAATACCTGTGTGTCCGCGGCGGCGAGGAGCGGGGGTTTACTGCCGCGGAGTTTAAAACAGCACAAGCGGACGGTTGGGAGAAACAGTATCCTTATATACCCGAAAAGGGGAAAAAGAAAATTTATCTGCCGCTGTCCGAAGCCGACCGGCGAGGCCTGATTCGTGCCGACAAGCATCCCAAAAGCACGAAATATGGACGGCAGAACCCCATTGCCGCAAAATGGAACAGCGAGGAACAGCTTCTCACATGGCGTGCAGCGTGGGCGGATGCTGTAAACCGCTGTCTGGAAAAATGGAAATGCTCAGAACGCATTGACCATCGCAGCCATGCGGAAAGAGGGATTGATGAACAGCCTACTATTCATGAAGGAGTAACTGCCGGAAAACTGGAATATAAAGGCATTGTCTCGGATCGCCGCGAACTGAACCGTCAGATTAAGGCTGACAATGAGTTGTTGAGAGAACTGAAAGCACAGATAAAGAAGCTGACCAGCGCGGTAAAGGAAGTCATACCGGCTGTTGCAGAGACTCTTGAAAAGATACGAGAACATATGGTTACGCTGCAATATCATCTGCTTCATAACTCGGCAGAGATTGCTAATACGAGGGAACGATTTGAGAGCGCATCTCCGATTATGGCGGAATATAAATCTGTAAAAAAGCAGCTAAGGCAAAAACAGGAAACGAAGCAGGAGCTGCTTACACAAAAAAAGAATACCGGGTTTTTCAATCCAGGACAACGTAAAAAGCTTGACCAGCAGATCACCACGCTGACAGAGGAAATTGAAGAACTGAAAACCAGAAAAACTCATCTGATGTATAAGGTTAGCTGCCAGAATGAAACGGAGATGAAAGAGGCGGAAAAGACTCTTTTAAAAATGTCTGACTATATGGAAAAACTGGATACTCAGCAGAAGCAGCTGAATGCTCAGCTTGCTGTGGATGAAGAAGAGTACGGCGAAACCCTTGAGCGGGTAAACTCAGAACAGGAAAACCAGCTGCTGGAAGCGCGTATTCCCTTACGTAGCAGATTCTATGTCAAAATCCGCGAGAAACTCCATGAAATATTCGGGCAGAAGTTTAAATATGACCGGGTCACTCTGGCTGAACGGCTGGTAGACCACAGGTTGGGTGAGAATCCGGCACTGTATCGTGAGCGAGTGTCAGACCCGCGCCGGGAGCAGGAGAAGGAGCAAGGCAGAAGCCAGTCGGTAGCGTCGAAAAAGAAATCAAGAAGTCATGCGCGATAATATGGATCAGTTTTGCTAAGTGGTCAAAATGACCACTTAGCAAAAATTGTTTACAATATGGTTGCATCATAGATTCACTTTTAGATCAATCAATTTTGTAGCCGTTTAAATAGTTCTCAATCAAATTGACGATTTCCTTTGCGTTTTCGAGCTGTTCTTTTGCTTCATCGACAGAGATGATGTAAAAATCATCATAATCACTGGAATGTCGTACTTCCTGTGCTTTGCTGATTTTTCTGCTTATTTCTTTTGGAAAAATCCCAGTCTGAATAAAATCTTTGTTAAAATTTCCAAGCACCTGAGAGTGATGTTTGAAGGATTTAAACTCAAGAGCCAGGCAGGCGGATATTGCGCGAAATATCGCATAGTAAGCCCTGTTATTGGAAGCCCTGTAGTGGCCGGAATCAAAATTCATAGAGGCGACTTCAATGTCCTCTTTTGCTACAGAAATACGGTATTGGGCAAGCTCTTTCGCGCCGCCAACATCATCCAGATCAAGCTGCATAGAGTTCCACCCCTTCCTTTCTGACATTGTTATAAAATGGATAGGCTCTTAGCCATTTATTAAAGTGGTCCAGATTTTTTACGATAGGCATAATCTCTATGTTATTGTCAAAATTATAGTTAAAGGTCAGATCAGAGAGAGCGTTCTGCTTCTCTTTTATCTGTAAGTCATCCAGCTTCACCAGAATCATGATGTCAATATCTGAATCATCGTGAAAATCACCTCTGGCGTAAGAACCATATAAAATAATGGTTTTCAGCATATCTCCATATATCTCCTGAATACCTTTCACATACTGTGACAACAATTCTTTTAAACTCTGCGGCATATTTTCACCTCATTTCAAGTAAAATGCGATTTCTCCATCTCCGGCATTGAATAGCTGGCAAATGGCTGTAATTATGTGGTACGATTCTATTGTAAATGAGATTGCAGCAAAAGTAAAGCACCGTTAAAAAACTCAATCAGTAAAATTTTCCTGTTATCAGATATTGACATGCAAGTGCAATTAGATTATATTGTGTATATAAAGAAAGCACACTATATAGGATCAGGAGAAAATACACAGTGAAAATTATAATATCCAACACCTCGGAC
>JAJQDT010000152.1 GCA_021202075.1 Lachnospiraceae bacterium | reverse complement strand
AGCTGGGCAAGCGAACAGACGAAGGTGGTAGCGGACATCTCTGCGACAGGGCACAGCTATGAAGCTGTTGTGACCGAGCCGACTTACACGGAACAGGGATACACCGCTTACACCTGCACGAACTGCGGCGACAGCTATATAACGGATTACACTGCCATCAGGGTCATTGACGGAACGGATGAAAATCTTAGCACAAAAACAACGGTTCAGGGACTGACTGCCGTGCCGGAAGGGCTGAAGAGTCTGTATTCCAGTGTAGATGAACTGATTTCAGATTTGATCAGCCGTGTCACGGTAGGCACGGGGTTTACAACGGATAACGTCCTTGTGTATGATGTGGTACTCCAATACCGGCTCAACGACGGAGAGTGGATTAACGCCACAGTAGACAACTTCCCCGCAACGGGCATTACCGTGACCCTGCCTTACCCTGAAGGAACAGACAGCAGCTATGAGTTTACTGTGTTGCATATGTTTACGGAGACTTCGTCCCGGCTGGGCATCACGGCGGGAGGAACAGAGACGCCCACAATCACAAAGAGCGACGATGGCTTAGTCGTGACCCTCACGGGACTGTCCCCTGTAGCAGTTGCCTGGGAAGCAGCAGAAGAAGAAACAGAAGAGCAAACAGAAGAGACGGAAACGGAAGCCACCACGGAAAGTGCCGAGAGCGAAAGCGCGGCTGTCGAGAGTGAGACTGCGGCTGCGGAAAGCGAGTCTGAGTCCGAAACAAACGCATCTGTGCAGACCGGCGACAATACGCCTGTTGGAACGTGGTTCGCAATTCTTATCCTGTCAGCAGCAGTGATATTGCTTTTGCAGGCGCGCAGGAAGAAGATGGCATAGGATTTTGGATGAGGATTCGAGAACGGGTTTCAGATAACCCTTTATGGAGCTATTAATATTAAAGAAAAAGCAGCCGGAAGGCTGCTTTTTCTGTTGGATTTGTCGGCTCACTTCTAACCGCGAAGCGATTCTGAAAATAGCGAATAGAGACATGGCAATTGCAGCGAATACCATTACTATTGCTGGTTATCTTTTAACCGCGTTCTCTTTGAGCTTGCTCCGAAGCTCGGCAACTTCAAGTTCCAGAGACTTGTTTTTGTCAGATAAGATCGCAATCTCACTGGACAGCGAAGCATTCGCCGTTTCCAGTTCATCGATCCGAAAACGATATTTGTCATTTGGAAGCTCCAATGCTCCCGGAAGTAAAGGCTTCATATCCTTGCTGCCTCCCTTCTTCAGATACTGCAGGATAATCTGCTGGTATAGCGTATTAGACAGCTCCAAAAGCTGGTTATAATCATCTATAGTGATATTGCCAACCTGAAGGTTTGCCTGGATGCTTCCCAGTATATCAGATTCAATCAGCTTTTTCAATTCCTGCACATCATTTTCTGAAAGAAAACGTACTTTCCCATCCGGCATAAGAGAATCTCTCACGCGCACCATCTGGAAAGGAATGAAGACAATCATTTTCTTCCGGTTTAACTCTTCGAGGTTATGGGCGAGGTAGACAAAATTCTTCACGGTGTAAGAAAATTCCTGATTGTCTGGCAGGATGATCTGAATCGAGCTTGTCTCTGGAATGCCTTTCGCGTTACAGAAATAAATGACCACTGGCTCAGGGAAACGGAGGGTACAGTTGTTCTCGCTCGTTTCCAGCGCATGATAAAACCCATATTCAAATACCCGCATAACGATGGTATTGTCATGATACATCTGTGCTTCGAGGTGATAGTGGTATGTCTGATTGATGACGATAAACAGATCAGAATACGTGTGACTGAGATTTGCTT
Source organism: Lachnospiraceae bacterium (assembly GCA_021202075.1). GTDB lineage: Bacteria > Bacillota > Clostridia > Lachnospirales > Lachnospiraceae > Choladousia. The sequence goes on along the minus strand of JAJQDT010000152.1, from coordinate 51,662 downwards.
TTGTACTTTCACGGTTCGAATACTCAACCTTGCTGTCCGGCGGATGATTCGTACCGAACAGTCCGTTGATCAGATTCGTGACCGCCATGTCAGAGAATGAAAAAATGCGTTTGAAGATTCGGTCAAAAATCTGGCTGATTTCATCCATAGGCGAACACCTCCTTCATTTAATTAAAATGTATGGTTTGTTGGAATGTGTATATCATAACATATAGACAGAAAACCGTCAAGTGATATGTTGCTATTTTTTAAATTGTGGACAACACACAACGGAGAACGATTGTTCAAGGTGTGTTTCGTACATGGTTCATCCATGGACGGGATGTGCATTTTTGCGTTGTCATGAATCCAAAGGAAGGAGTTTTCCGGCTAACGCCGGACGCAGCCCGAAATAGGACCGAAGTCTGATTGGAATTCGTGAAACAGGAATAAAAAAGATAGCATCGCATCTGAAATGGTGTTATAATAATATAAATTTTGCTCTGTCTCGTTTAGGAGGGGAGCAGGGGCTTTGTGACATGTCCCACATCGTAAACGATATGGGAAAAGATTCGAGGGAAAAGAGATGGAGATTAGACTGCAGAATCTGACAAAGACATTTCCGTGCCGCGACCGGAAGGGCGGATGGAGAGCACGCCGAAAAAGTGAGAATCAGGCGGATGTAAATACGGCGGGAGCTGAAAAATCTGCGGGCTTTGAGAACGCCGGAAAAGCCGCGCAATCAGCGAAAGCTGTGCAATCTGCGGAATCCGTGCAATCAGCGACAGCCGCACAATCTGTAAAGTCCGGGCAGGATGTAGTCGCGGTGAATGATTTTACATTCACGATTCCGGATGGGAAGCTGATTGGACTGCTTGGCCCGTCTGGCTGCGGCAAGAGCACAACGTTGAACCTGATTAGCGGGCTTCTTGCGCCGACGAGCGGCCGGATTTTTTTCGGGGAGGACGACGTGACGGAACTGCCGCCGGAGCACCGGGGGATTGGCCTTGTGTTTCAGAATTACGCATTGTATCCGCATCTGACGGTGCGCCAGAATATTCTGTTTCCGCTGGAGAACCGCAAGGGAAAGGATCGTCTGACAAAGACGCAGATGCTGGAAATGGCGGATGAGGTGGCGCGTCTGGTGCAGATTGACACGCTGATGGAGCGCAAGCCGGGAGAGCTCTCAGGCGGGCAGCAGCAGCGGGTCGCGATCGCGCGGGCATTGGTGAAGCAGCCGCGGGTATTGCTTCTGGACGAGCCGCTCTCGAATCTGGACGCCCGGCTGCGGCTGCAGACGCGGGAAGAGATTCGGAGAATCCAGCGAGAGACGGGGATTACGACCATTTTTGTCACACATGATCAGGACGAGGCGATGAGCATTTCGGATCAGATTGTCGTGATGAAAGATGGCGTGGTGCAGCAGACCGGCCGGCCGCAGGAGGTCTATGACAGCCCGGCCAATCTGTTTGTCGCAAAGTTTTTGGGAACGCCCCCCATTAATGTATTTGAAGGGCACGTGCAGGGCGGGGTGCTGTACATTGGAACGGACGCGCTGCCCGGGATGCTGGAGATAATTTCAGGTGAAAGCGGCCAGAAAGCGAATGTGACGGGGAATGAGAGACAGGAATCACAGAAAACGAGTGCGGCGGAAAAAAGGAAAGTGGGTGCCGCCGGATCTGCGGACCGGGAGGTCTGGGTCGGCATTCGCCCGGAAGGTTTTTTGCTGCAGGAGGATGGTCCGCTCTGCTGCGACCTGTCAGGCGTGGAAGTGATGGGACGGGACGTCAGTGTGCTTTCTCAAAATAAAGCGTCGGTTGGCCGAACCGTCCGCTCGATCATCAGCACGGATAATAAGGTAGATACCTCCAGCGCTACCGTTCGCTTCGCGCTTCGCCCGGAGAAGGTATTTTTGTTTGATAAGGTGACAGAAGAAAGAATCTGATTTATCTGTGATTTGGCAGATTTCCGGACACCGGAATTTTGCGGTATATGAGTTACGCGGCTTGTGATTTTTTGTGAGGCATGACTGTCGAAACGGGCTGCGAATGCAGTTGAGTTTGATGCGGTCTGCCGGCTGCCGGATGGGAGGAAATGCAATGGACATGGCGAAGGGACGCTTTGGTACTATAAAGGGCTGGCTCTATCTTTTGCCGGCAATCCTTTTTCTGGGCGCGTTTCTGGTGTACCCTCTGATTGACGTCTTTATTTATTCGTTCGAAGAGGGGTATAATTTTACATCGCAGACGTACTATGGCGTCGGGATTTACAATTATTCTTATGTTCTGCATGACACGTATTTTCTGCAGGCGGTGAAAAATACGTTTCTTCTTGTCGTTATCACGGTGCCGGTTTCGACCGGGCTTGCTCTGCTGATTTCGGTTGCACTGCATTCGATTAAGAAGTTTCGGAATTTGCTGCAGACAATTTACTTTCTGCCCTATGTGACCAATACGCTGGCCGTTGGCCTGGTGTTCATGATTTTATTTAAAAAGACGGCGTACAGTGATGGTATGATTAACCTTCTGATCAATTTCTTCGGCGGCAGCTCCATCGATTTTATCGATGGACCGTACTGGGCGAAGATGCTTGTGCTCTGCATTTATACGATCTGGGTCGTGATGCCGTTCAAGATCCTGATCCTGACCGGTGCGCTCGCGTCCGTCAATGAGGATTATTATAAGGCGGCCCGCGTGGACGGGACGTCGAAATTCCGGATTTTTTATAAAATCACGCTGCCGATGATTTCCCCGATGATTTTTTACCTGGTCATTACCGGATTTATCGGCGCGTTCAAGGCATACAGCGATGTGGTCGCGCTGTTTGGAACGGATCTGAACGCGGCCGGGATGAACACGATCGTCGGGTATGTCTATGATATGCTGTATGGCGACAGCGGCGGGTATCCGTCATACGCGTCTGCGGCGGCGATTATCCTGTTTGTGATTGTTTTGACCATCACGTGTATCAACCTGATGATCAGCCGGAAAAATGTTTCCTATCAATGAAGGTGGAGAAAAAGATGGATACTTCGCTTAACTATAAAAAACTGGAAGCGTCAGAGCGGATACGGGCGCGCATTCTGGGCGTGGTGAAGGGGATTTTTCTGGCGCTGTGGGCGCTGATCGTGCTGTTTCCGTTTTACTGGATGGTGCTGACTTCGGTGAAGAGCTATGGCGAGTACAGCTCCGAGTCCGTTCCGAAGTTTTTTACGCTGACTCCGACTGTGGAGAACTATGCTTCGGCGTTCACGGAGGTGCCGCTGGCCCGCTATCTCGCGAACACGGTGATTTTTGCGGTGTTGACAACAGCAATCATGCTGATTGTGATCACGCTTTCCGCATTTGCGTTTGCACGTCTGGAATTCCGCGGGAGAAACCTGGTGTTTGTGCTGTTTCTTTCCCTGATGATGATCCCAAATGAGCTGGTCATCATCACAAATTTTGTGACCATCACGAATCTGGATTTGCGCAATACCTTTGCCGGGCTGATTTTGCCCTCGGTGACGAGCGTCTTTTATATCTATCTGCTGAAGGAAAATTTTGAGCAGATACCGGACAGTCTCTACTACGCGGCAAAGGTGGACGGGACCTCGGATTTCAAATATCTGTGGAAGGTCATGCTGCCGATCTCGAAGCCGACCATGACGACAATCACGATTCTGAAGGTGATTGAGTGCTGGAATTCCTACGTGTGGCCGCGTCTGATCACGGATGACCAGAATTATTACCTGGTATCGAACGGGATTCAGGAGATTCGGGAAAATGGATTTGGGCGCGAAAACATTCCGGCAATGATGGCGGCGGTCGTGGTGATCTCGGTTCCGCTGATTGTGCTGTTTCTGATTTTCCGGAAGCAGATCATGGCGGGCGTGTCAAGGGGCGGACTGAAGCAGTGAAGAGAATTTGATACACGTTGGACGGTTCCGGCATTCGATCTTCGATGGAAAACATTTCCGCAATTCTTCATATTTTTGCATTTTGAATATGTGGGAAGGGGAATGAAGAGGAAATGAGCTATGAGAAGAAAATGAGATGTGAATGGATCGGGCGAAGGAAGACCAAGCAGAAAGAGTCAGGTGATTTTTCAAAATGAAACCGGGCAGAGAACGAAATTATTTTTTTGACCAAAAACAATTTTATCAAAAACAGTCTCATCAAAAAAAGCCGGGAGGGGCTTTTTCGCACCTGTTTTCTGCGGGAAATGGCTTTGTGCCGCGCACTTTGACTGCCCTGCTGCTTATGGTTTTATGCGCATTTTCTCTGACGGCCTGCCATGGCTCGCAGGAGACGAAGGAGGCGTTCGCGGTTCCGGATGAATTTAATACGTCGCAGGAGTATGAAATTACGTTCTGGGCCAAGAATGACACGAACAAGACGCAGGTGGCAATCTACGAGCAGGCGATTGAGGATTTTGAGGCACTGTATCCGAATATTACAGTGAACATCCGTCTGTACACGGACTACACGGATATTTATAACGATGTCATCACGAATATCGCGACGGACACAACGCCGAATGTCTGCATCACCTATCCGGATCACATCGCGACGTACCTGACCGGAGACAATCAGGTCGTGCCGCTCGATGACCTGATGACGGATGCAAGCTACGGGCTTGGCGGGAGTGAGCTCCTTTTTGACTCGCCGACGGTTGAGGAGATTGTGCCGCAGTTCCTGGAAGAGTGTGAGATTGAGGGCTCTTATTATGCGCTGCCGTATATGCGATCTACCGAGGCATGTTATGTCAATAAAACCTATGTCGAGGCTCTGGGCTTTGAATTGCCGGAGACACTGACCTGGGATTTTATCTGGGAGGTCTGCGACGCGGCGATGGAGCAGGACGCGGATGGAAACTTTGTCGTGAACGGGCAGAGCGTCATGATACCGTTTATTTATAAATCGACAGACAACATGATGATTACGATGCTGCAGCAGCTGGGCGCAGGGTATTCAACGGAGGATGGGGAGATCCTGCTGTTTAATGACACGACGAAGGAGCTGCTGTATGAGATTTCGGGGTACGCGGATACCAGAGAATTTTCCACGTTCAAGATATCCGGCTACCCGGCCAATTTCCTGAATGCGGGGCAGTGTATTTTTGCGGTTGACTCGACTGCCGGGGCGACCTGGATGGGAACAGACGCGCCGTTGCTGGACATCAGTGAGGATAAGCTGGTCGAGTTTGAGACCGTTGTGATGTCGGTGCCTCAGTATGATACAGAAAACCCGCAGATGATCTCGCAGGGTCCCTCGGTCTGTATTTTCAATAAGGAGGATCCGCAGGAGGTGCTGGCGTCCTGGCTGTTTGCGCAGTACCTGCTCACAAACGATGTACAGATTGCTTATTCCCAGACGGAGGGCTACATTCCGGTGACGGCAAAAGCGCAGGATTCCGATGAATACCAGGATTATCTGTCGCGCTCCGGCGAGGACAATTCGACATACTACAGCGTCAAAATAGATGCTGCGGAATTGTTTCTGGATAACATTGAAAACACGTTCACGACGGCTGTGTTCAACGGCTCGACCTCTCTGCGCAGCGCGGCGGGGCAGCTAATCGAGGAGACGACGAAATCCTCCCGGCGGGGCGAGACGATTGACGATGCGTATTTTGAGACCTTATATGCCGATGTGACGTCGCTGTATCGGCTGGATCAGATTGAAGTTTCCGGGGACAGCGATTCAGGCGGTGTGCAGGACCTCGGCCCCCTTCCGCAGACGGCTGTGATACTGCTCGGGTCGCTCGCGGCAGTGTGGGCGTTGGTTCTGCTGTATATGCTGTGGCAGGCGGTGAAGAAGCTGAAAAAGTAGAACAGATCATGGAGCATGTCTGCATTTCAAAAAGTGTCAAGGTAACATCTTTATCCATTATCCGGCATTATTGTGCTAAGGGGAAAAATCGGACTGGAGCCGCATCAATTTTGGGAAATGATTTCCAAAGATGCGACTCTGGTTATCATGTGTCATCAATCCGTCAGTATTGGTGACGCAGACCGCGCCATTGCCGCCAGATAATCTCCATTGCGCGGTTCTCCTTTTCACTGACGGATATCTGAGCCGTTTCTGAAATCATATCTGACAAAAGCCGGGGCTTCTTTATGGTCCGGGCTTTGATGCTCTGGCCGCCTGATTCTGTTTAAAACAAAAGCCTGGCTGTAGTTTTCGGATATCAATATAAGGAATCAAATTGTTCAAAATGTTCGAAAAAAAGATACAATGAATGAAATGAGAGGAATTGAAATCCGCCAGAATCATTCGAAAATGGATATGAATCAATCAATTAATGGGAATATTGCACAAAATGAACGAAGGATAAATGTGAAAATGTGCTAATTGACATAGCTGAAAGGACATGGTATCATATAGAAAACGTGCTCGAGCACAATAAAAATGGCACGAGCACAATTGCAAAATGAATCGAGCACAAAAACTAAAGGAGATGGGACTATGAAATACGGAATGGGCTACGCATATTGGGGAAACACCTGGGAGTGCGATCTGGAGAAGTACAGAAAGGTGGGAAAGAAGCTCGCGGATTTTGGCTTTGATATGTTTGAGATCAGTGCGGATCATCTTTATCATATGAGTGATGCGGATGTGGAAGGTCTGGGTGAAATGGCGAAGGAATACGGCCTGACTCTTTCCACAAACAGTGGTCCGGCGAAACAGTATGACTTTGCATCCGCGGATCCGGCTGTACGGCAGAATGGACTTGCTTATTTTACCAAAGTTCTGAAACGCATGGATATCATTGGCTCACCGGTACTGGCTGGTGCGATTTATTCATTCTGGCCGACGGATTTTGTGGAAACTGATAAGGAAGCCGCATGGGAGCGCAGCATTCCGATGCTTCGCGAGGTTGGAAAGATAGCTGAAGGGTATGGCATTGAATGTGCGCTCGAGGTTCTGAACAGGAATGAGACCTACATTCTGACGGACTGCAAAGAAGCGATTGAATACTGTGACAGAATTGGAAGCAAGGCAGTCAACATTCTTCTGGATACGTATCACATGAATATTGAAGAGGATGATATGTGTGACGCGATTCGCCAGGCTGGTAACCGCAATTTGCTTGGACATTTCCATGTGGGAGAGAATAACCGCAAGCTCCCGGGCATGAACAATAGTCTTGACTGGGCAGGTATAGGGCAGGCACTGCGTGATGTCCACTACGATAAGGGCGTTGTTATGGAGCCGTTTTTACATAATGGAGGGGCGGTAGGTTATGATGTTCGCGTATGGCGTGATCTGAGCGGTGGCGCTGATATTGCCACGCAGGATGAATACCTGAAGACCTCCCTCGCGTTCCTGAAGGAGAAGTTTGAAGGATAGCAAAATGGCGGAAGGCTTTTACAATGCAGTGCTATCTCGAAAGCCGCAGCAGAGCCATTTTCTAAAAAAAGCAAGGAGGGATAACGGATGGCAGAGGTCTGGATTATGGGAGAGATGATCGTAGAGATTATGCGCGACCGAGAGGACGTTCCGCTGGATCAGCCCGGGTATTTCAGGGGACCGTATCCGAGCGGGGCTCCGGCAATTTTTATTGACACGGTAGCAAGATTGGGCCACTCCGCGGGGATTATCGGCGGTGTTGGAAAGGATGATTTTGGGAAATGCCTTCTTACGCGGCTTCAGGGAGATGGCGTGGATGTCCGTCAGGTGCTGCAGAGCGAGACTTGCGCGACAGGTGCCGCATTTGTCACCTATTTTTCAAACGGTGACCGGAAGTTCATTTTCCATATGGGAAATACGCCTGCGGCGGATGCGAAGGCTCCGGAAGCAACCGTGCTGGATGGCGTGAAGTATTTCCATATTATGGGGTGCTCTCTTGCGGCAAAGAAGGAGTTCGGAGAGGAAATCTTAAAAACCATGCATCTGGCGGTTGAGAAGGGCGGGAAGGTTTCCTTTGACCCGAATATCCGAAAAGAGCTTTTGAATGACAGCTCTTCCATGGAGATGGTAAAGGATGTGGTTGCGAATACTTCCGTATTTTTGCCGGGCGTAGAGGAATTGCTTATGATTACCGGCAGGGACAGTGTCGAGGAGGCGGTTGAATACGCGTTTGCAGAATATCCGAAGCTTGAAATCCTGGCGCTGAAGCGGGGTTCGAAGGGATGCAGAGTTTATACGAAAGAGCGTGTCCTGGATATGGGGATATACCGCGTGGAATCCGTAGACGCCACAGGCGCCGGCGACAGTTTTGACGGAGCCTTTATCAGCGGACTGCTGGAGGAAAAATCTCTGGATGAAATCGTGAAGATGGCTGCCGCAGCGGGAGCGTTGAACACGGCTGCGTTTGGACCGATGGAAGGGAAGATTAATCCGGATACGATCCGTGAGATGATTGAAGCGAATGAATAAAGCTGGAAGTGGAGGTATTATGAGTGATCAGGTAAAACTGGAATTGCGGAACATATCAAAGACCTTCCCTGGCGTCAAGGCACTGGACAATGTAAATATCGTTCTCCGAAAAGGAACCGTTCATGCGGTAGTAGGGGAAAATGGGGCAGGGAAGTCCACGCTGATGAAGATTATCAACGGTCTTTATAAACGCGACGGAGGCCAGGTAATTCTGGACGGAAAGGAAGTAGAATTTTCCGGCCCGATGGAGTCATCCGCTGCGGGTATCGCCATGATCTATCAGGAACTGAACTTTTTCCCGGAACTGACCATCGCGGAGAATATTTACATGAAGCGCCAGCCTGTTAAGACGGGATTTGTAGACTGGAAACAGATGAACAGTATGGCACAGAAGATTCTGGATGAGAATCAGCTCCCTTATGATCCCAAGACAAAGATCAAGGAATTACCGATTGCCAGTATCCAGATGCTTGAAATTGTAAAGGCGGTAGCGTTTAACGCGCAGGTCATTATTATGGATGAGCCAACCTCCTCGATCTCAAATAAGGAAGTGCGGATGCTGTTTGACAAAATTAATGAGCTGCGGGCGAAAGGGATCAGCATCCTTTACATCAGCCATAAGATGGAAGAAATTTTTGAGATCGCGGATGATATTACTGTCATCCGGGATGGAAAAAGTATTATCAGCGGTCCGGCAAGTGATTTTAACGAGGACTCCATTATCACATACATGGTAGGACGCTCGATCGACAATGTATATCCGAAAGAATCCGTGCCGATCGGAGATATCGCGTTTGATGCAAAGCATCTTAGCAGTAAGGATATGTTTCAGGATGTGTCTTTTAACGTGAGAAAAGGCGAGATTGTGGGTATGGCAGGGCTGGTAGGAGCAGGAAGAAGCGAGGTCTGCAGAGCAATCTTCGGACTGGATCCGCTGGATTCCGGTGAAATCACGCTTGCCGGGAAAAGCTATACGCCAAAGGATGTCACTCATGCGGTAAAGAATAAGATTCTGATGATTACAGAGGATCGTAAGAAGGAAGGCGTAATCGGAGTTCGAAGCTGCAGGGAGAATATTACGATTACCAGTCACCGTATACGGAAAGGCGTCTTCATGAATCTGAAAAAGGAAGTCGAGGATGCTAAACGGATGTCGGAGATGCTTAAGGTACGGTTCGTCGGAATTGAGACGCCGATTGGATCCTTAAGCGGAGGCAATCAGCAGAAGGTCCTTCTTGCCAGATGGCTGATGCTGGACAGCGATCTTCTGATTCTGGATGAACCTACCAGAGGAATTGATGTAGGGGCAAAGCTGGAGATCTACAATATCATGACGGATCTTGCAAAGAAAGGTTATGCTATCCTGATGATTTCCTCTGAGATGCCAGAGCTTCTGGGAATGTGTGACCGAATTTATGTTATGAGCCAGGGGATTATGACAGGCTGTCTGGATCGAAAGGAATTCAGCCAGGAACGAATTATGCAGATGGCTATCGGTTTGGTAAATGAAGGGGGAAATGCAGATGGGCAATAAGTCAAAAATTGATCTGAGAAGGTATTCGCTGGTACTTGTCCTGGCCGCTATGATTGTGATATGCACGATTCTGTCGCCGACCTTTTTGACAGCAACGAATATTACGAATATCTTAAAACAGGTAAGTGTGGTTACGATTTGCGCGTTTGCGCAGGGGATGATTATTATCGCCGGTGAGATTGATCTGTCTCTCGGATATCTGGCAGGCATGGCCGGCAGCTATGCGTGTATTGCCTATGTAGCCACAGGAAATCTTGTGCTGGCGTTTTTGTTCGGCATTCTGCTGGGCGCACTGGTAGGCAGTATCAACGGATTATTTATCGCGTATTTTAAGCTTCCGTCCTTCATCGTTACACTGGCCATGCAGACCGTGTGCTTTGGTGCGATTTGCCTCTATACAAAAGGCCAGAATATTTACAAAATCGGAGACTTCAAAGTCCTTGGCCAGGGCAAGCTGGCTGGTGCGATTCCGGTAGCGGTTGTTTTCATGCTGATCATGATGGTGATCACCCATGTTATTCTGAAATACACGAAGTTCGGGCGTTATCTGTATGCGATCGGTGGCAATCAGGAAGCTGCGAACGCGGCCGGCGTCCAGGTCTGTAAAATTAAGTGGTGTGCATACATTGTTTCCGGCATCTTTGCGGCTGTGGCAGGTATGGTACTGATGGGACGACTGAATGCGGGTATTCCGAGTGAGGGCGCCGGCTATGAGACTGACGCAATTACAGCAACGGTTATCGGCGGAACAAGCTTTTCCGGCGGCGCCGGTACTGCGGTCGGAACTCTGCTCGGTTCACTGATCATCGGTGTATTGAATAACATCATGAATCTGCTGGGTATTGATTCTTATCTGCAGATGATTATTAAAGGAGCGATTATCATCCTGGCAGTGCTGGTGGATGTTCTGACAAAGACACAGAAGAGAACGGTAAAGATTATGGCATCTTCTTCTGATGGAAATCAGAAGTAAAATATGCAGAAACAAAAAACAAACAAAAACAAACAAAAAGGAGGATTCAAAATGAACAAAAAAATGGTAAGCGTAATGCTGGCAGCCGGTATGGCAGTAGGGACTCTCTGGGGCAACAATGGCCAGTGCGGAAGAGGATACGGTATATCAGGTAGCGTTCCTTCCGACCGACATGTCCGCGACATTCGCGTCCTGGCTGGCAAGCGAACTGGAGACCGTATTTGAAACCTATGATGACATGGAACTGACGATTCTGGACTCCAACAATGAGCTGGAGACTCAGATCAGCAACCTTGAGACCGTTGTAGCGCAGGGCTATGATTATGTCATTGTTCTTCCGCTTGAGCCTGCAGCTGAGGATGAGCTGGTAGAGCAGTACATCGCGGACGGCACTCCGATGATGTTCATCAATCTGGATGATCTTGAAGTAGAGACCGCGTCCAGCGTTATCGCGAACCCGTATGATCTGGGTACCCTGGTGGCAGAGCAGGCCGCTTCTGACCTTCCGGAAGACGCAAATGTAGTCGTTCTTCTTGGACCGTCGGGCAACACGGATTCCATCGAGCGCCGTCAGGCTTATGAGGATATTCTCTTCTCACAGAATGAGAACATTACGATCCTGGATGAGCAGCTTGGCGATTGGGAGAAGTCAAAAGGTATGTCTCTGATGGAGAACTGGCTGCAGGTTTATGATGACATCGATGCAGTTATTTCCATGAATGACGCAATGGCAATCGGTGCGTGGGAAGCTGCAAACGACGCGGGCGTTGCGGATGACATCCTTTTCTATGGCGTTGATGGACTTGCGGACGCTGCGATCGCAATCGAAGCCGGACAGATGGATGCAACTGCTCTTCAGGATGCTCAGGTAATGGCTGAGGAAGGCGCGCGCATCGTACACGAAGTGCTGACCGGTGAGAATGAAGAGGGCTATGAGAAGGTTCAGATCGAGGTAACGCTGATTACCGAGGACAATGTAGCAGAATATATCGAGAGATACACGGCAAACGGTATGATTACTGAGTAATAATCAATAATCACCAGATTATAAGTAATTGAGAGAACAATATGTGGTATTGCGGCTCGAAAGGGCCGCGATACTTCATATAAATACGGAGGGCATGAATCTATGAAACAGGCAATTTTAACTGCGCCGGAGACAATTGAGTTCAGTGAGATTGAGCGTCCGGAGGTCAAACCGAATGAGATTTTGATGAAAGTGAAAAATATTGGCATTTGTGGTTCAGACATACATGCGTATTATGGAAAGCATCCGTTTATGTCCTTCCCGATTCGCCTGGGCCATGAAATGGCAGGTGAGATTCTTGAGATCGGTTCCGAGGTGACCGGACTTGAGGTTGGAGAACTGATCACAGTTATGCCGCAGGAATTCTGCCACCATTGTGAACCATGCAGAGAAGGCAGATATAACATCTGTGATACATTAAATGTGATCGGCTGCCAGACACCGGGCGCGGCCTGCGAGTATTTTACTGTGGATGCGGCGCTGGTAAAGAAAATTCCGAAAGGAATGACTGCGGAGCTCGCGGCGACTGTGGAACCGGCTGCGGTTGGAGTTCACGCCGTGAGAAGATCCGGAAGTGTGAAGGGCATGAATGTCGTTGTTCTGGGCGCCGGTACAATTGGAAATGTGACAGCGCAGGCAGCGATGGCAGAGGGCGCGAAGAGCGTTTTGATTACAGATCTTTCTGACTATCGGCTGGAGCTTGCAACAAAAGAATGTGGAATTCCTCACGCGGCGAACACCGGAAAGGTAAGTCTGAAGGATGCGATAGAAGAGGCATTTGGCGGCGAGGGAGCAGATATTTTCTTCGAATGCATTGGCATTGGTTCTACCGTAAACCAGGCCATTGAGTGCTCCAAGAAAGGGCATGATATCATTATTGTAGGTGTATATGGTTCTACTCCGCAGATTAATATGGCGTGGGTACAGGATCGCGAGTTCCGTCTGATCGGATCTCTGATGTATGTGGAAAAGGATTTCCAGGATACCATCGATTATATGGACGCCGGAAGGATTAAGATGAAGCCATTGATTTCTAAGGTGTTCAAATTCGATGAATATCATGATGCGTTTAAATATATTGAAAACAATAAAGACCAGAGTCTGAAGATTCTGATTGAGATGTGATGTAATAGGAGAAAAAACCGGATAGGGGAGGGAACTCCCCTGTCCGTCAGGCTGCGTGGCAGCTGGAGAGGTGGGGTCGATATGGAGATAGAAAATAAATTCCGCAATTTTAATGAGGATTTTTCACTGGAGGGAAAGACGGCTATCGTGACAGGTGCTACCGGCGGAATTGGTCTGCAGATTGCCAGGATGTTTGCCAGAAAAGGGGCGGACATTGTCGCGTTTGACCTGAAAGAATCCGGGGAACTGGGAAACTATGTGCGCTCGCTGGGAAGGAATTATCTTGGGTGCACGGGCAGTGTAACAGTAACCGAAGACATCAATAAAACAGTGGAAGCTGCCTGCGCACTTTCCGGAAAGATTGATATTCTGGTAAACTGCGCGGGTGTCGGAATTCTGGAAATGGCTTCTGAAAGCACGGAAAAGATCTGGGATATGACGATTGCAGTCAACCTGACAGGAAGCACCCGAATGGCGCTTGCGGTGGGGAAGACTATGATTGAAAATGGTGGAGGAAGCATTATTAATATCGCTTCTCAGGGCGGAGTGGTGGCGCTTGAGCGTCATTTGGCCTATGGCACTTCGAAAGCCGGGATTATCCAGATGACAAAGCAGCTCGCTGTGGAATGGGGACAGTATAATGTGCGGATCAACGCCATCTCCCCGACAATTATTCTGACTCCGATGGGAGAGATGAACTGGAATAATGAAAAAGGCGATGCGTTCAAGCAGACAATTCCTCTTCGCAGATTTGGTTATCCGGAAGAGGTAGCTGCCTGTGCGGTATATCTCGCGAGCGATGCGGCCAGCCTGTTCAATGGAGCAAATCTCGTAATTGATGGCGGCTTTACCATTGCGTAACTGCGAGGAATTGCTAAATTCAGAGGGACTCCTTAATCGATATTGTAATAGGAATGTCGATCGTTTTTAGAGGAGTGATTTTTTTCATACAATATTCGAATAGTACTTTAACAATTTGATAACCTTGATTGACAGGACTTTGGCCGAGAACAAAATCTACTGTCCCATTTTTTAGAAGACGGATGCTGCCTGGTGTAAGGTCGTGACAGATCACATGAATTTGCCCTGCTTTTCCCGCAGCATCCAGGGCATCGCCCACACCTGCTACGCCTCCACCAGTGATATAGATGGCGTTCATTTCCGGATATTTGCCACAATATTCTTGTGTGATTTGAAATGCGTCCTCCCAACGATCCTGATTTTCCCGCACTTCAAGAATTTCCATTGCGGGGGTATCTTCTTTTAGCTGTTCGGTAAAGCCTTTCAGGCGATCCTGATGGCATGAAAGCTTTCGAGAGCTGATTATGACACCGACCTTTCTGAAGCCTGGGATGACCTTACCCATCAACTCAGCTGCGGTGCGTCCGCCCTTGTAGTGGTTCTGGCCGATAAAACACAAATCATGAATATCGTGAACTCTGGAGTTGAATGTAATGATCGGAATATGATTGTTCTCCAATTGATTTAGCCGCTCTTTAATCTGAGGCGCGTCGATTGGAAATACAGCCAGCCCGGTCACATGCTGATCAACCAGACTGTTAATCATGCCAAGCTGCTCGTCTGGATCAATGGTGGTCAGTATTTTTGTGGTAATTTCCAGCCCAAAAGGACGAAACTCATCCTGGGCGGACTGAATCCCTTCAATCATATCCTGTATAAAAGGATTGTAGTCTCCGGTAAGTATGATGCCCAGCTTTAGAGGTGATTTGCTTTGTACAAGTGCTTTTCCGAGAAAGTTTGGGGTATAATTTAATTCTTTCGCAATTTGCAGGACTTTCTCTCTGGTGGCTGGTTTTACACCGGGACGATTATTAAGTACCTTGTCAACAGTTCCTCTTGATACATCCGCAAGTTCTGCGATTTGCTTGATTGTAGCGCTCATTTCCGTATTTTGCTCCCTCTGTAGCTGTTGTAATTTTTTTAAAAAATAAGGGCAGTATTGTCCCGTTTCGCGATGGTAATAAAAACCGTAATAAATATAGCATTCATTTTTTCAAATGTCTACAAAAGATTGAGACGTTTTTTATATGTGCGGCATTCGTTTTTGATGCTGCTGAAACAGAAAGGCTGTAAACTGAAAATGGCTCCTGGCAGATGTATGGATTGTGAAAAAGCCGCAGATGGATGAAAAGCTGTGTTGAGAAAGGAGAGATTAGATATGAAACACCCATTACAGGTAATGATGGATCGAAGAAAAAACGGAGAAAAATGTGGGATGCCGTCCTATTGTACGGCCAACGAGCTGGCACTGGAGGCTGCATTGCTGCGGGCAAAAAAGCGGGGTCAGCCAGTATTGATTGAAGCTACGGCAAATCAGGTAAATCAGTATGGCGGATATACTGGAATGAAGCCTGCAGATTTTTACACCATGGTATTGAAAATGGCGTCAGATATCGGAGTGCCTGAAAACCAGGTCATTTTAGCGGGAGACCATTTGGGTCCACTGACCTGGCAGGAAGAGCCAGAAGCAACGGCTATGGAAAAATCCAGGGAATTGGTTTATCAGTATGTACGTGCGGGATTTACTAAAATCCATCTGGACACCAGCATGAAGCTGGCGGACGATCCGGAAGGCCCTCTTGCCACTGAGACTGTAGCGAGGCGTGGTGTTCAGCTTTACAAAACCTGTATGTCGGCTTACAAGGAATTGAAGAAGGAGAAGCCGGATGCTATGCGCCCGGTATTTGTGATTGGCTCGGAGGTACCGATTCCGGGTGGCGCTCAGGAGGAAGAAGATACACTGGCTGTGACGAAACCGGAAGCTTTTGCAGATACGGTAGACACCTACAAAATGTGTTTTCGGGAAGCGGGAGTGGAAGATGGCTGGAAGGATGTAATTGCGGTTGTTGTACAGCCCGGTGTGGAGTTTGGGGATTCGCAGGTGTTTCTGTATGATCGGGACGCAGCAAAAGAACTTTGCACAAAACTTGAGGATTATCCGGAGATTGTGTTTGAAGGTCATTCTACAGACTATCAGAGCGCAGAATGTTTAAAAGAGATGGTTGAGGATGGAATTGCGATTCTTAAGGTAGGACCGGCACTTACCTATGGACTGAGGGAGGCACTGTTTTCCCTTTCTATGATGGAGCAGGAACTGGTTCCAGAAGAGGAGCAGGCACATTTTATAGACACGCTTGAAAAGGTGATGCTGGAAAATCCAGGAAACTGGAGGAAGCATTATCACGGAGATGAAAAGCAGCTGAAGCTGGCGAGGCGTTACAGCTTTTCCGATCGGGCGAGGTATTATATCGGGCAGACGGAAGTTGTTGCGGCTATGGAGCATTTGTTTTCCAATTTGAGAAAATATGAGATTCCGATGAATATGCTTCATCAGTACATGCCATTGCAGTATAAAAAGGTGCGCAATGGGGAAATAGAGCTGGATCCGAAAACGCTTGCTATTGATGGAATTATAGCTTTTATGCTGGATTATGAGTACGCGGCAGAGGGGTAAATAGCTGGATATTTTGGGAATAATCGGTATGGGAAGGGTCTCGACATCGAAAAAACGAGATTATTTTCGGGGAACGTATGCGCCTTCCTGTAATGCGATGCACAGCTCCCGGAACGGTCAAATATAATTTTGCAAAAACTTTTTTTCAATGTTGCAAAGAATTTGTTTTTATGTATAATCGATGGTATAAATGTTTTTGAAAAACGAAAGCAGCGATAGAACATGAGAAATTATTGTAACAGGAAAATGGCCAGATTGCAAATAAACGGGAGGAACCATCATGGATTTAAAAGAAATTCTTCAGCACGTAGATCACACATTACTCGCACAGGACGCGACTTGGGAGCAGATCCGGCAGATCTGCGATGACGCAGTGAAGTATGGAACTGCGTCAGTGTGCATTCCGCCGAGCTATGTAAAACAGGCGAGCGAGTACCTGCGAAGCAATGTTTCGGATGCTGCCGCAGGCGGTACGGATTCAGACGCTGGCGAATCGGAGGAGATCAAAAAGAGCCGTGCGGATGCGGGAAGGGAATGTGGAGGTCAGGCGGCTGCTCCGGCCGTCTGCACGGTCATCGGTTTCCCGAACGGATACAATACGACCGCGGTCAAGGAATTTGAGACGAAGGACGCGATCGCTAACGGCGCGGATGAAATTGACATGGTCATCAATATCGGGTGGGTGAAGGATCGGAAGTACGACTGTCTTCTCAATGAAATCCGCACGCTGAAAGCGGCCTGCGGAGACAAAATCCTGAAAGTCATTATTGAAACCTGTCTGTTGACGGACGAGGAAAAAATCCGACTCTGCGAGATTGTCACGGAGGCGGGCGCGGACTTTATCAAGACGTCCACCGGGTTCAGTACAGGCGGTGCAACGTTTGCGGATGTTGCCTTGTTCGCGGAGCATGTGGGCAGCGATGTGAGAATCAAGGCGGCGGGCGGAATCGCCTCCCTGGATGACGCCGCACAGTTTCTTGAACTGGGTGCATCCCGCCTGGGTACCAGCCGGATCGTGAAAATCGCGAAACAACAGGCGTAAAGCCGAATCAAAAAAACACAGATTTCGCACCGAGGCGCGCAGGAGACAGACCGGTTTCCTGCGCCTCTGCGGATGGAATATTTCATGCCATTTCATGCCGCACCGTAAGTGTTGACGAATGTTGTGCAGAACGGTATTTCCTGATTATATGTCCATCATCCGGTACGGATGATGGACGCAGGCCTCGCCTCGCACGCAGTGC
The DNA here is from genome assembly GCA_021202075.1 of Lachnospiraceae bacterium. Classification (GTDB taxonomy): domain Bacteria; phylum Bacillota; class Clostridia; order Lachnospirales; family Lachnospiraceae; genus Choladousia. Next base: position 33,942 of record JAJQDT010000152.1, on the reverse strand, counting down.
GACTCTAAATGGCGAGGCTTTCCTCCTGCTGTAAAATCAGCTATGCTCCTTTAACAGCTTTTGACGATATTCATTGTCTTTTATCGCCTTTTCCAAATCCTCTATTCGACCTTCACCAAGAAGCGTTTCGTATAAATCGTTGAGTTTCTTTTGTCCTTCCTTTCGCCCTTCCTTTTGCCCTTCCTCACGTCCTTCCTCACGTCCTTCCGCAAGCCCTTTTTCAATTCCTTCTCTGAGCCCTTCTTTGAGCCCTTCCTCACGGGCTTCCTCACGAAGCATTTTTCTATACTCTTTTTCATCAAATGTTGAGAGCAGCATACTTTTTACCTCCGCGCGGTTTGCAATCAGGATATCAGAAAGAATCTCCTTCTGAATACAGTCTTCCATTGCGCAATCGATTGCCTGGTCTATTGCATATTCCTGCTCCAGGTATTCCCGAACCTGATGTACAAAGTATGAATAATCGGATAATCGTTTACACTTGTTCAGAAGCTCCTGATTGTGTCCATAATTAATATTTAAGACTGTCGCATGACACTCCAGTGCAGGCCTGCTTCCGGCCATTTTCGGAAATGCATCGGATAAACTCAACTCTTCGCAATCCGGCGCTTCCTTATCTCCATTGTAAAATACAATATACCTGGGGAATGGAAGCTCGATTCGTGTCGATGAATACAGGTTGTAATGGTTTAACTCCACATAGCCCTGAAGCATCTTTACCAGATAAAACAATCCTCGCAGGGGCATATTGGGATTTATGCTGCTCTGGTGTTCGTAAAGATTCAGGCAGTTGCCGATCAGGAATCCCACGTCGTTTTTCATACCGATATAGATGGCATCGGACAGAGTGGTGATTATCAGATCGGAGGCATCGGTATATGAGGTTCCATTAATGGCATTATAGAGGTCGAGTAAATCCTTTTTATTTTTGAAAATGTACCGGAACAGCCGATCCTTGTATTTGCGGTTGACCTTATGGCTCTGGTTCTTTTGTGTCGTGTGTGGTGACTTTTGGCTCATCTGGTATCCTCCCTGTAAAGTGTTTTGTGCAATGCGGTGGATACCTGATCGCTTAAAAAGCTTAAGGACAGGATAACATAAAACTGCAATTTGCACAAGTATTAGTTTTAATTGCTTTTTCTGGATATCTTTAGCAAGTAATAAAGAATTTCTTGAACAACATAATAAATATAGAATTGATAACACAAAATTACAATATCATAAAATGGTTATAAAGTCAACACATATTTTTTAAACATTAAAAATACCTGAAAATTGACCGAAAAGATATAAGAAAATCAGGAGCCGGATGTGCTACGCATAGATGGACTTTATCTGTTCAGTACCTTTACAATTACGATAGCTCGTTGTTGGACAGGAACCGCTATGATAAAAACAGGTTGATTTTGGCTGCCGGAGAAGTATAATTATCGAATTAGAATCAACTTATACAAGAAACGGCGCAATGGAAAACCGTATATTCTATGCGAAGCGTGGGATGCCCACGCCCCGCAATCAAAGATTGGGGGCATAACCCGGCGAGGGTATATCCCATGCGAAGCGTGGGATGCCTCCCCGGCGAGGGGGCGCGGCCTTCGTCCATATCCGCTCCGCGGATACGAACATATAATGAGTTAATGTGCCGGCAGCAAAGCAAAAACGCATACAATATCGAGTGGGCGAAAATTTCCCAGAGAGAACAGGTAAAGTCGGAGAAAAGATATGTGTACACAAAAAGAAAGAACACTGCGGTATGTTCTGCTTGATTTGAGTCAGGAATGGGATCGGGAACTGAACATACTGAAAGAAAAGCTGATAAAAGAAGATGTTTCCTGTGCCATGCTGACGGAGGAAATATGGAAGACTTCGAAAGAACGGAAAAAACAGACAGTGGTTCTCACTGATTCTGAAGAGACCGGAAGGAGGCTGGCGCGGGAGGGAATCGTATATTTTGGCTGCCAGCGCAGAAATCGGACATCAGTATCAATGGACGAGGAAACAGCTTATCCGCAGCAGACAGTATGGGAAGCTCGAAATCAGGAGAACTGTTTTCAGAAGACTTTTATTGAGAATACCAGTGAGGGGAAACGGAGCAGCGGCAGTGAAAACGGATGGTTTGACGGTGCGGCGCTGGTGCTGGAAGGCTTTGGAGAAGTGGATGCGGACTATCTGGAGGAGTGGCTGTTGCGCGCGCAGGGGCTGCCTGCTGAGATTGCGCGCACAAAAAGGCTGGTGATCCGGGAGATGACGGAAGGGGATTTGCCTGACCTGGTGCGTATCAGCAGACAGAGCGGAGGCATGGGTGTGGATCTGGAGTGGGGAGCCGGAGCTGCAATTTCCGATCAAAGAACGAGGACGTTCGAAATGGGCGCCATCAAAGCGAATCCGGAGGCGGATGCTTTTTCGGAAGACCGGCTGAGAGCATATATTCATAATGCGTACCGGATGCAGGGGTTTGGCCTGTGGAGTGTGCTGTACCAGGAGCGCGTAATCGGCTGCTGCGGATTTGAACCGTGCGGGAGCCAGAATATTTATACGCACCGGCTGATTCTGAGTTGGGCAGACGAAGGCCGGAAAGAGGAGAGTCTGATGTGCGAACGCAGGACAGTTGACGGACAAATCGATGAAGTTCAAGATCGGGCAGACGAAGGCCAGATGGCGGACAACGGCCAGATGAACAAAGATCGGGCAGACGAAGGCCGGATGGACACGGGTCAGATAGATGAAGGCCAGACGGATAAAGACCGGACAGACGGGGAACCGTTGCCGGAAAGACAGGAAAACGAACATGGTCAAAGCCGGGCTGTCCCAAAACAGATTCTGGAAATGCAGTATATGCTGGATGCCGCTTATCACCGGCAGGGCTTTGGCACGGAGATGTGCCGGGCGGCACTTGCATACGCGCGTGAACGTCTTGATGCGGACGAAGTGAGACTGCGAATTGATGAGAAAAACCACGCGTCGCGGGCACTGGCAGAAAAGCTGAATTTCTCAGTACGGAATTCCTCCGCCTTCGGGTAAGGATCTGTCACGAAATAACCTATGCATCTTGCAACGCCTGACGCGCGAATCGCAGTTCATAAAAGCCTCGACGCAGCTAAGTCATCCTTCTCCGATGTCCGCTATCTGTTCTTCCATCGATGCGATCAGCTCCTGATATTCCTGCGGTAGTGTAACCTGCGGCACATCGTCAATCTGCCATCCGAGCCAGCTGGTTTTTTCCTTCACCTGTTCAAGCAGTACAGGTATGTTCTCTGCTTTTTCCAGACAGATTTCAGCACTTTTTGTCTCACCGCTTTTCAGATACAGAGAAAAGCAATAGGAAAGCACATCCAGATAATCCGTATAGCTGTCGAAATCATAAGGCGCCAATTGCAGCGCTGTATCTTTGTATTCAATATAGTCCGAGATTTTCCCTTCTGCCAGAGAAACCTGTGCCAGGGCCTGATAAGCGATTGTCACGTGCCGGTTCCCCTCTGTAACAGAGACCGCCAGGTCATAAAGAGCGTCTGTGTCCTCCAGCTTCGTCAGAAGATACATCTTTGCAAGCGTGTTTCCTCCGTAGGCCTGTACCGCTTTTTCATACTGCCCTCTCGTCATATACCAGTTGGATACACCGATGCAGACAGCCCCGACAGCCAGGACCGCCAAGCCTGTCATTGACAGTATTTTTGTAAACAGCGAAATGGGATATTCCTTCACGTTATGCAGATTCAGAAACAGAATCAGAACGAAACAGATGGAGAGAAACTGAAAGTCATAGTCCAGCAGACTGTGCAGCAGCAGAACCAGTACCGCCAGACGGTCGCGGCCGGAAACGGTTTTCCTGAAGATGGTGGCAAGCATGGCGCCATAGAAAAGCAGTGCCGGCACAATTCCGACATCCAGCATCAGCTGCAGCAGCTCATTATGGACATTGGCAACGGAATATACCCCGGTCTGGATTTCCGACTGCAAAAAAAAGTAGCCGTAATACCCGCACCCGAACGGATGGCGGAGAATCAGCTTCAGCGCGTCCTGCGCGTAAAGCAGCCGCCCCAGAAATGTACTGGAGCGAAGGGAAACATCCAGCAGCCGCCCGAAAAGGTCTCCGGTGATACCCGTGATTCCCAGCACCGCGGTCAAAAGAAGCAGCAGCGCCGCCATCGGCAGCAGGATTCTTCTTACGCTCCGTATACGCGCCGCAAAAATCACAAGCACTCCAAGCAGGAGCAGAAACGTGGTCCGGCTTCCGCTCATATAAATGCCGAATACCGCAATTCCACAGTGCAGCACATCCGGCCAGTCGATCTGCTCCTCCTGAAGCCGGTATGCCGCGACAATCAGACAGATCAGCAGAAACAAAGCATACGTATTCGGATACTGAAAAAAACCCGACAGACGGTTTGCAACGCTGACATAATCCTTAAACACAGAAAACTGCATCATAAGGAAAGAGAAAACCGTCATCAGACTTCCAAAGAGCGGCAGCAGATTGATCAGCTGTTCCCTTTTATCAGGTATGCGGCAGAGAAGCGCATAAAATAAAAACATCGGCAGAAAATGAATAAATCCTTCCACCGCCATGCCCCGGTCCGTCGCCCAGAGCGCCGTAAGCAGGTACATCAGGCAGACGACAGAGATCGCAAGCGCACAGATATCCACACTCAGCACGACTCTGCCGCTTTTGATGATAACTGCCGTAAGCCCGACGCCCAGCAGCAGAGCCAGGAAAGCTGCCGACCACTGCATGAACCCGCCCGCAGCGGTTAGTGAAACAATCAGAATTCCCGTCAGAAACCAGACGATCGTCCGTTCTGACATTTGCATCAGAGCAGCTTTCATCCCCATTCTCCTCGTATCATAACCTGTGTTCTACAGCTTTTTCATCTTAATACTGCTTCCAGCGCCTTTTGCACGGAAGATCTTTTTGTAAGCGCTTACCTTCGACGCCGGAACCCTGAAGGTACAGGTACTCTTTATCCCTTTAAATGCATTCGCTTTTACTTTGGATGCTTTGAGCTTTTTTGTCTTCAGAGAAACTCTGTTCAGCTTCCTGTCACCGTAAAATGCCTTTTTCCCGATGCTTTTCAGCTTCGTCGATTTGCATACAAAGCTCTTCATAGCGGTACAGCCCTGGAACGCAGATGCGCCGATGCTCGTCAGTACCTTAGACTTGATATTGACCTTTTTCAGTTTCTTACAGCCATAAAACGCCTTCTTCCCGATAGAAGCTACCTTTGTCCCGATGGTCACCTTCTTCAGCTTCTTACAGCCGGAAAACGCCTTTGCCGCGATGGCTGTCACCTGATATTCCATCCCTTCAATCGTTACTGCGGCAGGGACGGTGATACTTGTTACGCTCTTACTGACCGGTCCTGTGACGGTCACCGTCTTTTTAGTCTCACTCGACGCCGTGACCTTATACTTCAGCTTACCGATCGAATATGTGCTGCCGACTGCCGGCAGCTGCACGGCCGCAGCAGTTTCCGGTGTCTCTGTTTCATCGTTACTGTTATCACTGGTATTACCGGTATTGGTTTCTTCCGTTTTTTCTGTTTCTGTTTCTTCTGTTTCTTCGGTTTCTTCCTCTGCTGCGTTCACTGTGATTGTCACCGTTGCTTTCGCGGAGTTGTAATTACCGGTTCCCTCCGCCTCCACAGTGATGACGACCGTACCCGCGCCGACGCCGGTCACAACGCCGGTCGTCTCGTCTACAGCCGCAATAGAAGTATCGCCCGAAGTGTACGTGATCGTTCCCTGACCGTTCGCTGTAATCTGCGCGTTCCCGCCGACTTCAATCGTATCAGGCGCCACGGCCGCTTCCAGCGTCTGATCTGCTTTGGTGATGGTAAATGTCCTTTCAACACTTCCTGTCAGAATCGTATTCCCTGTGATTGTCACAGCCGCCGTTCCGGCATCCGTGTTATGTTCGTATTCCACGGTATAATAATCAGACGAAACGACCTCGCCATCAAGGGTCAGCGTCACCTCCGGACAAATCGCATCCCCGGTATAAACATAGGAGGCGTCGATGCCGGAAATCGTGCACGCCGAGATATCCTGGGCCGGAACTAACGCCACAAACGTAATCCCATTCTCACTCGCATAGGTCTCCGCGGCCGTCCCGGAATAGCCGTAAATGATAAAGTCTTCGATCACCTCTCCGGAAACATCCGTATCATCCGATGTCGGCCAGTTCGTAACGCTCTTATAGCCGACCGAGCCTTTGTCGATCGTCGTCACGGAAGACGGAATATAAATGCTTGTCAGTCCAGTGCCCAGGAAAGCGCCATAGCCAATACTGAGCAGCCCTTCCGGCAAGGTAACAGATACCAGATTCTCCTGACCCTCGCACGCATAGCCGGAGATGCAGGTGGTGCCGGATTTTATTTCGAGCGATGTGTCTGCGTACATCGTCCCCTTGTAAGAATAGAATACCTTGTTCAGATAAACCGCTCCATCCGACTGGCTCTCATACCAGCTGGTCTCATGGAACTCGTTCCCATACAGATGCGCCATGGTATCCGGCAGTGTAATCGAAGACAGACTGGTACAGCCATAAAAGGTTCCATACTGAAGCTCTGTCACACTGGACGGGATTTCCACACTGGTCAGATCCGTGTCGCCGCTAAAAGCATAGGATCCAATCGAAGTAACGGAATCCGGGATGTCAATACTCGTAATTCCGGAATCCGAAAACGCCGCAATTCCCAGACTCTCTAATCCATCATTCAATGTTACCGAAGTCAGAGCAGGGGTCTCCGAAAAGGCCAGATTCCCGATGGCCTTCAGACTGTCTGGACAGGTAAACGATGTCAGGGCCGTGTCATAAAACGCACTGTCGCCAATCGTCTCCAGCGAGGTTGTCTCATCTCCCTCCATCTCTGCGTAAAACGTAGCGGATGTCAGGCCGGTGCAGGATGCAAAGGCGGAAGCTCCGATCTCGGTGACCGTATTCGGAATGCATACGGATGTGATAAACTCTTTCAGAGTAAACACAGAATCCCCAATCTGCATCACCTTGAACTGGGAATAATCCAAGTAATCCCCATTAACATAATTATCCCAGAATGCCGATGGGATAATCACGTCCGTATCCTGCCCGGAATATCCGGTAATCTCAACCGGATAATAATCAAGATCTTCATCCAGATATTCCAAAGTCTCATAGCTCCAGCTATAGTTCTCCAAATATTCGATGACCGTCACAGTGGAAGGGACATCGTCGTAACTATCGTCCACAGAAACATCTGCGGGGACACTGTCCACCTCTTCAATCGAGACGATCTCCAGGGAACTGTCTGTGTCAGACGTCGACGCAGCATTGAGAGTTTCATCGCTCTCACCGGCCTTCTCCTCCGCCGATATCGCATCTGCGGATTCCGTAAGAACAATTGCTTCTGTAAGATCAGCTGCTTCCTCCTCGGAAGCCTCTTCTTCCGCTGTCAGGTCTTCTAAATCAGCCACTTCCTGCGGCTCTGTCTCTGTTTCCCCGGTCAGACCGCCGCTGCTATCCGCAGTCTCTGCCGTCGTTTCCCCGGCGTATGCGTTCAGGGTAAGCGGCGAAGCAAACGCGGAAACGCACATAAGGCAGGCCAGTAAAAACGCACAGGATTTTTTCTCAATACGTTTCATATCCGTTTTCTCCTTGCTTAAAGAATTTCAAAATCAGTCAATCAATTATCCCGGCAGCGGGCTGCGTTGAGGCTTTTGTGGTCTGCGATTCGCGCGTTAGGCTGTGCAAGATGCATAAGTTATTTTTTAACAGGTCCTTACTGCTGATACGGTCTTCCCGCACAATTCCACCCTTTCAGGCGCCGTGCCGGCGCATCCGCATATCGAAAATATAGCACAGATATTTTCTTTTGTCCACCTCAAGCCCAATATTTGCGTCATTGCTCTCATCATAGCTCAAGCCCAATATTTGCATCATTGCTCTCATCATTGTTAAAGGCAAATATTTGCATCATTGCCATCATTGCATCTTTGTTTCGTTACAGCTCAGGCGCCGGGGCAGAGCAGTGCGCATAGCACACACATCGGCGGGCACCCTGGTTTGCGTGCATTTTCTGATGATTCTCCCTTGCTTTTTAATAGGCGAGTTGGTATAATCGGGCAGAACATTATTTGAGGCAGAAAAATCGCACCCTGCGGTATTGGATGTGTATCACTGGTATATGATGGATGCTGTGGATCAACCGGATTTCTGTTTTTTTGGTGAGAAAAGACGGTTTACAGCAACTGTTTTCCGGTTGCTTTCTGATACCAGGAGTTTGCAATCCCAAATGGATTTACAGGTGCGGTACAGGAGATGCAATGGGAATTATATCAGCGGCGAAGCTCGCATTTGATTATCTGAAACTGGATGAAAATGGAAATGTGGAGTCGAAGACGCGGGCGGTCGACGGCGTAGATCTGGATGTTGAAGCCGGCGACTTTATCGCGATTCTGGGGCACAATGGTTCCGGAAAGTCTACGCTGGCAAAGCATATCAACGCGATTCTGCTGCCGAGCGAGGGGACACTCTACGTGGACGGCAAGAACACGCAGGACGAGTCGAAGCTCTGGGAGATCCGGCAGACGGCGGGGATGGTTTTCCAGAATCCCGACAACCAGATCATCGGTACCATCGTGGATGAGGATGTCGGCTTCGGACCGGAAAATATGGGAGTCCCGCAGCAGGAGATCTGGGAGCGCGTGGAGAAAAGCCTGCGCTCGGTCGGGATGTGGGAGTACCGTTCCCACTCGCCGAACAAGCTTTCCGGAGGACAGAAGCAGCGCGTGGCGATTGCCGGCGTGGTGGCGATGCGCCCGAAGTGTATTGTGCTCGATGAGCCGACCGCAATGCTGGATCCGAATGGGCGCAGGGAAGTCATCCGGACCGTCCATGAGCTGAACCGGACTGAGCATGTGACGGTGATTCTGATTACCCATTATATGGAGGAAGTCATCGACGCGGACAAGGTGTTTGTGATGGATGCCGGGAAAATCGTCATGCAGGGAACCCCGCATGAGGTGTTCGGGCGTGTGGAGGAGCTCAAATCCTACCGTCTGGATGTCCCGCAGGCCACGCTGGTCACGCACGATTTGCGCAAGATGGGGTTTGACCTGCGGCCGGATATTTTATCAAATGAGGAACTGGTCGAGGCACTCGAGGATTATCGGGCAGCGGGGCATAAGCCGGAAGAGTCGTCCTGCATTGGATAACCCACATGGGATCGGAGTGCAGGAATTGTTTCTTGCTCATGCAATCCGGCAATTCGTGCATGAGGCGATACGATGTGAACAATTTTGCTTCTCGTTTTTACGTGCAGGAGGAGCTGTCAGGTAATAAACGGAAATTAAAAAACAGGTAAAAGGAACTATACAGGAGGCAGCTGTGTCGATTAAAATCGAGCATTTGAATTACACGTACAGCAATGGCACGGTGTTCGAACAGCACGCGCTGAAGGATATTAATCTGGAACTGGAGGACGGGCAGTTTATCGGGATCATCGGCCATACCGGGTCGGGGAAATCGACGCTGATCCAGCATCTGAACGGGCTGCTGAAGGCGACCTCCGGAACCATTTATTACAACAGTGAAAATATCTACGCGGAGGGCTACAGCATGAAGCAGCTCCGCAGTAAAGTCGGCCTGGTGTTTCAGTATCCGGAATATCAGCTGTTTGAGACGGATGTATTTACGGACGTCTGCTTTGGCCCGAAGAATCTGGGTCTTGAACAGGCAGAGATTGAGCGGCGCGCGAAGGATGCGCTGGCGTTGGTCGGACTCGGGGAGGAATACTATAAGGTATCTCCGTTCGAGCTCTCCGGCGGGCAGAAACGCCGCGCGGCGATCGCGGGGATCCTGGCGATGGAGCCGGAGGTGCTGGTGCTGGATGAGCCGACGGCCGGGCTTGACCCGAGAGGGCGGGACGACATCCTGGATCAGGTCGCGCGGCTGCATCGGGAGCGGAAGATTACGGTCGTGCTGGTATCGCACAGTATGGAAGACGTCGCCCGGTATGTAGAGCGCATCATTGTGATGAACAAGGGCGAGGTTCTGTATGATGACAGTCCGCGCAAAGTCTTTCGCCACTATAAAGAGCTGGAAGCGGTCGGGCTGGCCGCTCCGCAGGAGGTTTACCTGATGCATGAGCTGGCCGGGCGGGGCTGGGATGTGGACACAGATGCGGCGACCGCAAGTGAGGCGGCAGAGTCGATCGCGAAATGCCTGCGCTGAAATGCATAAATGCATGTGTATGTATTTGTATGCAAAATGCCTGTGTCAATTGAATATCCGGGGAGGTTATAAAAGCCCCGACGCAGCCTGCGCGCTGAACGGAATGGCATTTATCCGGTACAAAGAGGAACAGCGCTGTCCATCGTCTGCATCCGGAGGCGCGATCGCCCCGAGTATGAATTTGGAATATAATGATTCAAGCGACAAAAGCCTGTTTTCTAAGAATCGGACACAATACATGGTAATATTCATATGCAATCGTATACCATATGTAGTGTCCACGACTGGAAATTGACCTTTTGTCGGGCAAATCATATAATACATTAACAGAAAGAAGTACCCTATGTTACGAGAGATTACGTTAGGCCAATATTATCCGACCGATTCGGTCATTCATAAACTGGACCCGAGAGTAAAGCTCGCAGGAACGCTGGTATTTATTATATCGCTGTTTGCTTTTGGAACGATCGAAGCATATGTTGTGGCGACGATTTTTCTCGCCGCTGTGATTAAGACGTCCCAGGTTCCTTTCAAATTTATGATCAAGGGTCTGAGAGCGATTATTATGCTTTTGATGATCACTGTGATTTTCAATCTGTTTCTGGTGCAGGGCACGGTGGTGGTGAAATTCTGGGTTTTCCAGATCACCGTAGAGGGCATCAAAACGGCGGTTTCCATGGCGATCCGCCTGATTTACCTGATCATCGGTTCCTCTGTGATGACGCTGACCACCACGCCGAACGATCTGACGGACGGCATGGAGAAAGCGCTCTCCCCGCTGAAAAAGGTGCGCGTTCCGGTGCATGAGATTGCGATGATGATGTCCATCGCGCTCCGGTTTATCCCGATTCTGATGGAGGAGACGGACAAGATTATGAAGGCGCAGCAGGCGCGCGGCGCGGATTTTGAGTCCGGCAATCTGATTCAGAAGGCAAAAAATATGGTGCCGCTGCTGGTGCCGCTGTTTATCTCGGCGTTCCGGCGCGCGAATGACCTGGCGATGGCGATGGAGGCGAGGGGCTATCACGGCGGCGAGGGCCGGACAAAAATGCGCCCGCTGGTCTATAAAGGAAGGGACAAAGCGGCTTACCTGGTTTTGCTGGGATATTTTGTGATCATGTTTGTAGTCAGCCGCTTTCATGTGCTGGAAACGCTGCTGTTTGGGGCGCTGGGATGGTGACGCAGATGGATGAGGCAGAAACGGAAAACAGAAAAAAACGGGTAAAATTAACGGTCGCCTACGATGGCACGAATTACTGCGGGTGGCAGGTGCAGCCCAATGGAGTGTCCGTTGCCAGTGTGCTGAACCGGCATTTAAGTGAGCTCTTGCAGGAGAACATCTATGTGCTCGGCGCGAGCCGCACGGACGCGGGCGTACATGCGCGGGGGAATGTGGCTGTTTTTGACACCTCCGCGCGAATGCCCGCGGACCGGATTTCCTATGCGCTGAACACCCGGCTTCCGGAGGATATCCGCATTTGGGATTCACGGGAGGTTGCTTCGGATTTCCACCCGCGCTTCTGTGAGACGAGAAAGACCTACGAGTACAGAATCTGCAACCGCCGCTTTCCGGACCCGTGCAGCCGCCTGTATTCGCTTTTTTATTATTGGGATCTGGATGTGGAACGGATGCAAAAGGCGGCGGATTATCTGGTCGGGACGCATGACTTTACCAGCTTTTGCACGGCGAAGCCGGAGGTGACAAACCGGGTGCGGACGATTTACAGCCTGGAGGTGTTTCGGGCAGAGGATGGCGCGGGAGAGCAGCCCGGCTCAGAGCGGAAAGTTTGCCCGTCTGTGCAGGCAGAAAACACCGACGGGCAGAGAAGCGTGAAGGATATGGACGCGAACCCGGCCGGGGCGCAGGCGCTTTGCGGGCGGCATGACGGCATGATTATCGTGCGCATCTGCGGCAGTGGGTTTCTGTATAATATGGTGCGCATCATCGTCGGCACGCTGCTTCGGATCGGGAGCGGCATGCAGGAGCCAGAAGAAATGGAGAACATCCTGCTGGCGAAGAACCGCAGCCTCGCCGGAGATACCGCTCAGGCGCATGGGCTGACGCTGATGGGGATTGAATATTTGTAGCCTGGAAGAGGTATCTGCGGATTTGGCGATGGGGGGATTGCGCTATGGCAGAGAAGGAGAAGAAACGCTGCACGATCGACGATGTCGCGCGTGAACTTGGTATCAGTAAGACGACGGTTTCCAGGGCGCTTTCGGGGAAAGGACGCGTCAGCCGGGAGACGCGGGAAAGGGTGCTTGCGTGCATCGAGCGGTGCGACTATCAGCCGAATGTGGTTGCGAGAGGGCTGGCGCAGAACAGGACCTACAATATCGGGCTGCTTTTGCCGGAGGATTATACGGAGATTGATTTTCCGTTTTTTAAGGAATGCATGAGCGGCATCTGTGAGAAAGCCGCACAGCACAATTATGATGTGATTTTGTCCATGGTAGATGGAAAAAATCTGGATCAGCTGCGCCGTATGATCGCGAACCACAAGGTGGACGGCGTGATTGTGACGCGCGCTCTGGTGAATTCTTCCGTGCACCCTTTTTTAAAGGAAAAACAGATTCCGTTTGTGGCGATCGGGACGCCCCAGACGCAGGAGCCGGGGCTGATCTGGATTGACAATCAGAATCGCGAGGGCAGCCGGGAGCTGACCGGAATCCTTTTGATGAAGGGGCTGCGGCATCTTGCCCTGCTCGGGGGCAGCCGCGCGCATCTGGTGACAAAGAGCCGGGTATTGGGATATGAAGCTGCCCACAGTGATTATCGCGTCCGGGCGGATGAGTCACTGATGTTTATGGATGTGGACAGCTATATAAAGGTGGCCGCCGCAGTCGACCAGATTCTGGCTTCTGGGGCGGACGGGATTGTCTGCATGGATGATGTGATCGCGAATATGCTGCTTGGCTGCCTGCGTGAGCGCGGGGTGCGGATCCCGCAGGAGATGCGGGTGGCGAGCCTCTATGACAGTGCGCTTCTGGAATATTATATCCCGGCAGTCACAAGCCTGCATTTTAATACAAAAAGTCTCGGGATGAACGCCTGCCAGCTTCTGCTGGAGCAGCTCGGCGAAAAAGTGGACGGAGAGTTTGTGCCGCTGAATTATCAGGTGATTCTGCGGGAATCGACGAAGTAAAATTTGACTTTGTCGCCTGAATCTGAAAGTCTGGTATCTTTCTGGCGGAGAATTCAGACCGCCCAGCCGGTAAAATCCAGAACCGCGTAGTTTACTTCCGCCATTTTTGTTGGCAGACGGTCTGACAGGTTGGAATGGACATAAAACGTATCAAGTCCTACCGCCTGCGCGCCGCCAATGTCGTTGACCGCGTCATTTCCAATGAACAGAGAATGTTTAAAATCAATTCCATGTTTTACCACAAGCTCCTGAAAAAAGAGCGGATTCGGTTTGCCCGCGCCGAAGTCCGAAGAAATCAGAATGCCGTCGAAGCAGTGATCGATATCCAGAAAATGCAATTCATATTCCGTGAAAATACGCTGCGCGTTTGTGAGCAGCCAGACCTTTTTACCGGAAGCGCGAAGCGCTGAAAGCAGCTCGGCGGCTCCTTCATAAAGCCGGATGTAGTCCGTGGAGAGAACCCGGAAAAGCTGCCCGGTATGCACGACGAGCTCCGGGCCGGCGGATACTCCTTTTTGCTCATACAGCTCACGGATGACAAGCCGGAGATCGATCTCCGGAAATGCTTCATAGCTGCTTATATGCTGATCAGCCCCCGCCTGATTTTTTTGCTGCAGAAGCCGTCCGGTTATCTGATTCCATGCATTTTTTAGCTCATCCGGTAAATACCGCGCTCCATAGTATCCGCAGAAAAGGCTCATTTTCGCCCAGAGCTGCGGGAGATCCTCGTCCGTGTGAATATCCACCAGCGTTCCATAGAGATCAAAGATGTAATTGTCGTAGCAGGAAGGGAGCTTTGCCTTCATAAAATGATGTCCTCGTTTTTTGAAGTTTTGTCTGATTATATGCCCGTATTCGCGACCGATTCTTAATTGCGCGGCTTTCATTATATGTCCGTATTCGCGAAGCGAATATGGACGAAGGCAATGTTCCGATTTTCGCAGAAAATCGAGAACAGTACCGCGCCCCCTCGCCGGGGAGGCATCCCGCACTTCGTACGGGATATACCCTCGCCGGGGTGGCATCCCACGCTTCGCATGGGATATACAATCGCGAAGCGATTCTTAATTGCGCGGCTTTCATTATAGCATAAGGAGCAGAACAGCCGCAACATGGAAATCCGCATTGGCTATTTTTTGGGTTTGACAATTATAAAAAGCTGTGCTATCGTATCATCAGATTTAGGTAAACGTTTCTGTCTAATCAGACAATTCATTTTCCCAGGAATCAAAGCGCAGATCCCATTCGCCGAGGGCGGTTTTTGTATGGAATTGTGCTCGCGGCTGTACGATTACGAAACAGCTGCGTATTATTTATTCATTTTATGAGGTGTGTATGAAAGAAAAATATGAATCGCTTTCGTTGGCGACGCTGAAAGACCTTGCAAAAGCCAGAGGCCTGAAAGGCACGTCTGCCATGAGAAAGGCAAAACTGATCGAAGTGATGCTGGAGCAGGACGAAAAGGATAAAGCAGCAAAGGAAGCGCAAAATCCGGGCAATGCAGCGAACAGCATGGCTGAAAAAGCAGAAAAACCGGAAAGCCGTCAGAATGGACAGGCAGACGGTGACGGACCGGGCGGAGACGCAAGGGAATCGGAAAATTTGAAAAGCAGTTCAAATGAAACACATCGGGCAGAATCTGCAAAAACGGCCGGACATGATATGGACGATGACCAGAAGCATACGGAAACAGATCAGGCGGAGACGGTCAGAACCCCGCAAAGACGTAAACGGATTCCTGAGGGAATTACCAGACCTTCCTATGATCGGAATAATGGAGAACGACGCACATATGAACGATCAAAGGTGCATATGGTTCAGAATGGTTCATCGGCTTCGCGCAGAAATTATGGGGAGCAGGGAGTATCCGGAAATCGCAGGAATTATGCCGAATCAGGCCAGACATTTGAGAACCAGAGAAGCAATCCGGCGTCAGGCCAGGGATCGGAAAACCGCAGAAATTATGCGGAATCAAATCAGGGCTCGGAAAACCGCAGAAACTATGCAGAATCAAATCAGGGCTCGGAAAGCCGCAGAAGCTATACGGAATCAAATCAGGGATCGGAAAACCGAAGAAATTATGGGGAACCGAATCAGATGTCGGAAAACCGCAGGAGCTATGCGGAATCAGGTCAGGCTTCTGAGAATCACAGGAATTATGTGGAATCGGGGCAGGAACCTGAGAATCGCAGAAGTTATACGGAACCGGGGCAGGCATCTGAGGATCGCAGAATTTATTCAGGAGACGGCGGCCCGACGGAGCAGCCCTCGCGCAATGCGGCTGGAGAAGTCCGGCTTCAGGACATTGACCGTCCGCCTGCGGAGCTTTCTCAGCTGGACAGCGGGCAGTCTGTGAGCGGCATTCTGGAAGTGATGCCGGACGGGTATGGCTTTATCCGAAGCGATAATTATCTGCCGGGCGACAATGATGTATATGTTTCCCCGTCACAGATTCGCCGGTTTAATTTAAAGACCGGAGATATCATTTCCGGAAATACGAGAATCAAATCACAGCAGGAGAAATTCAGCGCTCTGCTGTATCTGATGAAGATCAATGAGCTTCCGCCCTCTGAGGCGATGCGGCGTTCGAATTTTGAAGATATGACGCCGATTTTCCCGAATGAGCGCCTGCGTCTGGAGCGAGACCCGAGAGGGACCGCGATGCGCATCGTGGATTTGTTTTCCCCAATCGGAAAAGGGCAGCGCGGCATGATCGTCTCTCCGCCGAAAGCCGGAAAGACGACGCTTTTGAAGGATATTGCCCGTTCACTTTTGAAAAACTGTCCTAAAATGCGAATCCTGATTCTTCTGATCGATGAGCGTCCGGAGGAGGTTACCGATATCAAAGAGGCGATTCGCGGAGAAAACGTCGAGGTCATCTATTCTACGTTTGACGAGACGCCGGAGCACCATAAGCGTGTGTCCGAGATGGTGATTGAGCGCGCGAAGCGGCTTGTGGAACAGAAGGAGGACGTCATTATCCTGCTTGACAGCATCACACGTCTGGCCCGGGCGTACAACCTGACGGTTCCGCCCAGCGGAAGAACCCTTTCCGGCGGTCTTGATCCGGCTGCACTGCATATGCCGAAGCGTTTCTTCGGCGCGGCGAGAAATATGCGCGAGGGCGGCAGCCTGACCATTCTGGCGACGGCGCTGGTGGACACCGGCAGCAAGATGGACGACGTCGTCTATGAGGAATTTAAAGGAACCGGCAATATGGAGCTTGTCCTTGACCGGAAATTGTCAGAGCGCCGCGTGTTCCCGGCCATCGACATTCCAAAATCCGGCACCCGGCGGGAAGACCTGCTGCTGGACCGCGAGGAGCAGGAAGCCATGTATTACATGCGCCGCGCGCTGAACGGGATGAAGTCCGACGATGCGGTGGAAAGTATTCTGAATCTGTTTTTGCATACACGGGACAATCATGATCTGGTGACAAGAGTGCGCCGGCAGAAGGGAGTCTGAGGAACGTGTATCTGAAAAAATCTGTTGGCCTTCTGATAGCGAATGTCTGATGCTTTAGAAGAATCTGAAAAGGCACAAGCCAAGAAGAAGCGGACTGCACCAGCTATTCCTGTCATGCGTGACGTAAATGAAATCCGCAGGTTGATGGCAAAGAGGTTTCCGACAGAATGAATGCTTACACGACAGTAAACATTCTTGACATGATTAAAGGCATCGGAGAGGATGGTATCAAGCTTGTTCTCTCCGATTCCTCTTGTTCAATGAATGCAGAAATAGAAAACTTTGTGCGGAAAAGTGCTATTGCTAAAAAGAAGATGTTCGTTACTCACCTGGTAATGGACGATCCAGGCGACTTCTGCGAAGATTTCCGCAGGTTTTTCTTATTGCGAATTTCCAGTGCCTGAATTTCGTCGAAAGTCACTTGATAGAGGTACTTGAATAATATAAAAAAATGGTTGCTGTCAGATATAAACGGACTTATAATCTATATATCAATATAATTTTTTCCCGGAATGATTAAGGATAAAAGACAGGAATCAGCAACAGGGGCCGCAAGAGAGAACGGCTGCAGCAAAAAATGGAAGGAGAACACCATATGGGAATTTATCTGAATCCCGGTAATATGGATTTCCAAAGAGCGGTCAATTCGAAGATTTATGTAGACAAGACAAAGCTGCTTGTATTCACAAACAGTATCTTAATGACGGAGCAATTGTACATCAGCATCAGCCGCCCCAGACGTTTCGGCAAGTCGATGGCGGCAAATATGCTTGCCGCGTATTACAGCCGGGGCTGTGATTCGGAGGAACTGTTTGGAGGGTTTAAGATTGCAGAGGACACTGATTTTAAAAAGCACCTGAATCGTTATAATGTGATCCGGCTGAATATGCAGGACTTCCTGACAAAAGCGAAATCCGTCGAGGGTATGATCGGGCTGATTGAAAAAAAACTTTTCCGCGAGTTGAACAGAGAGTTCCGGGAGGTGGATTTTGACCCGGACGATTTTTGCTTTGCCCTGGAGGAGATTTTTGCTCAGACGGGGATTCCGTTTGTTTTTATTATAGATGAGTGGGACTGTGTGATGCGTGTATATCGTGATGATAAGGCTGCGCATACGCAGTATCTGGATTACCTGCGCCATCTGCTGAAGGACAAAAGCTACGTGGCGCTTGCGTATATGACCGGGATTCTGCCGATCAAAAAATATGGGCAGCATTCGGCTCTGAATATGTTTTACGAGTATTCGATGATGAATGCGAAACCGGTTCAGGAGTTTACCGGGTTCACGGAAGCAGAGGTACAGGCACTCTGTGGGCAGTACGATGTCTCTTATGACCGGATGAAGAAGTGGTATGACGGCTATCAGGTCAGCGGCGTATCTGTTTATAATCCCCGATCTGTCGTCGAGGCGATTCTCAGAGGGGAATTTGACAGCTATTGGACGAAAACGGAGACATACGAGGCACTGAAAATTTATATTCAAATGGACCGCGATGGTCTGCGGGAAAAAACGGAGCGTCTGATTGCGGGGGAGGCAGTTTCCATCAATCCGATGAAGTATCAAAATGATATGGCAGCATTTGAGAGTGCAGATGATGTGCTGACGCTGCTAATCCATCTGGGTTATCTGACGATTCAGCGAGAGCTTTCTGAGGAAAAATTCCCGGAGGTTGACGAGAGCGCTGTGGATTGTGTGATTCCAAACAGCGAAGTGCGCCAGGAGTTTATTAATTGTATTGAGGACGGCGGCTGGGAAAATGTGATGAATGCGATCCGCGGCTCAAATGAGCTGCTCCGGCTGACGATTGCCGGAGACGAGGCGGCGGTCGCGAATCAGATTGCCAAAGTGCATCAGGAGAATGCATCCATTCTTCAATATAACGATGAAAATTCACTGTCCTGCGCGATTTCGCTGGCTTATTACTCGGCGAAGAAAAGCTATACAGTGGTTCGGGAAATGCCTGCTGGCAAAGGATTTGCAGATCTGGTATTTGTACCGGACAGAAATTGTACGCTCCCGGCGATGGTGGTGGAGCTGAAATGGGATAAGTCTGTAAAGACCGCATTAGACCAGATTCGTAAGAATGAATATGCAGATTGCCTGAAACGTTTTTCAGGTGAAATTTTGCTGGTGGGCGTGAACTATGATAAGGACAGCAAGGAGCATTCCTGCAGGATTGAGCGGGTCAGAAAGTGAAAACTTATATTCAAAACCTGACGGGGAAAGATATAGAAAGCTGCAGGCGAACCACAGCAAGATTGTGGCAGGGTATATCAAGGAGAATAACCAGCTTAAAATAGAACTGGCAAAGGCCCATGCTGAAACGGTCAACGTCCGCAATATCTGGTTTGAGCAATGTGATTCAGATTGGGAAAAATATCAGGCTGAACTGAATAAGAAGGAACAGAAAATCCAAAAACTGATGGATGAAAAATGGGAGCTGCTGAAAGCATCCGATGACAAAATTGCCGCCCTTACAAAATACGACGGCGCTGAAGGTGACAGGACTTGCAGCAGGAGATTCCGTGGTATCATGGACTTCGGGCAACAAAAAGCTTGTGACGGTCACGAGCAATGGCAAAATCAAAGCGAAAAACAAGACCGGAAAGACGACCATCACGATCACGCTTGCGAGCGGTTTGACGAAGACAATCAAAGTGACTGTCCAGAAGGTGACTTACAAAACCTCCAATAAAAAGGTGGCGACGGTAAGCTCAAAAGGAAAGATTGTGGCAAAGAAAAAAGGCACAGCGACCGTCACCATAAAATCCGGCTCTAAGAGCATCAAAGTCAAAGTGACGGTAAAGTAGGATATAAAACAGCTGGTGAAAAATAAGCTGAAGTGAAAAATAATGGCTGTGCTGATAGTTAGCCTATTGATTTTTGGTACGTTTGTGGATATAATATTTATGAAGCA
This sequence comes from Lachnospiraceae bacterium, assembly GCA_021202075.1. Classification (GTDB taxonomy): domain Bacteria; phylum Bacillota; class Clostridia; order Lachnospirales; family Lachnospiraceae; genus Choladousia. Next base: position 14,206 of record JAJQDT010000152.1, on the reverse strand, counting down.
GCACAGGGAAATGTGTTGTTATCAGTACAGAAAGAGCCAGACAGGCAGTCAGGAGGTGTGCATATGGCTACTTCAAGTATTTTTGCTCAGGTCAAAATTACTGAGCCTGGACAGGTGGAAAAGTTCGTAGCTGCTTTAGAAGAATCTGAAAAGGCACAAGCTAAGAAGAAGCGGACTGCACCAGCTATTCCTGTCATGCGTGACGTGAATGAAATCCGCAGGCTGATGGCAAAGAGGTTTCCGACAGAATGAATGCTTACACGACAGTAAACATTCTTGACATGATCAAAGGCATCGGAGAGGATGGTGTCAAGCTTGTTCTCTCCGATTTCTCTTGTCCTAAGAATGCAGAAATAGAAAACTTTGTGAAGAAGAATGCTATTGAATTTGCTAAAAAGAAGATGTCCGTCACTCATTTGGTAATGGATGATCAAGGAGACCTGGCCGCAATATTTACGTTAGCGCACAAAGCGCTTGAAATTGGGAATATCGGTATATCTGAATCGACAAAAAAGAAAATCAGACGATACACACAGTTGAACGAAGCCACTAACTCGTATATGGTTTCTGCTTTTCTGATTGCTCAGTTCGGAAAGAATTACAGCGAACATGATGGAGATACATTAAGCGGAAATGACTTGATGGAAAGTGCAATGGAAGTTTTGAAAGCTGTCCAGTATGATGTTGGCGGTGGTATTGTTTATCTGGAATGCGAAGACAAACCACAGCTTTTAAAGTTTTATCAAAACGATAATAACTGCTTTAGAATATTTGGGGAACGATACTCGGATATAGATAAGACAAAATACATACAGTTGTTGAGATTTTTTTAGAAGAAAAAGATAAGCAACAAAAAATAATCATTGTGTAAAGCAAAAACAGCTTGCTTTTACATGGGAATTATGCTATGCTCTGTGTGCTGTGCAAAACAGGCGAACTGCAGGGACTTGCAGGGATAGCCCGGGGAGACTTGCCGCGGTATCACTTGAGCGGCATTGACCGGGAATTGATTTTCAGATACGGATCTGACCTTGTCAGAAGATGGGCGGTTCTGCGGAGAATGACGGGGATTGCCGCATCCGGACTCAGGTTTATTCGTGGAGGAGGGAAATCAGCAGTTCACATAATAGAGAAGAAGAGGTGAAAAAAATGCAGGAAGCGATTCAGCCGAAATACTATCAGGCAGAGGTTACATGCAACTGTGGCAACACATTTGTGACTGGTTCGACCAAGAAGAGCATTCACGTGGAGATTTGCTCCAAATGCCATCCGTTTTACTCCGGACAGCAGAAGGCAACTGCCGCGCGTGGACGTATTGAGCGGTTCAATAAAAAGTATGGTCTTCAGTAGAAATAGACAGAGAACGCGTGGGTTGAGGTTGATACGATCTCAACCCATTTTCATAAAAGGGGGATTCGTATGAAACCATCTGGGATTGGCGGTCAGGCGGTCATTGAAGGCGTCATGATGCGCAACAAAGGCCGTTATGCGGTCGCGGTGCGGACACAGGATGGGAATATCGTTGTGGATACCCAGGACTGTTCAAGCGAGCGGCTGCAAAAACACAAATTTGTAAAATTACCGATTATTCGCGGTGTTGTGAATTTCTTTGATTCCATGATCCTCGGTATGAAGACGCTGATGTTTTCCGCTTCCTTCTTTGCGGAGGAGACGGAGCAGGAGCGGGCCGAGCGGGAAGGAAAGGTGCGCAAAAAAGCCGCTGAAAAAGCGGAGAAGCTGCGCGCAAAGGGCAAAACCGGGGCGGCGGAAAACGTGCTTGAAAAATGTGAGAAAAAACTTAAAAAAGAGGCGGAGAGCGGCGATGCTTCCAGCGACGACGACTGGCTGATGACACTGACGGTCATTTTTTCGCTGGCCTTTTCCATTGTACTGTTTATGATGCTGCCGTATTTTATTTCACGGCTGCTGCGCCCGGTCATCAGCTCAGAGACGGTGCTTCTGATGATTGAGAGCCTGGTAAAGCTGGTGATTTTCTTCGGATATCTTGCTCTGATTTCCCGCATGAAGGATATCCAGCGGACCTTTATGTACCATGGCGCGGAGCACAAATGCATCAACTGCATTGAGAATGGCCTGGAGCTGACGGTGGAGAATGTGCGGAAAAGCTCGCGCGAGCACAAGCGCTGCGGCACCAGCTTTCTGTTTATCGTTATGTTTATCAGTATTGTATTTATTATGCTGTTCAGCATCCCGCTGTTCGCGGTGCTTCATGTATACACGGCGTTTTGGCGAATCGTTCTGCGCCTGGCGCTGCTGCCGTTGATTGCGGGCGTTTCCTATGAGTTTATTCAGCTGGCCGGTCGGACGGACAACAAAATTATCAACGCATTGAGCCGCCCGGGCATGATGATGCAGCATTTGACGACCAAGGAGCCGGATGATTCGATGATCGAGGTTGGGATCGCGTCGGTCGAGGCGGTTTTTAACTGGAAGAAGTTCGAGAACGAGCAGTTTGGCACGCACTACGAGTGGGAAGAGGATACGGCTGCGGCGGAATCTGCCTCAGATAAGGAGGCCGGGGAGATGGCAGGGCAGGGCGCGTAAATACGGTTGTCGGGACAGCATGCCGTTTTTTGATGCCGGATTTTCTATGGATTTGTGTTGCAGGCTGTGTCGAGAAGCTTAAGAAGGTTTCCTGCACAAAAGGGCAAAAATTTTGCCTGCGTTTATCCGGGTCAGGTTGATATTGACAGTCATTTGTGTGCTGACTGGTGGATGAAATGGGCGATGAGTCGGTGTGGTGTGCAGGCGTCAGAACTGAGATAAGTAGTATGATGAAAACTGGCGAATTTATTTTAGTGGAACCTGTGTCCATGCGCTGTGCGCAGGAGGAAGCGAAGAGGTATTTTTTATCCTGCGGAATTGAAGATGCGGCTGTGGACGCCTGGTATCTGATGGAATTTGTGACCGGAGTCACGAGAGCCGGCTACCTGGCGGACCGGGAAAGAAGATTAAGCGAGGAGCTGCGGGAGAGGTTTGTTTCGCTGGTGAATCAGCGCGGCGCTCACATTCCGCTTCAGCATCTGACTGGAGAGCAGGAGTTTATGGGACTGCCGTTTCTGGTCAATGAGCATGTGCTGATTCCTCGGCAGGACACAGAGACGCTGGTGGAGCTGGCACTGTCGATTTTGGAGAGGGAAATACCTGGATGCGGCCTGGGAGCCGGACGAGTATGTCCTGACAGCGGAAATCAGCGGCCTTACCGTGCACTGGATCTGTGTACCGGGTCGGGGTGCATCGCCATCAGCCTGGAGAAGCAATGGGAAGCGCGTGTTGGCGGGAGCCTGGAATTGTATGCTTCGGATTTATCTGCGGAGGCATTGGCAACTGCGCGTGAGAATACGCGTCGGCTCGGTGCTGCGGTGCATTTTATACAGAGCGATTTGTTTGCACAGTTTTCGACATCTGACTGTGAGAGGTTTGACATGATTGTTTCGAACCCTCCTTATATCTGCACCCCGGTGATTGAGGAGCTGTCGGAGGAGGTGCGCCTGCATGAGCCGCGCATGGCGCTGGACGGCGGGGCGGACGGTCTGGATTTTTACCGGAGAATCATCTGCGAGAGCCGTGACTACCTGCAGCCGGGCGGATGGCTGCTGATGGAGATTGGCTATGACCAGGGGGAAGCGGTGTCAGATTTGATGCGCGAAAATGAGTTTGCCGAAGTGCGCATTGCGAAGGATTTGCCCGGAAACGACCGGGTGGTGTCGGGACGGCTGCCCCGGACGAAGGAGTTATGGCAGAATATTATCAGGTAGCTCGTATAAAGAGAGTAAAAGAGTTCGCTTTGTTTTTTGTCTGGAGATTTTGAAATCGGATTGTGTTTATCCGGAAGATAGAAATGGTATACGGGGATATGGCAGGCTGCATGGAATGCGGATGGCCTCCGTGGAGGAGATTATGTTTGATAAATTGGAGGATTTGCTGATACGGTTCGAGGAGATCCTGAATATGCTGAATGAGCCGTCTGTGATCGCGGATCAGGCGCGGTTTCAGAAGCTGATGAAGGAGCAGGCGAATCTTCAGCCGCTGGTTGATACGTATCGGGACTATAAAAAGAATCAGGAGACGGTCGAGGATTCTCTGGCGATGCTGGAGGAGGAATCCGACGAGGAAATGCGCGAGATGCTCAAGGAAGAGCTTTCGGAAGCAAGAGAGCAGGTCGCGGCGCTGGAGCAGAAGCTGAAGATTCTGCTGCTGCCCAAGGATCCGAATGATGAGAAAAACGTCATCATTGAGATTCGCGCGGGTGCGGGCGGAGATGAGGCGGCGCTGTTTGCCGCAGAGATTTACCGGATGTATGTGCATTATGCAGAGAGCCGCCGCTGGAAGGTCGAGACCATGGATGTGGAGGAGATCGGCATCGGCGGCATGAAATATGTCAGCTTTATGGTGACCGGACAGGGCGCGTATTCGATGCTGAAATATGAGTCCGGCGTACACCGGGTGCAGCGTGTGCCGGAGACGGAGTCCGGCGGCCGGATTCACACGTCGACCATTACGGTGGCAATCATGCCCGAGGCGGAAGAGGTGGACGTCCAGCTGGATCTGAATGATTGTAAATTTGATGTTTTCCGTGCGTCCGGAAACGGCGGCCAGTGCGTCAACACGACGGATTCCGCGGTTCGGCTGACACACATTCCGACCGGCATTGTGATTTCCTGCCAGGATGAGAAATCGCAGCTGAAAAATAAGGATAAGGCGCTGAAGGTGCTCCGCGCGAAGCTGTACGACCTGGAGCTGCAGAAAGCACACGACGCGGAGGCGGAGGCGCGGCGCAGCCAGGTGGGTTCCGGCGACCGCTCGGAGAAAATCCGCACTTACAATTTCCCGCAGGGGCGTGTGACTGATCATCGGATTAACCTGACCCTCTACAAGCTCGACAAAATCATGGACGGGGACATTCAGGAGATTATCGACAATTGCATCGCGGCCGATCAGGCGGCGAAGCTGGCAAAGGTAAATGAGGCATAAGCGCCTTGCTGACGAAGGAGAATGAGATACAGGGGCAGCGAACCCGGGCAGATGGTGAAAGGAGCAAAACAAAATGCCATTCAATGGATTGAAGCAGATTTTTGACAGGAACGCGCGCACACAGTCGAATGAAAAAGAGCAGGAAAAGCGCCCGGAGAAGCGCCCATGTAAAAAGTGCGGCGCGGAATTTACCGCGCAGGAGCTGAAGGATAATTTTTACATCTGCCCGAAGTGCGGCTACCAGTTCCGGGTGCATGCGAATCGCCGGATTGAGATGCTTCTGGATGCCGGTACGTTTGAAGAATGGGACACGGAAATGCCGGAGGTGAACCCGCTGGAGTATCCGGAGTATGAGGACAAGCTGGCGGCGGCGAAAGAGAAGACCTCTCTGAACGAGGCCATCGTGACCGGTTGTGGGAAAATCAATGGCCAGGAGACGGTCATTATGGTCTGCGACTGCCGTTTCCTGATGGGCAGTATGGGCCGCAATGTGGGAGAAAAGGTGACCCGGGCCTTTGAGCGGGCGACCGAGAGGCGGCTGCCGGTGATCGGCTACGCGGCTTCCGGCGGAGCCCGGATGCAGGAGGGGATTGTATCGCTGATGCAGATGGCGAAGACATCTGCCGCGGTAAAGAATCATTCGGATGCGGGACTTTTATATATCAGTGTACTGACCGATCCGACGACCGGAGGCGTGACAGCCAGCTTCGCCATGCTCGGAGATATCATTCTCTCGGAGCCGAAGGCGCTGATTGGCTTTGCCGGTCCGCGTGTGATTGAACAGACCATCCGTCAGAAGCTTCCGGACGGCTTCCAGAGAGCGGAATTCCAGCAGAAGCATGGATTCGTGGATTGTGTGGTGGAGAGAAAAGATCAGAAAGCCGTGCTGGGAATGCTGCTCGCGCTGCACAGTGGGGAGCAGAGCTGGCAGACCTGGTCCGAGGAAAACAATCTGCATTCTTCTTCTGATGACACGCTGCCGGAGACGGTACTTCGGCAGATCGAGAGCTGGAAGGATAAGACGCCGAAGAGCCGCCGCGCCCCGTATTCGGGCACGATGCGGCAGAAGACGCTGAACAAAATCGCGAAGCGGAGTACGGAGCCGCTCGAGGCGGTGCATCAGGCCAGGAAGACCGGCCGCCTGGTGGCCAGCGACTACATCCGCTTCCTGTTTAAGGACTTCATTGAGCTGCACGGCGATCGCTATTTCGGCGACGACGCTGCCATCGTGGGCGGAATTGCCACCTACTGCGGCATTCCGGTGACCGTGATCGGCCAGGACCGCGGCAAGACGCCGGAGGAGACCATCGGGCGCAATTTTGGTATGGCTTCTCCCGAAGGGTACCGCAAGTCGCTGCGTCTGATGAAGCAGGCGGAGAAGTTCAACCGGCCGATCATCTGCTTCGTCGACACGCCGGGCGCATACCCGGGCATGGAAGCGGAGGAGAGGGGACAGGGCGAGGCGATTGCCCGGAACCTGTTCGAGATGTCCACGCTGAAGGTGCCGGTACTGTCTATCATCATCGGTCAGGGCGGAAGCGGCGGCGCGCTGGCGCTGGCCGTCGCAAATGAGGTCTGGATGCTGGAAAACGCGACCTACTCCATTCTTTCGCCCGAAGGCTTTGCCTCCATCCTCTGGAAGGACGCGAGCCGCGCGGACGAGGCGGTAAAGCTTATGAAAGTGACCGCGCAGGAGCTCTATGAGCTGGGCGTGATTGAGCGCATCATCTGTGAGGACGAGCCGGCCGAGGAAGAGAGCCTGGAGGAAATCGCGAAGATTATCGACAGGCATATGCGGGAATTCTTCCACGAATGCGCGGACAAGACGCCGCAGGAGCTGGCAGCGCAGCGGCAGAAGCGCTTCCGGGATATGTGATAAGGAGGGTGCTGCGTGCCGGTGGCACGCGTTATATGTCCCGATTTTCGCAGAAAATCGAGGACGCAGGCACCGACCGAAGCGAAGACCCCGCTTGCGGGAGGATACCTTATCACCAAAAATGTGATAAGGGGCTTTATCTTTATAGCACCCTTTGGCCTGCAGAACAGGATCAGGAGGAGAATCTGTTATGTTAAAAATATGGTACTATGGCGGAGTCGATTATATGAAGGACGCCCCGTCTTATTTTGACCATGTATATGAGGATGAATGGATTACCGATCCTTTTGTAAAAGAAATGATTCAGGATGTTGATCTTTCTACGGTTATCAGTGCACATGTGATTGAAAGCCCTGTACTTGGCGCAATCACGCCGAAAGAGCTCTCCGGCGGCGTGAAGGTTCTGATTCTGATGCTGAAAGACGATTCTTTTGTTTACAATATGTCAAACTGCGGGGATAATTGTGCAAAATGGATTTTGAAAATTGCCGCCGAGAAAGATCTTACCGTTTATCTGCAGCATATTCTTCGCTTTGACGGAGAGTTTGATATTATGATTATGAACACTGAAAAAATCGTGCATAACCGGAAAGAATATGTCAGCGCGCTGCTGGAAGCAGAGGAAATGGCAAATGAAGGGTGAATATTTATTTGAAGTGAAAAGCAAGCGTATGCGGTTCGCATTCCGTATTCGCCGCAATATTACGGTACTCAAAGGCGATAGCGCAACCGGAAAAACAACCTTGCTTTCCATGATGTACGAATATTTACGCTCTGGCCGTGAATCCGGCTATTCTGTAAAAACAGATGCCAATTACTATGTATATTTGCGGGATGAAGTCGGACGTGACTGGACTGACATTCTGTTTCCGATGCGGGACACTGTAATTTTTATTGAAGAAAACAACAACTTTGTATTTTCAGAGGAGTTCGCACAATTTGTAAAAGAATCCGGAAACTATTTTGTTCTGGTCAGCCGGGCTCCGCTTAAGATGCTTCCATATAGTATTCATGAGATTTTTGAATTGAAATATTATTTGTCAAATATATGCAAAAACCGGGTAATAAAAGAATTTCCCGAACCAATACGAGAGCAACTGCCCTCAGACTGACAAATCAGGGGAATGCCGCAGATCTTTATCACCTTTTGGACAGACACGATACAACAGCCGGTCAATAGCAGGGGTTGTTACAATTTCCGGTATAATTACATTCTTTGTCCCGGGGGACCCGGAACAAAGCTGAAACGCAAGGAGAAAGAGACCGTATATCCAGGTCTCTTTCTTCTTGCGTACGATCTTAATAGAATCTGAAATTATGTTGCAATTAATGCATCGCCGGATACACGAATCGTGAGTCCGGAGCAATGGAAGGGGGCGGGGCATTAGCCTTCACCTGCTCTGTATCGCATTGCTCCATTCGTTAATTCTTAATATGGCCCTGGCATTCACTCGCCCGCGTATAGCGCCTGCACTTCCGCGAGGGTCAGTACGCCGCTGTAGACCATCACGTCGTCGAACAGCACGTTTCTGCAGTCTTCGTCATCCCAGATGTAGCCGCTGCCAACCATGATATCCGTGGTCTGGGAGATGCCGGTGGCTGCTTTTTTGAAGCAGTCCGCCAGATCCTTGGACTCTTCGCCGACCAGCTCGCCGTTCAGGTAGACGCGGATGCCGTACGGGTCGCAGGTGTAAACGACATGCTGCCATACGCCGCGCTCGCCGCTGGTGGTCAGCAGGGAGCCGGTCACGTCGCTGTAGGCGTCGTTCGCATTGATGCGGGCGATCAGGTTCGCGCCGATGCGGGTGAGCGGATAGGAGGCGCTTGCATCTGCCTCGAACAGGGCACTGTGCTCCCAGGTGTCCTCGCTGATGTTTACCCACATGGAGACGGAGTAGCCGGTGGTCGATACGGAGCTTAGCGTGCCGGATGGAAGGCTCAGATAATTCACGCCCTTCGCGCCTTCCTCGTTTGTCACCTGCAGAACGCTGCCGCGCTCCTCATCGGTGACGATTGCCGCGTCGCCGACCAGCTCGGCGCTCTCATCCAGCGCGGAGCCGCTGACGGCTGTGACAAAGGAACCGTCGATGGCTTCCTCGTCGAAATCATAGCCGCAGATCAGGGAGGACGCTCCCTCCAGTACGACCTTGTACTCTTCAGTGGCGGAAACGCCTTCATAAGTGATTTCCGCGGTCAGAGTCCCTTTTACGAGCTTTTCCCCAAGGGTGACTTCACCGGTCTCGCTGATGAGGGAGGCGTCAGCGGTCGTCCAGGTGACGGCTGCGCCGAGCACCTCGGTTGGAAGCTCGATGTCCTCGCAGGTCGCTTCCGGAATGATCTGACCGATGGAAACGGAGGCCATGCCGACGACCATTTCCGGGTCGTCCATGTCAACCATGCTTCCCCAGATGCAGGTGTTGTCGGTACCGATCGCGGTAAAGGTCATGGCAGTCTCTGTGCTGCTGTCCTTGTGCTGCAGGAAGAAATAGCCCTTGTAAACCGTGCCGTCGTCCATGATAAAGGTCACATAGTCGTAGCCGTTCCCGGAATCGGTCTTTACCCACGTACCGGTGGCCGCGCCGTCAAAGGTGCCGTCCTCATAGAGCGTCAGCAGCTCGGTATCCAGCATACTGCCGTCCGTAGTTGTGCCGTGATTGACGAATTCGTAGGAGCCGATGACTTCGGAATCCTCATAATTCGCCGGCGTGTCGCCGACATATTCATAGACGGCGGTGACCGGCCAGAGGTCTTCATTCAGGAACTGCTGGTGGACGCGGACTTCATGTCCCTCCAGCTGCGGCGTCACATCAAAGCGCTGGTGGTAGACGAGATAGCGGGAGCCGTCATCGTCAATCAGCATGGAATTGTGTCCGGCCGAGCGCGTTCCGATCTGACCGTAAAAGCTGTAATTGCCAATGAGCTTGATGCCGTAGGACTCGTTATCCTCGCCATTGTCCGCTGCATTGCCGCCTGCCGCATCCACATACGGACCGGTGACATTTTCGGAGCGGAACATACGCATATTATAGCCGCCCTCTGCGGTCAGGCTGCCGTAGGTTTCGTACAGGTAATAATATCCGGTCTCCTCATCGTACTGGATGTACGGACCCTCGCCGGATTCATGGTTGCCGCCCGCGAGGTGAACGCCGAAATAGCGATCCACATAGTTGCCGGAGACCTCATCGGTCGAATCCACGCCGGGATAAATCGCTTCGCCCGTCGTCGGGTCCAGCTCCAGCAAGAAAATACCGCCGGACCAGGAGCCGTAGGTCATGTACAGCTTTTCGCCGCTTGCGTCAAAGAAAATCGTCGGGTCAATCGCGTTTGGCGCATAGTTGTGGTTCCAGGAGCCGTCGTCGTTGAACCAGTTGTCACTGATCTCATCAATGCCGCCATTCTCAGAGCCGAGCGCGATCAGCTCCGTCAGGTTCAGGTAATCATTGTCCCAGGAGGTGTCGCGGGTGCTGTCGCCGTCGGTCTCCCCGGTCTTGGTGAAACCGGAGTAAACCAGCGTGTCGCCGTAGGTGTAGGTGCCGTCCACTTCCTTTGATACCAGGTAACAGATGCAGGAGCGCCGCCAGGTGGAGGAGGTGCAGCAGTACAGCATATAAGCGCCCGTATCGCCGTCTTCCCACTCATAGTACGGATTCCAGATCGCGTCCGCCGCCCAGATCGCATAGCTGCCGACGCAGTCGCCGTCATCGTACCCCGCCCATTCGAAGGGCTCCGCAAACGTCTCCTGCAGATTCCCGTAAAACGGGGCGCTGGTGTCATTCGAGTAGTCCGTACTCAGCTGCGTCCAGTTGATCAGATCCGAGGAAGTCGCCGAAGCGATGTGAGAGCCGACAATGTAATACTGTCCGTCCTCGCTCTTAAAAATGGACGGGTCATGCACCGACACGTGTGTAGTGATCGCCACGGAGTCGGAGGAATCCGCCTCGGTTTCGTCCTCTGCATCTGCCGTGAGACTGGATTCGTCGTCTGCTTCCTCTGCGGTTTCTGCTTCGGATATGTCGTCATCTGCGAGTTCGGTTTCTGCTGCGTTTTCTTCGTCCGCCTTGAGTTCCGTTTCTGCGGTGCCCTCCGCCTCAAGGGCAGTCTCAGCAGCAGTTTCCGCCTCGGTGGCTTCTTCCGCCCCGGCCACAGAGACAGAGCCGAAGACCATACACAGGCTCAGAGCCCCGGCCAGGAGACCTTTTGATAGTTTCTTTTTTCTCATAACAATCCTTCCTTTCACTGATGCGACCGGCATTCGTGAAAAAATCCGGGCAGTCATGCCAGCAAGAGCCATGCCGGCGGAAGCTGTGCTTCCACATCATGCGGCAGGGCCTGTGCTCTGCATCCGTAAAATGATGCAGGATAAGCCTGACTTCGTTCGGAACGAATCCACAAAAAGTCAGATGGCTGCCAATGGATTTTGCAGGATGGTTTCATTTTATTACGGAATTCGCAAAGTTGCAAGATAAGAAAAAAAGAAAACCGTCTGTGCAATTTCTACATGCACAGGCGGTTTTTACGGGAAACCTTACGATCAGCCGGATAAACGGAGATTCGGATTTTCTTAAAAAGACGCGCTTAACAAAGCCTGCTGAGTTTGCCTGTACCCGATATAGGCAAATGAACAGCTAACGCTTAAGATAATCTGCTTTATCTGCCTGCTGACAGGTAAATTCAGCAGACCATTAAGATGGCAGTCCTTTTAAAATATAATTTCCTTCAAAAGGGTAACTGCCAGCTCCTCATTTTCGGCGAGAGAGGCAATGCCGACGGTCACGTCCACGCCTTCGGTGTACCAGCCCAGATCGTTCAACCACTCGTCGTCGTCATAAAGGCGGATGCCGGCAAGGATAGTCACGCCCTCTTCGGAGGCCTCTTCTGCGTCTGACTGCTCTTCCCCGGAATCTGCATCCTCGTCCACAATTGTGATATAGACCAGCCGATCCTCGTCGATGGAGGCGATTTCTTCCTCTGTCAGGTACGTTTCGAGATTCCCCGCATACTGCAGGGAGGCCATAGTCTCGAAATATTCATCGTTCGCAAAGAACAGATCCGCAGAGCCGGTGCCGAACACCGTCACCAGGGATTCTGTGCTGTAAACGGTGCCGTAGGAGGTGGTAGTCTCATCGGTATCAATATAGAGTGTCCGGTTGATATTGACCTCATTTTTCGACGTATTGATATCATTTTCTTCGAGAAATTCTGCAAACCAGGAGGCTTCATATTCTTCGTCCGCTTCCCCGGCGGCATTTACCGCGACGACATTCAGGACTGTATTTGTGGAGGTCAGCCGGCCATAGGCGAACTGGATGACCACGACCAGCACAATGACAGCAATCAGGATGGCGATCCCGTAATATTCGCCGATGAATTCTACCTTCTCCCAGCCGTGCGCCTCCGCCAGCCGCTCCCGTGCGCTTTTCTCCTCCCGCTGCTGATAGATGCTGGCGTCCTCATCCAGAGCGCTTTTAAACTTTTCCGCGTTTTTCGTGTGATTGTGCAATTCTTCCATGAAAAAACCCCTTTCTTTAAGGAGAACCGCGCAAAAAAATTGCTTTGCAATGGCGCGGTACCGTCCTCGATTTCCGTTGGAAATCGGGACATTGCCTGCATCCTGCACCACAGATCGGTGCAGGACATATTACGGAACTCCTCACACGCTCCCTCTGTGACATTCAGCCTCAAAACTCTATCGCTATTTTAACCCGTAAGCGTTTGTATGGCAAGGAATTTCTTTATTCTCGCGAAGCAACGAGCCAGGAAGACGGAGTCATAAAGAATCCACCGGCAAGCCGGTACCCTTTATGACATAGCTTGCACGGATATTTGACTTGCTTATGCCATTACATGGAAGCCTGGTGAACGGTAACGTTTTTCTGGATTTTAAATGGTAGAGCTGTATAGAATGAAAAGGCATTGACTTAGCAATGATATTGCACTATATTAGCAGTAAGGAGGTGCGGCTATATGGCAAGTACAATTCAAATCAGGGTAGATGACGATTTAAAGAAAAAGTCCGACAGACTTTTTAAAGACCTGGGGACAGATACAACTTCTGCAATCAGGATTTTTTTGACACAGGCTGTTGCATATAATGGATTTCCTTTTGAAATCAAAAGAAATCCGGTGGATGTGAGTCCGTATTCAGCTTTAACGGAGGAGGAAATGCTGGAAAGGCTGGATCTGGCAAGAGAACATAGTGCAAAGGGGATGCAGAAGGAGGCAGCGGCGGTTATTTCTGATATGAGGTCAAAATATGGATTATAAGGTAATCGTAACAATGGATGCGGAAAACGACCTGAATGAATATATCCGATATTTGCTTTTTGAAAAAAGAAATGAGCAGGCTGCAGGAAATCTGATGGATGATTTTGAGGAAACGGTTCAGGTCTTGTCTCGTGCAGCGGGAAGCCTGAAGCCCTGTGAAAATCCAGGTTTAAAGCAGCGAGGATATAAGAGAATAAATTTCAGGAGTCATAGATACTTTATGCTGTTCCGTTTAGAAGGAAATGACGCGATTGTGGATGCTATTTTTCACGAGCTGCAGGATTATGAAAATAAAATGCTCTGATTATTGAGAATGTGTCTAAAAGCTTTTTAAAATTGTTTTTTCGTGTCAAAACTATAGTACATGAGGCTGCTTTTTCGTGCAAAATAGGCTTATATGAGGTTGCCTTTTCGTGCTTCCGAAGATATAATCTGGGAAATGGAGCACCTGCAATGAAATTGCCTTCGGCAATGGGCAGGTGCGAAGGTGGCAAGGAATCCTCCCGCAAGCGGGTCTTCGCTCCGCTTCGGTCGGTGCCTGCGTCCTCGATTTTCTGCGAAAATCGGGACATATAACGCGTGCCACTGGCACGCAGCACCCCTCCTTACCACAAAATATGGAGCCCCTGTATTGAAATTGCCTCTGGCGGCGATGCCGGTCAGAGTGAAGCCCCGGGCAGCAGCCTGAAAGGCAGGTATCGTATATGCGTTAGAGACGAAAAATTTATGACAGCCTTATGAACTGGAAGAATACTGCTGCCGGTTCCTCGGCATTATTGATCGAAGGAGCAAGGCGTGTTGGAAAAAGCTTTATCGCAGAAGAATTTGGGAAAAATGAGTACGACAGCTATATCCTGGTGGATTTTGGAAACGTCTCGAAGGAGATTCTGGATTTATTTGAAATTCACCATGAAACATCCAATCTGGATCTCTTTTTTGCAAAAATCTCCGCATTTTATGGAAACTCTCTGCATTTGCGAAAGTCCCTGACCCGGCTGAAGAAAAATGTGCTTTTCGTTACTATTCACGGGGTGGGGATGATATCTAAGGTGCCTGGCTCCTCATCTCTGT
>JAJQDT010000118.1:51623-53709 GCA_021202075.1 Lachnospiraceae bacterium | reverse complement strand
ATAATGAAAGCCGCGCATTTAAAGTTGCGCTTCGCGCAAGGCGCGGCCTTCGTCCCTATCCGCTTCGCGAATATGGACATGAAATGGGATAAAAGCTTTTATGGACAGAGCAGAGCATTTTAGCAAAAGACAGCGTTGCTTTATCGGAGAGATGGGAGGTGCCAACGGTCCGATGAGAGAGATTATATATCAGGGCAAACGATACGAAGAGACGGATACGGAGCTGCAGCAGGCCATTGCGGTCAGCGGAATGTATTTTTTCCGGTATTATTTCCGGGACAGGCTGGTGATTGTGGCGGAGACAACGGTTCAACGATTTGGCTGCAGGCGGTTTTATCCAGATATGCCGAAAAGCTTTGCTGATGAGATTGTCTGCGAGGAGGATCAACCCGCTTTTTATGAGATGTATGAGGCCATTGACCGCGGGGAGAAGAAGGCGACGGCGGTCTTTGGACTGAAAAACGGCGCCGGTACGGTGCGGGTGGTGCTGTCTGTTTTTGAGGCGGATGAGAACGGAGCGCCGGTGGTGCTTGTCGGCATGGTGGAGGATGTGACGGACGAGCTCGCAAAAGAGCGGGAAGACCGGGAGCGGGAACGCAAATACAATGAACAGCAGGCGATTTTCCGCAGCATTAACCGTGCGCTGAGCTCAAATTACAATAATGTATATCTGGTTGATATGGAAGATGGCAGCGCGAATGCCTACCAGATCAGCGGGGAGATCCGAAAGGAATACGGCGGCACCTTTGAACGGGGAGAGTATGCTCCTTTCATCCGGCTCTATGTGAGCCGGACCGTGTATGAGCCGGACCGGGCGCTTTTCGCCCCGATTATTGATCTGGATGCGTTGCGGGAATCCATGGAGAAGGACAATTCGTATACCTTTAATTACCGCATATTGCGGGATGGCAAGGTACAGTATTTTAAATGCCGCGCGGTCCGGACGGACATCGGGGGCAGGGCGTACTGTACGATGGCCTTTCGGGATATCAATAATGAAGTGATACAGGAGCTGAAACAGAAGACGATTCTGGAAGAGCAGAAAGCGCTTCTGGAGCAGCAGAAAACGGCACTGGAAGAGCAGAAAACGCTTCTGGAGGAACAGACAACAACGCTGGAGGAGCAGAAGCTGCTTCTGGAGGAGCGGGAGGTGCAGCTTCGGAAGGCGCTTGTGAGCGCGGAGTCTGCAAACAAGGCCAAGACAACGTTTCTTTCCAATATGTCGCACGATATCCGCACCCCAATGAACGCGATTATTGGCTATACGACGCTGGCGATGAAGCATTCGGACAGCCAGAAGCAGGTGCAGGATTACCTTGTAAAGATCATGTCTGCGAGCAATCACCTGCTCAGCCTGATCAATGATATTCTGGATATGAGCCGCATTGAAAGCGGGAGAATGCTCCTCGAAGAGGTGGAGTGCAATCTTTCTGAAATTATGCACGGGCTTCGCGATATCCTGCAAGCGGATATGAAGTCAAAGCGGCTGAATTTTTATATCGATACGGTGGATGTGTTTAATGAAAATGTGATCTGCGACAAGCTCCGGCTGAATCAGATCCTGCTGAATCTGCTTGGAAATGCGGTAAAATTCACACAGCCGGGCGGCACGATCAGCGTTCGTATTTTCCAGAAGCCGACCGACCGCAAGGGCTTCGCAAATTATGAGTTCCATGTGAAGGATACCGGCATTGGGATGAGCGAGGAGTTCCTGACCCGCATTTTTGAACCATTTGAGCGGGAGAGAAATTCCACGGTGAGCGGGATACAGGGCACGGGCCTGGGAATGCCGATCACGAAAAATATCGTGGAAATGATGGGCGGCACAATTGCGGTCGCCAGCAAACAGGGAGAGGGATCGGAATTTACCGTAGAGATTCCCATGAAAACGCTTTCGGCGCAGGACGCCCAGGTCAGGGTTGAAGAGCTCGAGGGAGCGCATGCGCTGGTGGTGGATGATGATTTTAACACCTGCGACAGTGTTTCTAATATGCTGATCCAGATGGGAATGCGCGCGGAGTGGACAATGAGCGGTAAGGAGGCAATCCTTCGGACCAGGCAGGCCTTCGGCAGAAACGACGGATAT
>JAJQDT010000118.1:0-51523 GCA_021202075.1 Lachnospiraceae bacterium | reverse complement strand
CGGTAAGGAGGCAATCCTTCGGACCAGGCAGGCCTTCGGCAGAAACGACGGATATCCTGTATGCAAACAAAAGCAAAAAAGAGGATCTCGCGGATTCGGCTGTGCAGAAATCCTTTGAAGGGAAGCGTCTTCTGCTGGTGGAGGACAATGATCTGAACCGGGAGATTGCCGGTGAGATCCTGAGCGGGGCCGGGTTTCTCGTGGAAGAGGCGGAGGATGGAAGTGTCGCGGTGGAAATGCTGCAGGAAATGGGCGCGGGCTATTACAGCCTGGTAATGATGGACATTCAGATGCCGGTCATGGACGGCTATGCGGCGACAAAGGCCATTCGCTCGTTTGAGGACAAAGCACTCGCCGGGATTCCGATCATTGCGATGACGGCAAATGCGTTTGAGGAAGACAAAAGGCAGGCGCTGGAGGCCGGTATGAATGCGCATATTTCGAAGCCGGTCGATGTTAAGAAATTGTTCGAGACACTGGAGGGAATTATATAACTGCCTGATAGAGAGTATTGTAAAAATCTATGTGTAACGCGCCGCCAGGCAGACTGCATCATGAAAGATGTGCTTGTGCGTGGGAGAAATAAGGATTTGCTACGAAATAATTTATGCATCTTGCACCGTTTAACGCGCGGATCGCAGACCATAAAAGCCCGGACGCTCAGCGCCCCGCTGCGCTTGTGTTTTTATGGTCTGTGCTTCACACGTTATTCGGCACAATCTGCACATGTTATTTTGTAACAGCTCCTGTATATATTTCAACGAGAACGAGGAGGAACGAATATGAATTACACAATTCAAAACGAATTTTTGACGGTGACGGCCAGCGATGCGGGCGCCGAGCTGCAGTCGATCATCAGCGCCGGGGGCACGGAATATCTCTGGCAGGGAGATCCGGCCTTTTGGAGTGGGAAAGCGCCGAATCTGTTTCCCTATATCGCGCGGCTGACGGATGGGACGTTTTCTCTGGACGGGAAATTTTATCATATGAAAATACATGGGCTGATCAAATATTGTGTTCTGGAGGCAGAGAAGCCGGGGGCTTGGGGGGCTGATTCACGGAAGCCATACAT
This sequence comes from Lachnospiraceae bacterium, assembly GCA_021202075.1. Classification (GTDB taxonomy): domain Bacteria; phylum Bacillota; class Clostridia; order Lachnospirales; family Lachnospiraceae; genus Choladousia. The sequence continues at coordinate 50,451 of JAJQDT010000118.1, read as the reverse complement.
GACGTTTTGCCTGGTGAGCAGCGAGCAGACCAGTGAGCTGTATCCGTTTGATTTTATTTATCGGATCACCTACGCGCTGGACGGCAATTCCCTCGTAATCACCAATTCGGTGGAAAACACCGGAACCTCCCGCATGTATTTCGGGGTCGGCGGCCATCCGGGTTTCCGGGTACCGATGGAAGATGGGCTGACGTTTGAGGATTATTATCTGGAATTTGACCGGCCGTCGCATCCGTATCGGGTCGGGTTTACGGACGCCTGCTTTCTGACCGGAGAGGATCGGCCGTATCCGCTTGAGGATGACCGGAGAATTCCGCTGCACCACGACCTGTTTGATCATGACGCAGTCGTATTGAAGCATGCGCCGAAGACAGTAAAAATCGCAAGCGACCGGGGTCATCGCAGTGTCACGGTTCAGTATCCGGACTTTACATATGTCGGATTCTGGCACGCAATTAAAAAGGAAGCGCCCTATGTCTGCGTGGAGCCGTGGACCTCGCTGCCATCGCGCGACGGGATTGTGGAGGATCTGTCGTGCCAGTCGGATCTGATTGGAGTGGATGCAGGAAAGACATACACAAACACCTGGATAGTGACAGTTGAAGAGTAACCGGCCGGGAGCAAGCAGCCTGGAGTGGTTTGATTCAGAAATGGCCGGAATTCCGGCTGGTAAGAGAGGATGACAATGTCGGATAAAAATAATTTACGCATGGGTTTGTATGTGGCGGCGGGCGTGTACCTTCTGTACACAGCCTGGCAGCTGTTTCAGGGCCTTGGCGAGACGGATGCAAATCCAAAGGTGTTTGCAGTGTTTGCGCTGCTTTTTGCGGTTGGGGGAGCGGCGCTGATCGGGTTTGCTGTATGGAATCTGTATAAGCAAAATGTGGGAAAGAGTGACGGCGGCCAGGAAACGGTTTCCCCGGATGGCAATGCCGTGGAGAGCGAGGAAGAAGAGACGGGAACTGGCGATGCAGAAGTGAGTTCGACAGAAAACGATACAAAACGCACGAATCGCAGGTCATAAAAGCCTCGACGCAGACGAAAGCGAGGCAGGGGAAATCCTGCCTCGAATGATCGCTATCACATTGTTTCTGGCTCCGGATAGTCCACACCGAAGGTTTCGACCGCCATCGAAGCGATTTTCTGCGGCGTCAGCGGCCGGTCGCGGAAATCGGTCGGCGTCTGGGCGATTTTGTCAACAATGTCCATGCCTTCGGTGATTTTTCCGAAAGCGGCGTATGCACCGTCGAGATGCGGAGCTGCTTTGTGCATCAGGAAGAACTGGCTGCCGGCCGAGTTCGGATGCATGGAGCGCGCCATGGAGAGGACGCCGGGCTCATGCTTCAGCTGATTGACGAAGCCGTTCTGCGCGAATTCACCCTTGATGGAGTATCCCGGGCCGCCCATACCCGTACCGTCCGGGCAGCCGCCCTGAATCATAAATCCGCTGATGACGCGGTGGAAGATCAGACCGTCGTAGAAGCCTTTTTTTACAAGGCTGATAAAATTGTTGACAGAGTTCGGGGCAATCTGCGGATACAGCTCCGCCTTCATCACATCGCCGTTCTCCATGGTAATTGTTACAACTGGATTTTGTGCCATAGCTGGAATTCCTTTCTTGTAGTTTTTTCAAAATACATTTGCTTTCAATACATCAGGCATATGTCCGTACTCGCGAAGCGATTCACCGTTGCGCGGCTTTCTTCCTCGTTTTTTCGCCGCAGCCACAGGTTTAGCCATGCAGGTATAACGCGAGCCTGGCTTTATGTGGTGCTTTTACAGTATAATCAACTGCGTCTTGTTTTGCAAGCATATGTGCGGAAAAAGACGTAAAAATCAGAAATTGAAAAATTAAATCTTGTGTATAAGAGAATGTCCATGTATAATTCGAGAGGGAATGGTTCCGTTTCCTTCCATGGAAGATGTTCAGGTTTTTGCGCATGGCGGATGCGGGGCGGCGTAGAGACGAATTGTCGGAAAAGACACCCGGGATAGTCAGACATGATGATTGTCGGATGGGAAAGGATGGGAAAAGGTATGGATACACAGACGTTTGTTAAGGAATTGGAGGAGCATCTTAGAGGGAAGCTGATTCCATTCTGGTCTGCTTTGAAGGATGAAGAATATGGCGGGTTTTATGGCTATATGGGATATGATCTGGAACTGAATAAAAAGTATGAGAAGGGCTGCATCCTGAACAGCCGGATCCTGTGGTTTTTCTCGAATGCGTATCTGCTTCTGGGGGAGGAAAACCTGCGGGAGTGCGCGGATCACGCATATTTCTTTTTGCGGGATCATTGCCTTGACCGGGATCAGGGCGGCGTATACTGGTCGGTGACTTATGACGGGAAGCCGGATGACACGACCAAGCATACGTACAATCAGGCGTTTGCGATTTACGCCCTTTCTTCGTATTATGACGCGACAAAGGATCAGGAGGCGCTGTCGATCGCGTACGGACTGCAGGATGTGATTGAAGAAAAATGCACAGATGAGTATGGATATCTGGAAGCGTTTGACCGTTACTTTCGACCGGTGTCGAATGAAAAGCTTTCGGAGAACGGGGTGCTCGCGGAGAAAACAATGAACACGCTTCTTCACGTGTTTGAAGCGTATACGGAGCTCTATCGCGTGACGCACCACAGCTATACAGCGGAGCGGCTGGAGTTTATGATGGATCTGTTTGCCAATAAGGTCTATAATCCGGAGAAAGGAAGACAGGAGGTGTTTTTCGACCGCACCTGGAATTCGCTGATTGACCTGTATTCCTATGGGCATGACATTGAGACCTCGTGGCTGATGGACCGCGGGCTTGAGGTGCTGGACAATCCGCTCTACACAGAGCAGCTGGCGCCGATGACGGAAGCGATAGCGGAGCATATTTACGCGCGGGCCTATCAGGATCACTCTGTGCTGAATGAGGCGGAGAATGGTGTCGATGATACGAAGCGCGTCTGGTGGATTCAGGCGGAGTCTATCGTAGGATTTGTGAACGCCTGGCAGAAAAAGACCGGCGCTTCATTTTCTGACGCGGAGAAATGCATGGGAAATGCCTCTGAAAACAGCGCAAACGAAGGAGAATCTTCGGATGCGGAGAAGTTTTTGGACGCGGCGAAGGACATCTGGGGCTACATCCAGGCGTATTTTGTGGATCCGCGCGAGGGCTCGGAGTGGTTTGAAAATGTCAATGCGGATCATACCCCGATGGAGCTGCCGATTGTGCAGCCGTGGAAGTGTCCGTACCACAACGGCCGGATGTGCATGGAAGTCATCCGCAGGCTGAAGGCAGTATGAATGATCACTGGAACCCCGTGAACCTGTAAAAACTCAGGGAGAAAACACGGGATACTGTAGATTATGTGGAGGACTGTTCGTTGGCGGCTGGCAATGGGCAGGCAATGAATTCATTTCGGATTTGGAATCCTGCTTAGCGGGATTCCGTTTTTTTCTCTTGACATTTAGTGATAAGGATGCTATATTGGTTAGCGAAAGCTAACAAAAGTTTTATAAATGGGCACAAAAGTTGCTAAAGACTTACCAGTATATTGTACCAGATACGATGCAGCAGAAGAAAAATGAGTGAGATGACATGAATCACAGAGGAATCACATAGAGGATATTCTGGATTTTCTGGATTCATGGGTTAGAAATTTCTAACCGGGAGGAACATATGAGCGTTGTGATTATAGGCGGCAATGAGGGCATGGTTTGTCAGTACGAGGGAATCTGCCGGGATTATGGCTGTAAGGCGAAGGTTTTCGCAAAGGAAAACGGGGCAATTCGAAAAAAACTTGGCAATCCGGATATGTTTATTTTATTTGTAAATACTGTATCTCATAAGATGGTGAGAAGTACGCTGCAGGAAGCAAAACGGAATCAGATACCGGTGCTCCGCTGCCATTCGAGCAGCGCGACGGCACTGCAGGATCTGCTCAGCGAACATATGTGCGGATGAAATTCATGCTGTAATTTCATTTGCATATCCATGATTTACGAAGAAAATCATGGTCGCAGACGGACCTATTCTGCTGAAGAACAATTTTAGGCGGGGAAATTTTTGCGGATTTGGACAATGGAAGATGGATACATCTGCCGTGCTTTCCGGAACAATTTCAGAGGAACGGAGGGGCGATTATGGGCACAGAGGCAATTGGCAGAATACTAGGACAGCAGTGCGCTCCGGTCATTGCAGGGGTGAAGCCATCCAATCTTCTGATTGTGGAAAAAGGCAGCCGGAATGTTCTTGCTTATGTGCTGAAGGGTACAAGTATCTGTGCCCGCCTGTTATATGTTTCTGCGGAAAAGGATTACTGGCTGCTTTTTGAGCCGGAGAAAATGCAGGCTTTGCTGCAGGAAACAGAAATCAGACGGTATTTGCTGGAATGCGGATACCGGCTGGAGTATGAAAATAAGGCGGAAATCGGGTATGTATTCGATCATGCATGGGAGGCAGGGACGAGATGCCGGGCAGTGCCGGACTGTGAGCCCGGGTTCAAATGCCAGGAACTGTCGGAATGTGAGCCCGGATCCAAATGCCGGGCGGTGCCGGACTGTGAGCCCGGATCCAAATGCCGGGAACTGTTGGTTTGTGAGCCCGGGTTCAAATGCCAGGTAGTGTCGGAATGTGAGCCCGGATCCATATGCTGGGTAAAGTCGGACTACGATCCTGAGCTTAAATGTTGGGAAATGTCGGAATATGAGCCTGGATCCAGATACGGGAGGAGATCCGAAAATGAACGACAGTCAGATGGCAGATCTGTTCCTGGAGGCGAGCTGGATGCGGCTCTTGCGAGACTGGCTGTGCGTTTCCGGAGCTATAAGCAGGACGGAAGCAGTTTTCCCCATGAAATGGGTGTATTTCTGGGCTATCCGATTGGCGATGTGAAAGGGTTTGTCGAAAATAACGGACAGAATTTTAAGCAGTCCGGCTACTGGAAGGTGTATGACGATGTGGCATACGCAAACCGAATCTTTGAACTTTATGCGCATGTGAGAGAAAAAGCGCTGGAGCTGTGCAGTCAGGGGATGCGAATTATCGATATCTGGCAATGTTTTCGTACGACTCTGGCTTATGAGTTCTGACCCGGAAAAATTAATGATGCGGGAATCAGGAGTAAGGGAACCAGGCCAGGCTATTATGCGAGGCCTTCCAAATATATGTCCGTGATTTGCGAAGAAAATCATGGACGCAAGCCGGGGCATGGAGTGAGGATTTCATTTCGGATGCCGGGGCTTTCAATTTAAAAACAGGAGGATATAAGAAATGGCAGAATTAAAGGTAGTATTCTGGAGCGGCTCAGGCAATACGGAGTCCATGGCAGAGATGATCGCCAAGGGAGCGCAGGATGCGAAAGCGATCTCCATGGAGGATATTTCCCCGTCCGATCTGGCGGATGAAAAAGCATTTGCGCTTGGATGCCCGGCGATGGGGGATGAGGAGCTTGAAGAGACCATCGTGGAACCGTTTGTCGCAGAGCTCGAGAAGAACGTGAGCGGAAAGACTATCGGGCTGTTCGGCTCTTACGGCTGGGGCGACGGAGAGTGGATGCGCAATTGGGTGGAGCGTATGCAGAAAGCCGGCGCTGCGGTTGTCGGCGATGAGGGTGTGATTTGTGCGGATGCTCCGGATGATGAGGCGGAACAGGCGCTGACGGCACTTGGCGAGAAGCTTGCAAAGCTGCTGTGATTTTGCCATAGTGAATCTGTGTATTTTGCGGCGTCGGACGGAGGAACTTTCGCGAAATTGCTTACCCATCCTGCACCGCATGAAGCGTGAACCGCAGACCATAAAGGCCATGAAGCAGCAGGTTCATGGTAAAAGGAAGACAGAAGTCAGAGAAAATAAAAACAGGGAAAGAAAACCCGCCGTTCACATGAACGGCGGGTTTCTTTGGCACACATATTTTCTTAAAGCTTTACCACGTTAGCTGCCTGCATTCCGCGAGCGCCTTCTGTCAAATCATAAGAAACTGCCTGTCCTTCTTCGAGGGTCTTGAAGCCTTCGCCCTGGATTGCAGAAAAATGTACGAATACATCAGATCCGTTCTCGCCTGTAATAAAGCCATAACCTTTTTCTGCGTTGAACCATTTTACTGTACCTTTGTTCATGATGGTACCTCCTAAATATATTGCTTTGAGCTTATGACCGGAAAAAAATTTCACTAACTGTTATAGACTACAAGGGGTACCATTTCATAATCTATAACAGCTAGTGAAATCTTATCCTGTCAATCTTTAAGCAACGTCCATTATAGCACAATCTGTTAGGCTGTCAAGAGAAATGCAGAAAATCTTTTCCACAGCTTTTCCACATTTCTCCCGGTGCAGATCAGTGATTCTTTGACATTTGTGTGAAACGGTTTTGCGGAATCTGGAAATTCTTCTATTATTCCGGGATTGTATTTCGGCCGCTGATTGTATTTTGCCTGCTTCAGCGATGATCCTCCGGATAATGGCTTATTCCTCTTCGGCGTCTGTGTCTGAGATTTCCTCATCCGTTTCAGCTTCTTCGGCGTCCGCGTCGAAGATTTCTTCGCCTGTTTCACCCTCTTCTTCCGCATCCGCGTCGAAGATTTCTTCGTCTGTTTCAGCTTCTTCTTCGGCGTCTGCGTCAAAGATTTCCTCTTCGGTATCGGACTCTTCCTCAAGGTAGTCCTCGTCCTCATCCAGCCAGGAATCATCGTAGGTCTCGACGGTCACTTCCGCAGACTCGTAGAGGATTGCGCCGGCCTCGGCCTCGTACAGGCTCCATACCAGATAGGAGCGTGTCATATCATCTTCGTATTCTTCGGCGGTGTCATAGCCATAGTATTCTGCGTATTGCTCCACATACGCGACATATTCTTCCTCTGTCACTTCAATGTCATTCTCTTCGCAGATGTAGCTGATTAGCAGACGGCGAGCCGCCAGATCCTGCACCTCTTCGTCCAGCTCGTCCTCTGTCATGTCGTACGCTTCGAGAATTTCGTCCACATCGTCCGTATCCAGGAAATAGCCATAATCCGATACCGTCTCATCATAGCAGGTCTCATACAGGTCGTCCGGAATGCCGGTAATTTCGCAATTGTCCAGAGCCTCAGCGATCAGATCCTCCAGCATATCTGAATAGCTTTGCTCTTCGTACTGATCCACGAGATATTCTTCCATGGCGGCTTCGAACTCTTCAATGGTGGAATAGTCGGAGTTCTCAGCGATAAATTCGTCCGTGTAATCTACCTCTGTCGTCTCGCAGACGGATTCTATCTCTGCCTCAAAATCGACGGTCTCGCCAATCCACTCCTCGTCAATCAGCAATTCATCCCCATCTTCCTCGCTATAGGAAATACTGAATGTTACAGTGTCGCCGGCCGATGCGCCGATCAGGGCTTCATCGAATTCTTCACCGTAGTCCGCGTCGCCGATGTAAAAATAGGTATCTTCAATATAGGAGACGTCAGCGTCCTCTACCGTGCTGGTCAGCTGTACGTAAACGGTATCGCCGGATTGCGCGGCGCGGTCGACTTCAACCTCCTCTTCGTAATCCTCCAGCATGTAATCAATTTCTTCCTGAACCGTATCATCGGTAACTTCGTATGTATACTGCGTGACTTCAAGCCCTTCCAGATCCCCGACGGTGATATAATCGGATACATTTTCCACCAGATAATCGGATGGCGTGATGGAAGCGAGACTGGATGCTTCCGTCTCTTCTTCGGTATCTTCTTCTGTCGCCTCCGTATCTTCTGCGGCGGTTTCGGTCTCTGTCACGGCAGAATCACTGTCGCTGCTGTCATCGCTGCCATCGCTGCTTCCGCAGGCGGACAGAGTCAGCGCCGCGGCCAGTCCTAAAAGTAACAGGTAATATTTTTTCCTCATAATAAAAAGACCTCCTTTTATTCTCTGCCATACAATGAAATGCCTGTATTTTGCGAATCAAATGTGGACACAGGCTATGCACAGGTTATGTTCGTTATCATGTGTTTGCCATGTGACAAAAACATTTATTTGTACTATAACATTGAAAAATCTCAAAGTAAACAGAATTTTTTGCACGACACAGTTTTTTCACTTTTGACTTTTCAGAAAATGAAGGGTGTGATATGATAAACATCGGAGCGGAGCGCAGAGGCTTTTATGGTCTGCGATTCGCGCGTCGGGCAGTGCAAGATGCATAAGTTATTTTTTAACAGGTCCTCAGGCGCTTAAGAACGATTTCTTACGCAAAATGGAAAATTTTAGTTCCAGTTTATCCAGGTTCGGAACTTAAGAGCAATTTCTTGCGCAAAATAGCAAAATTTTGGCTCCGGCTTGTCCGGGTGGTCAGGCATTATCTGAGGCAGAAGGCCGGGAATGGAATGCTTTATACAGACACTTATAATACATGGCAGGAAAGTGTGACAGCATGGCAATGATTGAGATTCCGCAGAAAGCGGAGCAGATACTTCGGGTTTTGCATGAAAATGGGTATGAGGCTTACGTGGTGGGTGGCTGTGTGCGGGATTCTCTGCTCGGACGCACGCCGGAGGACTGGGATATCACGACATCTGCTTCTCCCGCGCAGGTGAAACAGCTGTTTTCCCGCACGATCGATACCGGCATCCGGCACGGGACTGTGACGGTGGTGTTGGACCGGGAACGATTTGAAGTCACGACTTACCGGATTGACGGGGAATATGAGGATGGACGGCATCCGAAACAGGTCACATTTACGTCCAGCCTGGAGGAGGATCTGAAGCGCCGGGATTTTACGATTAACGCGATGGCGTATTCGGACGAAAGCGGCTTCGTGGATCTGTTTGGCGGGCGGAAGGATTTGCAGGATCAGGTGATCCGGTGCGTGGGGCATTCCGCAGAGCGGTTCAGGGAGGATGCGCTGCGGATGCTCCGCGCGGTACGGTTTGCGGCCCAGCTGGGCTTTCGCCTGACAGACAGTGTCCGGGGATCGATTTATGAGCTGGCTTATACGCTGAAGCAGGTGAGTGCGGAGCGGATTCAGGCGGAGCTGGTGCGTCTGCTCATCTCGCCGCGTCCGCACTGGTTCCGGCTGGCGTATGAGTGCGGGATCACGGCAGTAGTCATGCCGGAGTTTGACCGGATTATGACGCAGCGGCAGAACAATCCGCACCATGCCTATTCGACCGGGGAGCACACGCTGGTCGCGATGCAGAACATTCCGGCGGACAAGGTACTGCGCCTGACGATGCTGTTTCATGATATGGGAAAGCCGGAGGTATTCGAGACGGATGAGGCCGGGATTGACCATTTTCATGGCCATGCAGCGCACAGCGAGGGGATTGCCCGGCAGATTATGAAACGGCTGAAGTTTGACAATGCAACAACGGAGACGGTTTGTACACTGGTGCGCAATCATTCCCGGTACCCGAAGCTGAATGCCTATAGTGTCCGGCTGACTGCGTATGAGATCGGTGGGCCGCAGCTGTTTGAACAGTTTCTGCAGGTGAAGCGTTCGGACGTGCTGGCGCAGCACCCGGATGTCATAGGAGCAAAGCTGGATTATTTGAAGGAAGTGGAGCATATCTGGCAGGATGTGAAGCTCCATGGCGACTGCCTTTCATTGAAGGAACTGGCGGTATCGGGCAGCGATTTGATTGCGGATGGCCGGAAACCGGGGCCGCAGATTGGAGAAACCTTGCATCTGCTTTTGATGGAGGTGCTGGAGTTCCCGGAGCGCAACCGGAAGGAGTACCTTCTGGAGCGGAGCAGAGAGATGAGATTCATGTGAAGACAGCGGAATCGGGAGCCTGGGGTCATGTGAAGACCGCCGGCAAGGGCGGACTGAGTGTGGAATCCTTAAAATGGGAATTCTATAATGCGAATCGTCGGCGAGAGATTCGCGAATCAGGCGAATCGGGTGAACGTGGGCTTCTTTAAACTTATCGGATATGGGGAATTTGTGTTAGTGGCAGAATGGGTACATGATAAATTTTTAAATTGAGGCCGGAGGAATAATGGAGAACAAATCACCGCTTACGACGCTGTGCTATATTGAAAAGGATGGCAAATACCTGATGCTGCACCGCGTTCGCAAGGATAAGGATGTAAATAAAGGAAAATGGATCGGAGTCGGCGGGCATTTTGAGGCGGGCGAGAGTCCGGAGGAATGTCTGCTGCGCGAGGTGCGGGAGGAGACCGGGCTTGAGCTTACCCGCTGGGAGTTCCGCGGGATCGTCACCTTTGCCTCGGAGGGCTGGCCGCAGGAATATATCTGCGTCTATACGGCGCCGTACCCGGAGGAGACGATGGCAGGTGAGATGGTTGATCCGGATAAGGAAGGAGTTCCGGCCTGTGCAAAGGGAGACCAAATGGGTTCCGCCGGGCTTCCGGCCTGCGCAAAGGGAGATCAAATGAGTTCCGCCGGGCTTCCCGCCTGCGCGGAGGGAGAGCTGGCATGGGTGCCGAAGGAGGAGCTTTTGAATCTGAATCTCTGGGAAGGAGACCGGATTTTCCTGAAGCTTCTGCTTGAAGACGCACCGTTCTTTTCTCTGAAGCTCTGCTACCGGGGCGACACACTGTCCTATGCGGCGCTGGACGGGCGCGAGCTGGAGCTGAGGAACTGCTGCGAAATACCTTAATCATCCCATCCTGCACTGCCTGCCGCGCGAACCGCAGCCGGGAATCAGAGCATTATGAAAAGCGGTTTTTCCCTTTTTTATAGAGATTTCATAGAGAATTTATTGAGAAGGCATCCTTATAGAGAAAACATTCTATGGAGAAGACATTTTAAGAAAAGACATGGGAGACATCATGAAAAAGACATCATTGCGCAATCCTCTGTTACTATTATTGACAGCCACTATCTGGGGTATTGCATTTGTGGCGCAGAGCGTTGGGATGGACTACGTGGGGCCATTTACGTTTAGCTTTACGCGCTGTATGATCGGAGGCGCAGTGCTGATTCCGTGTATTGCGCTGCTGGACCGGCTGAAAGCACGGGATGGCAGGGATATTGGCCGGACTATGGAGGAAACGGGTTCAACAATACCGCGGGAGATGGCTGCGGATCAGCATCTGGAAGAAATGGCCGACATACATACAGAGCGGTCGGCTGCCGCAAAAATGAGCCGACGGGCCGGGAACCGCACCCTTCTTTATGGCGGTATCTGCTGTGGGATTGCGCTCTGCGCGGCGAGCAACCTGCAGCAGATTGGGATACAGTACACGACGGTCGGCAAAGCCGGCTTTATTACTGCCATGTATATTATTCTGGTGCCGGTTTTTAACTCTTTTCGCGGACAGCGGGCCGGTGTGAAAATCTGGATTAGCGTGCTGCTGGCGGTGGCGGGGCTATACCTTCTTTGCATTACGGAGGGCTTCACGGTCGGATATGGAGATTTGCTGGTGTTGCTCTGCGCTGCCGTGTTTGCGATCCATATTCTGGTGATTGATTATTTTTCTCCCAAAGTGGACGGTGTGCGGATGTCCTGCATTCAGTTTTTTGTCTGCGGCCTGCTTTCCGGAGTCGGAATGCTGATTTTTGAGACGCCGACCATCGAAGCTGTGGCGCAGGCCTGGCTTCCGATCGGCTATGCAGGGGTGCTTTCCTGCGGGGTTGCGTACACCCTTCAGATTGTGGGGCAAAAGGGGATGGATCCGACAGTCGCTTCCCTGATTTTGAGCCTGGAATCGGTAGTGTCCGTGCTGTCCGGCTGGCTGCTTCTCGGACAAAGCCTGAGCCGGAAGGAACTGTTTGGCTGTGTACTGATGTTCCTGGCGATCATCCTGGCGCAGCTGCCGGAGCGGGGGAAAAATGGATATGCTTCATAAAAGTGATGTGCGGGAAAGGAGCGGCTGTATGCTCTGCCCGCGGAAATGCGGCGCGGACCGCGAAAACGGACAAAAAGGGCGCTGCCATGCGGATGATAAAATCCGGGTGGCGCGCGCGGCTCTGCATTTTTGGGAGGAACCATGTATATCAGGCTCTGACTGTGCTGTTCATGCAGAAAACGCTTTGCATTCTGCTTCGGTTGACGCTAAACGTCTCCGCTCCGCTCCGGCCAGTGCAAAATGTCTCCTCTCCGCTCCGGTCGGTGCTAAACGAATATCCACTGGATATTCAGCGCCGCGTTTGAATGGCTCCGGCGCGGTGTTTTTCTCCGGTTGTCCGCTGGGGTGTGTATTTTGTCAGAACCGTGCGATTTCGCATGGCGGAATCGGAACGGAGATAACGATAGAGCGTCTGGCGGAGATTTTTCTGGAGCTGGAGGAGCAGGGTGCACTCAATATTAATCTTGTGACGGCCGGCCATTATGCGCCGCAGGTCTGTACCGCGCTGCGGATGGCAAAGAAGAGAGGTCTTGACCTTCCGGTCGTCTGGAACAGCAGCGGATACGAGACGGTGGAAACACTGCAGATGCTGGATGGGCTGGTGGATATTTATCTGCCGGATCTGAAATATTTGGATCCGACACTGGCAAGATTGTATTCTCATGCGGAGAATTATCCGGAGGTCGCGATGGCGGCCATCCGGGAGATGGTGCGCCAGCAGCCGCAGCCGCGGTTTGAAGAAGACGACGCAGCAGCAGAAAATGCTGCGAAGACGATGGACAATCCCGGGACTGCGGACGATGCAAAAACTACGGATAATGTAAAAAATATGGAAGAGACGGAAGACGGGGAATGCCGCATGACGGCCGGGGTGATGGTACGCCATCTGCTGCTTCCGGGCCATGTGCGGGAGGCGAAGCGGGTCGTTTTGTGGCTGCATGAGACATTCGGCGACAGGATTTATATCAGCCTCATGAATCAATATATGCCGCCCGGGCAGATTGCGGAGCATGAAAATTCAGGCGTGAATCCTCGAAATATGGGCGCGAAGGAAGCGCCTGCAGAGAATATGGCTGTGAAAGATGCAGCTGGGAATGAAACGGCTGTGAAGAATACGTATGAAAAGATTGCCCGCCCGGATCCGGTTTTCACCCGCCCGGTCACAAAGCGGGAATATGAGTGGCTTCTGGATTATGCGCTGCAGATTGGTGTCACGCAGGGATTTTATCAGGAGGGCGGCACCGCAGCCCGAAGCTTCATCCCGGCGTTTGACGGGACGGGAGTTACGAAGCCGGGTGGTGGAGTATAGACATCCACTAAATGCTCAGCGCGGCGCTGCCATGAGAAAACGCTTTACATAAGGCGGCACTCTTAAAGACAGAGGAAGACCGCTCGTGCGGGAATTGTGTGGGAGATTCCATCAGAAAGGAGAACGGATGGTTCATGGAAGAATTACACAATCACACGGAAAACGCGGAAAAATTCAAAGGCGCGCTGGATGAGAATGCCAGCATTTATCAGCAGCGCGAGGTAAAGAGCGGCCGGGAGCAGATGGCAGCGCTGCATGGAAAAGACAGATGGGAGTTTTTTCGCGAATATTATGGAAAGAAGCTGCTGGCGGCTGCGGTGATAGCCGCAGTGGTGCTTTATTTTATCTATAACTATGTGACTACGCCGGATGTCGCGCTGAATATACTCGCGGTGAACGCATCCGGGGAGGGGAATGAGGAATACGAGGAGGCGTATTTTTCCGATTTTCTGGAGCAAAATGAGGTCGACTCCTCCCAATACGTGGTCAGCGCGAACCGCTCGGTCAATGTGGATGCGAATTCGGAAGACTCTTTCAACACAAGCAGTGTGGAGACGATTGTAACCCTCTTTACAGCGCAGGAGGTCGATTTGTTTTTCGCGGACAATGATTTTTTCCTGTCTATGGCAGCGCTGGATTATATGGAAAATCTTGAAGACTGCCTGACAGAGGAAGAAATGGCTGCTCTGGATGATGATTCTTTTGTTTATGTCACGGTGCAGGAAAGTGACGATCTGTATGAGATCGAGGAAGATCCGGATTCCAATGCCGGCAAGACGATCCTGGCCGGGATCCGTCTTTCACTGGAGGAAGGTTGGCTTAAGGAGATGGACTGGTATCCGGGCGGGTTTGATGTGATCGTCGGGATTCCGCTTTCCGTCAGGAATGAAGATCTCGCTCTTAAATTGTTCAGGGAAATTGTATTTTACGGAGAATGAGGTGAAAAATGTCGAAAACAGTAAAGCTTTCAGATATTGCCGAAAAGGTCGGCGTCAGTACGGTTACCGTGTCCAAGGCGCTTTCTGACAAAAAAGGCGTCAGCCGGGAAATGCGGACGAAGATTAAGGCGATCGCGGATGAGATGGGCTACCAGACCCCGTCCGCCGTGAAAAAGAAAAACCAGATGCGCAGCTATATATTCGGGATTCTGATCGCGGAGCATTTTCTCGGGAAATATGACTCCTTTTACTGGCAGATGTATCAGGATGTGACGACGAGGGCAGTTGCGGAGGGCAGCTTTACGCTTCTGGAGCTGGTTTCCGCGGAGGCGGAGGAGCAGATGGTGCTGCCGAAGCTTTCCGTGGAGAAGCACGTGAATGGCATTATTATCATCGGGGAGCTTAAGAAAGGGTATCTGGAACATCTGAAAAAAGAGTGCGAGGTGCCGGTGGTTTATCTGGATTTCTATGATGGTACGCCGGACTGCGACGCGGTGATCTCGAACGGATATCACGGCACCTATGCGCTGACGAATCATCTGCTGGATCTGGGGCACCGCCGCATCGCGTTTGTCGGGAACCTGCTTGTCACACAGAGCATCACTGACCGTTATTTCGGGTATCGGCATGCGCTGCTTGAACATGGTGTGGAGATGGAGCCGGACTGGCTGATCGGAGACCGGGATCCGAAAACCGGCAACATGGATGAAGCGCAGATGCAGCGTTTCCCGAAAAAGATGCCGACCGCGCTGGTATGCAACTGTGACCTGACAGCGGCCACCATGATCCGCATTCTGGAGGAACGCAATCTGCATGTCCCGCAGGATATTTCCGTCGTCGGTTTTGACAACTTCCTTTATCCCTGGCTTTGCCGAACTGCGATCACGACCTATGAGCCGAACAGCAAAGCGATGGTGGCAAAGGCCATCGAAAAGCTGATACGTAAAATTGAAGACGACAACTATCAGCCCGGGATTTTCACTGCGGACGGGTATCTGGTTTATGGGGAGAGTGCAGCTCGCATACCGCTGCCGTAGCATTCTTTTTGAAAAGCATCGGGGTAACACCGGTGCTTTTTTTGAACAGATTGATAAAATGGTTTGTGTTTTCGATTCCAACCGCATTGCCGACCTCGTAAACACGCATGTTGGTGGAAAGCAGCAGATCTCTGGCGGCTTCCATGCGGCGCGCATTCAGGTAGCGGAGCGGCGGCATTCCGCAGTAATGAGAGAATTCCCGGCAGAGCCGTTCTTTTCGGATCGAGAATCGCATTTCGAATTCTTCAAGATGAAAAGGCGCCTGATAGGACTGGTCGAAGGCTTCTTTCATTTCCTTAATATAGTCCGGGACGAACACTGCGGCTTTTTTATCTGTCAGAATCAGGCTGCAGATTTCGGAAAGCATGCTGACAATCCATTTGGAAGCAGTGACCGCTGTCTGGACGGAGCGGATTGGGAGGAGCCCCAGGAGCTGACCGACCATATACTCTATATCGGAAGCAGGGGGCTGGATAAGCAGGGGGGGAACTGTGGCTTTCAGGACGTCGTAATATGCGGCGGCCTCGTCCGGCCGCAGAAAAAACATGGCGCAGTCCATCTCGGAAGGCGCAATCCGAAGCTGAACGGAAGCTTCGTCTTCGCAGTTGAGAAACAGAACCGTTTTTTCCGACAAAAATAAAGTGCCGCCCTGCCGGATCAATGTACCGCTTCCGGAAAAAACATAGAGAAGCAGAAAGCAGGGGAGAGAATCTGAACCAAGCTGTGTGGAAGAACTCAGAAGGAATCTTCCCCCGTAATACATACCTGGCATATGATCATTCAGGAGCCAGCCTTCCTTCTTAAAATATGACAGGACGTATTCATGGTTAAATAGTCTTTCCGGAGCCTCTTCCGGTGGGATCGTGATCTGATTTACTGTAGTCATCCGTGCGGTTCTCCTTAATTTGTCTGATATGCAGAACATATCGGACGCAGGCAATGTCCCGATTTCCCACGGAAATCGAGGACAATACCGCGCCTTTCCGGCCGGTGATTAACGAGCGCCGCAGGCGCTCAGCACCGCTGTAAGGCAATTCTGAACGGTGCGGCTTTCCATTTCATCTTCCCCATTATACAGTCTTTTCCGTAAGAAAACAAGATAAAGTAATTTTAAGTAACTAAATTAACCGAAATAAATTAATTTAACCAATTGAAACTAGAAATACAGGTAAATATGAACAAAAATCGAACACCAATTTTGTAAAAAACGAATAAAATGACGTGAAAAACAGAAATGAATGATAAAAAGCCAAAAATAAATGATGAACAAAATGGAAGAAATTCCTATAATGAGACTATGTTATCGAAATGGATTTCATAATAATTAAGGAGGACAAAACTATGAAATTAAAGAAAGCACTTGCCGTTGTAATGGCGGTTTCCATGGCAGCTTCCCTGTCTATGGTCGCATCTGCTGAGGAGGACAGCAGCATTCCGTCATATGCCGACATCGTCATTGGCGAGGATTATACTGATCTGGAAGCTTCGATCAAGTTTATCCATCACAAGACGGACCGCGAGGAAGACGGTACAATGGCTGAATTGATCGCGGCGTTTAACGAAGTTTATCCGAACATCACGGTTACCACAGAGGGTGTTACGGATTACGCGGAGGATTCCCTTCTTCGTCTGTCCACCGGCGACTGGGGCGACATCATGTTTATCCCGGCGATCGACTCAGACGAGCTGCCGACCTACTTCTATCCGTACGGCACGACCGAAGAGATGAGCGAGCTCGTTAATTTCGTTGATGCGTATTCCTATGGCGGCATGAGCTATGGTATTCCGTACATGGGCAACGCACAGGGTATCGTTTACAACAAGGCAGTCTTCGAGGCGGCCGGCATTACTGAGACTCCGACGACTCCGGAAGCGTTTATCGAAGCTCTGCAGCTGATCGCTGACAACACCGACGCGATCCCGCTCTACACGAACTATGCGGCAGGCTGGACGATGGGCGCATGGGATGCTTACATCGGCATCGTATCCGACGGCGACGACACCTACATGAATCAGAAGTTCGCTCATGACGAGGATCCGTTCTCAGACCCGGGCGACGGCACAGGCGCTTACAATGTTTATAAGATTCTCTATGACGCGACAGCGGCAGGCCTCATTGAGGACGACTACACCACGACGGACTGGGAAGGCTGCAAGACCATGATCAACAACGGCGAGATCGGCTGCATGGTTCTCGGCTCCTGGGCTTATATCCAGATGGTAGAAGCTGGCGACAACGGCGATGACATCGGCTATATGCCGTTCCCGATCACGGTAGACGGCACACAGTATGCGAGCGCGGGCGGAGATTATAACTACGCGATCAACGTGAACAGCTCTGATACCAACATCACCGCTTCTATGGTCTTCATTAAATGGATGACCGAGGAGTCCGGATGGTGCGAGCTCGAAGGCGGATATCCGATCGATAAGACCGGAGAGATGCCGGAAGTATTCTCCGCATTTGACGGCTGCGTACTGCTGACGGATGTAGCTGCAGTGGAAGGCGAGGAGACGCTTCTTGACGATATCAATGCTGAGTCTGAGCTGTCCTTCAACGCCGGCGGCAACAGCAAGGTTCAGAGAATCGTAGAGTCCGCGTTCACGGGCGCTGAGACCTTTGATGAGATCATGGCAGACTGGACCGCGGCATGGAATGATGCGCAGGATTACCTGGGAATCGAGACAACGACCTATTGATCATTGATACGTAAAAAAGTTCAGAGGAGCTTTCGTAAATTCGATATCTGATGAAAAAGCTCGGCTCTGAGCGGATGTATGGGGGTTTGGGCCAGAGGGAGTTTTCTCTCTGGCTCATTTCGTGACATAACGCCATCCATGATTCATCGGAAACGGCAGGAAGGAACGAAGTTCCCTTCGTGTGATTACCCATCGGGAAGGAGGAACGGTAGTGGCAAGTACAGTTGCTGTAAAAAAGAAAAAGAAGAAACGAACCTTTAAAGAATGGCTGAAAAGCAGAGATGGTCAGCAGGTCGAGGTAATGATCGCGTTTATGACGATTCCGCTTCTGCTTTTGTTCGTGTTTACGTATCTGCCGTTTGGCAAGATGTTTCAGTTCAGCTTCTATAATATGAAGTACGTCGGCGAGCGCACATGGGTCGGCATCAAGAACTACATCCGGGTGTTTCAGCGGGACGACTGCTTTGGCGCTTTAAAACTGAGCCTTTATTATATGGGGGGCTCTATTGTACAGCTTGCGATTGCGCTTTATCTGGCGACGGTTTTAAGCTTTAAGGTGAAGGGCAGCAAGGCGTTCAAGGGCTTTATGTTCTTCCCGTATCTGATCAACGGTATTGCGATTGGTTTTATCTTCAAATTCTTCTATACCAGAGGGTACGTATTTGATACCGTCCTGCAGTGGTGCGGGTTTGATCTGGAGAACCTGCCGTACTGGCTGCGTGACCAGCGGATCAACAATATTTCCCTGGTGGCGACCTCCGTGTGGCGCTATTTCGGACAGAACATGGTGCTGTTTATCGGAGCGATCATGTCTGTAGACAGTACGCTTTATGAGGCGGCGGATCTGGACGGCGCGAATAAGTTCCAGCAGTTCCGGTACATCATCCTGCCAAGTATCAGCACAATTGTCACGCTGAACATCATCCTGTCGATCACGGGTTCCTTAAGCGCATTCGAGCCGTCCTACGTTATCACAAGCGGTGCGAACGGCACGGCGACCTACTTCGTGGTCATGCACGAGATTGCGCATACACAGCAGAAGGTAGGCCTGGCGAGCGCGATGGCGATTGTTCTTCTGGTGATCATCCTGTTTGCGACGCTGCTGCAGCAGCTGTTCTTCAAGTATGTGTTCCGCAGTGCGGATGATGAAGATCCGAGGGCAGGAAAGAAGCGTGAAAAAGAAGCGGCGCGCGCGGCGAAGCGCAGAGCAAGAGCAGGAAAGGGGGCGTGAGAAATGACGGTTGGGAAGAAAATTGAAAGCGGTGTTCTGACGTTTCTGAAATATTTTTCACTGGTATTTTTCTCCTTTGTCGCTGTTCTGCCCGTGGCTTCCTGTGTGATCACCGCGTTTAAGACGGAGACGGAATACCAGCAGACGAACGTGATGACGCTGCCGGAGAGCTGGCTGAATTTCGGAAACTTTATTGAGGCGTTCCAGAAAGCAAGCATGGGGCGCGCGTTCTTCAATTCCGTGATTATCCTGGTATGCGTGCTGTTTGCTTCCGTGTTTATCGGCACACAGCTGGCTTATGTGCTGAACCGGTTTAAATTCCCGTTTAACAATGGGATCCGGAACCTGTTCCTGTTCGCCTCCCTGCTTCCGGGCGTAGCGATGCAGGTCTCTCTGTACGAGATTATGAACAACCTGAACTTTATTAATAAGCTGTATGGCTACATTATCATGATGTGCGGCACCGATGTCATTTCGATCTACATCTACATCCAGTTTTTCGAGAATATCGACATTTCACTGGATGAGTCGGCGATCGTGGACGGAGCGTCGTTGTTTACGATTTTTTATAAGATCCATCTGCCGCTCTTAAAGCCGGCGATTGTGACGTCCTGTATCTTAAAGGGCGTGGGCACTTATAACGAATACTATTCGGCGAACCTGTATCTGCAGGATAAGACGAAGCTGGGAACGATGGCGACCTCGCTGTACACGTTCGTGGGACCGCTGGGAAGTAAATACAACCTCATCTGCGCGGGCGTGATCATGTCGCTTTTGCCGGCGCTGATTCTGTTCATTTTCTGCCAGGATCAGATTTACAGCGGCCTGACGGCTGGGTCGGTGAAGGGCTGATAAGAGCCGGAGCCAGTGTAACTGTGATGATATTGTAACTATTACAGGCCTGATTTATCCGGAAATGGAAAACGGATGAGTGAAGTTATGACGAAAGCGGCGGCCGAAAAGGCTTCAGTGACCGAAAATGTGTGAGGGAGGAAAGAAGAGTACCATGCATATCGCACCTGATAATGAATTGTTGCAGTACAGCGGAAGGATCGATTTTGAGGAGCCTGCGGCTCCAGTGTTTGTCTTCCCGTGCAGCAGCGTCGCCCTGCATTTTATCGTGCGGGGGAATGTGCCGGAGGAGGCAGATTGCGGGGATGATCGCCCGGATCAGGATAAAACCTCGGGCGGAGAAAATGCCTCGGGCGTGGCAAATGATTCAGGCCAGAAAAACGCTTCGGTTCGGGGAAATGTCTCAGGTCAGGAAACCGCTTCGGGCCATGGCAGCGCAATTACAGTGACTGTGACGAATAAAAACGCATATTGCGACAACTATCTGGGCTATATTCTCGATGGAGAGCAGGGGAAGCTGCGCATTGAAAATATGGAACGGCAGATCTGCACCATCACAGAGAGTCTTGCGCCGGGTGAGCATAGTCTGCTGCTGTTTAAACGGATGGATTCCTGCCATACATTTACCCTGCACGGAATCGAGATCCGGGGCGCTGTAGAATTGCTGCCATGCCCGTCGAAGCCGACGCGGCGGATCGAGGTCTATGGCGACAGCGTTTCTGCCGGTGAGGTATCCGAGGCGGTGGACTATGTGGGCAAACCGGATCCCGAATGGCGCAATGGGGAGTTGTCGAACAGCTGGTATTCGTATTCATGGATCACGGCGCGGAAGCTGAACGCAGAGATTCATGACATCGCGCAGGGCGGCGTTGCGCTCATTGACGGCATTGGCTGGTACAATGACACGGACTATGTCGGGATGGAGAGCATTTACGATAAAATCCAGTACAGCCCGGCGCTGGGGGTGACAAAGTCCTGGGACTTTTCCCTCTGGACGCCGCAGGTCGTGGTTGTCGCGGTCGGGCAGAATGACAGTCATCCGTATGACTTTATGAAGGAAGACTATGAGGGCGCGCAGGCTGCGCACTGGCGGGAGTGCTACGGCACGTTTGTGCGCCGGATCCGGTCGCTGTATCCGGAAGCGGAGGTGATCCTGGCAACGACTATTCTGGAGCACGATAAAAGCTGGGATCTCGCGATTGACTCGGTGTGCAATGCTCTGAACGACCCGAAGGTTCATCATTTCCTTTATAAAAGGAACGGAGCCGGGACGCCGGGGCACATCCGGATCCCGGAGGCGGAAGAGATGGCGGAGGAGCTGGCAGGATACATTGAGACGCTGGGGATTCCGTGGTGATGGGATACAGAGCCGGGCTGCGTTGAGGCTTTTCCAGATAAGGTTTAACGACAGGCGTGTCAAAGTGATTTATATGGTTGATTCATATGGTTAAGGGAATCGATTGAAATAAAGGAAATGATGGACAAGGAACGGACAGGGAGAGAACATCATGTATGACATCAACAGAGAAGCAGGAATTGTAAACCGCGGAAATGAGGAGCACCTTAAGGCGGTGATGCGGCGTGCGGCTGCGGGAGAACATCTGACGGTCGGCTTTATCGGGGGATCCATTACGCATGGCTCTCTTTCGAGTACACCGCAGACGTGCTACGCATACCGTGTATATTCCTGGTGGAAGGAGACGTTTCCCAAAGCAGATTTCACTTATGTGAACGCCGGTATCGGGGCGACGGATTCCCAGTTCGGCGCGGCGAGAGCGGAGAGCGATCTGTTAAGGTATCAGCCGGATGTCGTATTCATTGAGTTTTCCGTCAACGACGAGAGTACGGAGCATTATCTTGAGACTTATGAGGGACTGGTCAGACGCGTCCTCTCCGATGCATGTGCTCCCGCTGTCGTTCTGATTCACAACGTCTGCTACAACAATGGCGCGAATGTACAGCTGCAGCATGCAAAGGTGGGACGGCACTATGATCTTCCGAGTGTCAGCATGCAGAGCTCTATTTATCCGGAGCTGCTTGCCGGACGCATTCCGAACCGCGAAATCACGCCGGACGACCTGCACCCGAACGATGCCGGACACGAGCTGGTGGCGTCGGTTATCACGCACTATCTGGAAACGGTGCGGAGGAAGGCGCTTACACAGGCGGGCGCGGCATATTCTGCGGAAGCTCCGGTTGGTTGTACGGGCGGAGCCTGCACTGCCGGGGCACCGGCCGGTCAGCCAGGCGCGGCAGAACCTGCGGAGGAATTGCCTGTGCCTCTGACCCCGAACACTTATGAGCGCAGCACTCGTTACAATAATAAAAATTATTCTCCTGTGAATATGGAAGGCTTTGAAGCGGATCCGCGCCCGCAAAGCGATATCACGGACAATTTCAAAAACGGGTGGGCAGCCTCCGCGCAGGGAGCGAAGATTGCATTTGAACTGGAAGGGACCGGCGTGGCTGTGCAGTTCCGGCGCTCGGTACAAAAACCTGCTCCGATTGCGGAGATCATAGTAGACGGAGATCCGGCGACTCGGAAGCCCCTGGACGCGAACTTTGATGAGACCTGGGGTGACAAGCTGGAGCTCCTGACGGTTACGGAGCATATGTCCCGGGGCCTTCATCGGATTGAGGTGCGGCTGACAGAGACACAGGATGCGGCAGTGCCATTTTACTTGAATGCGGTTATTATGGCGGATTAAATCGGATAGGGGTACGCTTTTCTCCTATATCCCCCTGTGCAAGTCGGTTCTGTGCATAAAAGGCGGGCGTTTTTTCTGAGGATAAAACGCCCTTTTTGGTGCGCAGAGCGAAGCGGTTTTTTAGAATAATTTTCACAAAAAAGACAAAAGTCCTTGCCATACGGACATAAAAGGTATAAAATAAGCAATGGATTTGGCAGCCGCCGGGCGGTGCCAATGAATACCTAATAAGAAAGAGGAGGAAACTAACTATGAAAAGATTAGCAGCAGCTCTGATCTGTGCGACGATGTGTCTGACCTGTGTGGCAACAGCATCCGCGGAGACCGTGAAGATCGGTGTATTTGAGCCGGCATCCGGAGATAACGGTGCAGGCGGCAAGCAGGAGACACTTGGTATCCAGTACGCGAATGAAGAGACTTCGACGGTTGAGATTGACGGTGTAGAGTATGATGTAGAGCTTGTGATCGTAGACAACGAGTCCTCGACAGAGAAGGCTCCGACGGCAGCTTCTGAGCTGGTCAGCAGCGGCGTATCTGTAGTGCTTGGCTCCTATGGCTCGGGCGTATCGATCGCGGCTTCCGATATCTTCGCTGAGGCGGGCATTCCGGTCATCGGTGTTACCTGCACGAATCCGCAGGTAACAGAGGGCAACACCCATTACTTCCGCATCTGCTTCCTGGATCCGTTCCAGGGCACGGTTCTCGCGAACTTCGCATCGGAGAACTTTGAGGCGACGAAGGCATATGTACTGACCAAGCTTGGCGACGACTATTCAGTAGGACTTGGCTATTATTTTGAGGAAGCATTTACAGCTCTTGGCGGTGAAGTGATTTCTGATACCTTCCCGGAAGGCACAGCAGACTTTACTTCCTATATTACCACAGCCATCAATGAAGGCGTTGACGTTATCTTTGCTCCGACCTCGACAGAGGCAGCGCAGCTGATCATCGCGACCGCGGATTCTCAGGGCGTTGAGGTTCCGCTTCTGGCCGGCGATACCTGGGATTCCAACGTGATCCTGAACGCGGCAGAGGGAACGGATCTTTCCGTATATGTAACAACCTTCTATCAGGAAGGCGCGAACGAAGACTTTGATGCAAACATCAAGGAGTGGATCAACGCGGACAGCACCAGACTGGCGAACAACGGCGGCGATGACACGGTAGCGGCTGTTACGGCCATGGGCTATGACGCATACTACACAGCACTTGAGGCTCTTAAGAACGCTGGATCCACCGATGCGGCAGCAGTCAACGAAGCACTTTGGGATACGACCTACACGGGCGTGACCGGCGAGATCTCCTTCGAGTCTGAGAACGGCGACGCGAACCGCGATACTGCTTATGTAAAGGTAGCGAACACCGAGACCGTTGCATGGGATTTCGTAGCGGAGCAGGGCGTACAGTGACAGACACGGCGGCAATTGCAAAAGCTCGCAGAGTAAAGCAATTAGCTTTTTTGTCAGAAGTATAAACATCGCAGAGAGGCTGCACGGGCTGCAGCCTCCTTTGCGTAAATGGGACAGGCACACGGCTTTGCCGTGTAAGCTTTGTACCTTTCACAGGGGTTGTAAGTTACTGCTTTGGCAAACCATACACAGCCCCGGACATCCACCGCGGACAGCCGACAGATTTTTATAGATTTTTCGCGCACAGATTCCCTGGATTCACAGTTATTTGAGCAAATCAGAGGATAACAGGCGGCGCAGAAAAATGCAAAATCAACGTGGCTATGGAGGATCTCTGAGGCGAAGTATGCAGCATTGACAGGACTTGCAACCATGGAGGAAGATCTGCATGGATTTTATTAACAAAAACCTGCCTTACCTGCTGGCCGGGATCTCGGTCGGCGGGCAGTATGCCCTGATCGCCATCGGCTACACGATGGTGTACGGCATCCTGAGGCTGATCAATTTTGCCCACGGCGATATTTTTATGGTGGCTGCGCTGGTGTTTGTGTACGCCTCGGCGTCCTTTCCATTGTACGTGTCGATTCCACTGACGATTGTGGCGACGGTCATCCTGGGCTTTGCGGTGGAGCGCGTGGCGTACAAGCCGCTGCGGAGCGCCCCGCGTATGTCGGTCATGATCTCCGCGATCGGCGTTTCCTATCTGCTGCAGAACCTGGCTTTGTATGTGACCGGCGGCCTGGCGCAGGTGGTGCCGTCAATTCCGGTAATTTCCGATTCGATAAAGATTGGCAGCGCGACGACGAAGGTCGTGACGCTTGTGACGCCGATCCTGACCATCGTTCTGGTGCTTGTGCTGATGCAGCTGATCAATCACACGAAAATCGGTATGGCAATGCGTGCCGTGGCGAATGATTTTGAGACGAGCCGTCTGATGGGAATCAAGATTAATTCGGTTATCAGTACGACCTTCGTGATCGGCTCCTTCCTGGCAGCGGTCGGGGCGCTTTTGTACTTTACGAATTATCCGTCCGTCGTGCCGACCTCCGGCGCGATGCCGGGCCTGAAAGCATTCGTGGCAGCCGTGTTTGGCGGCATCGGGTCGATTCCGGGCGCGGTGATCGGGGCGTTTATCATTGGTATCTGCGAAAATATTATTAAGGGACTTGGCTGGACGACGTTCTCAGACGCATTTACGTTTGCCCTGCTGATTGTTGTCCTTCTTGTAAAACCGACCGGTCTGTTTGGCGAAAAAGCCACAGATAAGGTCTGAGGGGAGGGCGATGAGATGAGTAAGAAAACAAATGCGATTATTTCCGCTGCGCTCCTCGTGGCGCTGTGCGGATTTGTTGTGATTCTGGAACAGATTCTCCCGTCGACACACATCGCGCTGACCGTCCTGAAAAAGAGCTGCATCTATGCGCTCGTGGCGGTGTCGATGAACCTGCTGAACGGCTTTACCGGTCTGTTTTCTCTGGGGCAGGCGGGTTTCATGCTGATCGGCGCGTATACCTACGGCGTGCTGACGATCCCGGTGGCGGACCGCGCCTCGGTTTATCAGTATTTTGACGGCGGGCTGATCCAGTTCGCGGTGCCGGTATTTGTGGGACTGATCGCGGCCGGCGCGATGGCGGCGCTGTTCGCCTGGCTGATTGGACTTCCGGTGCTGCGGTTAAAGAGCGACTATCTGGCGATCGCGACACTTGGCTTTGCCGAGATCATCCGTGCGATTTTCCAGTGGGATAAGCTCGGTGTGATTACAAACGGCTCGAATCTGCTGCGCAAGTTCCCGACGTTTAAGTCCGTGCTGTTCCCGCTGATTGTCTGCGGCGTCTGCATCGCGGTGATCGTGCTGATCATCAATTCCTCGTACGGGCGTGCGTTTAAGGCCATCCGGGATGACGAGATCGCTGCTGAGGCGATGGGCATCAACCTGGCGAAGCATAAGAGGATGGCGTTCTGTATCTCCTCGTTCTTCGCGGGAGTGGGCGGCGGCCTGCTGGCGATGTACCAGACCTCCATTCAGGCGTCGACCTTCAAGTCGGCCATGACCTATGAGATTCTGCTGATTGTGGTGATTGGCGGCCTCGGCTCCGTGACAGGCAGCTGTCTGGCTTCGTTCCTCTATATCGCATGCTCGGAGTGGTGGCTGCGTTTCCTGGATACGGAGACTTATATCGGAAGCTTCAAGGTGCCGCTTCTTCGCAGCGGCTTCCGCAAGGTTGTCTTTGCGGTCATTGTTATGGTGGTTGTGCTGTTTTACCGCAAGGGTATCATGGGCGATAAGGAATTCTCGCCTGCCCGCGTCTACAACTGGTTTAAAAACAGAAAGGCGAAAAAGGCTGCCGGGAAGGAGGCTGCGAAATGAGTAACAACATCCTTCGGGCGGAAGACATCACGATGCAGTTTGGCGGCGTCGTGGCAGTAGATAACCTCTCGATTGAGGTGAATGAGCATGAGATTGTCGCTCTGATTGGGCCGAACGGCGCCGGAAAAACGACCGCGTTCAACTGCATCACCGGTGTGTACGAGCCGACCAACGGCCGTGTGGAATTCTGCGGAAAAGAGATCGTGGAGAGCTATCCGCACGGCAAAATGAAAAAGACCTACAAAGGAGAGAACGCCGGAAAATATTCGAAGCGCGTGGTTCTGACGCCGGATAAAATTACCTACGCCGGGATCGCCCGCACCTTCCAGAATATCCGCCTGTTCAGCTCTATGACTGTATTCGAAAACGTGCTGATCGCGAAGCATATGCGCGCGAAGCAGAACCTCTTCACCGCGACCTTCCGCCTGAATCACGCGGAGGAGCAGCGGATGCGCAAAGAAGCGCTGGAGCTTCTGGAGATGCAGAATCTGGCGCATTTAAAGGATGAGATCGCCGGATCGCTTCCGTACGGTATCCAGCGCCGTCTGGAGATCGCGCGTGCGCTTGCGACTGAGCCGAAGCTTCTTCTGCTCGACGAGCCGGCGGCGGGCATGAACCCGCAGGAGACGCTGGAGCTGGCGGATTTTATCAGCCAGATCCGCGACCAGTATGATATGACGATCTTCATGATCGAGCACCATATGGACCTTGTTATGCAGATTTCCGACCGCGTGTATGTGCTGGATTTCGGAAAGCTGATCACCGAGGGAACGCCGGAAGAGGTACAGAACGATCCGCGCGTCATCGAGGCATATCTGGGGGTGAGTGAGGATGCTTAAAGTAGATAATCTGAAAGTCAATTACGGCGGCATCGAGGCCGTGAAGGGTATCAGCTTTGAAGTGCCCGAAAACAGCATCGTCACGCTGATCGGAGCGAACGGCGCGGGCAAATCCACGACCCTGCGTTCCATCGTATCGCTGGAAAAGCCGGCGTCCGGCACGATCACCTTCAACGGCGAAGACATTACCGGTCAGGACACGAATGTCATCGTATCCAAAGGCATCACACTGGTGCCGGAGGGCCGCAAAATTTTCCCGGACCTCACGGTGCTGGAAAATCTGAAAATCGGCGCTTACATGCGAAAGGATGACCTCTCGGACGATCTGGAGTGGGTCTACAGCCTCTTCCCGCGCCTGAAGGAGCGCAGCTGGCAGTACGGCGGTACGCTCTCCGGCGGTGAGCAGCAGATGCTGGCTGTGGCGCGCGCCCTGATGAGCCGCCCGAAGCTGCTGATGATGGATGAGCCGTCCCTCGGCCTGGCGCCTCTGATCGTGCAGGAGATCTTCCACATCATCCGTGAGATCCACAAGGACGGCGTGACCATCCTGCTGATCGAGCAGAACGCGAACATGGCGCTTCGCACCGCGGACGTCGGCTATGTGCTCGAGACCGGCCGCATCACCATGACCGGCAGCGGCGCCGAGCTGCTCGCGGACGAGAGCGTTCGTGCCGCGTATCTGGGGAAGTAAGCTATCGAAAATGTTCTGACGCGATAACGATTCGGAACAGTCCCTCGTGCCTGTAGCGTGGGACATATGAAGCATAAATATTACAGGATATGAAGAAATCCGCAGGTATCATCAGATGAAATTATAGCTCCTCTGGCACTGCCTGGATTTTACGGAATTCTTCACCACTGCCCCCGACAACCGCATGGGATTCCTCTCCGGCGATTGTCGGGGTCTTTTTGCCTTCTGCCTGATCGGGAGTCTCCGGATATGTATATGTTGAGATTTTTTGAAATGGTATTTATCATACCAAAAACAGGAAAAGTAAACTTTAATACAAGAAACACTTGCTTTTTTGCCATATCATGATATGTTATGCCTATATAGGAAGGGAATGCAAAAATGACTTGACGTCTCCCGGACTGTATGGACAACCATAAGAAAAAGGAGAAAAAACGATGTTGAAGCTGACACCACCTATGGGATGGAATTCATGGAATACGTTTGGAGAATCGATCCATGAGCAGATGATTTTTGAGACAGCGGATGCGATGGTGGAGACGGGACTGCTTGATTGCGGCTATGATTATCTGGTGATTGATGACTGCTGGTCGCTGCGGGTGCGGGATGAGAAGGAACGCCTTGTGCCGGATCCGGAAAAGTTCCCGCACGGGATGAAAGCAATAGCGGACTATGTACACGCGAAAGGGCTGAAGTTTGGTATGTATTCCTGCGCAGGCAATCTGACCTGTGCCGGCTATCCGGGAAGCTTTGAACATGAATTTCTGGACGCGCAGACATTTGCCGGGTGGGGCGTGGATTTCCTGAAATATGATTATTGCTACCACAGCCCGATTATTCCGGGGAAATATCTGTATCGGAGAATGGGCACTGCGCTGGAGAACTGTGGCCGGGATATCCTGTTAAGTGCCTGCTCATGGGGCGCCAATGAGACGCACGAATGGATTAAGGAAACAGGGGCGTCGATGTGGCGGTCAACGGGTGATATCGCAGACACATGGGAGTCGGTAAAACACCTTGTGGAATGTCAGGAAAAGCTGCATCCATATAATGGCGTTGGCTGTTTTAATGATATGGATATGCTGATTGTTGGCATGTATGGAAAAGGAAACGTAGGCGTAACGGGCTGTACCGATGTGCAGTATAAAACCCATTTTTCGATCTGGGCGCTTCTCGGCTCGCCGCTGATGATTGGCTGTGATGTTCGATCAATGACGCCCCAGACGAAGGCAATCCTGACCAATAAAGAATTGATCCGGATCAACCAGGATGGCGCCGGCAGGCAGCCGGTAAAACTATCCGGCATCTGGGCAGGCCCGGATCTCGTGATGTATTCACGTTCTCTCGTGGGCGGTGACATTGCGATCGGTCTGTTTAACATGGATGGCAACGAGCGGGAAGCGCGGTTCAACCTTGATGAAATCGGTCTGCCATTTTCTACCGGCAGGACTCTGAAGATGAAGGAAGTCTGGACTGGCGAGGAATATGTCGTGAAGAATTCTACTGTGGCAAAACGACTGCAGCCATATGATTGCGCTGTGTACCGCGCACAGGTGGTAGACGCATGACAGAATATTGCATGCAGTGTAGGAAGAAACTGGATTTTCTGGATATCGGAGCTTTCCGGAAATTCATTGACAGAAACAGCACCCGATATCTGTGCAGAGCATGCCTGGCCAAGAGGCTTCAGCTGCCAGAGGCAGTTTTGAATGAGAAAATCGAGCAGTTCCGGAAACAGGGGTGTACATTATTTTTGTAAAAATTTTATCCGGAACCGAAAGAAAGGGATGAGGACTGTCTGACTCTGAATATCTGGACGCCGGCGCAGACAGTGGACGAGAAACTTCCGGTATTTATGTGGATTCACGGGGGCGCATACAGCTGGGGGTACAGCTATGAGTTTGTCTGACTGAGAGTATCTGAAAATCCTGGGAAGGATAAATATCCCGATGCCTGCACTGCAGAAAGCCGGATGGTCTGCATGATGGCATCGGGATATTTAATCTTATGCGTTCCGTGCGGCCGGGCAGAAGATAAAAGGCCGCCGCCTGCCGGATTGAATCATGAATGCATCCGAAAAAAGATAAATAAAAAATGAATAATTCAAAACATAAAGAAAATGAATGAAAAAAATGAACAGAAAAAGAAACGGGCTCATTAAATTTATAATCAGGCTGAGAGAACTTAAAGGGCAAAAAATGATGAAAAAATAAGAAAGGCGAAGAGAAAATAGTGAAAATGCACAAAAAAGATGTGGTAAATATGTGAAAAATGCGAATTGAACAATTCAAAAATCTGGTGTAGTATATTGAACAGAAACAAGGAGCTCGAAAACAAAAAATGAAATGGTTCAAATTTACGAGCCAACAATAAGAAGGAGGATTATCATGAAAAAAGCAATTTCAGTTGTAGCGGCAGTTGGTATGCTGGCGGCCAGCATCGGCGGTGGAACACTCAGCGTGGCAGCGGAAGAGAGAACAGACTTCAGCGGCGTTTCAATTACTATGCTGAACACGAAGTCTGAGATCGAGGATCAGCTGGAGGCAGCTGCTGAGCAGTGGGGTGAACTCACGGGAGCTACCCTTGAGGTTTATACGATTGGTGATGACGGCTCACCGGCGACAGAGATCGCGGCACGCTATGCGGCAAACAATGCGCCGACCCTGATCATGGGCGACCCGCAGGATGTTACTACATTCTGTGAAGAGTATGGCCTGGACATGAGCGACCAGTCCTGGGCTGAATACGGCGGAAGTCAGTACGGCATTACCGTAGACGGCGTGCTTTACAGCTTCCCGTTCTGCATCGAGGCAAGAGGTCTGATCTACAATAAAACGGCGATCGAGGAGACGCTTGGCGAAGAGTGGGATCCGTCTGATGTGACCAACATGGATGATCTTGCAGATCTGCTGGCGAGACTGGTTGAGAACGGCATGGATACGCCGGTAGCTTTGAATATGGAAGACTGGAGCCTTGCGGGACATTATATGACTCAGGTATATGAAGAGCAGGACGGTACGCTCGAGACGGCTGAGCAGTTTATGGAAGACCTGAAGGCGGGCAATGTAGACCTTATGTCCAACACCAGATTCAATGCTCTGATGGAAACCTTTGAGCTTCTGATGGAATACAACTCCAGCGCGAATGACCCGCTGGCGGCTGACTATGACAGCAATGCGGCAGATCTTGCTGAGGGCGAGGTGGCGTTCTGGTTCAATGGCAACTGGGCATGGGCGGAGATTTCCGACTATATCGAGGACGATACAGAGATTGGTATTATGCCGGTGGTTCAGAACGATACGACAGGCAATGAAAATGTAAATACTTATCTTTGCGGCGGAGCAACCAAGCAGGTTATGATTGATACCGAATGCAACGACGAGGATCAGCAGGCGGCGGCTCTTGATTTCCTTGACTGGCTGGTAAACACAGAAGAAGGAAATTCCGTACTGATTGATGAGTGCTCACTGGTTCCGGCTTTTTCAAACATCGAAGCGGAAGCTACAAACATGCTTGCACAGAGCGTACAGGATTACACTGCGGCAGGACAGCTCTTTGATCAGCCGAATGATTATCCGAGCGATCACTGGCAGACAGTAGGCGCGATTATGCAGAAGTATCTTGCGGGCAATATCGATCGTGCCGGATTTGCTGAGGAGGTAGAGGCTTACTGGGCAGGACTCTCCGAGTAATCCGTATACAGAATGCAGAGCATTCTGAAAGAAAAACAACAGGCAGTTAGCATGAATGAGCAGGCCGGTCTCCCCTGGCCTGCTCATATAAAAAAGAGAAAACAGAGCGCGTCAGAAGCGCGTTATGAGGTAAGAGGTTATGAAAAAAAGCAAATTATATAATGTCGGTTCTTTCCTGGCATTCGCGGGGCCGGCCACATTTGCCTTCATCGCGGTCGTCATTATCCCGTTCCTTTACGGTATTTATCTGACATTTACGAGCTGGGACGGAATCACGAGAGATAAACCCTTTGTGGGCTTTGCGAATTATATCACGGCTTTTCAGGATACAGCATTCTGGCAGTCGCTCGGACTGACGCTGTTGTATGTGCTTGTGTCGGTTGTCCTGGTCAATGTAATAGGCTTTCTGCTGGCCCTGCTTGTGACCGGAAAAATTAAAGGAAAGAATTTCTTCCGCGCCGGATTTTTCACCCCGAACCTGATCGGCGGTATTATTCTTGGTTATATCTGGCAGTTTGTATTTAAAAATATTCTTGTATATATCGGCGACGCACTTAATATCGGAATTTTTCAGAAATCCTGGCTGTCCGGTACGGTGACCGCGTTTTTCGCGCTGGTAATCGTCACAATCTGGCAGTATTCCGGTTACATGATGCTGATCTACATTGCAGGCCTGACCGGAGTATCGGAGGATCTCAAGGAGGCGGCAAGAATCGACGGCTGTACGGATTCGCAGGCGACGAGATACGTGGTGATTCCGCTGATGCGTTCGTCCTTTACGATCTGTATTTTCCTGTCAATCACCAGATGCTTTATGGTATATGATCTGAACCTGTCCCTGACAGAAGGCGGCCCGTTCGGTTCAACGATTATGGCAGCTATGTATGTATATCAGCAGGCGTTCTCAAAGAAGAACTATGGCGTTGGACAGACGCAGGCGGTTGTACTGTTCCTGATTACCGCAATTGTTGCGGTTACGCAGACTACACTGAGTAAGCGGAAGGAGGTTGAGGCATAATGACTGAAAAAGGCGCCAAAACATCAAAAGGTGTGCTGAAAACACTGCTTACCATTGTGCTGTTTCTGTTTTATATGTTTCCTTTTTACATGATTGTTCTGAACTCCTTCAAGAATAAGCGCGATATCGTAAAGCTTCCGCTGAGCTGGGGCGGCACGAAGGGCTTTACCCTGAGCAATTATGTCGAAGCATTCCAGAAGATGAATTTCCCGACCGTGTTTATGAACTCGCTGATCATCACCGGATGCAGCTGTGCGCTGATTATCCTGTTCTCTTCTATGGCGGCTTACATTTTCGTCAGGAAGGACTGGAAAGTCAATAAGTTCATCTTCACACTGATGCTGTTTTCCATGGTCATCCCCTTCCAGGTAGTCATGATTCCGATCATGTCGATTTATGGTGGTACGCTTGGGATTCTGAATCACAGATACACCCTGATTTTCATGCACCTGGGCTTTTCCGTTTCGATGGCAGTTTTTATGTATCACGGCTTCATCCACGGAAGTATTCCGCTGGAGCTTGAGGAAGCGGCCCATATCGACGGCGCGGGTCAGTTCCGGACATTTTTCCAGATTGTATTTCCGCTGCTGAAACCGACGACCGCTACGCTGGTTATTCTTTATGCTCTGTCACTGTGGAATGATTATCTGCTGCCGAGCCTGGTTCTGACAGATAAGTCATTGTATACGATCCCGATTGCCACAAAGCTCTTTCAGGGCGCGTACAGCAATCAGATGGATCTGCTGATGGCGGCTCTGGTGATGGCGATCATACCGGTAATTATACTCTATGTGGCGTTGCAGAAATACATCATTGCAGGCGTTGTTGCCGGTGCGGTGAAATCATAAAAAATCAAAAAACAGATTTCGGAGTTCCCATTATCTAAGAACAGAACGTGACAACCAGGACAAAGAGATTTCCGGAAAAGGCGATGGGGACAGTTGACATATGCTCCATCGCCTTTTGTCTGTTTAAATGATTTGTCAGGAGCTTTGAAGAGGTAAAAAAATGTTGTTTTTGCTACAAATATCATTGAAGAAAAAAATCGGTTATGCTATTCTTTTGTAAGTGATTCTGGTTTTGCCGAAAACAGATGAAACCGGTGGAAAAGATAAAAGAAAAGCAGCGGGGCAGGGCAGAAGGTTAAGTGATGGAATGCACTTTCCGATCACATTGTTGTGTTTTGCAGAAAGGCGGATTATAAAATGGTAACAGTCAGGGATGTGGCGCAGGACGCCGGCGTTTCGGTCGGAACGGTTTCGAACGTAATCAATGGAGTCAGAGTAGGGGAAGCGCGAAAAAAACGTGTGGAGAACTCCATTTCTAAACTTGGATATCAGGTGAATACGCCGGCGAGAGGGATGCGTATACAGCAGACGGATTATGTTGTTATCATCCTGCCTAATCTGACAAATCCATATTTTGCGCTGCTTTTAGGCGATCTGGAGCGGGAGCTTTCTGAAGCGGGAAAATATTCACTTCTCTGTATATCAGACGCTCAGAAAGAAAAGGAAATCAGATATATAGAGATGGCCCGCCACTGTAAGGTTGACGGCATCATAGGTATCACCTACAGCGATGTAGAAAAATACGTGGAGGATTCTCTGCCCTTTGTCTCGATCGAGAGGCATTTTAAGTCCAACATTCCATGCGTGGCTAGTGATAATTTCCGGGGCGGCTATCTTGCTGCGGAAAATCTCTGTAAACGAGGTGCAAAAAATCTGTTGTTTATCCAGATCATCTCTTCTATTGACAATGAAGTGCGAAAAAGACGGTCCGGTTTTGAACAGTATTGCGAGGAACACGGGGTGAATTATAATTGTGTGGAGTTTTCCGAACAGAGAGTTTCATCCATTTATTCGTCTTTTTCATCGAGGACACTGGTTCACGATGTGCTGAAAGCATATCTGGGAGACGCGTCGGAGGGAACGCAGATTGACGGCATTTTTGCCGGAACCGATCATCTGGCTGTAGTCGCCAGGCAGGAACTGCAGCAGATGGGTTTTCGCGTACCGGAGGACGTCCAGATAATCGGGTATGACGGTCTGAAGCTTATGAACAGCGGTGCTCAGCTGGTATCCAGTATTTACCAGAATACACGGCTGATCGCGAAGACAGGTGTGGATTGTCTGATCCGCCTGATTCGCCAGGAAGAGGCAGAGAGTGTTGTGAATCTGGAGGTAAGCTTTGTAGACGGAGGAACTACACTTCCGCTGATGTGATGATAATATAACGAAAGCCGCACAATGGAAAATCGCTTCGCGATTGGTGCGGCCTACGTCCATGTTCGCTTCGCGAATATGGACATGTGATAAAATGATTAATGCCGTTAACTCTTATATATGAAAATGCCAACTGAGAGGGAAAGAAATGAGTTTGAAGCTGCAAATTGAAGAGGATTTTCTCCGGATACCGGTCTGGCTGTCGGGGGAAGAGAGGCCGCTGCACATTTATCGGAAGGATGAGAAGCTGTATGAATTTATGGTAATGCTTCCGTCAGATAAAACAACAAAGCCGTGTGATTTTTACGCGGAGCTTCCCGTAAGAGAACTGAAGGGACAGGAAATCCTGCTGGAAGCAGATGCAGGAGAGACTTTTTTTACCGAAATCTGCCAGAGTGCCGAGCTGCTTCCGAAAGAACCCGGACGTTTGCCCTGGATTCATTTCGCACCGAAGTCCGGATGGCTGAATGATCCAAACGGCCTTTGCCTGTACAATGGCGAATATCATTTGTTTTTTCAGCACAATATGTTTGGCAACAGATGGAACAACATCAGCTGGGGGCATGCGGTGAGTCATGACCTTTTGCATTGGGAACAGCTCCAAGAGGCGCTTCTGCCGGATCAGGACGGTATGGCTTTTTCCGGCAGCGCAATTGCCGACGAGGGGGTACTGGAGCTGTTTTATACCGCCGCCGGTCTCGAAAACGGGGAAACATCTGAACGTCGCTTTTTTCAGAAGAGAGCGGTCAGCCGGGACGGACGCGTGTTTGAAAAGGAATCGGAGCCGATCCTTCCCAATATTATCTCCGAAAACCGTGATCCGAAAGTATACAGGTTTGAAAAAAGCGGGTCTTATTATATGGTACTTTTTCTTGACGGACATGAGTACGCGATTCTCAGTTCACCGGACAAGCGCAGTTGGGATCTGACGCAGAGGCTTACCGTGGAGGAAAGCTGGGAATGTCCGGATCTGGTGGAGCTTCCGGTGGCAAATTCCTCCGGTGAACGAAAGTGGGTTTTCTGGACGGCGGACGGGTATTACAGCATCGGAAGCTTTGACGGAAAAATTTTCACTCCCCAACAGAAAACCAGACGTTTATATGCAAAGCAGGCAGACAAAAGGACAAGGTTTCCTTACCGCGCTTATGCGGCGCAGACGTTCTGGGGAATTCCGGACCGGACGGTGCAGATCCCCTGGCTGGTGAACGCGCAGAGCGATTTTTATGCCGGAATGATGGGGATTCCCAGGGAGCTGGAGTTGATC
This sequence comes from Lachnospiraceae bacterium, assembly GCA_021202075.1. Lineage (GTDB taxonomy): Bacteria > Bacillota > Clostridia > Lachnospirales > Lachnospiraceae > Choladousia. Next base: position 14,410 of record JAJQDT010000118.1, on the reverse strand, counting down.
CGGCAAAAAGACGGGTATGTGCTGGCGGCACACCTGATCCGCGAAGTGTCGGCGCAGGAAATGAAACTGTGGGAGAAAGACTTATCCGCTGAGGAAACCTTCTATACAACCTGGAAGGAAGATGGTGCGGCACTGCTTCGGATAGAGGCTCCCGGGACAGCTTCTTTTTCTCTGTTATTTGGTGGTGTACACGTGGCGTGGGATGCGGAAAAACGGCTTCTCTGGGTAGATGGCTGTGAACCGGAACAGCTGGAGGAAATTGGCGAGATGGTGCTGGTGCTGGATAAGGGAAGCGCGGAAATCAGCTGTTGTGAGGATACGGTGTGCTTTTATGTGGAAACGCCCCAGACGATTTGCAAAGAACTGCGGATCAGTGGAAACGTAAGGGTTTCCCTTGGCGTGATCAGGTGATAATGCGTGAGATGAGGAGGAGGAAAATGAAAACGACGGTTAAGCAAAAGCAGGGAAAAAAGGCTGCCGTGAAATCTGAATCTGAGGCCATGGAAATGAATCAGCGGATAGAGGCTGAAATCTACCGGAAACGGTTCGAACGTCATCTGGATGAGCTTCGCTGGCTGTATATGGAGCTTTACAACAATGGCTCCATGTTTTCTGAACTGTGTGATAATATGCTTCGCTATTACCAGGAGAGGAAAGAAGGCCTGAAATCCTCTGACCGGGAGCGGGAGAGCGACCCGGGCTGGTACAGACAGAACAATATGTTTGGCATGATGCTGTATATCGATAATTTTGCCGGTAATTTAAATGGCGTACGGGATAAACTGGATTATATCGAGTCCTGTGGGGTAAATTATATACATTTGATGCCGTTTCTGGATACGCCGGAGGGCAGAAGTGACGGCGGCTATGCCGTGGCGGATTTTCGAAAGGTGCAGGAAAAGCTGGGGACGATGGAAGATCTGGAACAGCTGACCGAGACCTGCCATCAGAAAAAAATCAATGTCTGCATGGATTTTGTCATGAATCACACCTCTGAGGATCATGAATGGGCGAAACGCGCCCGCGCCGGAGAGGGAGAATACATGAGCAGGTATTTTTTCTTCGATAATTTTGCGATTCCGCAGCAGTTTGAACAGACAGTACCGCAGGTGTTCCCCACCACCGCGCCGGGGAATTTCACCTGGTTGCCGGATATCGGGCATTATGTGATGACGACCTTTTATCCGTACCAGTGGGATCTGAATTACCGGAACCCGCGCGTTTTCAATGAAATGATGTACAATTTCCTCTACCTTGCAAACCGGGGGATTGATGTAATTCGAATTGACGCGGTTCCTTATATATGGAAGGAGTTGGGCACTTCTTGCCGGAATCTGCGGCAGGTGCATACAATCGTGCGTATGATGCGGATGATTTCCGAAATCGTCTGCCCGGGGATTCTGCTGCTCGGTGAGGTTGTGATGGAACCGGAAAAGGTAGCGCCCTACTTTGGAACGGTGGAAAAGCCGGAGTGCCATATGCTTTATAATGTGACAACGATGGCAACGACCTGGCATACGGTAGCTACGAGGGATGTGCGGCTGCTGAAAAAACAGCTGGATATTGTAAATGCTCTGCCCAAGGATTACACCTTCCAGAACTATCTTCGCTGCCACGATGACATAGGCTGGGGGCTGGATTATGGTTTTCTGGCGCAGCAGGGAATGGATGAGCGGTTACATAAACAGTATTTAAATGATTACTTTGAAGGAAAAACAGGAGCGAGCAACAGCCGGGGAGAGTTGTACAACTCGGATCCGGTGACAGGCGACGCGCGCTTTTGCGGTACGACCGCTTCTATGTGCGGAATAGAGAAGGCCGGTTTTGAAAAAGACGATGAGGCGATGAAGCGCGCAATTCAGCTGGATGTTATGCTTCACGCCTATATGTTTATGCAGTCGGGGATCCCGGTGCTTTACAGCGGAGACGAGATCGGTCAGGTAAATGATTATACCTATAAAGAGGATCCGGATAAGGCAACGGATTCGCGCTATATCCATCGCGGCGCCATGCGCTGGGAGCTGGCGGAAAAAACAATGGAACCGGGCAGTGTGGAGTATGCTGTATTTACCAGGCTCAGAGAGCTGGAAGACATACGGAAGCGGGAAAAGGTATTCGTCTCCTATGCGGAGTCATGGACCGTTGAGACCTGGGATAAAAGCGTGCTCTGCATCGGCAGATACTATGACGGAGAAAAGCTGTATGGGCTTTTCAATTTCAGCGAAAACGACAGAACCGCCTGGATCAATGAAAGAGATGGCAAGTATATTGATCTGCTGTCCGGACAGATTATGGAGGCCGTCGGCGTAAATATTCCGGCTTATGGCTTTTATTATCTGAAAAAACTCTGAGGTGTTGTCTGGATATGCATTTTAATTTCTTAAAATAATCGGAGGAATAAAATGGATTCTAAAGTGTTTAGCAGAGAACTGTCATTACGCAGTGTACGTGTCACAGACGCATTCTGGAAAAGTGAGATGGAACTGGTTCGCACGGAAGTGATTCCTTATCAGTGGGAGGCATTGAACGACCGGGTTGAGGGAGCTGAACCCAGTTACTGCATGCGGAATTTCAGGATTGCCGGAAAGATAAACCGGGAAAAATGTGAAGGGGGCGAGACATACGAGGCTCCGCAATATACATTCCGGGGATGCGAAGCGAAGCCGGAGGATCCGGAACATCTGAAGGATGAGTTTTATGGCTTTGTCTTTCAGGATAGTGATTTTTCTAAATGGATTGAAGCGGTTGCGTATTCGCTGACGCAGCATCCGGATGCAGAATTGGAGAAAGTTGCGGATGAAGCGATTGAACTGGTCTGCGCGGCACAGCAGGAGGATGGCTATTTGGATACCTACTATATTATTAATGGAAGGGATAAGACGTTTTCCAATTTGCGCGATCATCATGAGCTGTATTGCTTTGGGCATCTGACAGAGGGAGCAGTGGCTTATTATCAGGCGACCGGCAAGGACAGACTCTTGAGGGCGGCCTGCCGGTTTGCGGATTTTATTGCGGATTATTTTGGACCGGAGGATGGCAAGTGCAAGGGCTATCCGGGACATGAGATCGCGGAGATGGCGCTTGTGCGGCTCTATGAGGCGACGGGGGAAGAACGATATCTGAATCTTAGCAGTTTTTTCATTGATCAGAGAGGAACACGTCCTTATTATTTTGACGCAGAGCATCCGGAAAGTGCACGGGAATGTTCGGAGATGACACAAAAAGGTGATCAAAAGGATGAGCTGCGCTTTCAGTACCATCAGGCTCATCTGCCGGTGCGTGAGCAGGAGGAAGCGGTGGGGCACGCAGTGCGGGCCGTCTACCTGTATTCCGGGATGGCTGATATGGCTCGTCTGAAGCAGGACGAAAGTCTGTATGCGGCCTGTGAAAAGCTCTGGAACAGCATTGTGAATGAAAAAATGTACGTCACGGGCGGCATAGGAGCGACGCATATTGGCGAGGCGTTTTCTTATCCATATGATCTTCCGAATGATACGGCTTATTCGGAGACATGTGCTTCCATCGGCCTGATTTTCTTTGCCCGGCGTATGCTGCAGATCCGACCAGACGCCAGATACGCGAATGTGATGGAGCGGGCGTTTTACAACTGTGTGCTTGCCGGGATGGCATTGGATGGAAAAAGCTTTTTCTATGTGAATCCGCTGGAGGTGGTTCCGGAGGCCAGCCATAAAGATGAGCGAAAGTTCCATGTGAAGGCGGTGCGCCAGAAATGGTTTGGCTGTGCCTGCTGCCCGCCGAATCTTGCGAGACTGGTTTCTTCCATCGCTTCATATGCATACACGGAGTCAGCGGATACGCTTTTTGTGCATCTGTATATGGGCAGTGAAATTACGAAACTTGTGAATGGACAAAAGACAGCGATTTCGATCTCATCTGATTTTCCGTGGGAAGGAACGGTGCAGATTCGAGTGCGTGCAAAGGGAACCGGTCTGCGTCTGGCATTGCGCCTGCCCGACTGGTGTGAGAATTATCGGGCGGAAGGCCTGGAAAAGGCCAGAACAGAAGAAAAGGATGGATATCTGTACATACAGAAGGACTGGGACGAAGAGGATACTTTGCAGCTTTTCTTCCCGATGCAGCCGAGGCTGATCGGAGCGAATTCGAATGTCCGTGAGGACGTAGGGAAGGTAGCGGTGATGAGAGGCCCAATCGTTTATTGCCTGGAAGAAATGGATAATGGGGCAAATTTGCACCTGCTCACGCTTGACGCGGAAGAGGAACCGGCGGTATCAGGTGGAGAGATTTGCGGTGTCCCGGCGAAACTGGTCAGCTGGCGCGGATTTCGTCAGAGCCCGGAAGAAGAAGGCGGCGCCCTCTATCATATCTGGCATAAAGAAGAAATAGAGCTGGTCGAACTGAAATATATTCCGTATTATATGTGGGCGAATCGTTCAGAAAACGAAATGCAGGTGTGGACACGTGTTGCGGGAACGAATGAAAATGAAGGGGAGAGTCATAAAAAAATAAAGCATCTGAAGAAGATTTAGAAAAAAAGAAGTGCTTGACAAAAAAGGAAATAACTTGAGAGAACCTTACAGCAAGGCGATTGATGATGGGATTTTTGAACTGAGGTGTAAATTTGGCTCGGACATTACACGAATATTGTATTTCTTTTATGACGGCAGGAAAATCATACTGACAAATGGTTTTGTCAAAAAGACTCAGAAACTGCCGTCAAAGGAACTGGTTTTAGCAAAAAATACCGAAAAGATTACTTGGAACGAGGTGGAAAGGATGAGTGAATTTCAGGATTTTTTACAGGGGCAGTTGAAAGATGAGGATTTTCGCAGGGAATATGAGAACATTCAGCCGGAAATGGATGTCATCCGGGCCATAGCGGATGCCCGAATTTCACAAAATCTGACACAGAAAGAACTGGCGGCTAAAACGGGGATTAATCGGTGTAATAAAAGCTGATTATGATGTATGAGAAATCCAGATGAAAACGAAAGATAAAGTGAGAACCCCGGAGGTATGATACGGTACCTCCGGGGTTCTCACTTACACGCGCGTCAGATGCACCTGCCATGCCTGATACTCGCCATTCATCCATGGAATCGGCAGCCCGGCGTTCATCAGCGCACTTCCCGGATACAGCGTTTGCGAATCCGCAAGGATTGCGTTTCCGGCATTTCTGGCGCCGCGCTCATAGCGGGAGCTCCCTGGTTCCTCCATGCGGTACCAGCCGTCCGGATCCAGCCCACGCAGCCGGACATATTCAACCGGCGAGTTGCAGTGCGAACCGGTTTTGATCAGGTTCAGAAGCGCTTCCGCGCCGTCCTCTGATGAAAATTCCCAGGCAGTGTATTCTTCATTTTCCATCGGGCTTGACAGCCGGAAGTAGCGTCCTTCACGGATCAGATCGCTGTATTTGATGTAGTCCCGAATCTGGCTCTGGACGATATTTTTTTCTTCTTCTGAAATCAGATTCAGATCCAGCTCGTAGCCGAAGGTTCCTGCCATCGCTGTGATACCGCGCGTCACAATGTCGGTTTGCCTGCCAGTCTGGTGATTGGGTACAGCGGAGACGTGGGAGCCGACTGCGGAGATCGGGTAGCCGAAGGAGGTCCCGTACTGAATGCGCAGACGCTCGACGGCATCCGTATTATCACTGCACCAGATCTGCGGCGTGTAATAGAGCATTCCTGCATCAAAGCGTCCGCCTCCTCCGGCACAGCCCTCGATCAGAAGCACCGGGAATCGCGCCTGCAGCCGTTCCAGAAAATCGTAGACACCCAGCACATAGCGATGCAGAGTCGCGCCCTGATTCTGCTCACTGGCGGTCAGGGAATAGATATCGGAGAGATGGCGGTTCATATCCATCTTAATATAGGAAACGTTCGACGCCGAGATCACTGCGCAAATCTGCTCCAGGATATGGTCGACGACCTCTTTTCTGGAAAAATCAAGCACTAGCTGATCCCTGCCGCGCACCGGCTTCCGTCCGGGGATGGCAAACGCCCAGTCCGGGTGTACGCGGTACAGGTCGCTGTCCTCAGATACCATCTCAGGCTCGATCCAGAGACCGAATTTCATGCCCAGCGCATGCACCCGTTCTGAGACTGCTCCCAGCGTGGAGCCAAGCTTTTCTTCGTTGACATACCAGTCGCCGAGGCCGCTGGTATCCGAGTCACGTTTTCCGAACCATCCGTCATCCAGCACGAGCATCTCCACGCCGAGCTCGGACGCCTGCCTTGCGATCCGTACCAGCTTGTCCGCGTCAAAATCAAAGTACGCCGCCTCCCAGCTGTTGATCAGCACCGGACGCCGTCGGTCTCTCCAATACCCGCGGCACACATGGCGGCGGATCAGCCGATGATACTCCTCTGAGAGCGCCTCGAATCCGGCGTCGCTGTAGCAGAGCGCCGCCTCCGGCGTATCAAAGGTCTCCCCCGGCATAAGCTTCCAGGAAAACAGCTCATCCGAAAGGCCGAGCAGCGCCCGTGTCTGCTTATACTGGTCGACGGAAGCTTCCCCTTTGAAATTGCCGCTGTACAGAAGCTGGAACCCATAGCAGTCGCCGGAGGTCTCCCCGGTCTCTTTTCCCGCCAGGATAAAAAACGGATTCTGCTGATGGCTGGACGCCCCGCGGCGGCTCTGCAGGATCTGCTCCGTGTGCGAAAGCGGAATGCGCGAAAACTGGCGCTCCATTCCGTGCCTTCCGTAAAAATGAATCAGGTCAAATTCTCCATACAGAAAATCAATGCAGCAGCTTGCCGCCTTCTCGATATACACATAATCCGGACCGGCGTTCCGGATCCGCGCCGCGCGCGTGATCACATCACTGTCGGAAAGTACCCCGTAGAGCAGGGTCACTTCCATGCCGGACACCGCATCCTCCAGCACGATTTCCAGGGTCTGCGCAGATGTCTGAGCGGACTTGTCTGCATCATCCGCATCTGTTGCCGCTGCTTTGCAATCGGTATAGACCGCCGGAAGCCCGGGAATGCTGTACTTGCCATCGAACACACGCGCGGATTGATAGCGCAGATCGCAGCAGGCAGTACCATCAGCATTGCGGATCTGCAGCGCAGTACTGCGGTAATCACCGGTACCAAAGCAGGGATATTCCTGAGGAAGTACATCCATCGACCAGATCCGGTCCGCTCCTGCGTCGTACGGATTCCCGGAAAAACCCCGGTCATAGAAGGTCACAAGATAGCGCAGGTTAACGACAGAATCGCCAGATTCTGGAGAATTACGGAAAGTGATTTTCTTTCCGTAATATGACTTATCGGAAGGAGAGGACGCTTGCGTACTCGGAACCGATAAGTCAACGACAGAATCGCCAGATTCTGGAGAATTACGGAAAGTGATTTTCTTTCCGTAATATAAATGCAGAAGATGTCCATATTTTCCAACCGTCATCTGATAGGTGGTATTCTTCGTATGAATGGTAAAAAGCTTTCGTTGCTCATCAATGAAAACAGGCATAACAGATCCTCCCGGAGAATGATTTTGAAGGAATTATATGTCCATACTCGCGAAGAGAGTATGGACGAAGGCCGCGCCCCTTGCCGGGTTATGCCCCCAATCTTCGATTGTGGGGCGCGGGCATCCCGCACTCCGTACGGGATATACAATCGCGGAGCGATTAGATTTTTTAATGCGCGGCTATCATTATACATGGCTGCCTCTGAGTTTTCAAGTAAAATAATTGGACACGACAGTTCCACTTCTACGCTTTTGGCCTTGCGATTTAAAATCCTTCATGGTATCATATTTTCAGGTACATGTATGGTAAACATGGATGCAGGCAAAAAGCTGTGGATTAGAAAATAGGTAGAACATTTGCGGAACGTGTTATTTTATAAAAATGGGAAAACGGAGGGAAGCGTACATGAATCAGGCAAAGACACCCTGCAATAAAAATGCGACGCCGGAGGCGGTGAAGCTGCTGGCGTATCTGGAGAGCATTTCCGGGAAGGCGGTCCTTCTCGGGCAGCATACGCAGACCAGAAACCCGAAGGAGCTCCGATACATACAGGATATTACCGGAAAGCAGCCGGCAGTCTGCGGATTTGAGCTGCTGGCATATTCCGGGAACGTCCGGTGGGATTCCTGCGACGAGGAATGCCTGACGGAGCTGTATGAAGACCTGGGGACGGTGGAAAACGCGCTGGACTGGGGGAGAAAGGGCGGCATTGTCACCTTTTCCTGGCACTGGTATTCGCCGGTCGGCGGCTTTGACAAGAGCTTTTACGCGGAAAAGACAGACTTCGATCCGGACAGCGCGCTGGTAGAGGGCAGTGCGGAGAACCGGGCCGTCCTGCGCGACCTGGATCTGATAGCCGTCCAGCTGAAACGCTTTATGGATGAAAACATCCCTGTTCTGTGGAGGCCGCTCCACGAATCCGACGGGACTTGGTTCTGGTGGGGAAGAAAAGGCCCGGAACCGGCGAAAAAGCTGTTTCGCTATATGTACCACTATTTTACAGAGGTCAAGGGATTGAATAATCTTCTGTGGGTGTGGAATTCCGTGATCCCGGAGGGCTATCCGGGGGATGATGTCGTGGATATCATCTCCAGAGATACCTATCCCGAGGCGCATAAGCATACTTCTCAGGCGGACGATTACCAGGAGCTGATCAAGATTACGCCGACTGAAAAGCTCTGCGCCCTGGCGGAGGTCGGCCCGATGCCGGATGTGAATGCGATCATAGAAGAGCAGATTCCGTGGTGCTGGTATATGACCTGGTCGAATGATTTTGGCTCTACGGAGGAATTCACAGACAGAAAGCAGCTTTATGAGAATTACCACAGCCCGTATGCGGTGCCGTTCGATAAGCTGCCGTGGAATGTGAAATAAGAGAAAAACGGTCATCTTGGGCAAACGGCCTGGATGGCCGTTTTTTCTGCTTTTTTGTACATTTAAACCGTCTTGAAAGTCAGGAGAATGATATTGTAGGTCAATACATCGCGGATAGAAGCTTTGTATCTATTCAGGACAGTACCTCGCACTTGCTGCGGGGTACGTATGAAAGCCTTCCTTCAAAATAATCGAACCAAAGAAATGTGATTTTTTCGTTTCAGTCACATACTCCATATCACTTTGAAGCCGTTCCCAAAGGTTTTCCTTCCAAACATAAGACCGCTGGAAGAAAGCTTCAATACATTGTGAACCTATTTACGACATTCATGATAAGAGCCTTATATGCGTCCATTTTTACTGCCATCCTCAACCTTTTTCTGATACAGCTTCATCAGCTCCGCTACACAGGCGGATTCACTGGAAAACGCAGAGCTATTTTTACTAAAGCCATACGCAGCCATAACAGCGCGGTCATTATTCTGGTGTGCCGTTAATAATTCTTTCGGCATATACAGCGGATCGTAGAGTTCAGCAAGCGTATATTCTGGATATAGCGCACGGGCGTCAAGAATCCCCTGCGCCGTTCTCTCAACCACAGCTTTTAATTCCGGTGAAGGGTTGCACCACGGGAAGTTATTATACACAATACGTGCAGAATAGTTGTAGTCGCTTTTCAATCTTCCAGCCACGGTCCTCATCCAGGCCATATGGATATTAGAAGTCATTACTCCAAATTCATATGGTGTTGCGTCTGGGAGAACCAGCAGATGATTGCTGGCAATAGTATCCTTTGTCATGTATCCTATCGGGATATACCGCCGCCGCTCTGATGATGTAATTGGTATTGCCATATAATCAGAGTCCGGCTGGCGGATTTCAGCAAATAACGCAGGTGTTGCCGCAGCTGCAACGGTTTCTTTCCGGCCGCTCTTGCTACGCCAGAGTTGAACATTATTGACACGCTCACTTAATATTTTGCTTTTCTTTATGTCCCGAATGTCTGCTCCCTTTAACCAAATGCAATACCGTTTCTTCCCATTTATGAATTCTTCTGAACCGATAAAAAGTTTGAGATATTTCTGTATCTCCGGTTCCTTGCTAATCAACTCATTATATTCTTTTGCACTAATAGTATAATTGCCATCATCAAGCGCAAAACTTCCATACACAAGGGGAGAGCAATCCTGATTTTTGACTTGCCATCTGGTATTTTTTCCCGACAAACGGGGGGATTCCCCATGATATAGCCAAGCTTCTGCTTCGGCACTACATCCTCCCAATTCATCAGGAGCGCATTCCCTTCCACGATATTCGAGTAAGATTTCAACGGCAGGAAATCCAAATGCATTAAAACGATAGACGCTGTCTCCTTCATCATCTGGCTTTCTGCAATCCAAAGTGCAGTCTTGGCAACAGTCACAGCGAAGTCGTTAATTTCAATGCCGTAAAACTGTCCCAGAGAAACCTGAATCGGATTGTAGTTCACGTCTCCAAAACTGATCTGACCATAGGACAGCTCTCGAAGCACATCATTCTCCAACCGCCGGAGTGAGAGATATGATTCCGTCAGAAAATTTCCGCTGCCACAAGCTGGGTCTAAATATAACGCCGAAGCTAATTTTGTCTGGAATTCTCGAAGCTTGCGCTCCTTAATCTTTATCACTGGCATTGCACAGATTTCTGAGAACTCTTTCTTCAAGTCATTCAGGAACAATGGGTCTATGACCTTGTGAATATTTTCAACAGAAGTGTAGTGCATACCGCCGGAGCGCCGAGCCTCCGGGTTCAATGTACTTTCAAACACAGCGCCGAAGATGGTTGGGCTGATCTCTGACCAGTCAAAGCCGGTGCTTGCTTTTTCAAGAAGCAGGTCACGAATTTCGCCCGTAAAGGTCGGTATCTCAATATCTTCATCGGAGAACAGACCACCATTAACATAACGAAAATTGACAAAAGCAAATATATAAACTATAGTTTTCGTAAATAATATTTTTCGTATACTTACAAAAGTCCTTTGGAAAGAAGTCGCTATTTGGAAGAGAAATGCTATTTGGAAGAGAAACACTTTTTGGAAGGGAATCATTTTTTAGAACGGAATCGCCATTTGGAAAGAGAAGCATTTTGAACTGAGGTGAAAATATTGCAGTTCAGACAAGGTGGAAGTATTTAGAAAATCATGCGGGGTGGTTGGGAAAATGGTCTATCTTACAGGAGATACACATACGGACTGGATGACTCGTTTAAGCTTTCAATCGTTTCCGGAAGGACGTAAGCTTACGAAGGATGATTTCGTGATCGTTCTTGGCGATTTCGGCATCTGGAAGGATACGAAGGGAGAGCGGTACCATCTGGATTGGCTGGATGAGCGCCCGTTTACGACGCTGTTTCTGGACGGAAATCACGAGAATTTCGACCGATTATACAGTGACGAGTTTCCGCTTATTCCTTTTCACGGAGGGATCGCGCAGAGAGTCCGCCCGTCGGTGTACCATCTTCTGCGCGGAGAAGCCTATACGTTGGAAAATAAAGTGTTCTATGTGTTCGGCGGCGCATCCAGTCATGACATCTCGGACGGGATCCTGCAGATTGGGGATCCACGGATCAAATTATGGCAGCGAGATCGTGTGTTAGGCGAGAAATTCCGCCTGTTTCGTGTCGAGCACGAAAGCTGGAGGAAACAGGAACTGCCATCGGAGGAGGAAATCACGCATGGCCGTGATACACTGGATCGCCTTGGCTGGAGGGCTGATTATATCCTCTCGCACTGTGCACCGATTGATGTGCAGCGAATGCTTGATCCGAAGTGTACGAAGGCCGATCGTTTGATGGATTTTCTGCAGGAGGTTTATGAGAAAGCGTCCTTCGACCATTGGTTCTTTGGGCATTACCATATGGAGATGAATGTTACGGAAAAAATGCATGTCATGTACCGGCAGATTTTTCGGCTCTGCTGACAAGAACAAAATGGCGTCGTTACACCCGCGCCACGAACTTTGCTGCGGGGCGCGGAGAGAACGAGTAACAAACGGCGAGAATCTGAGAAAATGTAATTGCATGCAAATAATGAAAAAATAAAATTCAGGGGTTGACATTTATTGGAATTGTGTTATCATATACGCATGAGTGAGTAAACATTTACGAAAAAAACACATTTGCGTTTTTGGTTATGGAGGATGGAGCAGAATCAGGGGCGGAGTGTGTCATTATGAAGATGATTCAGACACCTTGTCATTTGACGCAGGTGTTTTTCTTTGCCTTTTGATTCAAATCCAAATATATCAAAAGGAGTAAATGTTTATGAAAATGACAAACGGTTCTATCTCTTGTGAAGTTTCTGTTGCTTCTGATGATGTCTTTGTTTCTTATGTTCCCTGCAGCTATGGCAAAAATACAGTCTTTTACGCAGTAAGACGTTTCTTCGTCCGCTGCGGAAAGATCCGCCGCGAGTGTACCTGCGAAAGCCGGCGCCTTCGCTTCAGCCGGGGACGGCAGAAAAAAATCCCGTTCAGCTACCTGATCCCGGCGGTTCTTATGGAGCTCCCGGGCGAATGGGCGCGGGTGACCGGAACGGTCAGCACGGAAGGCGTGGAGCTGCGGAAAGTGGAACTCTTTCCAAACCACCCCTGTCTTACGCTCCTGTAGGAGCATAAGGCGTGTGCGGGGCCGCTCCGACATCGGCTGCGCCCCGCGTATTAGTCAGAACATGATGCAGGTACAAGGCGCAAAGGAAAATCTCAGAACCTGTCTGGTGCGAAAGCATTCCGGCAGGCTGGCATTCCCGGCAGGATGAAAGGAGAGCACAGGATGGAAGCAAGGTATATTTCAATCAAACAGATGGAAAGCGGAAAACGCATTCGGACACTGATGCGTGAAAAGGGTTTCAGTGTCAGGGAAATCCAGGAGATCATGGGATTTGAAAATCCTCAGGCTGTCTATAAATGGACGTCCGGGAAATCCCTGCCGAGCATTGACAATCTGCTGAATTTAAGCAGAGTACTGGGTGTACATATGGATGAGCTCCTCGTTACAGACGAGGAGCCCGGCCTTTGTGCATAAACAGATTAACATCCTTTCATACTATCATCGCAGGGAGGCGGTTACAGATGATTTATCTGACAGGGGATACACACGCGGACTGGATGTCGCGTTTGAGCTCCGACATTTTTCCGGAGGGAAAGGAGATGACGAAGGATGATTACGTCATTATCCTGGGTGATTTCGGTATCTGGCAGGACGGTTCCGGCGAACAGTACCGCCTGGACTGGCTGGAAGAAAAGCCTTTTACGACATTATTCTTAGACGGGAACCATGAGAATTTCGACCGTTTGTACAGTGACGAGTTCCCGACCGTGCCGTTTGCGGGCGGGATGGCACAGCAGATTCGCCCGTCGGTGTACCATCTTCTGCGCGGAGATGCTTATACGCTGGAAAATAAAGTGTTCTATGTGTTCGGCGGTGCTTCAAGCCATGATATCAGGGACGGCATTTTACAGAAAGGCGATCCGAGGATTAACACCTGGAAGCGCGACAATGCCTGGGGCAGGAGGCCCTATAAGCTGTTCCGGGTCGAGCACGAATCCTGGTGGAAGCAGGAGCTGCCGTCGGAAACCGAGATTGCGCACGGCCGCGAGACACTGGATAGGCTGGGCTGGAGGGCGGATTATATTCTGACGCATTGCGCGCCTTTGGAAATCCAGAAAATGATGGATCCAGGGTGGACACGGGCGGATGTTTTGATCGACTTCTTAGGCGAAGTTTATGAGAAGGCGGATTTCAGACACTGGTTTTTCGGACATTATCACATGGAGAAGAACGTGACGGAGAAGATGCATGTTATGTACAGGCAGATATTCCGGCTGTGTTAGGAACTTAAGAACGATTTCTTGCGAAAATGGCAAAATTTTGATTCCGGTTTATCCGGGCCATGGATACGAAGTACATTACAATCGGTATTGTAGGGGAAAGGATGATTCTTATTACACTTGTTTATACTGAGCGTAGTGATACGTTACGAGTGATATCTGCCAGACAGGCGACAAGAAAAGAAAGGAGATTTTATGAAGATGGTAACGTATGAATTAAAACCGGAGACAAAATTAACGGAAGATCAGGAGAAAATGCTGCTTGAAGCGGCTAAGCGCCCGATTGAATTTGATGATGACTGTCCGGAGCTGACGGATGAAGAACTTGCACAGTTTTACCAGGTCTCTGCAAAGCGGAGAGAGGAGCGCAGAAAACAGACGGTTACACTGCGCCTCTCCCCGCAGGCATTAAATATGGCAAAATCACTTGGGAAAGGCTATACCTCTGTGCTTTCGAGGATTTTGGAAAGTGCTTTAAAAGATTAAGGAAGCACTGCAGCAATTCCTGTAAAGCAATTCCTGTAAAGAATGATCAGATGCATAAAAGCGGTATTCACAGAAAAACATGGATACTACAGATGGATCAGGACTGTTTAAAGAGAGCTGCTTTAAAATCAGAGCAAAAATTGATTCAGTGGTTTTCATTTGGGCAGGATTCTTATATAATGATTCGGGCGACAAAAGGTAGTCACCTTTGATCATACAATACCGCACC
>JAJQDT010000105.1:4693-54885 GCA_021202075.1 Lachnospiraceae bacterium | reverse complement strand
TTTTACATTATTAAGTGACATTGTTTTGAGTTGGCATTAGCCGACTTTCAGGATCATAAATTACCTGACCATCCTCATTTTTGATTCCGTTTAAGAAAAGAACATGGTCGATATCGTTCTGCATTTTCTTCACAAGCTCCTGATCCAGGCCTTTATTATTCAACACGATGATTTCGCCATTCTTTTTGTATCCAATGGCTTCCATCTGCCTTTTATCCCATGGATTAATCGTGAGTTCTTTTTCACCTCTTGCCGCATCGCAGCATAAAACACGTATTCTCTTTTTCCTTTTCTTTCCAGCTTCTTCTAACTCGCGGTCGTCCTCATCGGTTTTCTCTCCCCCGTTACAAACAGCCAGATAATTCTGGTAATCCAAAGCCTTTTCCTTATTTTTTGACAATGCTTCATAATGCTCTATTCGAGCTGAGCCAGGTTTTGAGGGATCAATTTGCCGCATACAATACGCGCATAATCCATGCTGTTCTTTATATAAGGCCGACATGATTTCAGATTTCGGCATCTGATCAAATAAGTCCCTTAATTGATTCGTATTTTCTGGTAATGTAATACTGTCAAAATTGTTTTCCGAAGCATCTTTTAATTCTTTCGCTCTTTTTCTTACTGTATCAGGAGTCCTTTGCTTCCGAATATAAATCATCCTTATTCCTCCGCTTCGATTGCGTACTCTGATTTTAGCGCGATTGCCTTTGGATGGTCTTCACCCAGTATAGAAATAAGTTGGGCTAAATCTTCCTTAGCGTCTGTATATTGCTCCCTATCCATATGATCATCAAATTTTTCAATCAGTCTTTCTACTTTTTCCGGTCGCATATGGTATCCGAGCATATCTCTTAGGATTTCATTTACTGAAAACGCATAGCTGTCTGAAATATAGCGGATATTCTGCTCATCATCAATACTGATAATATTTGCATTTTTACAGGAAGACACGATGATTGGAGAGTGTGTTGCTGCTATAAACTGTATGTTCGGAAATGTTTCCGTCAGCGCATCAACGATTCTCCATTGCCACTTCGGATGAAGATTAGAGTCTATTTCATCAATCAAAACAATTCCTTCTGCCTCTGGTATCCCTTTTCCTGTGTCCGGATTTAAAATTGCCAGACGATAGGCCAAATTAATAACCAGATTCAGCACAGACTGATAGCCCGCACTTAAATCTTCAATCTCCTTTACTTCTTTATTTTCAACATACAATAATTTTTCCGTGTTCAAATCGAAAAAAACTTCACTAATTTTTCCTTCATTCATTTTTCCCATAAAGTCCGAGATGATTGTAGCAAACATTTCGTAATTCACAGGAACTCGATTATTCTTCGCGCGGTTCCATTCCATTTGCTTACACCAGGAATAGATAACCTGCAAATTCATTGCCTTATCCAGACATCCTAAATAGCCACATCTTCTGTCATGAAGCAGCTTCCTTCGCTTCTCATTGGCATCACTTCTTGCGGAAACCCAATGTCTGGAAGCATTCTGATAGCTGATCAGAGGCCACATTTTTCCATTGCTTTCATTCGCCAGCTTCTGCGCAACCTTTACAATATCCTTTGGCGTAATAGTAGTCTTGCTTCCCCCCGATTTATCTTTTTTTGCTCTGCTCCACTGATAGGAAACGCCTTCATATTCCATAGTACATTTAATTTCCACTGGACTATGATACGATTTATTAGGGATTCCATTATTATCCTTATAAATGAGGTATCTCACATCGTTTTGATAAATATTCCGGGTTGAGACATCCTCCATTCCGACAAAAAAACCTGATAAAGCCACAGATGCCGCTTCCAGTATCGTCGTTTTTCCGACCCCATTATCACCAAGTATTAAGTTAAAACCAGGCTTAAAGGATAGGTCGAACTGTTCGAACATTTTAAAATTTGATATACTCAATTCTGTCAGTAACATAGTCTCAACTCCTTATATATTGTTTATTCCTTTTCCGGACACCGTTTCATTCAATTCATGGATAAACACCGGTTTGTGAATTCCAACCGATACAACGCCATCCACTGTCATAAGGCTCTATATCTGATTCTGATAAGTCGCACAAAACAGCTTCTCTACTCAGCAAAACCACATTCAAGCCTCTACCGCACTTTCAATTTTCACATTAAATATCCGCATATCCTCACTGACTTCGTACAGATAATCTTCATCTTCGCATTCGCCAGCCAGTATTTTCTCCTGCATCTTTTTTACAGATTGAAGTACCATTGTAGAGAGCATCGAATCACAAAAATAATAATCTGTATACGTTTCCCCTTCAAAGGAATGTGTCCCCTGTTCGATTTTGATTCCTGCTCCTGTCAGGTACTCAATCGCACACAAATATTCCGCATATGCCGCTACGATGCCATCCACTTTCTCATTTGTTTCATCCATATCCTCATGAGGCGATAGGAATTGTGAATGCCGGATACTGACACACGCAACTATTTTCCCGACACCGCTTCTTTTTTTATCCGGCCGGATTTCCAGGTTGATTCCGGATTTTATCATTTTCTCAAAAAGCAGTATGAGTTCGCTCACTTTACCAATCTTGTAGCCTCGCGATTTTATTGCATCACATCGTTCCGATAACAGCCGCTCCGTCTGCTCTTTTTGAGCAGTTTCTTCCTGCACCAGATCAATAGGAAAACGCTGTGTCCAAAGATGATATTGTAAATCGTCATCGGCATTTTCTTCAAATGGATTTAGCATCGTCTCTCTGGCCTTGTACCACGAGGATAGTGCGTAATCCATATATGGTTCGACTTCACTGTTCGGATCGAAGCAAAGCATATATTTTGATCCGCGCTTTTCAAGGCGCAGGCCAAAATCCCGTTCCAGATCAAACAACGTGTGCATCAGTTCTTTCTCTGACTGAAATTCCACTCCGTTCAATGCCGCGATATCCACATCCAGCGCGTCCGCAATCCTCTTCAAAATGTCCGCCTTTGGGACCATTTTTTCATATTCATACTGCCTGATCCGGACATCTGCAGTAGCTGGAGTAAACCCTACTTTAATGCCAAGCTCTTTCTGGGTGAGATTTCTCAGATTACGGACATAACGAATTTTGGAACCTACCGACATAATTTACCTCTTTCTCAAAATTTCAAAGCTGCAGCCTGCACATATAGAATCAATATCGAAACCTTACGTTTCGCTTTCTTCCAATTTCTAACCTGTTTTCAGCTTCGCCTCATACGAATATTTTCTATTACCCGCATTTTACCATGAATAGAAAGAAAAGGGAAGAGAAATAAGAAATTAATTTTAACTCTATATTTCTCTTGACAGAATTAAATTTATTATTGTATAATACGCGTTGCCAGTAGTATTTTTATTTCTATTATATCGGAAAAGAGGTGATTAAATGACTGCTACGAGAAGTGTAGAGAAACGTTTGTTGGAAATGGAGAAGAAAGAACAGGCGAGCAGAGAAAAAGCGAAACGCTATGCAGCAAAAAAGAAAGCCTTGCAGCAGCGGCAAGCGGAAGATGAGCGTAAAAAGCGCACACATCGGCTCTGCCAGGTTAGTGGGAACGCCCCCTCACTCCGTTCGGCGGCAGATCGTGCCGCCCATTTGTAAAATCGCTTCGCGATTGGGCGGCACTGGCGGGGCGGTTGAATCCGTTCTTGGCCGACCGATTGAGGAGGCGGAACTCCCGAAGCTAATTGCATTTTTGCAGAGGCAGGAGCGCAATGGCAAATATTTCTCCAAAGCCATGCAGGCAGAAGATGTTACAGGTTCCGTAACAAATTCACGGAGAGATTAGCCCTTTCGGCCTCCCGAGCGCCATTTTAAGCGAAGGGCGCACTTATAGACAACCAGCACCAGCAGGTCGTCTATATAAGTTTGCCACAAGTGGCAACCGGTCTGCGCGCTTCGCTGCTGGCCGGGCTCGTTCCGTCGGCGGGCACTCCGTGCAGGCCAACTTGCGCAGTTGGATCGCGATATTTCACACCGACTACAGTACGCATCAAATCAGAGGAGAAGTGTTATGGCTATTTTTCATTTTACCGTCAAAATCATCGGCAGGAGCAAAGGACGGTCTGTCATTTCCGCATCTGCGTACCTGAACGGTGATGTAATGAAAAATGAGGAGACTGGCGAATTCAGCCGCTACACAATAAAAAAGGAAGTTGTCTTTACGAATCTGTCGATGTGCGCAAATGCACCGCCAGAGTGGCAGACGGTTCCGGAGGAAAACATAAAACGCTTTATGAATTCTACCCGGTACAAACGCGCGGAAGATAAGGACATGGCGCTCCGGAGGTTTAAGACAACTTTTCAAAAACAACGGCTCTGGAATGAAGTCTTAAAAGTGGAGAAAAGCTCCGATGCCCAGCTTGCCCGGTCGTTTGAGTTTTCACTTCCCCGTGAGTGGACACGAATTCAGCAAATTCAGTTTGCGAATTTTTATATTCGCAGAAACTTTGTTGAAAAAGGAATGTGTGCTGACTGGAGCATCCACGACAAGGGCGACGGAAATCCCCACGTGCATCTGCTGGTAACCATGCGCCCGTTCAATCCGGACCACACCTGGGGCAACAAAGGAATTAAGGACTGGGCTTTCGTTCGGGACGAACAGGGAAATCCAGTGATTGATCCTTCCGATCCGAACTGGTGGCAGGATAAGAAGAATCCTGATCGATGCGGTATTCGAATTCCGCTGCTTGACAGTAACGGAAATCAGAAAATCGATTCCCGAAACCGAAAACAGTGGAAACGGGTTTTAACGGATGCTACTGGCTGGAATAACCCGAAGAACTGTGAGTTATGGCGGAAGAATTGGGCAATTGAATGCAACTCCCACCTTCCGCCGGAGCAGCACATTGACCACCGTTCGTTTGCGCGGCAGGGAAAAGTGGAGTTACCAACAATCCACGAAGGTGCCAACGCCCGGAAAATCGCTGAAAAATTTCAAGCAGGCGAAGCCGAAAAGCCATCGTGGAAAGCAGAGGAAAATCAACAGATTCATCAGCAGAATGCTTTTTTGCAAGTGATAATGAAAAATTTCCAAAACGCAAAACAGCAATTCAGTATTTGGAAGGAGCGTTTCGATGAATTTAGAAGAAGACCGGGAGTCGATGCTCTCTCTGTTGGAAGAAATGACAAACCTGAACGAGGAACAACAGAGTTTCATAGCCGACCTGTATCTGGTGTTGGAGCAGAACAGCCAGGAACTGGATCAGTGCAGGGGCGAGCTGTTGCAATCCAAACAAAATCTGAAACGAATAATCGGAGAATACGAACAGCTGAAATCGCAATACCAGAATCTGGAACAATCCAACGGCAGCTTGCTGAAATCCCTGGACTCGCTTCCAGATACCAGGCACTTGTTAGACCTTCTGGAACAGCAGCAGGCTTTAATCAGGAAATTGAACAGTCAGGTTCAGGAACTGAAGCTGCAAAATCCGAAGCGAATAACACAAACAGCCAACCCCAAGACTCAGAAATGGAAAGAATCCGCAGAGAAATTGAACAGCGAGAATCAGTCTCTGCAAGACTTGAACAGGAAACTGAGCAGCGAAAATCAATCTCTGCAAAGCTCGAACATGAAATTGAGCAGAGAAAATCAGATTCTACAGAATTTGAACAGGAGGCTGAACAGCGAGAATCAATCTCTGCAAAGCTCGAACACGAAACTGAACAGAGAGAACCTTTCCTTGAGCGAGTACGTCGAACAATTGAACATAGAAAATCAGAGTTTACTGATCTCATTGCGAAAATTGAACGCAGACAAACGGCGATACTCGTAAATCGGAGTGCCAGTTCTGTTCATCCAAACCGGGCAACCGGTCAGAAACGAACCAGCTTTTTGTCACGACTTGACGAAAATAATCGCATTATAGCAGAGCGGGAGGAAAGCAAAACACAGGACCAGGACAGAACACCGAAACGTGGGCGTTCACGCTGAGTAGCTATCACTTGTCAACCACACTATCATTAAGGAAACATAGTCATTGGGGGGATTGTAATGTTTGAAAGGTTTCCGGATGTGATCGATGTAAAGGAACTGTGCGAAATGCTGTGCATCAGTAAAAAGACAGCGTACAGACTCCTGAATGACGGTCAGATTCCATATCGGAAAATCGGGCGGATTTATCGCATCCGCAAGCGGGATGTTATTACTTTTATGACTTCGAGAAGAAATGGGCAGTAAATCACCGTGCTGCGATTTTCACTGCACCAAAACATGTAGAAACTTTTACGATTATTATTTTTGAAAAAACCACTGGAAATTCCGGGCAGATGATAGTACACTGATGATGCTATTATTTGCCCGTTCCAGAGAAAGGAGTATATATGACGGGCAATTTACAGACAAAAAAGCTTGCCAGCGGCAAGGAATATTATTACATGGTATTAAATTTTCGCTCCGAGGACGGAAAACGGAAGCAGAAGTGGATTTCCACCGGACTCGAAGTCCGTGGAAACAAGCGGAAGGCAGAGGCCATGCTTCGCGAGGAGCTCCAGAAATATAAAAATGATCTCTACAGCTCCGACCGCGATATTCTGTTTTCGGATTATCTCCAGAAATGGCTTGAGCAACAGCGCTCCAGCGTCTCGCAGGTTACTTTTGAGGGATATTCGCTTCACATCAAGCATCCGGTCGCGTAGTTTGGGCAAAAGCATCTGAGCCTCGGTGATCTGAAAGTATCGCACTTCGAGGATTTCTATAATGAAATGCTGACCAGCGGAAAGGTGAATCCACGGACTGGCGAAACCAGCGGCCTCTCTGTCCGGACGGTGCGGGAATACAAGTTCATCATCAACTCGGCCCTGAATAAAGCCGTGGCGAATGAGATCATCCCCAGCAATCCGGCTCTGAATATCCGCGTCGCAAACAAAACCAAGAAGCAGCTCGCGCGTAAGATCAACTTCTTTACGACCGATGAAGCCAATGACTTTCTGGACTATGTTTATGGCGAGAATGATGTCCTGGCTGACCTGATCTGCGCTACGCTGTTCTTCGGACTCAGGCGTTCGGAAGTAATCGCGATCCGCATCCAGTCGATTGATTTTCAGAATCACCGTCTGAATATTGACCATACGATTGTCAAGATGCTGACCCTGCAAGAAAAGGACGACACCAAGACGCCGGATTCCAACCGCTCCTACCCGCTGACCGGAGAGATGGAAGATTTCTTCCGTCGCGTAATCGAGAAGAAAAAGGAAAATGCGGCCTTTTATGGCGATACTTACCATGAAAACGAATTTGTCTTCACATGGGACGACGGGCGTCCGTTCGCACCGGACTTCGTGTACCACCACTTTACCCGGCTGATCAAGAAGTATGGCAGACCCGGATTTACATTCCATAATCTCCGCCACTCGACCGCCTCCATCCTGTACGAGCAGGGTTGGCACCCGAAGGATATCCAGGAATGGCTCGGCCATGCGGATTTCTACACAACGATGAACATTTATACGCATCTCGATAAATGCCATCGCGCTGAGAAGGCACGTGCTCTGGATGAAATCCTGCACATTCCTTCGATGGCCGGAAGATCGTCCGCAAACGCGGCTGATGGAACAGATCACAACGCAGATAAGGCAGCCAATGATCTTTAAGGCATCCGCTGACTGCTACCGGGTTCGGAAGCACTGTTAGAATTTACGGCCTGTCCACCGGGTTTGGAGTCGCTGTTAGAACATCCGTTAGAACAAAAATCGGTTGACCAAACGTTGACCAGATGTTAGAACGAATGTTAGAACACCGGCAAAAATGGGCGGATTTTCGCTTTTACGCGCGGTTTGAAAATTAGCAAAAAAATACCGAAAACACTGTATTTATCAGTGTTTCCGGCGCCCCTGCCAAGGAGTCGATGCGACAGGATTTGAACCTGCGACCTCTGCGTCCCGAACGCATTTTGCCGGCGGTTTTTTCTTTAACCTCATGACGCTCAGGATACCGGAAAAGGCGCTAAAATAAAGGGCTTAGAACGATTGGCACAGTAAGATTCTTTGTTTATCGAAATCCGTTCGAATTCTTATTTCGTAGAATTTTTGTAGAATTTTGTTTTCAATAACCAAACACCCGGTGGCCGTGCAATGTATCCGCATAATTCATTTCCTTATCACTTCGGTACCAGTATTAATCCAGTTAAATTCCACTAAAACTTAGGCTCATAGAATTATATGTTCCCCCGCCCAAATCACTATCAACACTTTGGTAGTCTATAGCACCTCAATCCTGCATCGATGCACTTTATCCTTCCGATAGTACCCGATACCAACCAGAATAATTCGGCCCGTTGTCTTTGGCTGTTCTCCCATCTTTCCCTGAAACTTCAGCGCATAATTTTTATCCTTAATCTGCTGCAGAGCAGTTTCAGGAGAATCATCTACTTTCAGTTCTATAATAATGCCATCATCCGAACGATTATAGGGATAAAAGATATAATCAACATAACCTATACCAGCCTGATCCTCGCGCTGCATATCATATTTATTTCTTGCTGCAATATAAGCAAGCTTCACGCTGCCGGATAATTCTGCTTCATCATATGTCCACGATTTCCAACGGGAATCGTGGACGTAGGCCGAGCCATCGCGCAAAGCGCGATTCTGCATGGCGAGGCTCTCCCGGTATGCCTTCAGCGGAGACTCTGTGGTGTGGACAATAGCCAGAACTTTTCCGACCGTCTCTTCATCTCCGTCATAAGTTGCCTGCAGGATGCGGGCAGATTCCTTTTCAAGTTCCCGCATATAGCTGTACTTTGGCTCTTCCTGGATAATCCGGTTAAATTCCTCCCACAGCTCCCTGTTCGGAATCCGTACACAGCCATTATAGTAGTTCAGATATCCATATACCGTCATAGCCGACAAAATCTCATTTCGTCTTTTAAGGACAGATGCTGTCGTTGCATATTCGGAAATATTCGCTTTTACAGGCTCGCCCGCCGCAAGCAGCATCACCGCATCTCTCACGCCATCGATATCGTTCAGCACATAATCCTTCAGTTCATCATACTCGCCGGCTTTCGGCCAGTAGTCGCTGACCATATTCTCCGTAAGGGCAAGCACGACGGAATTTGGGTTATAAATGCTTTCTTTTCTTTCATTATGATAGCCATCGTACCAGTCTGTTAAATCTTCCCGGGACACTACCGGTGCCGGAGAAAATTTCTGATAGCGTTGATACAGTTCATCTACCTCGGCATTCGTGAACCCGAAATATTCCCAAAACCGAATGCTGTTCGCCATATTGTATTCCGCAAAATGGTTCATCGTATCGCTGGCGGAATACTTCTTGATTGGAAGGACGCCGGTCAGATAAGCCATTTCAACATATGCCCTTCCCTTCGTTATATCTCCAAGAAAAGCTGTAAACTTTCCCCTGTCTTCTTCCGTAAAATACTTCCGGTGAAAAACATAATCCCATTCATCAAAAACCAGCAGGAATTTTTCATTTTTATTCGCCATCGATACGATCCGCAAAGTGGCCCCCAGAGAATCTCCTTCACGAATTTTCGCGTCCGGATATGCCTCCTTTAAGTCGTCAAACAGCCTCATTTTAATGGTTTTAATATACTCATCGTAAGATGTGCATTCAAACACATCCCTGCTAAAATCAATATAAATCAAATTATGCTGGTTCAGATGCTTAGCGTAGGCTTTATTCCCGGCAACTTTAAGATGTGCAAATACCTCATTACTGTCCACGCCCTTGCCGAAAAAAGACCCAATCATCGCGGCCACTACGGATTTCCCAAATCTCCGCGGTCTTGTAACAGAAATATAACTGCGCCCCTGCCCCAGCACTGTTATCAGCTCTTCCAGCATCGCCGTTTTATCCACAAAATATGGTTTTTCAGTCTCACCCTTATATAACTCAAGAACATCTTCCGGGTTCAGATAATATCCCATTCCCTCTGCCTCCTTCCAGCGCGGCAGATAAATATTCCTGCCAACTCATTACTTTGGCCTTGTTATCATTATAACTGTCCGAACGTAATTTGTCCACGACTATCCGAAAGAAGAATATGATGAAATCCTATCAGATAATTCATTTCTTTTCGCCCCGCCCGGAATCATGAGGCGGACGTCTCCCCGGATCTTGCGGCTCTCTGGGCGGCATTGGCGGAGGCGGACATTGCGGCGCTCCATGTGGGTGCCGGGGATGTTTTGGACGCGCGGCATACGTGCCAATCACTATGCCGGTCATAAGACTCGCAATGGCTCCGAGCAGGATTTCTCTCTTCGTCACGGTCGCAGAATTCCCTAAATATTCCAAAATACTACTCATACTATTACACTCCTTTCTGCTCACAAACGATCGGTTCTGATCTGATACATAAAATCATTTGCTCCATTTCCTTTACAGCATCTGCTGCCAAAGTTCTGTTTTTTCATGAATAAAGTTACTGCCAAATGTTCCTACTGTCTCAATTTGGCCAGTGCTTCTTCCTGTGCCTCAATTACGCGATCACACCAGCTGTCAAACTCCGGGTCGGGTATCTGGCATTCCGGATGAGAGCGTATATAGTCAAGTGCGCGGCGCACACCCTGGTCGAATCGAACAACAGCTTTGAAATCCGGTACCAGCCGTTTCAGTTTCGCATTATCAAAGAAAACCGTGTTGGACTTATCTCCCCACAGATTTCCACGCAAATCCCATTTCTCTGGTGAACAGGAAATCAGGAAATCTGAAGAGACGTAATATGGCCTGAATTCCACGCCAAGCGCATCTGCTATTACTCGATGAATCTGGTTCCAGGTCAGCACTTCATCGCCAGTAATCTGCACTGCCTCCCCGATTGCATGAATATTTCCCATCAGTCCAATAAAGCCTTTCGCGAAATCATCATTCCATGTCACGGTCCACAAAGACGACCCGTCTCCCGGAATAATGACAGGTTTTCCCTCAAGCATCCGTTTTACCGCCTGCCAGGAACCTTTCGGGCCGTGGAGACACACCGGTATTTTTTCTTCATTGTAGGTATGACTTGGCCTTACGATCGTGATCGGAAAGCCTTCTTCCCTGTAATACCGCATCAACAATTCTTCGCCCCTGATTTTATCCCGCGAATACTGCCAGAATGGATTGGCAAGCGGCGTTCTCTCATCAATGCGAAAATCGGACAGCGGTTTCTGATACGCAGACGCAGAACTGATATAAATGAACTGCTTCGTTTTTCCGGCAAACAGCCTGTGGTCACGTTCCAGCTGCTCAGGAACAAACGCTATAAAATCTGCAACCACATCAAATGTCTGGCCGCCAAGTGCTCTGGCCACACTTATCTCATCGTTGATATCCGCGCAAATCAGATGCGCGCCTTCCGGCAGGTCGTCCATACGATTTCCCCGATTAATCAGCCAAAGCTCGTGTCCCTCAAGAAGCAACCGTCTCGAGATTGCCTTGCTGATTACCCCTGTGCCGCCAATCAATAAAGCTTTCATAAATCTGCTTCCCCCTTTCGGGCACCAGTGTCCCCTTTTTCCCATAACACCCGCCCATTTTCTCCAATGAACCAAACAGGTTCTGCATTTCCAATTTTTGTCCCTTCTGGTTGGTACCTCATTCCTACACAAATGTGCTTCTGTATTCCTCCCGGATCTCCTCAAGCACGAGGCTTCCTCCTGTGGCCCAAACGATGTGGGCAGCTTCTTTCATTTTATCTGTCAGGTTGTTCTTTTTAAGATAGTTGATTGTTTCCGGACTGACTTCCAGCTTCACAGGCCCCTGGAACGCGGCACAGGCACTCGGTTCGAGAAAAATCTTCTCTGTATCCAGCACATCGCGCATATAATCATATAGTTTTCCATCATAGATCGT
The DNA here is from genome assembly GCA_021202075.1 of Lachnospiraceae bacterium. GTDB lineage: Bacteria > Bacillota > Clostridia > Lachnospirales > Lachnospiraceae > Choladousia. Next base: position 43,090 of record JAJQDT010000105.1, on the reverse strand, counting down.
GAATTCGCCGCTAAGCAGCGGTTTCATAATGCCGCCCACAAATCCGGAAGGCCTGCCGACAGCAAGTCCATCCGCATGAGTCAGACCGGTCAGCCCGATGTCCTGTACGGAAATGCCATTCTGCAGTCCAGTGCTCATGCCAAGCAGCATACAGGGAGCCTGCACCGGTTCCACAAAGAAACAGTGCACTGCATCGCCAAACACCTGCTTTAACCCAAAGGTAATACCGCCCGGTGCTCCGCCGACTCCGCAGGGAATATAGACAAACAGCGGATGCATTTCATCTACCGAAACCTGTTTTTCCGCCAACTGACCGATCAGGCGCTTTGCTGCCACCGCATAGCCGAGAAACAGATTTCTGGAATTCTCATCGTCAACAAAATAGCTCATCGGATTTTCATCGGACTGCTTTCTTCCATTCTTTACGGCCTCACTGTAATCAGCCTGATATTCAATCACGGTCACGCCATGGCTGCGCAGCAGATCTTTCTTCCACTGTTTTGCATCCGCGGACATGTGGACGATCACACGGTATCCCACCGCAGCACTCATAACGCCGATGCTCATGCCGAGGTTTCCGGTCGAACCCACCTGTATCGTATACTGTGCAAAAAAGTCCTTGCATTCCGGTTCCGCCAGCTTTGCGTAGTTGTCACTCTCTTTAAGGATTCCGTTCGCAAGCGCCAGCTCCTCCGTATGCTTCAATACCTCGTATATGCCGCCCCTGGCTTTCACGGACCCCGCGATTGCCAGATGGCTATCCTGCTTTAAAAGCAGCCGTCCCTGCAAATGACTGTCATACTTCTCATTGATGCGAACGCGCATATTCGGGATATCTGTTAAAGCAGACTCAATGATACCGCCACGTTCTTCCGTCTCCGGAAAACATTTCATGATAAACGGCGCAAAGCGCTGCAGGCGCGCTTCCGCGTCATCGATATCAGCTATAGTTAGCTCGCAGGTGTCCTTCGCATCTGCAAAAGAATTTTTTTCTGGATTGATCCAGACCCCTTCCTCCGCAGCCCGCATTTTTTTCAGCATAGGATTTCTCTCCAGCATTTGTTTGATTGTTTCCATAACTGTCATCTTCCTTCTGCCGTTCTATGATATCCTTTTAAGGGCTTCCGCCAGTATGACCCGCACCGTTTTGACACAAAGCATAGCACCGGTTCCAATGGCCAATGCGGCACAGCTTATTACATCTTTTTCCGTATATCAGCTAATCGGTTCAATGCTTCATACAGGGTATCATCCTGTTTAGCAAAATGAAATCGAATATAGTTGTTAATGTTTTCACGGAAAAAACTGGAACCAGGAACTGCTCCGACACCGACTTTTCTCGCAAGATCCAGGCAAAACTCCTGATCATTCTCATAGCCGAACGCACTGACATCTACCATGACATAATAGGCGCCCTGTGGCTCCACAAAGGAAAATCCAATATCACGCAGCCCCTTTGTAAACAAATCCTTTTTGTGCGTGTAATTTGCCTGCAGTTCCTGATAATATTCGTCTCCAAAATTCAAACCGGGGATGACCGCTTCCATCAGCGGTGCAGCAGCTCCCACTGTCAGAAAATCATGAACCTTTTTTATCCGATCAGTAATCGGCGGCGATGCAATGACATACCCCAGCCGCCATCCGGTAATCGAGTAAGTCTTTGACAGAGAACTGCATAAAATCGTACGTTCCCTCATACCAGGCAGCGCTGCCATATAGGTATGTGTATGCGGCTTGTACAAAATATGCTCATAAACCTCATCCGTAATGACATAAATGTCATACCGAACAGCCAGATCCGCAATTACCAGCAATTCTTCCCTTGTAAAAACCTTCCCGCAGGGATTGGAGGGGTTGCAAAGGATCAGAGCTTTTACGCCCTCCTGCCGAACTGCCGCCTCCAGCACATCCGGATCAAAACAAAAATCCGGCGGATTCAGCGGAACGTAGATGGGCTCAGCCCCGGACAGAATCGCATCCGCCCCATAATTTTCATAAAAAGGCGAAAAAACAACTACCTTATCTCCCGGATCGCAAACGGTCAGCATGGCCGCCATCATAGCTTCCGTACTTCCGCAAGTAACGACAATCTCCTGCTCCGGGTCAACCGCCATTCCTGAAAAGTGCTTCTGTTTGCGTGCTAGCGCTTCCCTGAAGTTCTGTGCGCCCCAGGTCAGCGCATACTGATGCGGACCGTATGGCGCAATCTCCTTTAACCGATCCGTAATTTCCCCTGGCGGATCAAAATCCGGAAAACCCTGTGACAAATTTACCGCGTGATATTGATTAGATATCCGGGTCATCCTGCGGATAACAGAATCCGTAAATCCGTCTGTTTTTCTGCTCAATGATCTCATTGTAAATTCCATCTCCCTGAAATAAAATCCCTACCTTACGCCTTTAGCTTATCACAAAGCAAGCGGCTATTCAATGTGAGGTTTTAAGAAGTCAATAAAAAAAACATGAAATACTTGCAGTCAGCAAAATAAAAACTCCAACCTTTTACCATAACTATGGCTTCCGGTTGGAGTTCTTATAGATGATTAAAACAATTTTGGTCACAGGAAAAAATTGCACGTATCATTCGACTATCTGCAGGAATGCTCAATAACATCCATCGCCTGGCTGGAATTCGTTCCAAGATTCAAAGAATACAGCGCCATCATAATCTCTTTCTGATTTTCCTTAAAATACTTTGCAATTCTGTTCATATATATGCCTCACTTTCAAGATTATCTTTTCGTTTTCTGTTTGTTGTTCCTTACGATGCATATAATACTGCTTTTTCTCTCACGAGAACAGGTGTGAAATTGATACGTTTTACGTCGATTTTGACATTTCCCAAAGTGTTTGCTCAATGCTTCCCTATTAGTTATTTCGGCACATTGTACCGTTCTCCCTTCCCATCTCATTCCTGACCATTGCCTCATCCAACAGACTATGCAATTTGTTCTGGTATCGAAACGCTTCTTTAAGATTCATAATGCTCTCCTTTCCTTTCATGCAATTGTCTCCAAATACACATATCGCCCAAAAACAATTCTGTTATTGAACGGATTGCTTAATGATGTTTTCGTTTCCCCCGGCTACCCTGGCTAGACTGTGGCAAAAAGTACATGCTCATTAATCGGTAAGATATATACGGCTTTTTGGTTTGATATTGAAGCTGTTTCGAATAAAAAACAAGCAAAACAGGCGAGCAAGCCATAAGTGCCTGTTCACCTGTTTGCTTTTATCCATTTGAAGTCTTTATCTTTTATACTTTCCTCTGTTGTAATGCCAGGCCAATCAACTCATCTGCCTTATCTGCCATAAACAGCGGAATGTTCAGTACATCATCATCCAGTTTCAGGTTATCCAAAGAGAATCTTATCCGAAGCTTCACTTTGTCCGGGAACAGTTCTTTGAACTTTCTGAGGCTCTTACTGGTAGTATTCGCTTCAGATTTAACTTCTACAGGAAAAATATCATTTTCCCGTTGAACGAGGAAGTCAACCTCATAAGGAGGATTGGTCTGCGTCCAGTATCTTGGAGTTACTTCAAACTGAGTAATCAAAGTCTGAAGCACATAGTTCTCTGTCAATGCTCCCTTAAATTCCGTAAACAGGCGATTCCCTTCTCCAAAAGCGGTTGGTGCCAGCTGTGCCAAACGGCGGAGTACTCCCACATCCACCATATAAATCTTGAAGGCAGAAATGTCATCGTAAGCAGCTATAGGGAGACCGGGTGCAGAACTGCGATAGATTTTATGCACCAGTCGGGCATCTACCAGCCACTGCAAAGCATCCTCGTATTCACGGGCTCTGGCGCCATCCTTAACAACCTTGTAAATGAATTTCTTGTTCTCCCTTGCCAGCTGGGACGGTATGGACTTCCAGACCATTGAAATCTTAGGAAATTCACTTATATTCGGATGCTTGGCAAAGTCGCGCTCATAGGCGCCAATGATCCCGGATAAGCTCTCCTGTATTGCAGAAACGTCCCGCGCTTCCGTCCACATCTTCACTGGTTCGGGCATTCCTCCGGTCACATAGTACATCTTGAGTTTTTCATACAGCGGGTTAAAAAAAGCATCAGGGACCGATTCGATCGTATTCACCGATTCCAGGTACTGAGCCAGGTTCTCATCCCCATTGGCGAGCAGGAACTCTGTAAAAGTCATAGGATCAATCTGCATAAAGTTAACCTTGCCTACAGGGAAAGCAGAAGGCTTTGCCAGAGCAATCCCCAGCAGAGAACCAGCGCATGCAATGTGATACTGCGGAGCGTTCTCGCAAAAATACTTCATGGAGTTGATGACCTTTGGGCAATCCTGTACCTCGTCGAATATAATCAGAGTTTTCTCAGGGAGGATTTTCTGACTACTTGCCAGCATCAGGTTTTGCAGAATCCGGTCTACATCTTTTGTAGTTTCAAAAAACTGCTTGTATTCTTCGTTTTCATCAAAGTTGAAATAAGCAACATTTTCATAATAGCGTCTGCCAAATTCTTTTAAAATCCAGGTTTTACCTACTTGTCGCACGCCCTTTAAGATCAGAGGTTTACGATAAGGAGAATTCTTCCAGTTCAGCAGCTTATTCAAAATCAATCGTTCCATAAACGCACCTTCTCACACTTTTATTTATATTTTAGTGTATGATAATCACATTTTTATTATATACGTTCTCCCGAAAAATGCAACCCCATCAAAAATTATATAATGGTTATGTTTAACGCCTGCGGGGACAATAGCAAATTTACCGTCTGTTTTATGCTCTCCCCTCTCTGTTTTAGTACGCTGCAGTCGCCGGACAGCTATGTGATACGGTCTCTTTTTAATCCGATCTATACAAAGCATCACGTTTGCTACAGAAGCGATCAGGACAAACAAAAATGAATGTACACTGTCTCCCACGCCGCGCAGCACCGCGCTGAACATATTATAAAGCCCTGTAAAATCATGCCGGCACCGCAGATCACGATGTAATACTGCGCCTGCTCCCAGGCTTCCTCCAGCGTAGCCAGAGCATCCAGCCTCTATCGTTCTTTCTCTCAACGCCAACAAAGTGCGCGGCGCTGGCTTGCATGGCTGGGAGCAGATCTGAATGTTTTCTACCAGATCCAGCTCCTGTAATATTTTGAACGGTTGAGCAAACAATTTTATGCCAAAAACCGGCCGGCTGCCTCCCCTTTTTTGTCTCCCTAAAGTGTTGATTTACCTGCAAATTTATGTATAATGGTCGTAGGGAAGAAGCGAAGCGAAAAAAGCTGAATGGATGGAACTGGATATAGGTGCTGATACAGATTCATAGGAATCTGAAGTCATCATTGGAAAGGAGCACTTTAATCATGATTGATAATGGTATGAAAAAAAAGCTCCCGATTGGGATTGATGATTTTCGTAAGATCCGAACAGAAGGATTCTATTATGTTGATAAAACAGCAATGATTCGAGATTTACTGAATGCGTGGGGGGAAGTGAACTTATTCACCCGTCCGCGCCGCTTTGGAAAAACCCTCAATATGAGTATGCTGAAAGCATTTCTGGAGATTGGCTGCGACAAATCTCTATTCGATGGACTTGACATTTCCAAAGAATCACAGCTTTGTGAAAAATATATGGGACAATTCCCTGTTATTTCGATCAGCCTGAAAAGCGTATCCGGGGACAGCTACGAGGCAGCTCTGTCGCAGATGCGCAAAGAGATTGGGAATGAAGCTTCGAGGTTTGAGTATCTGATAGACAGCGACAAACTCACAGAAAATGAGAAAAACAGATACAAGCAGCTAACCATTTCCACATCGGACAGTGAAAAGGTATATTCTATGTCCGAGGATGCGTTGAAGAGCAGTCTGCAGACACTTTCCATCCTGCTGCAGAAGCACTTTGAAAAGAAAGTAATTATACTTATTGATGAATATGATGTCCCATTAACCCAGGCGAATGAACGAAATTATTACACAAAAATGGTTGACCTGATTCGCAGTATGTTTGATCAGGCGCTCAAATCAAACAGCAGTTTGTATTTTGCGGTGCTGACCGGATGTCTTCGCGTAGCGAAGGAGAGTATCTTTACGGGTTTGAATAATCCTAATATACTTTCTATCACGACAGTCCGTTTTGAAGAATACTTCGGCTTTTCGGATTATGAAGTGAAGAAAATGCTGGATTATTACAACCAGATAGATAAGTATGAGGTTATCAGAGAATGGTATGATGGATACCGTTTCGGAAAAGTTGATGTCTATTGTCCATGGGATGTTATCAACTATTGCTATGAGTTAACCGGTGATTCAGCAGCTTACCCAAAAGCGTACTGGTCAAATACCAGCGGCAATGATGTTGTCCGTCACTTTATTGAGAAATCGAATAAGACAGCGAACACAAAACGGGAAATCGAAGCGCTGGTTGCCGGAGAAACGGTGGAAAAGGTAATCCGGGAGGATCTGACCTATAATCAGCTGTATGATGAGATCGATAATATCTGGAGCGTCCTTTTTATGACCGGTTATCTGACGCAGCGGGGAAAGCCGAATGGAAAAAAATATCAGCTGGCAATCCCGAACCGGGAAATTCGCGAAATCTTTACTGAGCAGATCACGGCTATGTTTCAAAAAGTAGTCAGGGCGAATGTCAGCCGTCTCACAGAATTTGGCGAAGCTTTAAAATCTGGTGATGCTGAGAAAACAGAACAATTATTTACTTCCTACCTCTATGATTCGATTAGCGTCAGAGACTCTTCCGTTCAGAAGGACAAAAAAGAAATCCTTTACCATGGCGAAATGATTGGGATTCTTGTAAACATAGAAGGATGGGATTCGAAAACCAATGTAGATTCCGGGGATGGCTACAGCGATGTTATGGTAAGGATTGAGAACGAAGGTATCGGCATTATTATCGAATTCAAATATGCCGAAAACGCTCGTCTCACTGCCGGATGCAAGGATGCGATGGCACAGATTGAGAGAATGAACTATACAAGCGAACTTAAACATGAAGGTTATCATACGATTTATAAATATGGCATCGCCTGCTTTAAGAAAAGATGTAAGGTCATTTGTGAAAAAGAAGAATATGACCTGGACGAATAACAGGATGACAAATTCTCTGCTTTGATAGAGAGATGGTCGAATTATATTTTATTCAAAATAAATCCAATCAGGCTTGTGTGCGTTGCACATCCGTTCCTGATTGGATTTTTCTTTTATCGTTAATTCTTTTCTGTAACAGCCATCGAAAAAATGCGACAGAGAGAATACAGCTGAAACTCCTAAAAAAACGCCGGCATCTGAATTTCACACATCAGAGCCGACGTTTTTGATTTTGTATTCAATCCTTCTATTCCGCTTCTTCTAACAGCTTCTTGATATCATCTACGGTAATTCCATTTTCACGAACAATCTTCATGATTGCTTCTTCTTCCTCTTTCTTTTTGGCTTCGTTTGCCGCATTCTCCAGTTCAGTTAGTTTATCCTGCAGTTCCTGTTTCTGCGCATTAAGATCCGCAATCTTCTGCTCATAAGCCTCGATCTTTTCATCCAGCTTCGCCACGTTATCCAGAATAATTTCCTTCTTGCTTCGTCTGATTCTTTTATCTGCCATAGTAGCCTCCTGCAATTTTATTTTTCTTTTTATTCTAAGGCACATTCCGCTTGATGTAAAGAAGAATTTATCGCAATCATCTTATTTACACAAGTGTTCAATTTTTCTCTGGCCATTTCAAAAAAACTTGTTTTCGATGAATGGAATTTTTTTATCAAATGAAAAATCCGACATATTAAATAGAGAGGAAAATCATGGTTCTTTTGTGCAATACATACTTGAACAATACTCATGATACCTCTGCTTTTATTTATAGTCAAGCTTAAATTTCATATAAAGGAGGGATTCATTATGCTGGACAACTATCTGGATGTGTTAACAGTCGATGATACTGCCGCCGTTCTCCGTGTCAGCCGGCGTTCGGTGATGCGTCTGCTGGCGGAAGGAAAAATTGAATACCGCAAGATCGGAAGAATATACCGGATCAGCAAAAAGGCCATTATGGACTATCTGTACAACGGACAGATGGCAGATCTTTCATAAATGTTATTGAAATACAGACTCGGGCCGTGCTATCATATACATACATTGCACGGCCCGTCATGTAAAAAAGGAGGTAATTATCATTATGACGGGTAGTATCATTGCAAAGAAAATGTCATCCGGAAAAGATTTTTTCTATGTACATCTATCCTACAAGGATCCTTTCACTCAGAAATGGAAAACAAAGGATATCCGTACAGGTCTGGAAATAAAGGGTAACAAAAGAAAAGCCGAAGCTTTGGTCAATGAAATTATTGAGAAATACTCATATCTTGAACGGTTGACCCCTGAACAGTCCGATATCAATCCTGATATTGAGCTTTGTGATTTTCTCGATATCTGGCTGGAAAAAAAGAAAGTGGAGGTCTGTGGCAATACACATGATACGTACGCGAGGCGTACCGGAGCTATCCGGCGTTACTTCGGCCCAAGGCATACTAAGCTTCGGGACGTCACACCTTCCGTTCTGGACGATTTTTTCAGCTACTGTCTGCAATACGGTAAGGTCAGCCAGAAAGACCAGAGCCAGGGTCCTCTGTCCGTCCGCAGTGTACGGAGTGCAAAAAGCATTCTGTTTGCACTTTTCGATTATGCAATAATCAAGCTTGGATTACCGGGCAATCCGGTAGCGAACACGAAAGTCACCAACAAGAGGAACAGTGATTTTTCCGAAGAGATGCTCTTTCTGTCCGAGGATGAAATCCGCGACGTGCTTGAATTCCTTGCAGAAAACTATCCATTTCTCAAGTCCATCGCCTTTGTAGGAATTTACTATGGTCTGCGTCGGGAAGAAATCCTTGGTCTGAAATGGACAGCTGTAAATTACAAGCGTAAGGTGCTGACCATTTGTCACACGGTAACCGGCAGTTCTACGATTTATGAGACGGACAAGACAAAGACGATCGAAGGACGCAGGCAGTTAAATCTGTTTCCCACAGCCGAGCGATGCTTCCGGAAATTAAAGGAAGAGCAGGATGCTAACCGCGCTTTTTTCGGCAATACCTACAAGGATACGCGCGGCTATGTTTTCACGCACGAAGACGGGCATCCTTATCGTCCGGATTACGTCACCCATAAGTTTTCACGGGCGATGGACGAATTTGGGCGGCCGGAGATTACCCTACATAAGCTGCGTTATACCTGCGCTTCCCTCCTGATCGACAAAGGGTGGGATGTCAAGAAGGTGCAGTATTGGCTCGGGGATCGTGATGCTTCGACTGTAATGAACATTTATGCACAGTATATGAAGCACAAGGCCAACTCGGCTGAAAATGATCTGACCGCAATGTCAGAAAGTGTCTCGGATCTTTTTGAATAATTTCGTAGAATTTTTCGTAGAATTTTTTTCAAGCGCCCTTTCACCCGTCAAATTTTCAGGTTCCTTTGACGGGTAAAGAAATACCGGGAACCCTTGATTTTAAAGGATTCCCGGCATCTTTATCGCCCCTGCCAAGGAGTCGATGCGACAGGATTTGAACCTGCGGCCTCTGCGTCCCGAACGCAGCGCTCTACCAAACTGAGCCACGCATCGTTATTTATTTTTGTTTGTCTCTTGTTTTCAGCTTGTTCATTATATCACCAAGGGTATTAAAATGCAAGCACTTTTTTAATTCTACATCCAATTTTTTTATTGCAACTATTTGCATTGTTATTTATTGCATTCAGTTTTTTTGAAATTCTTTCTTTATAGTATTTTCTTTAAAAAGCCCCGGTGCTGTTTCCAACACCGAGGCTTTGTTTTCCTGTCAGATTACTGTTCTTTAGAATACTGATGAATCAGGAATCCTTATTTCGCAGTTACTTTCTTCTTTGCTGAGTAGGATGAGTACTTGTAAGCACCAGCCTCGTTCAGCTTGTAAGCACGGATCTTGTAGTAGTAGGTCTTACCCTTTGTTGCGGTCTTATCTACATACTTCTTGGTCGAGCCCTTCGTCACCGTACCAATCAGCGTGTATCCGCTGCCCTTCTTGGTGGAGCGATAGATCTCATAACCAGCTGCTCCGCTTACTTTCTTCCAGGTCAGGGTAACCTTGCCGGATGTCGCCTTCGCAGACTTCAGGGTCGGCTTCTTCACCGTTACGCTGGTGATCGTTGCGCTTGCTGCCGCGCTGACTGCACTCGCGGAACCTGTTGTATTGTCGCTGTAAATGTAGGAATCGTTCGCATATGCTACTACATAATAGTAATACTTCACACCCGCTGCAGGTCCTTCGTAGTAGGTTGTCTCCACTCCATTGTAAGTGTAAACAATCGGTGCGTCAGTAATCGTCGTAGCGGTCAGATCGTCTTCATCCAGCTCGTATCCGGATACGGTTGCCGCATTTGCCTTATATACCGAAAGCTTAGTCGCATCGGAAGGAAGCGTGTACTTCTTGGTCGTAGCATTGTAAACTACGTAAGACGATGAAGTCGTACGATATACCTCATAATATGCCGCACCAGATACCGCATTCCAGGTCACCGTGATCGCTCCGGTTGTCGCATTTGCTGTAGCCTTTACACCGGTCGGCGCAGTAATCTGCGGGTATACAGTGATTGTGTCGCTGCTTGTTGAATACTTGATTCCATTATATGCACGAATCCGATATTTGACACCGTCAAAGTTGCTTGTTGCAGGCAGAGTGACGGTAGACTTCTTCTTTCCAAGCGTCTTATAAGTTTCCCACTGTCCGGTAGCAGCATTCTTCTTCTCAACCACATAACCGCTCGCTGTGTACACGCGGTTCCAGGTTACCTTGACATTGCCAGCAGAAGTATAATAATACTCTACACTACTGCCAAAGTTCAGGTAGTTCATATCCATCGTCTTCTCATTGGAAGTGATGTAATATTTCTTACCATTGATGGTCTTGTATGCACGCACATAGTAGGTATAGGAAAGATTGCTGTTCAGATTCTTGTCCGTATACTTTGTAGTACTTGCTTTCTTGATGGTCTTAACCAGGACATCCTTGTCATATGCGTTGTAAACGCCCGCCGTCACAGTCGTTGCACCCGTTGAAGTCACGCGGCGATAGATTTCATATCCGCTCGCGCCGGTGATCTTGTTCCAGGACAGCTTTACTTTTGTTTTAGATGTCGCCGTAGTCTTAAGAGTAAGCGTACCGCCCCAGGTCATTGTCTGGATATATACCCAGCTGCCGGTCGTGGTGGTGCCTGTCTCCGTGTTGTAATAATACGGTCTTACACGATAGGTGTAGGTCGTATCCTTTGACAGTTTCGTATCCTTTACTGTGTTGTCCGTTGTCTTAGCAATGGTCTTATAGCTCGAACCAATCTTCTTCTGTACCTGATAGCCGGTCAGATAGTCATCGTTGCTGCTATAGTTCATTGCCAGCGTGATTGTAGTCGATGTCACATTCTGCGTGGTCACCGTGATGGTCGGCATCGTAGCCGTAATCGTCACAGTGTTCGTAAAGCCACTGTATTCCGTTGTACCATTTGCCGTTTTTTCATTTACGATACGAGCACGGATGTAATAGGTCTGACCAGGTGTCAGATCCGTATACGGAATGCTGAAGCGATAATTGTTGCCGGTATAGCTGATATTTGTAATCTTCCTGGTGCTTGTCTCAAAGGTAGAGCTGGTGGAAACCCAGTACTGAACCTGCTCAACATCACGCGGTGTGCCCGAGAATGTGAAGTAGTATGTATCATTGTACTGCTCCGCAAGCTTCAGGTTGCTGATGGATGTTGTCGCTCTGGATACGGTAAAGGAAACAGTGTTCGATGCAGTACCATAAGACTTTTCTGTATTTCCATCTTCATCCGTCACATAGACATAAGCTCTCGCACGTACATAATAGGTTCCGTCATCCAGATTGTACTTGTAGTAGTACGGAGAAGTGCTGGTTCCGCTATAGAATGTCACCCAGTCTGCATCCTCAGCGGATGCGCTCATCGCATACTGCAGTTCATAATAATCCTGAACCTGATCTTCTTCGTCATCCTCATCATCCAGTACCGGATCGAAGCGGAAGTAAACATAACTGTCGCTTGCTGAGTAGTTGTACAGATACAGACCTGTAATAGTCTTCGGTGTCGGTGTCGTTTCTTCCTCCTCTGTTACTACAAAAGATGCTACCGACGGATTCAGTTCCGCTACCTCATCATCATCCGGAGTCGAACCCGTGCTGAATACCGCACGGATATAATAGGTCGTACCGACTGTCAGATCATACGCGCTCTTCGAAACACGAAGCTTATAGGAGTCGTAGGAATTGTCAAGCCCGTACCCCACCCAATTGGTTGTCATACGGGAAAGTGCCGTAAACGCTGTATCACTTGCAATCTGATAATAGATATAGGTTGCATTGTTTGCTACTTCTGCGCTGTAGCTGAAGTAATAATAATAATCATCCTCTGATACATATGCCAGATCGGAAATCGCCGTTACCGTACCAGCGGTGTAGGAAACGGATGAGGACCATGCGCCCGGATACTCATTGCCATCCTCATCCACGTTCACCGCACGAACCTGGAAGGTATAGGTCTCGCCATCCTGGAAGGTCGTGATTGTTTCGCCATCTTCATCTTTCAGATAAGCAATCGAATAACCATCTACCTTATAATATGATCTCATTCCTGTCAGAGCAGAAAGTGTAACTGCAGGATAATAGCTGTTATCCAGGCCGCTCACACTTACCGAATAGTAAATCGGCTCAATAACGCCCTTCAGCCTCTGCTCAGGATCAATCGTAGAAACATACTCATTACCCGCAGAGTCCTTAACCAGAATCTCGTAATGATCGATATCATCATCCACATAGCTCCAGTGAAGCTCAGCAGTGCTTGTTCCATAATAGTTATCTTCCGCATTGTCCGTAACCAGCAGACCCGTCACCTGAGCCGGTGTCGCAGACGAACCGATGGTTGATTCTGCCGCTTCTGCATAAGTCACAGCCGCAGACCAGTCGCCAAGAACCGTCACCGTCTCACCAGTAGTAGAATCCGTGTAGGTATTCACAGCACACACACTTACAGAATAAGTCTCACCCGCTGTAAACGCTTTAAGTTTTTCACCAGTCTCTGCATCTACCTTCGCGATATATTCGTCATCTACAAGCTGATATGTATAAATTGTCGCGCTACTTACAGACCAGGTAACTACACCTGTAGATGAATTAAGGCTTACAGAAGGTTTATAATAATTCCATTTTTTATTAGTATAATCATAGCTGGAGTAATAAGCATTTCCATCAGCATCCGTGATTGCCACCAAATAATAGTCTGCATTCTCTACTTCGTTCCAGGTAATCTTCTTGGTTGAAGTTGTCGCATAAGCCACTACGCCTGATACCTGATCCGGCTTGGAAGTATCTTCCGTCTCGGTTTCTTCTTCTGTTTCTTCTGGAATCGTAATGGTGACTGAATTCGACCAGTCCGCATAAATCCGGTTATCCGGCGTTTCCTTGCTATCATCCTTACTCACATTGTAAGGGCGAACGCGAACATACCATTTCGTGCCTGCATCAAACGAAGCACGGGTAGTAGTATAACCATAGCTTGTTGTATTGTCCGTAACCGTTCTGTAATACAGAGACTTCAGATTACCTGCGTAATAGCTAGTTTCGGTTGTCGAAGCGCCGATTCCGGTATGTGTATAGGTTCCATCATCATTAGAAGTCGTATTGTAGCTTCTGTAATATGTATTCCCGGAAGCATCCGTTAACTCAATCTCATACGCATCGCAGTCTACATAATTCCAGCTCAGGTAGCCGCTGCCATCTTCGCCATCATAAGTAAGCTTCGTGGTCTCACTCGGAGCCGTTGCCTCTACCGGAGTATAAGTGATATCGTCCGACCAGTCTCCATATATATATTCTGAACCATTATAATATCTGGCACGAATATTAATTGTATACGTCGTATTCAATTGGAACGCAGACAAAGGATTACCATCACTGTCCTTGCGGTATGTAACGGAATTATTCTCAATATAATAGGACTTTAACTCTTCATAATAATTTGCCAAATTAATATATGAATTATTAGTAGTTCTGACATAGCTATTGTCAAGCACCAATGTCACATTTCCGTCCGCATCTGTATCAGTGCCATAACCGGATGTATATACGTAACCCGTACTCGTGTCAACTACCTTCATCTGGATTGCATCATACGTCTCTAGATACGTATATGTCAAAATATCTTCATCCAGTTCAATGCTGCTCACCTTATCCAGAGATGTTACAAGCGCATCCGTCGTATAGGTAACCTCATTCGACCATTCACCGTATGCTACATCCGAGCTGTCGCTGGAATTTACATTGACGGCACGAACCTTAATTGTATAAGTAGTCGAGGCACTCAGGCCATAGATATAATCACCATCTGAGTCCTCTGCAAGAGCGAAATTACCATCTGAATCCACCGTATAAGCATACAGGGAGCTGCTGATATAATAATACAGGTCATCATATTCTTTGATATATCCGCTATAACCGTATACATACGTTCCATCAGTAATAGAAATCTCATAATAATCCGCTGCTGTATCCGCTGTCCAGGTCAATAACTTTTCATCAGCATCAAATTCAGCTGTTACCGTGCCTGGTGTGTCTGCTACCGTCTCCGGTACATCCGCCGTGTCATCCACGGCTACCTCCGCCGGCACATCAGCCGTGTCTACTTCCTCTACGCTGGCAATCGAAATACCATCGTCGGAAGCCTCTTCTTCGCTGTCTTCCGCCGCTGCTTCCTCTTCAGAAGCATCCTCGTCCAAAACAACATCATCCTCAAGCACAACTGCTTCATCCGTATATTCTTCTGCAAAGACCAGGCTGGTCGGTACCGAAGAAAGTGTCATGGACGCTGCAATCACGAGTGCCAGAGAACGCTTTAAAAAGTTTCTCTTCATTCTTTACTCCTTTCTTCAAGCGGAATTCATCCGGAATCCCTTGAAATGATTAGTATCAGGAGTGCGAAGCCCACACCGCATGCGAAATTCCAATGGAAACAGAAAGCGTTCCAAAAGGAAAAAATTCTCCGGGATAGAAAACTTTTCAAGATGAAAACTTTTCCAGAATAAAAAGCTCTCCTGGCATAACTCTTCCCGCATGTTGATACCTTCTGATGATACCTTCTCTTCCGCACAATGTGAAAGGTAACATTTCACACAACTGTGCCTGAATTATACCGTATTATGGGGAAAAATGGAATACTTTTCTTTATATTTTTTTCACATTTTTTTCATTTTTTTGTCCTGTTTCGCAAACTTCCTTTTCTTATCCGTCAATATGCGTTACAGATTGGCGTCCGTTTCACAGCGACTTGTGCATCATGCGCAGATAAAGCCTGAAGAAATGCGATCCCGGCCGCCGGTTTACCCATTCCGCCCTTTTCTTCTAAATCAAAGCGGCAAAGATGCTTCTCGAAGGAATGCTGCTCAGAAATGCATCCGCCAGCCGGGATGATATTTATTTTTGAGGGTACCATTTGCGAGTTTGCCCCATCCAAGCGGATATCCGTTCACACAAACCAACCGCCAGCCGCTTTTTTGCGAGGTGCTTTGCATTTTCGCAGTACAGATATCAGAAGCAGAACACGCCCCTCTCTTCAATTGGACAGCATCTTCCCCGTCACGCTTCGTCCCTCGCTCAGAAGTTCGCTCCGGCCGGCAGCAGGCCGCAGCAGCGGTATCATTTACTTCTATCGTCTCGCCGCGAAGGTAACGAAGAACGCGCTCGTCTGTATGGTCAAAATCAAGCACAGCCGCACAGTCCTTTGCCTTAAGGGACATCGCAAATGCCTGCGACGGCTCGAAGCGGTCTTTTTTGATTTCTCCCAGATACAGTCCCTTTCGCAAAAACTGAAAGCGGTCTCCGTTTCGCCCCGGACCGCGCACGAAAGAACCGTCAGCCGCTGCCAGGCCCAGGGCTTCCGGTACGTAATAGACCTGTCCATTGTGTACCTCACTGTGCTGCAAAAGTTCGTCAATGTCTTTCTGGGAAATGAGTATCTGATGTAAAAATGAACGCAAACTGTCCCTGTCCGTATTAGCTGTCTTATCCCTATATGCACCCTTGCCTGTATTTGCTGCCCCGTTCCTGTATGCAGCCTTGCCCGTATTTCCTTGTCCCGCGCTGTTTGAGAATTTTATACGCTCTTCATATACAGTATACTCTACTGCTTTTGATGCTTTTGATGCTTTTGATGCTTTCGATATTTTTGACTTTCTCGATTTTTTCGATGCTTCCTGTTCTTTTGATGTATTTAATATATTTGATGTTTTTGATATCTTTGATATTTTTGATGCTGTCGATGTTATTGATGCTGCCGCATTCCCGGACGCTTTTGCTGTTTTTTTCCGCAGCAGCACAAGGAAATGCCCCTCGCCGGGTATTTTATGCGGGAAGAGGCGAACGCAGTTTTTCAGATTCATTCGATCAAAGTTAAGAACATTAAGAACATTTCGCCCCTGCCAGTCCCCTTGCGCCAGCTCGGGGCGTCCTTCGCAGAATCCGTCCGCCATCGGTACCGCTACCAGTTCCATCTCCGGATACTTCTCCAGTAGATAAGCAATGACCTGCTCATCCTCTTCCGGTGCGAAGGTGCAGGTGGAATAGAGCAGCATCCCGCCCGGTCGGAGCATGGAGACCGCGTAACTGACGATATCCTTCTGAATCTTAGCGCAGTCCTTCACCTTTTCGAGGCTCCAGGCATTTGCGTTTGCGATGTCCTTGCGGAACATCCCCTCGCCGGAGCAGGGCGCGTCGACCAGGATTTTGTCAAAAAATTCTGGAAACCGCCCGGCCAGGACAGCCGGCGTCGTGCAGGTCACGAACGAATTTGTCACGCCGAAAACCTCCAGATTTTTCAGGAGTGCCTTCGCACGTGAGGCACTGATATCATTGGCGACGAGCAACCCTCCTTGCAAAAATACGCTTTTCTCCTTGTCTGGACAGTTCTGTGAGAATACGCTCTGTTCTGAGTTTATGCGGCCCTCTCCCAGCTTCGCAGCGAGAGCGGTCGCCTTTCCGCCGGGAGCCGCACAGAGGTCGAGCACACGCTCCCCCGGCTCTACCGGCAGCATCTGTGCAGGCGCCATCGCGCTCGGCTCCTGCAGATAATAAAGACCTGCATAGTAAAAAGGATGCCTGGACGGAGCATCCTCTTTTTCATAAAAAAATCCGTCGTCCGTCCACGGTATCGGCGTCAGGTGGAACGGCGCGATACTTTGAAACTCCTCCACACTGATTTTGAGTGTATTTACACGCAAGCCATAGCGGCGCGGTTCCTCGTAAGATTGGAGAAACGCCGGGTACTCATCCCCTAACATTGCCTCCATACGTGTCTGAAAATCCTGCGGCAGATTCATGGAGCCACTTCCTTTCTCATGCAGCTTTAAACAACATCTTAAAAATTCCTCTCTATGTTTTAAAATATGCATTTACAAATACATTGTTGTATGATACAATATTTTTATTCCATAATATTTGTGGATTTTTGAGGGGATAATAATGGAAAATAAGCTTTTCAAAGTTTGTAGATTCAACAAAAAATTGAATTCATACTTACCTTTTTATATAGAAGACGAATATATTTATCAATCAGCAGGACTGGCTAAACACATTCAAAAACGCCATCCTGAGTGCACCCCATTTTTGTCTTCCATCGCGTCCATTATCAATTCATCTGACTACATTGGTGTAAATCCAAATGAATCCAATCCAAGCTTTGAATTGGTAAAAGTCTTTAACAAAAATATACTAATAGGTATAAAACTGGATATCAATAACAATTACTGGTATGTAGCCACCTTACATTCTATAACCAATGGCAAATTAGAGCATGGATTATGCAATGGAAGATTGCAAAAAATAAAATAGATACAATTTTTAAAATGAGATTGACAAATAAGTATATTTCCGCTAAAATCAGTATATAGATAGAATGAATCGCAAAGGTCGGAAAGGCTCCCGACGCACTCACAGAGAGTACCTGAGATGATGGATACGCCGCCCATCTTGTGATTCTATTCGATATAAAGGCACCCCTATCTGGAGTGCCTTTTATTATACACAAAGCCGTGCAAAAATATTTTACGGCTAAAGCCGCACAGCGGATAGGGTGAAGGGAGCCTTTATCCGATTGCACAGAGGCAGGTGATAATTCACTCCTCCCATCGATACCGTGTCAGTTCGCCCTGCGTTTTCATCCCGGCGAATCCGTTCTGGCGCAGGGCTTCATACAGCACGATTGCCACGGAATTGCCCAGGTTCAGGGAGCGGGTCTTGCCGACCATCGGAATGCGGATGGCCGTATCGGGATGTCCGCGCAGGATTTCCTCCGGGATGCCGGCACTTTCCTTGCCAAACATAATAAAGCAATCCGGTTCGTAGCATACCTCGGTATAAAGCTTCTGCGCCTTGGTCGATGCGTAATAAATCTTTGCTCCCGGATTTTTTTCAAGGAACTCTTCATAGTTGATATAGCGGGTCACGTCAAGCTGCGGCCAGTAGTCCATCCCGGCCCGTTTGAGCGCTTTTTCCGTCAGGCGGAAACCCAGCGGCTCAATCAGGTGGAGCCGCGTGTTGGTCGCGACGCAAGTGCGCCCGATGTTTCCAGTATTTGCCGGGATCTCCGGCTCATGAAGCACGATGTTCATATGTCTCCAGCCATTTTTTGTGTAATATACGTTGCAGATTTATCATGTCGAGGCTTTTATGGCCTGCAATTCGCGTGTCAGACGGTGCAGGATGCTCAAATGTTTTTGCAGCAGCTTCCTGCCATGTCATACAATGCCTCAGGCATCTGCTGTCAGACGGATACGTGTAGATTGCAGATGCCTTTTTATCAACTATGCCTCGCGCAGCTTTGTGATAAATTTCTCCAGGCGCCCGAGCGCGACCTTGAGCGCGTCGATGGAGTACGCGTAGGAGATACGCAGAAATCCCTCGCCGCAGACGCCGAACGCAGTGCCGGGCACGACCGCAACGTGTTCTTCCTCCAGCAGACGCATGGCGAACTCGTCGGAGGTCATGCCAAACTCTTTGATACACGGGAAGACATAGAAGGCGCCGAACGGCTCGAAGCACGGCAGGTTCATGCGCCGGAATTCGTGCATCAGGAAGCGTCTGCGCTGGTTGTAGGATTCCCGCATCATGGAGACATCCGCGTCGCCGTTGCGCAGTGCTTCGACCGCCGCATACTGGCTGGTCGTCGGCGCACACATGATCGCGAACTGATGGATTTTCATCATCTGGTCAATGATTTCACGCGGCCCGCAGACATAGCCGAGCCGCCAGCCGGTCATGGCATAGGATTTGGAAAAACCATTGATGGTCAGGGTGCGCTCCCACATGCCGGGCAGGCTCGCGATGGAGACATGGTCGCCCTGGTAGGTCAGTTCCGAGTAAATCTCATCCGAGATGACAAACAAATCCTTCTCGATCACAACTTCCGCGACTGCTTTGAGATCCTCATAGCGCATCACGGCCCCGGTCGGGTTATTCGGAAACGGCAGAACCAGCACCTTGGTTTTATCCGTGATGTGCTCCAGCAGCTCCTCTCTGGTCAGGCGGAACTCATCCTTTTCCTGCAGTTCGATCACGACCGGCTCTCCGCCGGCCAGCTGCACACAGGGCAGATAAGAGACATAGCAGGGCTGCGGAATCAGCACCTCATCTCCCGGATCCAGCATGGCCCGGAGCGCGATATCAATGCCCTCACTGCCGCCGACCGTCACCAGTGTCTCATGGACCGGATCGTAGGTCAGGCTGCAGCGGCGCTTCAGGTACCGGCAAATCTCCCTGCGGAGCTCCATCAGGCCGGAATTCGAAGTATAAAAGGTGCGCCCCTTTTCCAGGGAATAAATGCCCTCGTCGCGGATGTGCCACGGGGTGTCAAAGTCCGGCTCGCCCACGCCAAGGGAGATGACATCCTCCATCTCGTTTGCGATGTCAAAAAAGCGGCGGATGCCGGATGGCTCGACGGCCATTACTTTCTGTGATAATGGATTTCTCACGGGGTCATCAACATCCTTTCATCCTTTTCTTTTTTACCGAGTATCGTGCCGTAATCCTTGTATTTTTTCAAAATAAAATGGGTCGCGGTGCTGAGCACGGAATCCAGGGTGGACAGCTTGTCCGACACAAAGCTGGAGACCTCGCGCAGCGTCTTGCCCTGCAAAATAACCAGCAGATCATAAGCCCCGGAGATCAGGTACACCGACTGCACCTCCGGATAGTTGTAAATGCGCTCTGCGATGGTGTCAAAGCCCTGTCCGCGCTGCGGCGTTACCCGCACCTCAATCAGCGCCGTCACCTTCTCCGAATCCGTCTTCTCCCAGTCGATCAGCGTATGGTAGCCGCAGATGACCTTCTCCTGCTCCATCTCCTCGACCTCTTTGCGGATGACGTCCTCGCTCGACCCGAGCAGAACTGCCAGCTCCCCCAGATCCATTTTACTGTTCTTTTCCAAAAATGTTAAAATTTGTTCTCTCATGGCTGAATATCTCCTGTTTCATTGTTTCCTGTTTTTATAAATTTCTGTTTTTATAGAGTTGATTCTACAAAGGACTCCGTACATAGAATGTTACATGATACCGTTATCCGTAATACTGCTTGCATCATTCCGTCTCCACCACTCATCCGGCTTCGGCCGGTCCAGATACCGCCGGTTCTCTCCATTTACGATCACGCGTTCCTTTTTGTCTGTCACGCATCCGATCACGCAGGCCGGAATCTCCTTCTCTCGCAGCAGGGCGATCAGCTCTTCCGCGCGATCCGTACCGATCAGAAGCGCACCCGCCGAGTACAGATAATATGGGTTGATGTCAAAGTATTCACAGATTTCCACCGTTTCCTGATAGATGGGAATCTTTTTCAGATCCACTTCCAGTCCGACGCCCGTCTGTTCCGCCATCTCCCAGAGTGCGTTAAAAATTCCGCCCTGTGAAAGAGGCATCATCGGGCATGGGCCGAAGTGGTTCACGGCTCGCGCGGCCTCCGTGACCGACATCCACTGGCCAAAGCCCCGCGCTCGGTCTACCAGCCGGAATGGAAATCGCTGCCGCAACGCATCCTCGTGTGCACGGACAAGGGCCGCGGTACCGGCAAGCGCAATTCGGCGCGTCAGGATCAGTTCCTGGCCCGGGCAAAGCCCCCGCCGCTCACTGGCGGCTGTCCGGTTCCATGTCTTCTTCCGCAATGTGGCTGTATTCTCAGGCTCCGTCATCTGCTTATTTGATCCCGCGGATTCCATGTCCCGGATCCGCGTTTCCGACGAATCCGCCGCTCTGCCCTGACACGACATTTTCGGTGAATCCGCTGCCCTGCCCTGTCCCTGCAGGGTTGTTTCTGCGCAATACCGCCCGATTCCCGTCACAAAATACTTCGGCGCGGTGATCTCTCCGGACACCTGAATATCCGCGTGGCAAAACGCAGCCCCCTCGACCCGGGCCTCCGCATCAAACCGTTTCATATCCTCACGGAGCTGTGCCTCCCCGTAAGCCGTCGGCAGCATTCCCTGCAAAACAAATGCCGCCGGTACCGCTCCCATCGCTGACAGAGAATTTGCCGCGGCAGTCACCTGACGCCACGGCATATCGGAATATCCCGGCAGCGGACCTGCGGTGGAAATGAGCGGCCGGGTTCCGTAGCTGCCTGTCGTTTCTATATGAAGTTGCCGTAAAACCGACCGGTTCCGAACCGATTCCGCCAGCTCCCCTGATTCCATAACTTCTTCCTTACTATAAATTGCCTGCCTGCATCCGGGCCATTTCTTCCGATCTGTCAACATTCCAGGCCAGTTTTCCTCATTCTGTCGCAGTATCTGCCGATGTCTCAGCAGTCGTCTCCGCCGTGGTCTCTGCGGCCGTTTCAGCCGTCGTCTCTGCAGTTGTCTCCGCCGTTGTTTCAGCCGTGGTTTCAGCTGTTGTCTCCGCCGTTGTTTCGGCAGTTGTCTCTGCTGTCGTTTCTTCGGTCGATTTCTTTTTCTTCTTTTTCTCTGTCTCGTCCTCGTCGTCCTCTTCCTCCTCCGTCTCAGAATCAGCGCCATTCGCAATCAGGCTCTGAACGGTCGAAAGATCATTGGACGCGATGGCTGAGTACAGCGCCGCGGAAAGGGTCGAGTTGCTCGTCGCCACGCCGACCTCATAGATCGCGGGCGAAGCGGTATAGGTACTGCTGTTGACCTGAACCGTGTCTGTCAGCACACCGTCAATATAAATATTTTTCCAGAGCACAGCGCTTAAGCCCTGGTGCGCGCTCTGCACCTGCACCAGATAGCCGACCGACTGGCTGGTGTTTGCGCTGAGCGTGATATTGCTGGCCGGATCTGTCTGGCTGATGGTCTCGCTGACAAACTCCAGCGTCCGGTTCGAGGCCCGGGTCTCCACCCCGTAAATCGTAAATGTCAGGGTACCGGAATACGCGCTTCCCGCAATATAAACCGGATAATCCAGATTATTGGTAAAGACAAAATCCATCAGGCCCTCTGCAATCGCTGCATCCTTCGACGGATCTACATAAGAGACCAGCATGGTATGATTATAACGCTTATCGACCTGCATCTCAGCTTTCAGCACAGCATTGTACAGGGTCGTAGATACCTGGCAGATCCCGCCGCCGTAGGATTCCACCACCGATCCCGCTTCATAGGAAGCCGCCAGCGCATAGCCGTTCTCCTCGGTAAACGGCGCTACCGCATCCGTCACAGAAAAAGACTCCCCAGGCATCAGCAAGGTCCCGTTTATCTTGGATGTCCCGTTCTGGACATTCTGCGCACGGTTCGACGTAGACGAGGCGTAACTCGTGGTCGCCGTGCCAAGCACATCCGTCATCTGGCTGAGCAGCTCGGCCGTCAGGGTCGGCGAAACGACGTCCGCTGTCGCCTCAATAATAATATCGCCTGCCTCGTACGTCTGCAAATATGATTTCAGACTGGCGAGCGTCGCGTCCGCATCCAGAGTCATTCCATCCGTACCGCCCTCAACGCAGAGGTTTCCATCGCTGTCCATATAGATGGAACCCTCCACCGGATCGGAATTGTATGCCGCCAGAGATTTTACAAACGCCTCCGCCGCGCTCTCATCCAGCTCATATTCGATCTGGTAGTTGGTACTCTGGTTCTCCAGATCCTTCTGCTCCTTATAGCGCTGGAGAATATTCCCGGTCGTACCCAGCTCGCTGATTTCTTTTACCAGATCCGTATTTGTCCATGTAAGTCCGAGATCACCCCATGTCGCATTTACCATGGCGTCGCCCATCTGAAGCGTAATAATCGATGTAGAAAGCTTCTCCACCTCGCCCTCCACATACGCCTGTGCCTCGTCGGCTGTCATTCCGCTGACGTCCTTCTCCCCGATCAGCACGCCATCGCTGATCACCGCCGCTCCTTCCGCAGACACCGTCAGCGCACCGCACAGCAGCAGGCAGAAGCACACCATTCCCTTCATCAATCCTCTGAACATAGAATCCCCTCTTAAAAATTCATCTCACAAAGTCCTTGCGGCTTCAAGGGCTTTCGTGGATCCATCCTCTTCAGAACAGCAAGCCGCAGGTCTGCGTATCGTCTCCGGCAGTGAATATCCCACACGAAGTGTGGGATGCCATCCGGCGAGGAAATACCCCACACGAAGTGTGGGATGCCATCCGGCGAGGAAATATCCCACACGAAGTGTGGGATGCCATCCGGCGAGGACCTGCGTCCTCGATTTTCTGCAAAAATCGGGACACGAAACATATGTCGCCGGCACACAACGCATATAGCTGCTCTGATCAATTATCACATTGCCAGTGCTGATACAATGGTTCCAAGCACCATCGCTACAATAATCACGATTACAATCACAGCAGCCACCCGCTGCTTTGTTTTGGAATTATTAAAATGCATCATGAGCCTCACCTCCGGATTCTCCGCCGTACATTCTATTTCCTGCATCGCATATCTTTCTATCGTGCACTCCATTTCCTGCATCACATATTCTTCTGCCCTACATTCCATTTCCCGCACGCCGCATCTGTCTGTCACGCATCCATTTGCACAGGCAATGCATATGGCTATATTCCCAGACTTCTGATATGTAAAATCCGGATATCAGAGCACCATCTTCGCCGCGCCGTAAATCCCGGCGTCGTTGCCCAGCTTCGCCAGTGCAAACTCGGTATCCTTGCACGGCGGGAATGTGTTGTCGCGGAACGGGCCGGTCACATAATCCAGAAGAACCGGGCCTGCCTTGGATACGCCGCCGCCGATCACGATAATCTGCGGATCGACGACCACCGAAAATACCGCAAGTGCTTTCCCGAGGCAGTCGCCAAACTCCGTTGCGACACGGATGGCCAGCGCGTCGCCTTCTTTGACCGCGTCAAATACCGTCTTTGCGGAAACATTTTTGTGGCTGCGCATCAGAGACGGCTCATCGGATGCCGCCAGCGCCTTCTGCGCGAGGCGGGCGATGCCGGTTGCCGACGCCACCTGCTCCAGGCAGCCGTGATTGCCGCAGTTGCAGGTCTCGGTAATCGTATCGCTCACATGCGCATGCCCGATCTCGCCGCCGGCGCCGTGTGAGCCGGCCACAATTTTCCCATCCAGAATAATGCCGCCGCCAACGCCGGTGCCGAGCGTCACCATAATCATATCCTGATAGCCTGCGCCGCCGCCCTGCCAGAGCTCGCCGAGCGCCGCCACATTCGCGTCATTCGCCGCCTTTACCTTCAGGCCGGTCAGATCGCCGAGCTCCTTTACAATATTGACATAGCCCCAGTGCAGGTTCACCGCCACCGGAACCTCACCGGCGCTGTTGACCGGGCCGGGGATACCGATGCCCACACCGGCAATCTCATCCTTATCCAGATTCTTTTCTGCAATCTTTTTCCGAATCGTCTCCGCTACATCCGGAAGAATATAGCGGCCATTCTCCTCGAGCCGTGTCCGGATCTCCCAGGCTTCCAGCAGCTCTCCCTCTGCACTCAGCAGACCACATTTAATCGAAGTGCCTCCAACATCAATTCCAAAACAATATTTACTCATGTTCTCTATCCTCTCAAAACTCTTTTCAAGGTTCCTTTCAAACGCCTTCCGATGCTCCTTTTAATGCTCTCTTGAAAGCTTTTTTCAATGCCCTTTTTAATGTTCCTTTGAAAGCTTTTTTCAATGCCCTTTTAACGCCCTTTAAAAACTTCCTTCAATAACTTCCTTCAATAACTTCCTTCAATAACCCTTTCAATGCTACTTTTTCTGCGCATTTTTCATCAGGCTGTTCTGCACCCGGTTGTACAGCTCCTGCGCTGCGTTGTAGCCCATCTTCTTCTGCCGGTGGTTGACCGCCGCCGCCTCCACGATTACGGCCAGATTCCTGCCCGGGCGG
This sequence comes from Lachnospiraceae bacterium, assembly GCA_021202075.1. GTDB lineage: Bacteria > Bacillota > Clostridia > Lachnospirales > Lachnospiraceae > Choladousia. The sequence continues at coordinate 17,711 of JAJQDT010000105.1, read as the reverse complement.
ATCGGAAGAGAATGACATACCACCTTGTTCCCAAGGAATTCCGTGTATTCCTCCTCCAGTCCGAGACGGTCATATTCCTTGTCGCGGCTCCACTCCTCCAGCTTGATCACCAGGTCGATCTGCTGCGTATTCTTGACACTCTCAATTCCGAACAGAGTCTTCACATCGATAATACCGATGCCGCGGAGCTCTATAAAATGCCGCGTGATGTCCGGCGACGCGCCGATCAGCGTCACATCGCTGACCTTGCGGATCTCGACCACATCGTCCGTCACCAGGCGGTGTCCCCGCTTAATCAGCTCCAGCGCGGCCTCACTTTTGCCGATCCCGCTCTCGCCCATGATCAGGATGCCCTCGCCGTACACGTCCACCAGGACGCCGTGAATCGAGATGCAGGGCGCCAGCTCGACGTTTAGCCAGCGGATAATCTCCGCCATGAAGCCGGAAGTCGTCTGACTCGTGATAAAAATCGGCACCTCATACTGCTTCGCCAGCCGCAGCATATCCTCGTCCGGCTCCGTCATCGTCGTGTAAATAATGCACGGCACATTATAGGAAAGAAACTTCTCATATACGGGAACCTTCGTCTCCCTGGTCAGGTGCTCCAGATAGGTATATTCCACATACCCGATAATCTGCACCCGCTCAGAATAAAAATGGTCAAAATATCCGGTCAGCTGCAGCGCCGGACGGTTAATTTCCGAAGTGACGACCTTTTTGTCGGAGATATCAATCTCCGGCGTCAGATTGGTCAGCTGCATTTTATCGACAATCTTCTCCAATGAAACACTGGCTGTCGGCATTTTTTTGAATCCCTCCCATGTTCTGCATTAATTTTCATTTATCAAGGATTGTAACCGATTCTATCTGCTTTGTCCAGACAAAACAATATTAAGATTTATAATTGTGTCTAAGTTTCCTCCTCAATCTTCGCCCCGCTCTGTGCCTCGCCGTGGAAATAGTCATATACCTCCTGCGCGCTGCGCGCGTTCATGGACGGCGCGGCCGCCAGCTCCTCCAGGGAAGCGTCGCGGATGGCCTCGAGGGACTGGAATGTGCGCATCAGCGCCTTACGCCGGGTCGGCCCGATCCCGTCAATCTCATCCAAAAGCGATCGCACCTGGCTTTTGCTGCGCAGGCTCCGGTGATATTCGATTGCAAAGCGGTGCGCCTCGTCCTGAATCCGCGTGATCAGGTGAAACCCTTCCGAGTGCGTATCGATCGGCTGTTCAACATTTTCAAAATAAATGCCGCGCGTCCGGTGAAAATCATCCTTGACCAGCCCGCAGACCGGAATGTCTATCCCCAGATTGTTCAACACACGCAGCGCCACATTGACCTGTCCGCGCCCGCCGTCCATCATCAGCAGATCCGGAAACCGGCTGAAGCTGCCCATCTCGTAGCCCATACCCTTTTCGTCCAGCTCCTGCCGCTCTTCCAGCCCATGTCGGAACCGGCGGGTGAGCACTTCCTCCATGCTGGCATAATCATCCGGCCCCTGCACCGTCCGTATTTTGAACTTCCGGTAATCGCTACGCTTTGGCTTGCCCCTTTCATAGACGATCATCGAACCGACCGACTCAAAACCGCTGATGTTCGAAATATCAAATGCTTCCATGCGCATCGCCCGGTCAATGCCGAGAAGCTCCTCAATCTCGTGGACCGCTCCGATGGTGCGGCCTTCCTCGCGCTTGATGCGCTCCCGGTCCTGACGCAGGACAATCGCCGCGTTCTCCGCCGCCATCTCCACCAGCTTTTCCTTCGTTCCCTTTTTCGGCACCCGCAGATAGACTCTCTGCCCGCGTTTTTCGGACAGCCACTGTTCGACGACCTCATGATCCTCGATGTCCGCCTCCAGCATCAGCTCGCGCGGCACAAACGGCGTCCCCGCATAATACTGCTTGATGAAGCTGCCGAGGATCGCCGACGCCGTATCCTGCGGCGCCACCCGCAGATAGAAATGATCGCGTCCGATCATCTTGCCGCCGCGGACAAAGAATACCTGCACGACTGCGTCGCCGCCGTCCGCCGCCAGCGCCAGCACATCCTTATCCTCCCCGTCGCCATGCGTGATTTTCTGTCGCTGCGCCACCTGGCGGACACTGCTGATCCGGTCGCGGTACTCGATGGCCTTTTCAAAATCCAGGTTCTCCGACGCTTCTTCCATCTGCTTTTGCAGCTGATCCAGCACCGGCGCGTAATTTCCGTTCAGAAAATCCACCGCCTCATCGACCGATTTGCGGTAGTCCTCCGAAGAGATCAGCCCCTGACAGGGAGCCGGACACTGCCCGATATGATAATACAGGCATGGGCGGTCCTTTCCAATGTCACGGGGCAAAGAAAGTGTGCAGTTTCTTAACCGATAAAGCTTATTGATCAGCTCAATCGTCTCCTTCACCGCGCCCGCACTCGTAAACGGTCCGAAATAGCGGGATTTATCCTTTTTCATCGTGCGGGAAAAAACGACGCGCGGAAACTCCTCGCCCAGCGTCACCTTGATAAACGGATAGCTCTTGTCGTCCTTGAGCATCGTATTGTACTTCGGCCGGTGCTCCTTGATCAGGTTGCACTCCAACACCAGCGCCTCCAGCTCCGAATCCGTCACGATATACTCGAACCGGCTGATGCGCTGCACCATCTGCTCGATCTTCGCGCCCTTGTTCCGGCTCGACTGGAAATACTGGCGCACCCGGTTCTTCAGGATGACTGCCTTGCCGACGTAGATGATCTCATCCCGCGCGTCATGCATAATATAAACACCCGGCCGGGCCGGGAGTTTCTTTAATTCTTCTTCTATATTGAAAGTAGAAGCATGGCCTTCATTTTCCAAAGCTTAAAGCTCTCCCTCCATAGAATTATAAACCATAACAGCAACATTGTAATTTTTAATTGCCTTGTCCAACAATGTTTCGCTCATACACAACAACTCCATTCTTATTTATTTCATCAAGCATTCTGCTGTCAACAGTAAAGTTTGTCCAGATATCATATGCAAAGGGGAATGCTTCCAATAGGATCTTCTTGTCTTCGTCAAGTCGGACAAAAATATCCACATCACTTCTGACCTCGGATATTTTTTAATGGTCGATTGCCGGTCGTCTTATATTGAGTTGTCTTATTTTGAGCTGTCTTCATAGATTTCCCCTTTCACTTCCGATAGAATCCAATTGTCCTTATAATCGCTAAAATCATAAAGAAACCTTATCGGACAAACTCTATTTCCGGCATGGCACAAACAATCTGCAAAGTCAGTTCTTTCGTCTCAATACTGCCGCAGCTCCTCCTCTGCCTCGTCCTGCGTCTTGTCAATGCTGCGAATCACCACGTAATACCCATAGTTCTCGTTCACCTGTATAAGCACGCGGTCTCCGACCTTGTGGCCGAGCAGCGCTTTCCCCATCGGCGACTCAATGCTGATCCGGCCGTCGAGGGAATTCCCCCGCACGGAGGTCACGATCCGATACGTCTCTGTCTCGTCATCGTCCTCGACATAAACCTCTACTTTATTGTGAATGCCGACCTCGTCCTCTTTGGAGTCGTCTGAAATCACCTGTGCGGTCTTCAGCATCCGCTCCAGATAACGGATGCGGCTCTCGTTTTTGTTCTTGTCAGTCTTTGCCGCATGATACTCAAAATTCTCGCTCAGGTCGCCGTGCGCACGCGCTTCCTTCACTGCCTCGATAGCTTCCTTGCGCACCACCAACTTGCGGTACTCAATCTCCTCCTGGATTTTCTTTACATCGTCTTCCGTTAATTGCTCTCGCATATCCGTCTGCCTTCTTTCCTGTTCAATTCTATTGTGATGCCTGCGCCGCCCTCCGCTGCCGGTTCGCCTCGTACATCAAAATCGAGGCGGCGACCGACGCGTTCAATGATTCGACCTGTCCGCACATCGGAATGCGGATCCGCGCATCCGCGAGCGCCGCCGTCGCTTCTGTCAGTCCCCGGCTCTCATTTCCGATCAGGAATCCGCATGGTTCCCTGTAAACCGGTTCATCGTAGGGCACGCTTCCCTCCAGATGCGCGGCATACCAGCGAACGCCTTTCCCACGAAGCGCACAAATATCGCGCCGCATATCTTCCGTATAATAAAAGGGCATCCGGTAAATAGATCCCATCGTGGAACGGATCACCTTGGGATTGTACAGATCCGCACAGCCAGGCCCGAGTAAAATACCGGTCACGCCTGCGCCCTCCGCGGTGCGCAAAATCGTTCCCAGGTTGCCCGGATCCTGTAAATTTTCAAGGGCCATAATCAGGGACGGCCATGCTTCTGCTGCCCCGGCAGCAACGAAAGCAGCGCTATTCGAACGCTCGGGTATTCCGGCAGATTCAGCCGCAGAACGCCCACGCGAAAGCACACCCGACACAGAATGCCCGGCTGGTATCTCTTTTGACGGGCTGCGGAGCGTATCTTCAGCCCGGTGCGCCGTCCCCAGCAGTTCCCGCAGTTCATAATGATACTGCCGGACAACACAGAGGACCCCCTGCGGAGTCCTCGTATCCGATACACTTTCAAACACACGGTCTGACAGCAGCGTCAGCGGCCTGTCCTGACCAAACAGTGTCTGGTTTTTCTGATAAAACGTCTCCGACGCATATACCTGCACAAGCCGCTCCGGCGGAGTCTCGCGGAACATCTTCGGCCCCTCCGCCACGAACACATCCTGTGCATTCCGCTCCTTCGCCTTCTTCTGCAGCAACATCAGCTGCCTCACATGGGGGTTCGAAGTGCTGGTTATTAATTTCATATCTGCATTGCCCTCGCCACGCGCACCATATAATCCGGCAGCTCTTTCTGCATCGCGAGCGCTTCATCGATATCATAATCCACGTACTCGCCGTTTTTAAAAGCGACCACACGGTTTGATTTGCCCTGCACCAGCAGATCGGCCGCCATCGCACCCATCATGGAGCCGTATACACGGTCGCGGCAGGTCGGGCTGCCACCTCGCTGCAAATGTCCGAGGATGGTCGCGCGGGTCTCCATGCCGGTCGCCGCCTCGATGCGCCGCGCCATACTGGTGGAGTGTCCGATGCCCTCAGCGTTGATGATGATGTGATGCTTTTTGCCGCGCTTGCGGTTATTGATGATATTGTTAATCAGAATCTGCTCGTCATAATCGTACTGTTCCGGCAAAAGGATGTCCTCCGCGCCGTTCGCAATGCCGCACCAGAGCGCGATGTAACCGGCATTCCGGCCCATGACTTCGATGATGCTGCACCGCTCATGTGAGGTCGACGTGTCCCGAACCTTGTCAATCGCATCCATTGCCGTATTGACCGCCGTGTCAAATCCGATCGTGTAATCCGTGCAGGCGATATCCAGATCGATTGTGCCCGGCACGCCGATCGTATTGATACCCCTGGCCGCCAGCTGCTGCGCTCCCCGGAAGGAGCCGTCGCCTCCGATCACCACCAGGCCATCGATCCCATGCTTCCGGCAGACCGCCGCGCCATCGTCCTGCCCTTCTTTGGTGCGAAACTCGGAGCAGCGGGCCGTATAGAGAATCGTACCGCCCTTCGAAATCGTGTCAGACACACTCCGCGCGGTCAGATCTTTAATCTCTTCATTCAAAAGTCCCTTATAGCCCTGATATATTCCCTTTACCTTCACACCCTGCGACAGTGCCTTGCGCACGACCGCGCGAATCGCCGGGTTCATGCCGGGCGCGTCGCCGCCGCTTGTCAATACGCCGATTGTCTCCACTTTTTTCGCCATATCACACTTCCTCCTGTGCGTCTGCTGTGTGCGTGTCTTTGGACCTGCCTGTGCACCTCCATCCGGCGGCGCTGTGTTGTGTTTCGAGCTTATTCTAATCTATTTTTCCTCGTTTGTAAAGAATCCGCGCAGTGCGATTTCATAAGGCTTTCACTTTCTCTGCATAAATTTTACATTCGCTTCTCCAAAAATTCCTCTGAGTCCGGATACCAGCTCCTCGTTTGCATCCACCGCCCAGTTTGCGCCAAGCCTTCGCACCGCGCGCTCGCTTCGCACGTAGATCACAACATAATCTTCTCCTTCGCTTTCACGCAATAAGCCAAACAGCTGCGCTTCCTTCTGCGCGTAGTCCTGTTTGTCGGCAAACTGAACCCAGAGCTCGCGTCCGTTGCCAGATGGCTGTGGCATGGCTGCTGCGCTTCTACGGCCCCGGGAGCCATAACCATTTCCATTTTGACTCATCTGCGCTGACGAAGTGCCAATCTCCCTGTATACGCTATCCGCGTATCCGATCTGTGAACCTTGTGCCGCTCCGCCCGACGCGTATCCACCCTGAGAACCATACGCAGCGCCGCCTGATGCATATCCGTCCTGAGGATCCTGCGCAGCGCCCTGTCCGCCCTCAAATGGCCAGATGCGCTCGCAGATCAGCTTGCTTGGCCGGTCGTCCTCGCAGCTGACGCGGCCGCGCACGAAAATTTTATTATCGTCCGTCAGATATCGGTTGTAGTTTTCGTAATCGCGCGGAAACACGACGACCTCCACGCTCCCGACCAGGTCTTCAAGCGTCACAAACGCCATCGTTTTGTTGGTCTTGGTATATTTTACCGTCTTATTTGCAATCATGCCGCCAATGATCGCCCGCGCGCCGTCCTGTACCCGGGAAAGGTTCGTCTCCTCGTCCAGCTGAAAATCTGCACTGTCGTTAGAAATCGTCCGCTTCCATTTTTCCTCATATCGTTCAAGCGGATGTCCGCTGACATAGATTCCCAGCACCTCTTTTTCAAAGGAAAGAAGCTGTTCCTTGTCAAATTCGCCGACATCGGGAAGCCGGATTCCATACTCGTTTTTATCCTCCTCGCCCATCAGGTCAAAGAGCGAAATCTGGCCGGAGATGGAGTCCTTTTTCTGCGCCGCCACATGATCCAGGATATCCATGTAACCCATCAGCATCTGTTTGCGCGTTGCGCCGAAGCAGTCCAGCGCGCCCGCCTTAATCAGACCCTCAATCGTCCGCTTGTTGACATCCTTCTTATCACTGACCCGCTCAATGAAATCCTGCAGGCTGCGGAAGCTGCCGCCCCGTTCCCGTTCCTCCACTACACTGTCGATGACCGGACGCCCAATGCTCTTGATTGCGGAAAGCGCGTAGCGGATTCTGTTCTTATCTACAGAAAACGTACTCACACTCGTATTGATGTCCGGCGGCAGAATCTCGATTCCCATCTGGCGGCAGGTCAGCGTGTATTCTGCGACCTTCCCCGGATTGTCGATAACGGACGTCATCAGCGCCGCCATGAATTCAACCGGATAATAATACTTCAGCCAGGCCGTCTGATAGGCGACCACCGCGTAGGCCGCCGCATGCGACTTGTTGAACGCGTAGCGGGCGAAATCGGTCATCTCATCGAAAATTTTGTTCGCGGTCGTTTCATCGATGCCGTTCGATATACAGCCCGGCACGCCCTCTTCCTCATTGCCATAGACGAAATTCTGCCGTTCCTTCGCCATCACGGAGGCTTTCTTCTTAGACATCGCGCGGCGCACCAGATCACTGCGCCCCAGCGTATATCCGCCCAGGTCGCGCACAATCTGCATGACCTGCTCCTGATAGACAATGCAGCCGTAGGTCGGTTCCAGAATCGGTTCCAACTGCGGGCAGTCATAGGCAATATCCTCCGGATGATTTTTTCCATAGATATATTTTGGAATAAAATCCATCGGTCCCGGTCGATAGAGGGAAATTCCGGCGATGACATCCTCCAGATTCTGCGGCTTCAGCTCCTTCATGAAATTCTTCATGCCCGTGCTTTCCAGCTGGAACACGCCATCCGTCTTTCCGGTCGACAGGGAATCATATACGGCTTTATCATTAAAATCGATTTCATCGATGTTGATCGAACGTCCGCTGCTCTTTTCGGCAAACCGCACCGCGTTCTGAATGACCGTCAGGGTACGAAGCCCCAGGAAATCCATTTTCAGAAGTCCCAGCTCTTCGATGGTCGTCATGGTAAACTGCGTCGTAATCGTGCCGTCGGCTGCTCTCGAAAGCGGAACGTATTCGTCCATATCCTTCTGGCTGATCACGACGCCGGCCGCATGCATGGAAGTATGCCGCGGCAGTCCCTCCAGCCGTTTCGACATATCGATCAGTTCGTGCACCTGCTCGTCATTTTCATAGCTTTTGCGCAGCTCCTGGCTCATCTCCAGCGCCCGGTCCAGCGTAATGTCAAGCTCTTTGGGCACCATTTTGGAAATGGAATCGCAGAGCGCATAGGGCAGGTCCATCACGCGCCCTACGTCGCGGATCACGCCGCGCGCCGCCATCGTACCGAATGTCACGATCTGCACGACCCGGTCCTTGCCGTATTTGCGCACAACGTAATCGATCACCTCCTGCCGCCGTTCGAAGCAGAAATCTACGTCGATATCCGGCATGGACACACGCTCCGGGTTCAGGAAACGCTCAAACAGCAGGTTGTAGCGGATCGGATCCAGCTGTGTAATCCCGAGCGTGTAGGAAACGACGCTGCCGGCTGCCGAGCCTCTTCCCGGCCCGACCATAATGTCGTGCTCCCGCGCATAATGGATAAAATCCCACACAATCAGGAAATAATCCACATATCCCATCGTCTGAATCACAGAGAGTTCATACTCCAGCCTCGGGCGGATCTCCTCTGCCCGGCTTCCGTATCGTTTTTCCAGCCCTTCGGAGCAGAGCTTATTCAGATATTCCCAGGAGGTGTACGGCGCAGGCACATCGAACTTCGGCAGCTTCGTGACGCCAAACTCGATCTCCACATGGCAGCGCTCCGCAATCTTATGCGTGTTTTCCAGCGCCTCCGGCGCATAGGGAAACAGCTGCGCCATCTGTTCCGGCGATTTTACAAAATACTGCCCGCCCTCATAGCGCATCCGGTTCTCGTCCGAAAGCTTTTTCCCGGTCTGCAGACAGAGCAGCACATCATGCGCCGCCGCATCCTCTTCAAAGGTATAATGGACATCGTTCGTCGCCACGAGCGGGATATTCAGCTCCCGGCTCATCCGCACCAGCTGCTGATTGACCAGCTTCTGTGCCGGAATCCCGTGATCCTGAAGCTCCAGAAAATAATTGCCCTCGCCGAAAATCTCCAGATGCTCCCGCGCGGCCGCCTTTGCCTCCTCATACTGTCCGCGCTCGAGAAGGCGCGGCACCGCTCCGGCCAGGCATGCGCTGAGCGCAATAATCCCCTCGTGGTACTCGCGCAGCAGCTCCATATCCACCCGCGGCTTGTAATAAAAGCCCTCGACGAACCCCTTCGAGACAATCTTTACCAGATTCTGATAGCCGGTATTATTCTCCGCCAGCAGAACCAGGTGAAAATAGCACTCCTCATCCTCACGGGAAGCGGACCGGTCAAACCGGGAGCCGGGCGCCACATAGACCTCACATCCCAGAATTGGATTGATCCCGGCCGCTTTCGCCGCACGATAAAAATCAATCACGCCGTACATGACGCCGTGATCGGTGATTGCCGCGCTGTCCATTCCCAGCTCTTTGACACGCTGCACGTATTCTTTTATCTTATTGGAACCGTCCAGGAGGCTGTACTCCGTATGAACGTGTAAATGTGTAAAGTTCAAATCATGCCCCCCCTGACTCAAACACTTCAAAAACTCAGGCCAAAGTTCTGCTGTTTCATGATCGGATGGAGGAACACTTTCTTCCTCTGTCCGCCTGCGCAGCGCTGCGCAAAAAACTTCCTGAAAAGAAAAACCGCCGTGGGCGGCAGCAAATTATCCCACCCACGGAAAATTTCACGCCTTTTTCTGATCTTAAAATGACATCAGCCCTGCATCATAAAATTAACCAGCTTTTTAATGTCATCCGGCTCGTAGGCGACAATCTCCATCTCCGGGATCTCTCCATTGGAAAAAATATTTGCCAGGGATACATACTGGCTCAGCTTGGACTTCAGGTTCAGGCGGTCGCCCTCGCCGGTCACCAGCTCTACCTTGCCCTCGCAGCTGTCAATTACCTCAAAAAACTTCTCCACGTTTGTAATATTCTGTACCTTCATCAGATTCTCTCCTTTCTTAAAAAATCACTTTACAGCGACTGCCTCAACCTCCAGCAGCACATCCTTGGGCAGACGCGCCACTTCCACGCAGGAACGCGCCGGAAAGATTCCGGTAAAGTATTTTGCGTAAATCTCATTGATTTTCCCGAAATCTCCCATTTCCTTAATAAACACCGTCGTCTTGACCACCTGCTCCACGCATACGCCGGAAGCCTTCAAAAGAGCGGTAAGATTGGTAAATACCTGCTCCGCCTGCGCTTCCACGCCCTCCGGAATCTCGCCCGTCGCCGGGTTCACCGGAATCACGCCGGAAGTAAACACAAAATCATCGGTCTCGATGGCCTGCGAATACGGGCCGATCGCCGCCGGCGCCTGGTCGGTACTGATTGCTTTTTTCATAAAAACTCCTCCTTCCATCAGCTTCTTTATCCAGACAATTTCCCTCACTATTCACAGAAGGAAAGGCTTGCCTGGTTTTCAGATGAAACGCATTTTACGCGCATCTGCCATAGATTTTTAATAACTGTTCAGTACCTTTACAGTTACGGGAAAGGTCCATTTAAATCGCTGCGCGATGGGACTTTTTCCTGTACTATTTACGTTATCATACGTACTTCGCAGCAAGTGCGAAGCACTGTCCTGAATAGTTAAGATTTTTTTATACGGGCACGAGATTTCCCGCTTTCTATACTTTCTATAATTTGTAGATTCTCCGGTCGCGGATCTCGACTCTGCCCTGCTTCATCAGCCGCCCGACAGCACGCTTGAACGCATTCTTGCTCAGGCCAAACTCCCTCCGGATAATCTCCGGATCGACCCGGTCGTCAAACGGAAGCACTCCCGCGTATTCTTCGATGACTCCCATGACCATCTCGGCGTCCTCGTCCATCTGCAGATAAGCCTTATCCCGGACGCTCAAGTCCAGCTTGCCGTCCTCCTTCACGCCGGTCACCCGCGCGCGGATGCGGTCGCCGACCTTCAGCCCGGAAGCGCCCTCCCGTCTCGGGATCAGCGCAGAATATTTATCATCCACCGCCACAAACGTGCCAAAATTCTCGCTCAGCTCATATACGCGGCCGCTCACCTCATCATTCATGGCATAAGGGGAATTGCGGTACAGGTAGGGATAAACCCGCATCGTCGCGCAGAGCCTCCCGCTTTTGTCCACATAAAGCGCTACGAGACATTCCTCGCCCTGGCGCACCTTCGCCGTCTGCTCATGAAACGGCAGCAGCAGATCCTTTTCCAGTCCCCAATCCAGAAACGCGCCGATTTTCGCCACCTCGCTGACCTTCAGAACTCCGAACTTCCCCACCGTTAGCATCGGCTCCCGGCGTGTCGCGATCATGCGATCCTTCGAATCCCGGTATAAAAAAACCTGCAGACGGTCGCCTACCGCCGTGCCCTCCGGCACCTCCTTTTTCGGAAGAAGCACCCGCTCCTGATTTTCTTTACCGGAGAGCCCTCCTGCTCCCCCTCCAGATGTATGCTTTCCCCGAACCGAACCGGCCTCTCTCACTTCCATGCGGCTGTTCCGAAGCGAGCCGCCTTCTCTCACTTCCACACGACTGTTCAGAAGCGAGCCGCCCTCTGCCGCTCCCTCAGGTACTTCCGCGAGATAAATTCCAAAGTCTACCTTTTTAACAACCTCCAGTTCCTGCTTCTCACCTACACGCAGCATTTCCGTCCTCATTTCTTATATCCGGCGTACTTTCTGCCGGTCATATTCATCAACCGCATACGACGGTCAGATCCATCGGCCAAATCCAGCCATCATGTCTATTTACCATATCCGGCCGCCATGTACATCGAACACGTCCATTGGCCATATCCGCTGGCTATATCACCAACAGCTTGTGATCCTGTACCCGCAATCGCCCAACTGTCACATTCTTCTCTCATTTTTCACAATCGCATACGGCGTACCCTTCTCATCACAGAGACTCACCGTGACCGCCAAGTCATCCTCCCGATATACATGCGGGGCAATCAGATCATGCAGTCTGGCCTGCTGCCGGTATTCCACGCAAAGCCGCGCGGTTTCAAAATTCTCCGGAAGGTATTCCTCCGCCATATAAATATACTGGCTGTTGTTCACATGATGATTCGTATCCAGATGCTGTCTGCCCACGCGGAAGGCCTCCATACACCCGTCCTGTGTCGTGCCGGTACCTTTTGCCGCAGCGCTCTCTGGCTGTCCGGCACATCCTTTCGCAGCACTCTCTGATCGGTCTTCCCCATTTATGCTTTGCCCGGCATGTACCGTCTTCGGCAGCGAAATCTTTCGGGGCAAGTATTCCATCTCCAGCTTCGGCTCCAGCTCATAACCGCTGACAACCTCCTGCATCACCTTCATCGGCCGCTCCGTCTTTAAATTCATCAGAGCCCATACACTGTTCGCTTTCGCCAGATAATTCTCATTCTCATCCAGCATGGCAAAATTCCGATACCCATAGAACGCCTGAAATCCATACGGCCACGTTCTTGTGATCACACGTTCGCCCAGAAGAGGCATCCTTAGAATATCAATCTGCCAGAACAAAATCATCCAGACGCAGTCATACCGATTCAGGCAGTCAATTCCATTCCCGCACGCTTCCGAATGAAACGTCGAACAATCCTGAAAATAATCCACCAGAGAAACCATCGTCAGTCTTCTGTCCGGCCCCACCTCGCTAAAGCGAATCCTGCTGTCAAACTGATATGCCATAAAGTCCCTCCGTTTCTGTCATAACCTGGCCCCTCCGGTTACAACTGCTCTCCAGGGCAATTTCCCGCCTCTCATTACAGGATACCGGCATTCCATTTCCCGTGCCGGATATCTCCAGAATTCACCCAAAAAATAAGCAACGCAAAACAGAGCCACACCGATGGTCATGATACAATGAAAGCCGCGCAATTGAGAATCGCTGCGCGATTGGCGCGGCCTTCGTCCATGTTCGCTGCGCGAATATGGACATGTGATACAATGAAAGCCGCGCAATTGAGAATCGCTGCGCGATTGGCGCGGCCTTCG
>JAJQDT010000105.1:0-4593 GCA_021202075.1 Lachnospiraceae bacterium | reverse complement strand
TCCATGTTCGCTGCGCGAATATGGACATGTGATACAATGAAAGCCGCGCAAATCGAAACATTCTGCGCGAGTACGGACAAATGATAACACATTCTTCCTCATTTTACAAGAATGGAATGCGAATCTTACTCCTCCCAGCGGCTTTTCCGCGCGGAACAGATGCTCTCCCACTGGCATCCGCCGCAGATTTCCCCGCGTCTGCCGACCGAAAGAATCCGCTCCTGAACAAGAGACACAAATTCGCCAAACTCCATCTCCTGTCCGTCCTTCAGGCCGCACAGTTCCAAAACTCCACGATCGAAACGGCGAACCTTCTCCTCCTCGCGGCAGCTGCCCTGATGAGAAGCCCATCCGCCGCTTTCGATCGATGAGTCAGATGCTCCGCTATCGATTGATAAGTCGAATGCTCCGCCATCGATTCTCGTCGATAAATAGTCCTCCTGTTTACAATTCGGGCAGGCAGTGCAGATCTCGTCCGGGTGCGTCACCAACCGAATCCGTGGTCCTTTCCCATTCTCCCCTTCTTTCAAAAACAGAGCAAGCATTTTCTGCATATGCACAGTAAAGCCCTCACTGTAGCCTTTTCCCTCAAAATACGCCAGACACATCCCATGGTGCGGGCGAAGCGGGATGCTCCCGCCCGCTACCGGTTCAGAATTCTCTGGGTCCGGTTCCTTTGGCGTGACATTCTTCAGTTCACATTCTTTCCGTGCGGCATTCGCCGGTTCATATTCTTTCCGTACGGCATTCTCCGGATCACATTCTTTCTGTGCGACATTCGCCGGTTCACATTCTTTCCGTGCAGCATCCTCTGGCTCATATTCTATCCATACGGCAATCTTCGGCTTACCTTCTTTCGGTTTTCCACTCATTGATTTGTCCCTCCTCTTAAATCGAGAAAAGCGGGTGCGCGATTTTTCATCTGCGCCCCGCCATGTTTTTCCGTATCCCTCGTTTTTCGGATTTTTCTTATCCTTCCAGGGTTATCTTTCCAGACATTTCGTGTCTATCCGGATTTCTCTTTCCAGGCTTTTTCATATTCATCCGGGCTTATCCTCCCGGGCTTTTTCATATTCATTCGGGCTTATCCTCCCGGACTTTTTCATATTCATCCGGGCTTATCCTCCCAGACCCTGTCAAGCCTTTTAAACTTTTTGTCCTTCCGGACTTCTCTTTCTGAATCCCTTCATGCCCTTTGGCATTCCCCTCATGCCACATACCTTCTAAGCCGGTTGGAAAGCACAAACGCCAGCGCAATTTTCAGCAAATCCGGTATAATAAACGGGAATATGCACCATCCCAACACTGTCATCAGCCCGACCGCTCCCGTCTGACTCGTATATACCACCATGAACCAGACCGTGCCAAACGCATAGCAGACAATCAGTCCAAGCACCATGGAAATAACCTGTACCGCAGCACTTTTCCCAAGCGTTGATTCCATCAGCCACATGGTAAGTGCAGAAAACAAAAATCCGACGATATAGCCGCCGCTCGTGCCAAGCAATGCTCCGATCCCCCCGGAAAAACCCGCAAACACAGGCAGCCCGATCGCACCCAGCAGGATATACACCAGAACCGCCAGCGTTCCTCTCTTCCCGCCCAGAATGCCCACTGCCATAAATACGCCAAAGGTCTGCAGGGTAAACGGTACGGTCGTCGGAATTGAGATCCACGAGCAAACGGCCATCAGCGCCGCAAATACCGCAATATACACCATATCAATCGTTTTCATACCGCTCCGGGCGGTATCTGTCTTCGTAACTGTACTCATAATATCCTCCTCAAAATGCAAATAATGATCCAAGCCGCAATCAATCTATCATACGTCCATACTCGCAAGCGAGTATGGACGCAGGCAATGTTCCGATTTTCGAAGAAAATCGAGAACGGTATCGCGCCCCCCCCTCGCCGGGGAGGCATCCCGCACTTCGTACGGGATATACCCTCGCCGGGGAGGCATCCCGCACTTCGTACGGGATATACAATCGCGAAGCGATTTTCAGTTGCACGGCTTTCATTTTATTACAGAGAGCGTCTATTGTCAACCTTTTTTTGATTTTGGTTTACATTCTATTATATCTGCGTAATTTGATTTACATTCGAATGCTTCTTCGTAATCAGGCAAGAGATGAATTTTCCCTCCTGTTCACCGCACCTGGGGTGTGCAGCACTGTTCAGTAATAGATTATCAATTATTGGCTCATGGAAAAAATAAGGCATATCCCGCTTTTTGAAACGGAATATACCTTATTTCCTGTAATGGAGGTAATGGGGCTCGAACCCACGGCCTCTTGCATGCCATGCAAGCGCTCTCCCAGCTGAGCTATACCCCCGTGCTGCGTCTTATCAAGTTATGAACAATCTGAACAATCTCCTGCACAAAACGGCTAAATATGAATTCTGGCTTGTTTGGATCAGGATTTTTATACGGTATTAAAAATCACTTTGTACAAGACCCTTCATTAGCCTTCGCCCTCTAACTATAACATATTTTTTTGAAAATGGAAGAGGAAATTTTTCACTTTCCATAATTTTCACTACCCGCAGCACCCGCCCATTACTTCCCATCGCTTTCACTTTCCGCAATACCCATCCACAAGGCCATCGCCTGTTCCAGGATTTCATCAGGAAATTCGTACTCTGCCGTATGAAGCGGTGCGTGATCAACGCCGGAGCCAATCCCGACCATCGCGCCCGGAATCTTTTTCAGGAACCAGCCGAAATCCTCAGACCAGCGATTCGGCTCCGCCATCCGGTTCGACGCCAGGCCATTTGCGGCGCAAACCCTTTCCACTCGGTTCAACGCAGACGCGTCATTTCTCGTATCCGGAAACACATCGGACTCCCGACAGGAAAACGCCAGTCCATCCCGAGCCGCCAGCGCTTCGCCCCGGCCGGTAATTCGCCGCTTCAACTCTTTCAGATCCTCATCGAGTGCCGCGCGGATTGTGAGAAGGAACTTTCCCTGGCCGGCCGACACGCCAAACGCCGGCTCGCCGACATGGATTTGTATCACCGTGCAGCGCACCATCCCCCGATAAGCTTCCGGCGCGGACAGCTGCGGCAGTTCTTGTACAAGCGCACAGATAGCGAACGCCGGATTCCTCCCGTCCTCCGGGTAAGCGGCATGCGCAGGACTTCCCGTGAACTCCAGAATCAGTCCCTCCGATGCGCAGGCAAAGGTTCCTTCCTTCAGAACCACCGCCCCGGTCGGCTGCCCCGGAAGATTGTGAAACGCAAACACCCAGTCCGGATTCTCTCTTTCCAGAAATTCATTGGCACACGCTCTCCCGCCAGCACCGGATTCTTCGGCATGCTGAAAAATCAGAAAAAGATTTTTCCCAAATGACCTACCCTTCAGCGCCACACCAAATCCGGCCAGCGCCGCCGAATGACCGTCATGCCCGCAAAGATGTCCCGCATTCCCATCCGGCCCGGTCACCGCATCCATGTCAGCCCGAAACGCAATACTTTCCCCCGCATCCGCCTCTCTGTGCGAAGCATAAAACCAGCTTCCCATATCCGTAATTTCCAGATCCGAATATTCGCTAAGAAACTCCTGCAGACAGGCTTTCGTCCGCACCTCCGCGTCGGACGGCTCCGGCATCCCATGGAGTCTTGCCCGCAAGGCCTCCGCCAAACACACTGCTCTCTGAAAATCCATTCTTCCGCTCCTCCCGCGCCGAACGCACCGCTGCAACCGCCATCGCAGCGATCTTTCATGTTTCCTTGCCGGAACTATAGCACAGATTTTTACTTCTGTCGATAGAATCTCATTGACACGTTTTCAAGGCTGCGATAAACGAAAAAGCTCCGCCGACAAGTCGCTTCTCCTGCTTGATTCCCATTCCATTACATTCAAGGGCGATGTCCCGCCATACTGCTGTTGTTTAACGGCGCAATTATAATATAAACAGGATAATCCTGCCGCCAGTTAAAAAACAGCCAATTATGCATCTGTTTTTATCATGCTGCTTAAATTCGAGCTTTATAAATCTGTTCATATTTTATGGATTTTTAATACATTATTTATTACATTTATTTCTCATTTGTGATATATATTTCTTGTCTCGAAAATCCAGCCAAAATCAGGTGAAAATCAGGATGGCAGCTCTTGCGAAGCAATGCGTTTTCCATTATAATGAAATCGCACCGAAGCAAAACGGCTGGCAGAATAGCTGCGAAAGAGCCGCCCGCCATCGTTTACGGAGGTGATTATTTTTGGAAACAACAGCAACTTCTATTACAAAAGTAACGGCCAAAACTACTGCATCGAAACAAACACAACAGCAAATCCGCGCAGAAGCCATCAGAAAAAGTGCGGAGAGCATACGTTCGTCCAATCTCCTTAATGACTCATTTGTCTCCATCGCATTGGAAGATGCGGATGCATGCCAGCATGTACTCCGCACAATACTGGACGCAGACGATCTGAATGTGGTATCTGTCAAAGGCCAGTACCGTCTTCTGAATCTGACCGCAAAAGATTCTGTATTGGATGTCTTTGCCCAGGACAGTCAGGGAAGACTGATGAACGTAGATTATTCCGATTCTCATGTTATTCCGATTTTAGCATAAAATCAAACTGTT
>JAJQDT010000062.1 GCA_021202075.1 Lachnospiraceae bacterium | reverse complement strand
GGAATGAAGGTACAGGCTTACTCCCCGATTGCCCATGGCCAGATTTTAAAGCATCCGGTGATTATAAAGATGGCAGAGAAATATGGTGTATCTGTTCCACAGATTTGCATCCGCTATACACTCCTGCTGGGGCTGATCACCCTTCCAAAGACTGGAAATCCGGAACATATGAAGAGCAACGCTAATGTTGATTTTGTCATTTCCGATGAGGATATGGAGACACTGAAAACAATGGAGAAGATAAAGGACTACGGTGAATTCAGCCGCTTCCCGGTATTCAGTGGAAAGTAAAGCAGAAAGGAGCTTATTATGGAGAAAATTGTACAGACAGCGGGCAGAGACGCCCTGGGAGAATTCGCACCCGATTTCGCGCATTTTAATGACGATATTCTTTTTGGCGAGGACTGGAACAATCCTGATATCGACCACAAGACACGCTGTATCATTACCGTAGTGGCGCTGATGTCCTCCGGTATTACGGATTCATCTTTAAAGTATCATCTGGAGAACGCGAAAAAGACTGGTGTGAGCAGAAAAGAGATAGCGGCCATCATTACACATGCGGCATTTTATGTCGGATGGCCGAAAGGATGGGAGGTATTCCGCATGGCAAAGGAAGTCTGGGCGGGAGATGTTGTCCTGACAGATGCAAAAGAGGCTCATGCCGCTGAGATGATCTTCCCCATCGGCGCACCCAATGATGCCTTTGCTCAATATTTTATAGGGAATAGCTACATCGCTCCTATATCTTCCAGCCAGGTCTCCATTCACAATGTGACCTTCGAGTCGGGCTGTCGCAACAACTGGCATATACACCACGCAGACAATGGCGGCGGACAGATTCTGATTTGTGTTGCCGGACGTGGTTATTATCAGGAGTGTGGCAAGGATGCAGTGGAGATGAAGCCAGGCGACTGCATTAACATCCCAGTTGGCATAAAGCACTGGCACGGAGCTGCACCGGACAGCTGGTTCTCTCATCTGGCGGTGGAAGTACCGGGAGAAAACAGTTCCAACGAGTGGCTGGAGGCTGTCTCAGATGAGCAATACCATACATTGAAATAACAGAGGGGAAAACGAAATGAGCTATGACTGGACTTTCACCAGTTAGAACTGTGCCATGTCCGGCACACACATCAGACAGGGAGCAACAAATAAGGATGCTCCCTGCCTGCGAATGTATGAAGTTTACCGTCCGTAATTCTCACCTGTTTTTTATTCTGTTCAGCCCATTGCATATCAGCGCAGTTGCTTCCGTAATAATTTCTTCAATCGATTCTTTTTTTCCGCCTGCAATCCAATATTTATAGATCTCCAACAGTGCCGTACTCATAAAGACTCCTGGGAGTGTCGATGTGAAATCGTCAATCTTTGTTCCCGATTCAACATTGCGGATCATTTTTCCCCGGATGTATTGAAATGTCTCCTGGCACGTAATTCTTTCATATGCCTCTCCCTGCTCCGCACAAAACAGGAAGAACTCCCGGATCACTTTTTCCGCATCCTGCGGAAGCCTGTATCTGGCGACTCTTTCGATGTAAGCACCCGAAAGCTGTTCCTGCATTTCAGCAAGAAGGTCATTCAGGTCCGTGTAATACACATAGAATGTTTTTTTGCTGATTTTCGCCCGCTGACAAAGCTCTGTCACGCTGATCTTCTCGTAATCTTTTTCGCAGAGCAACTGTTCAAAAGACCGGTAAATGCCTTCGATTGTTTTCTGGACACGCAGGTCCTCTTTTCCCGTCAAAATCATTTTCGTAACCTTTCTGCATGAATCGTTACATAAGTGACAAACACATAATTCCCGTGGTTCACTTATGAATCCGAATTGAATATAATTCAGCCATAAGAAATAAGAAACAGTGGTAACATTGTACCGCTGTTTGAGATAAGTGTCAAGGAAGGAGGCTGCGGATGAAAGCATTGCTTGTGAACGGCTCACCTCATGAACATGGCTGCACCTACACAGCGTTGAACCATGTGGCAAAAGCACTCCGGGAGGAGGGAGTTGAACCGCAGATTTACTGGATCGGGAACTCTTCCATTCATGGCTGTATGGATTGTGGGAAATGTGCAGAGCTTCGCTGTTGTGTTTTGCAGGACAAGGTAAATGAATTCCGCGAGATCGCAAAGAATTTTGATGGGTACATATTTGGAACGCCGGTTTATTATGCGGGGATGAATGGCAGCATGAAAGCTTTTATGGACAGATTGTTTTTCTCTGATCTGTGGGGACAGAGGAATACCTTCACAATGAAACCGGCTGCGTCAGTCATCACGGCCCGCCGTGCAGGAACAACGGCGGCATATGACCAGATTAACAAATATTTTGCCCACAACCAGATGCCGATCATCTCGTCTACTTACTGGAACCTTGCCTACGGCATGAAGCCGGATCAGATTGAGAAAGATGCCGAGGGAATCTATACAATGGAGAACCTGGGTCGGAACATGGCTTACTTTTTGAAATGTGTGGACGCAGGAAAAAGGCAGGGCGTTCCGCTGCCATCCCAGATGCGGCCGCAGCCTGTACGGCAAAGCGCAGGATGACGACCAGAAGCAGAACACAGACTGACAGAAAACAAAAAATTCAAGGAGGACTATCAAATGGAATTCAATCTGAATCTAAACAAACCTGTTATCGCACTGCTGGGTGCCGGCTGCATGGGTACGGCTATCGTGCGCCGGATCGCCGCAGGGAAAACCATCCTGTTGGGCGACATCAGTGAAAAAAATCTGGAGAAAGTATCAAGCGAACTTCGCTACGGTGGCTATGAAGTACATACGCAAGTGGTGGACGCCACAGACCGCGCCTCTGTGCAGGCATTCGCAGAGAAAGCCGTTTCCCTTGGAAGGGTAATGTATTTCATTGATACGGCGGGCGCATCCCCGAACCAGGCATCCCCAGAGCATATCGTGAAGCTGGACCTGGTATCCACTGCCATCGCCATTGATGAGTTTGGCAAGGTAATCGCCGAGGGCGGCGCAGGGCTGATTGTTTCCAGCCAGACTGGGTATATGATGGACTTTTCGCCGGAGATAGAAAAACAGCTTGCCCTGACGCCAACGGATGAGTTGGCCGACCTGCCCTTTGTCAGGAACGATGCCGTTGCGAATCCGGGTATCGCCTATATCGCGGCGAAACGCTGCAACCACCTGCGGGTGCGCACAGCGGCAGCCACAACCTGGGCGGAGCGCAGAGCGAGAATCAATACCATCAGTCCCGGTATCATTGTGACACCGCTTGCCTATGACGAATTCAATGCGGCCGGAGAGGGATACCAGAAGATGATCGAGGCATCCCCTGCCAGAAGAGTGGGGACAGCAGATGAAATCGCCGCAGCGGGTGCGTTCCTGCTGGGAGAGGAAGCCGGATTTATTACCGGAGTAGACCTTCTGATTGACGGCGGCGTGATTGCGGCAATGAACAGCGGCAGGTACACTTTAGGCTAATCTGCCAGACGGTTCCGGATGCAGAAGAAATTCCTACTTCTGCATCCGGCAGCTGTTATGAACAGGAAAATGTTTTCAGCAGCTCCCGGTTGGCATCGCTGAGAGGAGATATATGACAAGAAGGAAACGGCTTCGCCTTATCATTGATATTGCCATGACTGTATCCATGCCGGTGCTTATGGCATATGAGCTGACAGGCGAAGCATTGCACGAATATCTGGGAGTGATCATTTTTGTTCTATTTGTCATTCACCACACACTGAACCCAGGATGGATAAAAGGGATTGCGAAGGGGCGTTATAATGCGGCGCGTATGTCAGTTCATATTTACGAAGTACAGACCAACCAGACAAATACCAACCCCCAGTATCTTGTTCCAGGTCAGTGCTTCGTGATAGCCAAGCCATCCTACGAAAATAAGAGCGACTGCAAGAAATGCACTCTGCACTATAGAAAGAGTACTGACCTGCCATCCATTTCTGTATGCGTACAAAAATCCTACTTCTAAGCCAACCAGCACAATACCTAAAACAAATGGCGCGGCATTCATTTTGCTATACTCGTTTAAAATATTTCCTCTCTTGCTCATCACAAAATACAGTATAAAGGAAAATACGGTGCCAACAAAATAAGTAACCGTCAGCGAAGCAAAAGGATTCACTCCCTCCGGCAATGACTTTGTACATATTTGATACAGCACATTGGATAACACGACCAGCGCAATCGGCCAAACATAGTTGAACATAATTCGTTCCTCCTGAAAATTATTTGGCCTGACTGTCGGTAGGTGCTCACCCGTTTATATTTGAAAGCACAGCTTTTCAGATTCTGATTTTTCGCCAATATGATATTCTCACAATGAATATGAACGTTACTGTTCCGTTTTAACTTTAGCTTTTGCCGTATATTCCCTGATTTCCACTTTAATCACCGCAACAGTAGTTACCATTTTCTCAGTGAACTCAAAAGTCCTTCCTGTCTGATTTTCCATCAATAAATTTAATGCCCTTTTTTTCTCTTCTAAATCATCAACTACAGACGCACAGCCCTGTCCTATTACAGAAGAGTAGAAGGAACCATATTGACATGGAACATCGTCAGCAGGAGCAAGTTCAATATCTGTTTCAAGCTCGATACAGGCATTGGAATTATTTCTGATCAGATCAATCTTACGTCCGGCTTTTGCACCATGCATATAAAAAACGAACATATCCTCATTGCTGTCATACTCATACCCGTAATGAAGCGGAACAATATAAGGAAATCCGCTGTCGTTCAAACCCAAGTGCAAAATTTTAGCCTGGTCAATTATTTTGATTATCTGGCTGATGTCAGTAACAGCTCTGTCTTTTCTTCTGATTTTTGTGTTCATTATATATCGTCTCCATGTTCTGATTATTCGTTCCGTTTAATTCCCTGATAAACAAAAAAGTTATTTTACCAACAGTAATCCAAAATGGTTCTGTTCCATTCTCTCGAAGCGTATGAATCTCTAATCCATTTGCCCGAACCGTTGCAAATACATCCATCCCACATGCTTCCATCGCAGGGACAGTTTCTTCCGGAAAATTACAATGATCCGGATTGCAATTTTTACACTTCTTACATGGGTCGCTTCCAAATGCTATGACTTTATAATAATCATCGAGGAACAATTCTCTGGCCACTTTCACCGCCAACGGAGTCACAATAGACATATCATGACATCTGAACAGAATGGCTGTATCATAACAATCAATCATCTCCTGTGTTTCTTTCCATGTAGGAGTGTTTGGCGGGCATCTGTGACTTTTTCCGTATGTACTGCATCCATAGCGGCATTTATATACCGTCCATGCAGCGGTAACAATAGTCGCAGGATCAATCACCATGGCTAAATCAGCCCCATTTTCTTTGAGTATATTAATGTATTTTTCCATCTTGTCACCTGCAAATTCCGATTTATACCTGAGTACACTTCAGCATTCTACCATAAGTTTTTCCATATTAAAAGCGGATTCTAAAACTCATTCAGCGTAAAAGACACGCTCCACAAACCGCCGTAAGAGGAATCCGCCTCACGCTTGACCTTATAGCCGGAGATATACATCTCAGCGGAAGCGACCGCAGCTGTCTCCGTATCAAAGAAATCCACTTCAATTTTCGATTGCTGCTTATAGGCTGTCAGCTTTTTCAACCACTTTGCCGTGACGGAGAAGGACACTGAGATACTGATATTGGAGATGTAATAAATCAGTTGAAAGAAATGTAAAAAAGCAGCGAATGCACTTCATCTGAATCAAACAATTATTTCAAAAAATAACGCCCATCGGAGGAACTCTGGTTTCTCCGATGGGCATTATCCATATGTGTTTAGGCTGCAAGTATTACTTTTGCGAAATAAGTCCGTTATCTATTATATCCACCAGCAGTTCAGCCATGTCATTCACGCTTTTCTGACTGCCGCTTATAATCCACTCCCTGACCATGCTTTAAAGTCCGCTTTGAAAAAACTGATATTGTAAACATCGACCTGGTGAAAAACGATGCTATGAAAATGGCTCTCATGGCATTTGATGAAGGAACCGGTCTGCAGCCGCACTGGGCACTCGGCAACACCATTGTGACAGCACTGGAGGGTTCTGCGGTGATTGGCTATGAGGGTGTGGATTACGGGATTTCGGAAGGGGAGAGTTTTCGGTTTGAAAAAATGGCTTGCACAGCGTCACAGCAAAAAGTGTTTTAAAATGAGTCTGATACTTGTACTGGATTAATCCAGGTACATTTCAAATCTTACTTTATTAATAAACACATGGCTTTCCGTACTTTCATGCCTGCCCCTGTGAAGCAGTCCGCAGTGTAGCGGGGATTGTGGAATCAATGATGATCATGATATATCCGGCAATCCTCTGCCGATCCTGTTTTTCCGGCTGGTCTATGCTGCTTAAAATAGATCCGGCGACAGCTTCCGAAAAAAATGCACTGATGAAATTCTTAAATTCCGCAGGGACATTCAGCTGTTCTGCCTGTTCCACCGCATCAATGTAAATGCGCAGCACATCTATGAAGTCATTATAAAAGAAACGCTTCAGCTCTGAGCGGCCTAATGAGTGCGAAACACTATGCAGGAAGTCCCGGTTTTCGTCTACATAATCCAGAACGAAATTCAGGGCTTCCTCATATTCCGCGAGGAGATCGAAATTTTTGACTACACTGATCGCTTCCTGCTCAAGTGTCCATTTGAGCAGATCATAAATATCTTCAAAATGATAATAAAATGTTTTTCGGTTGATATTGCAGTCCACGATAATATCCCGGATCGTAATCTGGGAAAAAGATTTCCGGCAGGCCAGTTTTTTCAGGGAATCAGCCATGGCCTGTTTCGTTCGTGAAGTTGCTTCTTTTCGCGTCATGTCAAATCCTCATAATCTGTGTTAAGGAGGAGCCCGCTTGCGGGAGGATTCCTTGCCACCTACGCACCTGCCATTGCCGAAGGCAATTTAATTGCAGGTGCTCCAGTTTGAATTCATTTACAGAAAATTATCTTTCGTCGTTTTACGTTTCTTACTTACAGCACAGCTGCCCGCCGCGTTATGGGATTCTCTGCTGCAGGCCGTGAGAATCCCTTCACTTCACATTATACATGATAAAGCAGAAATTTCTATGGTCAAAAACCGTCAGATGTCCGGTATTTGAAATAAATTTTGACCATCAAAACAACCTGGTTTGTCCGTATTTCCACATTTGGAGGGTGATTGACCATTGAACGTTTTCTTTTTTTTATGTAATGTTTGTGCAGATTTGCAGCAACTATAACGGCACAGGAACGCTTCGGAACGGCAGCTGTTTAGGCTGCTGCTTTGAATTGGAAAAAACACGTTTGGAGTCATGCCATGAAAGAGAAAGATTACGAAATTACATTAAGCACACCGATTGGAAAACGGCGGGGGATGATGAAGCTCAATTTTGATGATGGGAAAATTGCGGGCGTACTTTCCCTGTTTGAAAATTGCGAAACGGTCAGCGGATTTATGGACAGCAAGGGGGACTGTTCCCTGTGGGGAAGCTTCCGGACGCTTAAAAATTCTTTTTATTATAAAGCGACTGGAAAGATCAATGACGAGGGCCTGGACCTGGTTCTGTATGGGGAGAAGCACAGCTACCGGATGACGGGCACAGCTGTTCCCCTTCACCCGGAAGGCTGAGAAGCGCAATTACAACTGCAGTTTGAAGCACCTGGCAACAGAGGCGCAACGAAAGGAGAGCAATATGAGCACGAATAAGAATGGGATAAAAAGGAAAGCGAAAAGAGTGGGCGCAGCGGCTTTGAGCGCAGCAGTAGCCGGCTGCGGACTGTGGTCAGCCTGGGCCGCGGCGGATACTCTGACGGAAGATGCAGTGAGCACAGAAAAAGCAGAGACTGCGGAAAACACAGAGAATACGGAAAATACATCGGCGGCAGAGGATGACGCGGCGCAGGCTGCTGTTAAGGATGAGAATGTATACGTGACACTGAATGCGGATGGAAGCGTGTCCGGGGTTTATGTGGTAAATGAGTTCGACCTTGAGGAGGATACAGAGATTACGGATTACGGGGATTACAGCTCGGTGCGGAACCTGACGACAGAGGAGGAGCTGTCCGTTGCAGACGGGGCGGTGACATTTACCGCTTCGGCCGGGAAATTCTATTACCAGGGTAATCTGGAAGATGCGGAGCTTCCATGGATCATTACGATCCGCTATGAGCTGGATGGGGAGGAGCTTTCCGCCGAAGAACTGGCCAGACAGAGCGGCAGTCTGAGGATCACCCTGTCTGTAGAAGACAACCCGGACTCGGAAGATGTTTTTTTTGATAATTATCTGGTGCAGGGTACGGTCGTGCTGGACACGACAAAATGTACCAATATCAAAGCGGACGGGGCCACGGAATCGAATGTCGGATCGGACCGCGACCTGATCTATAACGTGATGGCCGGGCAGGAAGCGGAATTTATTATCACGGCGGATGTTACGGATTTTGAAATGGACGCGATATCATTTTCAGCGGTTCCAATGTCGTTCAGCATTGATAAGGATTCCTTCGACCTGGATGAAATGTATGACAAGCTTGACGAAGTAAAGGATGCGGCGGAGGAGTTTGATGAGGGCGCGGATGACCTGGCGGATGGTGTAGAGGAATTGTCGGATGGAGCTCTGGAGCTTGCGGATGGAGCTTCGGAACTGTCAGACGGAGCCGATTCTCTGGCAGCCGGCGCTGTGACATTGAGAAGCGGGACCGGATCGTTGGTAAGCGGTGCTTCGGAGCTCGCGGACGGAGCATCGGACGCTTCGGATGGGGCGGAGGCGCTCGCGGATGGAACGGATGAGCTGATCAGCGGAGCAGAGGAGCTTTATGAAGGGGTGGCGTCTTTAAAAAGCGCGGTTTCCAGCGCGCATACAGGTGCCGCGGCACTGGAGGAGGGAGCGGAAAGTGTTTCTTCCGGTGCCTCCGCGCTTGCGGATGGAGCTTCTGAGGTGGATTCCGGAGCAAAATCTCTGCAGTCTGGCATCCGCTCGGCTGCGGATGGAGCTTCCTCTCTGGATGATGGCATTGCGGCACTGCAGGAGGGTGCTTCGGAATTATCAGAGGGAGCCGCGCAGGTTGCCTCCGGGAGCCAGAGCCTTAGCGAAGGCCTTTCGACTCTGAGCAGTACAATGACCGCGCTGGATACCGCCGCCGGACAGTTAAGCAGTGCCCTGGCCGACCTGACAGCACAGGATGATACGCTCGTCTTCGGGAGTGCTGATGTTCTGGCCGCCCTTGAGACCATCCAGACCAGCCTGTCAGCGATTACTGTGGGTACCGATGTCATACAGGAACAGATTGCGGAGGCGGAAAATATGATCGCGATGCAGGAGGCATCCGCGCAGATTCTGGAAGCAGTGAAGAGTCTCTCTGAGGGAGCACAGTCTGCGGCGGAAGGGCTTGATACCATGGCATCGCAGTCGGACAGTGTCGATGAATTAATCACACAGAACACAAGTGCCGCAAGTACGCTGAGCGGCTACATCAGCACAGCGAGAACCCTTTGGAATACAGTTAAAAACAATGAAGCGGTACAGGCACTGGCCTCCGGCTATGATGTGGAGTCGATTCTTTCTAATATGGAAGCGATAGTTACCCTGCTGAATACAGATGCAGACACTTTGGGCTCCCTTATGGAAGGGATTGAAACGGCTTCCGCAGGCGTAGATACGCTTTCCACGGGAGCTTCGGCACTCTCGGAAAGCTACGCTTCTTTTGATGAGCAGATCCGGGCACTTCCGGAAACGCTCTCTGTCCTTATCCAGAGTATGCTTGTCAGCCAGCTTTCTGATCTGGGTGATGGGATTGACCAGCTTGTTACCGTTTACACAAGCCTTGACGAAGGGATTGGAAGCTACACAGACGGTGTGGAGCAGGTGCAGAGTGCCTATGCACAGATCGACACGGCGATTGGCCAGGTAGATACGGCAGCGGCTGCCCTCTCGTCCGCTTCCGCACAGCTTGCCGGCGGCAGCCAGAGCGTATCGGAAGGAAGCTCTTCTTTAGAGGAGGGGGCATCCACCCTGGCGGAAGGAAGCTCGTCACTGGCGGAGGGGATGGAAGCCCTGGAATCCGGCAGCACCTCGCTGGCTGGCGGGACAGGCAGCCTTCTGGAAGGCTCGGAAGCTCTCTCCGACGGCACGCTTACTCTCTATCAGGGAGTACAGTCATTGAACAGCGGCCTCAGTGAGATGGAGGATGGCGCGAAGAGCCTCAAGAAAGGAGCAAAATCGTTGCTTAGCGGAGCAGATGAATTCCAGTCCGGGATTTCCGCGTTGTCTTCCGGCCTGCTGACACTTTCCAAAGGGACGTCTTCCCTTTACAGCGGGGCTGTGAGCCTGTACAGCGGCGCCGGTTCCCTGGCAGGCGGTGCGTATGAGCTTGCCGACGGCACGGTTTCACTTGTTGACGGGACAGGGGAGCTTACCGATGGCATAGCGGAATTTTCTGACGGCATTGCAGAGTTAAAGGAAGGCACGGAGGAATTTGTAGAAAAGACCGAGGATATAGACGAACAGGTCGATGAGATGATCGACGACCTGATCGACCAGATGGCAGGGATCGATTATGAAGCGGTATCCTTTGTCTCGGAAAAGAACACTGGAATCGGGCTCGTGCAGTTTGCGATGACTACGGAATCGATCACGATAGACGGGGATGCAGAGAAAACAACGGAAGAAACAACAGAAGAAAATGCAGATGAAGCAGCAGGTACGGAAACCTGGGCCGGGAAAGCCCAGGAGGAGACAGAGTCTGAGCCTGAGACCATCTTAGGCAGGGTGAAATCTTTGTTCTGAAAAAACCGGCGCCCGCGAAGCGGGCATGAGAGTTTTGCAGCGGAAGATACAAAACGGTTATACTATTTTATTAAGGAGCAAAGGCAAACATGGAAAAGTTTTACCGTATGATCGTAAAAGGCCCAAAAAAGATTATCGTGCTTTTTGTGGGGATGGCACTCCTGTGCGCTGTCCTTAGCACACAGGTAGGGGTAAACTATGATATGAAGGACTATCTGCCTGAATCGACGGCATCCACGGTTTCCCTGGAGCGGATGGAAGAGGAGTTTGACGGGGGAATCCCGAATGCACGCGTCATGGTGAAGGACGTCTCGATAGAAAAAGCGCTCGAATATAAAGAGCTTCTGGAAGCCTGTGACGGTGTGACGGCGGTCACCTGGCTGGATGATGTTGTGAATATCCTGGAGCCTCTGGAGACAATGGACACGGATACGGTCGAGACTTACTATAAGGATGGCGCTGCGCTGTTCACCATTACGATCCCGGAGGAGGACGTCCTTACGGCTGTAGACGAAATACGTGCTGTGATCGGGGATGATAACTGCATGACCGGGGATGCGGTAGCGACCGCCCAGGCTACAACCGGAACGACCACGGAAATACGGAAGATCGCCAGCTTTGCAGTGGTTTTTATCCTGCTTGTCCTTCTTCTTACCACGCATTCCTGGATAGAGCCGGTGATCGTGCTGCTGGGGCTTGGCGTGGCGGTACTGATCAATTCGGGGACAAATCTGATCTTCGGGGAAATATCCTTTGTGACGAACGCAGCGGGGGCGATCCTGCAGCTGGCGGTCTCCCTGGATTATTCGGTTTTTCTCATTCACCGCTTCGAGGAATGCCAGCTGCAGGCAGACAATGAAAAAGAAGCGATGGTAGCTGCGCTCGGCAAATCGACTTCATCGATCCTTTCCAGCGGGCTGACCACGGTAATCGGCTTCCTCGCCCTGATCTTCATGAGGTTTCAGATCGGTCCTGACCTGGGACTCGCCCTTGCGAAAGGCGTTGCGATCAGCCTGGTCACGGTATTCGTTTTCATGCCCAACCTGATCCTTATGACCAACAGCGCCCTGAAAAAAACACGCCACAAAGACTGGATGCCCCGTTTCGAAACGTTCGGCCATCTGGTTTACCGGGTGATGATCCCTTTCGTGATCATATTCTGTATTCTGGTCGTGCCCGCCTATCGCGCTTCGGGAAGGAACACGTATTATTACGGATCTGCTTATATATATGGTGAAGGGACACAATACGGAGATGATACCGCGGAAATCGAGGAAATATTTGGAAAGAGCGATACCTGGGTCGTGATGGTTCCGAATGGGGACACTGCCCGCCAGAGTGCGCTTTCTGACGCT
Source organism: Lachnospiraceae bacterium (assembly GCA_021202075.1). Lineage (GTDB taxonomy): Bacteria > Bacillota > Clostridia > Lachnospirales > Lachnospiraceae > Choladousia. The sequence continues at coordinate 43,491 of JAJQDT010000062.1, read as the reverse complement.
CTTCATGCAATAACAGGCGTCAAAAGCATCCTGTCCTATGTGGATACCGTTGGCGCCGAGATACCGGAGGAATACCTGGACGCGGATACGCTTTCCCAGCTTGTCTCAGAAAACTACAGCCGCTTTGTGCTGACGATGGACGCAGACACGGAGGGGGAAGAATCCTTTTCACTGGTCGAAGCCGTCCGGGAGACCGTAAATGAGTATTATCCGGATGATTATTATCTTGCCGGTACCTGTGTCAGCTCTTATGACCTCATGGATACGATCACCGCTGACACAGTAAAAGTGAACGCTGTCGCGATCGGCGCTGTGTTCCTTGTGCTGCTGCTTACCATGAAATCTCTGACCCTGCCGGTTATTCTTGTCATCAGCATTGAGGCCGCGATCTGGATCAACGTAGGGATTCCCTACCTGACGGGAACAACAGTATTTTATATTGCCTACCTGATCATCAGCTCGATCCAGCTCGGCGCAACGGTCGATTATGCGATCCTGTTTACCGACCGTTATCTGGAACACCGCGCATCCATGGGGAAAAAGGATGCTGTCATACAGACAATCTCATCTGTAGCGGTATCCGTACTGACATCGGGATCTGTCCTTGCGGTGGTAGGCTTTTTGCTGGGGGCAATCAGCGAGCATGGCATCCTTTCCGAGCTGGGTAATTTTCTCGGCATCGGAAGTTTGCTGTCGCTCACGGTCGTGTTTTTCGTCCTTCCTGGATTTCTGTATCTTTTTGACGGGCTTATCCGGCACACGACAAAAGGACTGCATTTACTGTAAAAGCGTCGTCACTGTTCAGTACCTTCACAGTTACGGGACATATCCCGCACTTGTGCGGGATGCCGTCCTGGCGAAGGAAAAAGTCCATTTAAAATCGCTTCGCGATGGGACTTTTTCCTGTAAGATGTACGTTTTCATACGTACCTCGCAGCGAGTGCGAGGTACTGTCCTGAATAGACAAAATGTCCTCAAGGGCTAGTCTCGAGCCATGCTTGCATGGCTAAGAGACTGGACATTAGAGGACAGTCTTTTATAGTGATAAATAATACTAATGTGAAAAAGTATGCTTGACAGAGACATATTTCCATGCTAAAATAGTTCAAATCCTAACAAATAAGGAGGAGAGCTTTGAAAGATAAAATGATAGGAATGGAGCTTGTTGGCACGGCGAATGCTTTACGGCGGGTGACATTCCACGATGGATATGATGGCAGTATGGGTACAGATACGCCCACCAGTATGCAGCAGTGGTTTCTGTCTTATATCTGGAAGCATTACACCTATGAAGATGTATTTCAGAAAGATATTGAAGCTGCCTTCAAAATTCGCCGTTCCACCGCTACGGAAATTTTGAAAGCAATGGAACGGAAAAAACTGATAATACGGATACCATCACCAGAGGATAGACGGAGCAAAAAAATATTACTAACTGATACGGCAATTAAGATTTGTGAAGAGAACCAGAAAACGATTGCGGCGACAGAGGATAAACTAATTGCGGGTCTTTCTCAGAAAGAAATTGCTGATTTTCTCATAACTTTGGAAAAAATCCAAAAGAATATCGACAGGATTTGACAACCTGAATGGTTGTCAAATTTATCCACACATTGTTAGGATTTGAACAAATTAAGGAGGATAAATCATGAACACAGCACAGGATTTTGGAAAGGATTTCATTTGGAAACTGATTTCTAAAACGGGTATTCCAGCAATAATCAGCATGATTGTGGTGGTAATCTACAACATGGCTGACACATTCTTTGTGGGACAAACGCACAATGACATGATGGTTGCCGCAGTTTCACTCGCAGCTCCCATTTTCACATTGATGATTACTGTCGGGACTTTAATTGGCAGCGGCGGCTGTGCAGTTATTTCCAATGTGCTGGGAGCAGGCAATCAGGAGAGGGCAAAGCATATATCCAGTTTTTGTGTTTATGCTTCAGTTGCTATCGGTTTGCTTTTCACAGCCGCGTTATTGATTTTTGCTGAACCTGTCTTATTGGCGATTGGCGCTACAGAAAATACAATTTCATTTGCGTGTAGTTATACTCACTGGATTGCGATAGGCGCAGTTTTTATTATATTCAGCAATACGCTTTCAAACATAATTCGTGCCGAAGGAGCCGCCAGAGAATCCATGATTGGTAATTTGATAGGTACAATTACAAATATTGTACTTGATCCTATCATGATTCTGTGCATGGGAATGGGCGTACAGGGCGCTGCAGTTGCTACGGTTATAGGCAATATGTTTGCCTGTCTGTTTTACGTATATTATTTTTACAGAAAAAAGGATAGCCTGCTTTCCCTTTCATTAAAAGATTTTTCTATGAGAGGCGGGATTGCATCTTCCGTTTTTTCAATTGGTTTACCTGGCGCGTTGGGAAATCTCCTGATGAGCTTCTCAAATATCTTCATGAATATTTTACTTGCGGGGTATGGCGATAACGCAGTCGCTGCCATGGGGGTTGCTATGAAGGTGGGAATGATCGTAGTGATGCTGCAAATGGGACTTGCAACGGGTGTACTGCCGATTTTGTCATACAATTATGGGGCAGAGAATTTTGACCGTTTAAAGGAAACAATAAAGAAATCAGGTATTGTATGCATGGGCTTAGGCGTTATTTTAACCGTTATTTGTTTTACAGTCTGTGAAGCGATTGTTTCTTCTTTTGTAACGGGGGCAGAGGTGATTACTTTAGGGATTGATATGACAAAAGCAATTATACTATCCGGACCGTTTATTGGACTTTACTTTCTTTGCATCAGTATTATGCAGGCTCTGGGAAAATCAACCGCGCCAATTATTGTATCTCTTTTGAGACAGGGCATAATCTATGTTCCGCTTATGTACCTTTTGAATTATTTTTTTGAACTGAACGGCCTGATTTATACACAGTTGATCTCAGACTATATTGGTATCCTGGCGGCAATAATTGCCTGTACGGCTATTTTGAAAAGTTGTATAGGAAATAAAGAACTATGTATTACAGAAGTTAAGGAGAGGAACAGCTGAAGAAAAAACATTGGAGTCGGCTTCGTCTGGTACGGCCGTAACTGTGAAGGCACTGAACAGTTACGTACAGTCGACTCTTTTCAGGGAAAATTATCACTCATAGTAAAAATTTTGTGATGATAGTGGAACCGCCAAGGATTAGCAGAATAATGCCAATTACATAGTTTAACTTTTTGGTATTGCACCTGTTGGCGTATACTGCAGCAATCAATGCGCCAATGGCGCAGAAAAAGACAATAATGAATGTCGGGAGTGCATGAAAATCAGCTCCAATGCTAAAGTGACTGATCGCGCCAATTAATGCGACTGCTGTCATAATCATTGTGCTTGTTCCAACCGCTACTTTAAGATTATATCCAAGGATTAGTGTAAATGCGGTTAATAGCATTACACCGCCGCCGCCAGTGAAGCCGCACACCCAGCCTATGAGTAATCCGCAGGCCATTGTGACAGCGGTTCTAAGCTTTATATCCGGCTGCTCTTTAAAACTATCCGCATCCGCTCCGCCATTAACGGGCTGAAGCAAAAATTTTATGCCAAGATGTATTTTATAAAGGGTAACTTACTACCGTTACCCGAAAATACATCATGACTGAGGCTCGTTTGTGGCGAATGAACATCAGCTATGGTGATGGGAGGTGATCAGTCGAACTTATCGTAACTGAAAACAGCTTTACCACGAAAGGAGTCTCATATGAATATCACCTACACAAAACAGGGAGATTATTATTGCCCGAATATTGTGCTTGCTGACAAGACGCATAACCGTATCCTTGCAGAGCGGAAACAGGTGCAGCGTCAGGAGAAATACGAACAGCGCCAATGGAAGCTGATGGTGCGCAGAGCGATAAAGGATCAGCATGAACAGGAACGGATGAATGCTCCCATGGAGGAACCCTATGCTCCTGATTATATCGCTAATAATGCGAAGCATCCCTTCTCTGGCGGTGCGATGTGTCCACGGTAAACAGTTGGCTAAATAAAACAGAGGGCCTTGAGCGCTTGTCATAGCTGATTAAGAAAACCATACCGCAGGTTGCATGGAAGAAATAAAATGCAGCTTGCGGTATGAATTATATCGGAACGTGTGGCTCTACTTTTCGTGTTTTCTGTTTTCATTTCCCCAGTCACACAATTTATCCAATACGCTGACCAGGGAATGGCCTCTTTCCGTGAGGGAATACTCTACCTTTGGAGGTATTTGCGGGTATTCGTGGCGAACGATTAAATCATCAGCCTCCAATTCTTTGAGGTTTTGGCTCAGTGTCTTATCGGCCACGTTTTTCAGATAGCGCCGCATCTGGTTAAAGCGTACCGGCTCATATTCCATCAGACAATAAAGGATCACCGGTTTGTATTTTCCGGAAATAAGGGACAACGTATAGCTGTATCCGGTGTCATCAAAATTTGCAGTTTCTATATTCTTCATCACGCTTGCCTCCGGGTAAGTACCTTACAAAAATGTTGGTACTTGTATTTGAACTGACACTATGATAGCATATGTACAGCCGAAAGGCAATAAAAACAGGAGGTCTGTCGCAATGAGAGAAGATATAAAAACTACGGAAGCTATTTTCCCGATGCCGGTACTGATGGTCGCAACCTACAACGAGGATGGAAGCGTCAATGTCATGAATGCTGCATGGGGGACTATGCTGTCCAGGGATCAGGTGATCCTCAATCTGACGGAGACACACAAGACGGTAAAAAATATGAAGGCCAGAAAAGCCTTTACCGTCAGCATTGCGGATGCTGCTCATATGGTGGAAGCAGATTATTTCGGCGTTGTGTCTGGCAATAATACGCCGGACAAATTTGCAAAGAGCGGGCTGACTGCAACAAAGTCGGCTCATGTGGATGCCCCGATCATCAATGAATTCCCCCTGTGTATGGAGTGCGAATTCATCGAGTATCAGGATGGAGAATACGGGTGTGGAGTTATAGGCAAGGTGGTCAACACAACAGCGGATGAATCCGTCATGGATGGTGACAAGGTGAATATGACAAAAGTTTCTGCAATCGCCTTTGACCCGTACACGCATGGATATTATAAGGTCACGGAGCGAGTTGGCGAAGCGTTCAGAGATGGATTGAAGCTGAAATAACCGCGGAGGCTCAATATGGATGTAACTGCGCTGCAATTTATTATCATATGCCCTCTGATATTTTTAGCAGGGTTTGTAGATGCAGTTGCCGGAGGCGGTGGCTTAATATCCCTACCCGCATATATGATCGCAGGCCTGCCGGTGCATATGGCCATCGGGACGAACAAGCTCAGTTCAGGAATGGGAACTGCGCTGGCAACCTGGCGGTTCGCCAGAAATGGATACATCGTCTGGAAACAAGCCGCCCTGTGTGTCATATGTGCTTTACTTGGTTCCAGCGCCGGTGCGCATCTGGCATTGCTGATCAGCGATGAATACTTCAAAATCATCATGCTTATCATCCTGCCACTTACTGCGTTTTATGTGCTGCGATGCCATTCGCTTGATGTACAGAATGTTCCCTATAGCGAGAAGAAAACCACGATTTTAAGCATGATCGTTGCAGCAGTGATCGGTGTTTATGATGGCTTTTATGGTCCGGGAACGGGTACATTCCTGTTGTTGCTGCTGACTGCCATTGCCCATATGCCGCTTCAATCTGCAAACGGAGTGGCAAAGGTGATAAATCTGACAACGAACCTCACCGCCCTTGCTGTTTATCTTTTGAATGGGAAAGTGATTTTAATTCTGGGTCTGACGGCGGGGTGTTTCAGCATAGCAGGAAATTATGTCGGGACATGGTTCTTTACACGGTGGGGAGCAAAATCTGTGAAGCCGCTGATGCTGGTTGTTCTGGTCATATTCTTCATAAAAATATGTTCGGACTTGATTGCCTGAAAAAAGCCAGCAGATTAAAAGGCTGTGTATAAGATGACTAACGCAAAACTGGCAACAGCACGAATTATGTGTCATAGGGCATGAATGCCTTATACAAGTATTTTATAATTATTAGGAGAAAGTCACTATGAGAGCAGAATTAAAAGAATACCAGGCTGTCGAGGAAGCCGCAATGAAGTTTGTCAGGAGTGTTGCCGAGGGTAACAGCAAATATGCTAAGGAGCTGTTTACTGACGAGGCAGTCCTGTTTGGTTATCTTGATGGCGAACTGGAGCATGGCTCTATCGAACAGTTTTATCACAATGTAGATACCGTACCTGGTGGTGACAACTTCAGCGCCCGTATAGATGTCCTGCTTTTAGAGGAAACACTGGCTGTTGTGCGTGTTCTTGAGCAAGGCTGGGGAAACCGCATTGATTTCACCGATGTACTTCTTCTCCTGAAGATGAACGGTGAGTGGAAATGTGTGGCGAAAGCCTATAATCAGAATTCCAATACTATTCAGGAGAAATAATGTATCAGAAGAAAACTGAATCATAGCAATCACGACATAAAGCAGGAAATCGCCAAGGGTTTCCTGCTTTTTCTAAACCTGATCAGCAAGAATACAGTCACCTATTCGGCATATAGTATAAAGGGTAGTCTGTCTATTTCAAAAGAAAATCCAGAGGGTTGTGTCCTCCTTCAGCTCTCTGGATTTTCTTTTTTGTTGGTTTTTCCTTGACACAAGGAGATATGAGCCGGGTCGGGAGAAATTACCTGGAAACCGGTTTCTATACGGAGGTAATGTTCCGGCAGCATGGGGTTCATTTTATTTCCGCGAAGCAACGAGCCAAGTAGACGCGCTTGCGCGGATATCTGGCGACTGCCGCGAGAGTCCAATATTCCTTGGAATATTGGACTGCAATCGCGAACAATATTGACAGCGATGACCAGAACAGCAGCGAGTTTGCGCCAATGCTTAATATCATGAACGAATGGTATCTCAGGGACTGCTCGTGCAAGGTCTCGGCAGCATACAGGGTCAAGGGAACAGCTGGAAAGCCTACCACAAATCATTGCCTGTATGGTTATGTAAAAGACCCGGAAGATAAGGATCACTGGCTGGTTGATGAGGAAGCTGCTGCAGTAGTACGGCGCATATACAGATTAGCTGTGTCAGGAAATGGCCCTTATGAGATTGCCCGGATTTTACGTGAAGAAAAAGTAGAATGTCCAAGCTACTATCTGGCAAAACGGGGACGCGGCACTCACAAAACCATGTACAAAGAGAACCGACCCTACGACTGGAATGGGACAACCGTAGGATTTCTTTTAGAAAAACCTGAGTATATGGGGCATACCGTTAATTTCCGTACCGGCAAAAAAAGTTATAAGGACAAGCGGACGAAGCGCCCTCGTGAAGAATGGATGATTTTTGAGAACACCCATGAGGCTATCGTCGATCCGGAGACCTGGCAGATCGCTCAGCGAACCAGGAAAACAGTCCACCGCACGGACACGCTCGGTACTGCTAATCCTTTAACGGGCTTTCTGTTTTGCGCTGACTGCGGCGAAAAACTTTATGAGCAGGAAACAGACCAGATTATTATGACATGAAATTAGTATATGATTTCCATTACTTACCCGCAAACGGACAAAATGTCCTTTTGCGGGTAGTGACAAACATGATATTCGTTGTTGAGCAACGGAGGCGAAATTTATGGCAACAACATTTTTAAAACCGCTCCATGTCGGTAAAGGCCGAAGTGTGTCGCGGGCGCTTGGCAGTTCCGTCAACTATGTGAAGAACCCGGACAAGACTGCTGGCGGAAAATGGATCAGCTCCTATCAGTGCAACCCTGACACAGCTGACGCAGAGTTTTTATTTTCTAAACGACTGTACGAGGCACAGACAGGGAAAACACACAAGGAAAATGATGTGATTGCTTATCACATTGCTTGCCCATCATTCCTATACTATACATAGTGATGTCATGTCTCGCTAAGCAACCACAGAATTCCCGCAGGAGTTTGAAAATGACCAAAACGAGTGTTGTGTTGGATTACAAATTCGCTTATAATGTGAAACGTAGTTGAATTTCCTAAGTTCAAGAGCTGCTGGAATTGCTATGGGCAGTATAGTTTATATCGGAGATTTCAGAAGAAAGTGCGAAGAAAAGGTGAGGACAGCTGCGCCGATTATATTTAGAGGGGATATGAGGGAATACAGATGAATTTAAAAAAAACGATTGATATCAGGCAGATTGAATGTTTTATTGCCTGTGTTCAGGCTGGCTCTGCAAGCAAAGCAGCCGAGCATTTGCATATCGCGCAGTCAGGCGTCAGCAAGATGATAAAAGGGCTGGAAGAATCTCTTGGCGTGCGACTTTTTAACCGTTATGCGAGAGGAATGCTGCTGACCAGAGAGGGAGAAGCAGTTTATCAGTATGCCAGTAACATCATGGAAAATCTGAAGGAAATGCAGACGCTTCATATTGAAAGCAAGAAGGAAATGCTGCACCTTTCCTACAATCCAAGTTCCTGGTTTGCAGATACTTTTTTGGAATTTTACAGATTGCATAAAGCAGAAAATCTGTATTATCAGATTTATTCGGCTGGAACACAGGATATTGTGCAGAGGCTGGAAAGTCGGAAAGATGATGTCGGTTTTGTATACCTGATGCAAAACCAGAAAGCAGCTTTTTCATATTATCTCGCGCGTAATTATCTCGAATTTTTTCCATTGGCTCAAACTGTTGTTATGCTTTACCCAGGAAAAAAAGATAAAGAGTTCGGAAATTCGGAAAGCCCGGTTTTTGATATGTATGGTCAGTTATCCGGTCTGCGTCTGATCCAGAGGTTTCCGGATGAATTTTCACCGGATAATTACTGGGATCTCATTGATACCGATGGAAATTCTATAGAAAAAGCGGAAACTGTTGTAACAACGAACAGTGAGTATATCATGTCGCGGATGCTGCAGACGGAAGAACTTTCTAATATAAGCGCTGCTTATCTGACACCTGAAAATGAAACGGCCGCTGAAGGATTTCGAATGAGAGGACTGAAAGAAGACAAAATTGTCTTCGGATATATGATTAGAAAAGGAGAAGATATTCCGGTCGGGGTGGAGCAATTTATAAATTATGTAAAGAAAAAGCTGGGAGCATAATAAAGGACAATTCGTAAAAAAAATAGTTGATGAAAAGAGCAGCAATGCATGAGTGACCCATGCGTCTCTGCTCTTTTTATATGCGCAGATCCGGGTAAGTCGTATTGCGGCTGAAGCCGCACCCTGCTCGCGCGGGCGGGTAGGAGCCGACAGGACGCCTCCTACTCGATCGCTGGACTGCGTAAGGAGTTTTCCGGCTGGCACTCAGCAACGACGCAGACGGAAAGGGGAGAAAAACATCCCTCTATCCGATTATATTCCCAAAAAGAATGGATGATTATGAAAACTTCGAATAGCTCAATAACCCCCGGTGGGGCTTGTTGCGCCTTTTCATTAGGGATATACTTTTTCAAAAGTCAGTGATTTATGAGCAACAGGCGATATGTCATCTCTAAGTCACAAAAGAAGGAGGAAAAATAAATGGCATGTTTTTTGGTTCCGGCTGCTGAGGCCGTTGTTGTCACCGCTGTTGCAAAATTGAAAAAATCCAGAGAGACAGATGATCTGGAAAAAGTTTTACCGGAAAGTAATGGTTCCGTGAAAGCGTTAGCAAAGCAGGAAACATCGAGGGTTCCATTCTCAAGGAAGCTGCAGTGGCTTTCTTATCTCTTGTGGGGAGGGGCTTTCCTGCTGGCCTATGAGCATATATGGCATGGGGAGGTTGTTCCTTGGTTTCCGTTTTTGACAGCTGCTGCAAATCCGGCTGATACTGCTGAGATGCTGCATGAGATGTCTACAGTCGGTGTTTCCATGGCAATACTGGTTACAGCCGTATGGGGCATATGGGTTTACGCGGCGGGACGGATCACGAAAAGGAAAAGAGTTGTTTCCGGTGCAGTTGGAGGGGAGGCTTGATCATGACATTATTGATTACTGTATTTGCAGCGGTGATTGCTACGATTGTATGGTACAGGAGCGCGCCGCAGGATACCATGAAGATAAGTGTCCTATGTTTCCTCTATTGGGGGGCTTCATTGATGTGGCTGGTGGATGCTGTTTTTGAATACATTGAGCTTCAGGCCGAATATTTTGTACCAGCGGTAGAAGATATGATAAATGATGCTTTTCTCGGAGGCTCTGTCGTTGCACTTGGACTGGTAGTATGGCTGGTCATTTTGCTGGTAAAAGACCCGGAAGGACGGGTAAAGGCATCTGTCCTTCGAAAAAGCAGATGACAGGATATGTATTAAACGATGTAAGTCGTTATAAAATAACAGGAGGAGAAGACTATGACAAAGAATTTATTTACAAAACTGCTTTTAACGGGTGCACTGATCACGGCAGTCACAGCAGGATCTTCGCTTGTATCTCAGGCGTCCGGACATATGGTGTTCGGGCAGACCCAGACCTACAGCTCCCTTGATCCGAGCAACGAGTACGATGGCTGGATGATCGAGCGTGCGGGTGTTGGTGAGACGCTGACAAAGCTGGACACTTCCATGAATACGGTCGGCTGGCTGGTCGAGGACGATTATTCGGTATCCGAGGACGGACTGACCTGGACATTTACGATCAAGGACGAAGTGTGCTTCTCAAACGGGACAAAGCTGACGGCGGAGCTTGCGATGGCGTCGATCCAGTATGATTTTGACAATTCAGCCAGAGCGGCGGATTTCTTCTCTCTGGATTCCATGACAGCGGACGGTCAGGTACTCACGATTACGACAACTGAACCGGCTCCGACCCTTCCGGGTATGCTGGCTGATCCGTTTTTCGTGATTTTTGATACATCTGTGGACATCACGAATATCGCGGATGAGGGACCGATCTGCACCGGCCCGTATGTGATCGAGAGCAGCGACCAGATCTCCATGACACTGAATGTGGTAAAAAATGAGAATTACTGGGATGGGGAACCGCAGCTTGATTCGATCGAGTTTCTGCAGTTCCAGGATCCGTCGGTCATGAACCTTTCCTTCCAGTCCGGAGAACTGGACGCCTGCTATGGCCTGAGCACCTCAGATGCGACGGCTTATATAGACGATGACAATTACATTCTGGAAATGTGTAACGGACTTCGTACGGACTGGGGTCTGATGAACCAGAACGGCCTTCTGGCGGATAAGTCTCTGCGTATTGCGCTGCTGGAATGTCTGGATATGGAGACCATCTGTGCAGTACAGCTGAACGGGATGTTCGTAGCAGGCAACACACCGTTTGCTTCTGAGGCACTCGGCGTAAATGATATGGAGAACCCGTATTCCTATGATCTGGAGGATGCAGCGGCGGTTCTTGCAGAAGCAGGGTATGCTGATACAGACGGCGACGGCATCATTGAGACAGCGGACGGTACGCCGGTAGTTCTGGAAGTATATTCCTATACGACCAGAGCGGAGCTGCCGATCATCTGCGAGGCGCTTCAGTACGCGGCCGGTACACTGGGAATCCAGCTGAACCTGAATTATGTGCAGGATCTCTATGCCGGAACTATACAGGACGGAAGCTATGATATCTGCATTTTTAACAGCAGCGGATTCCACTCCGGAGATGCGGCAGTATTCCTGCAGCAGTATTTCAAGAGCGACGCGGTCTACAATGCGTATGGATACGTGAATGAGGAAGTAGATGCGCTGATCACGTCCCTCGAGAGCGTATTTGATACGGATGAGCGAGTAGAGATTGAGCGTGAAATCTCACAGATTCTGATGGATGACGCATGCTGCGCGTTCTACAGCTATCCGACGATCTACATCGCGGCGAAGAACACGGTAACCGGTCTCGAATGCACACCGGCGGATTATTACTGGATCACGGCGGATGTGGCAATAGCAGAGTGATGATTTATAAATATTGACAGACGCGGCAGGCAGGTTGTTTGGCCGGGCTGCTGCGGATAAATATGCAATCAGTATTATTGAATGCCGGACAGAGAGAGGCAGATATGAAGCTATCTGCTTCTCTTTCCGCATATATGATACGGTGAAAGCCGCGCCATGAGAAGTCGCGCTTTGCGCGAGGGGCGCGGTGTCGTTCTCGATTTTCTGCGAAAATCGGAACATTGCCTGCATCCATACTTGCTGCGCAGGTACGGACATAAGATACATTATGAAAAGCGGTTCAGGAGGGCTTTATGAACGCGAGACAAATCAGGAAACGGCTCGTTCAGATGGTGATCGTTCTTATCGGGATCAGTTTCTTCACTTTTATATTGACATATCTGTCGCCGGGGGATCCGGTGACGGCCATGTATTCCGCCAGCGGCTCCATGCCGAGCGAGGAGGTACTGGAGGCGACCAGAGAGGAGCTGGGTCTGAATGATCCGTTTCTGGTCCAGTACTGGAACTGGCTGACCGGCTGCCTGCGGGGAGATTTCGGAACCTCTTATTCCATGCACAAGCCGGTGCTTCAGCTCTTATCCTCGCGCCTGATGCCGACATTAAAGCTGGCCTTTGCGTCTCTGCTGATCATGCTGATTTTTTCTGTACCATTGGGGATGCTTTCCGCTGTGTACAGAGGAAAGCCGGTTGATTATCTGGTGCGCGGGCTTACCTTCTTTGGCGTTTCCATGCCGAACTTCTGGGTTGGTATGCTTTTGCTGTATCTGTTTGCAATCCAGCTGAAGATACTTCCGGTGGTATCTTCCGGTCAGGGCTTTAAGAAGATCATCCTGCCGGCGCTCACGCTCGCGTTTGCGATGATGGGAAAATATACCAGGCAGGTGCGCACAGCCGTGCTGGAAGAGCTGAATCAGGATTATGTGATCGGCGCAAGAGCCAGAGGCGTGAAAGAGAGTACCATTCTTTGGCGGCACGTGTTCCCGAACGCACTGCTTCCGCTTGTGACCATGCTGGGTCTCTCCCTGGGATCTCTGCTGGGCGGTACCGCCGTGGTAGAGGTGATTTTCTCTTATCAGGGCCTTGGAAATCTGGCTGTGACTTCCATCAGCGCGAGGGATTATCCTATGATACAGGGGTATGTACTCTGGATCGCCCTTATTTATATGGGGATCAACCTGATTGTTGATATTTCCTATGATTATCTGGATCCGAGAATCCGGGAGAGTCAGAAAACACCGGCGGGAAAGAAAAAAGCCAAAGCACCGCTGACGGTTTCTGCCGCAGACTGGAAGCGCCCCCTCGCTTCGCGAACGGCGACACTGGAAAATGCCTCCGGGACAGGAAATAAGGTATCCTCAGGATCCGCTGATTCCTCCCTGACACATATTACGGATGCTGCCTCTGGTGCGGGCAAAGGATCGGAGGGCAGATAGGCATATGAATGAGAAATTAAAGGTTTTCAGAAAAAACAAACAGTTTACCTTCTGCCTGCTGATGGTGCTTGGCATTATACTGGTGGCGGTCTTTGCGCCGCTGATCGCGACACATGATCCTGCGGAAGCCATCCTGACAGACGCTCTGCAGTCTCCGGGCAGAGAGCATCTGTTCGGTACGGACAAGCTGGGGCGAGATCTTTTTTCCAGAGTGATCTACGGCACGCGGGTTTCCGTGTCCTCCGCGCTGATCCTGGTTGCCTGTATCTTTACAGTCGGAAGTATTCTTGGGATTATTGCGGGCTATTTTGGCGGATGGGTGGACGCCGTCATCATGCGGATCGCTGATATGATGATCGCGTTCCCGGGCATGGTGCTTGCGATTGCGGTCGCCGGTATCCTTGGAGCGAACATTACGAACGCTGTGATCGCGATCACGATCGTCAGCTGGACAAAATACGCACGGCTCGCCCGCAGCCTGGTGCTGAAAATGAAGAATTGTGATTATGTTGCGGCAGCCCGCATAACGGGCTCAAAGACCGGGCATATTCTCTGGAAATATATGTTTCCAAACACCCTGCCAACCCTGATCATCACAGCGGCTACAGATATCGGAAGTATGATGCTGGAGCTGGCAGCACTCTCGTTTCTGGGATTTGGGGCACAGGCCCCGACACCGGAATGGGGCCTGATGCTGAGTGAAGGCCGGAGTTATATGCAGACCGCTCCGTGGCTGATGCTCTATCCGGGTCTGGCAATCCTGATCGTCGTGATCGTATTCAATCTTCTCGGCGACAGCCTGCGGGATGTGCTGGATCCGAGAGATGAGTAAGGTGTTCTGCGGCTGCCGCCTGCTTCGCGGGCGGGCGGCAAAGAGTAAAAGGGAAGGGCAATGAAAATGGATTTATTAAATATAAACGACATTTCCGTGACCTACGGGAAAAATCCGAAACCTACGATCGAGCACTTCAGCCTTGACATGAAGGAAGGGGAGATCGTCAGTATCGTAGGAGAGAGCGGGAGCGGAAAGACGACTGTGATCCGGGCGGTGCTCGGACTTCTCCCGGGAGGAGGAAGAGTGCAGCAGGGCGACATTCTGTTTGAGGGAAATTCTCTGCTGAATCTGGATAAAAAACAGTGGAGAAATCTTCGCGGCTCAGACATTTCCATGATCTTTCAGGATTCCGGGGCAATGATCAATCCGATCCGCCGGGTCGGCGACCAGTTTGTGGAATATATCTGCACGCATCAAAAAATGCCGAAAAAAGAGGCCTGGGCGAAGAGCGTGGAAATGCTGGAAAAGATGCGGCTTCCGGATGGCGACAACATCATGAAAAGCTATCCTTTCCAGCTTTCAGGAGGTATGCGGCAGCGTGTGGGCATCGCTATGGCGATGACGTTTCAGCCGAAACTCCTGCTGGCGGATGAGCCAACGAGCGCTCTGGATGTGACGACACAGGCGCAGATCGTCCGGCAGTTCATGGAGCTCCGCGAGGAGTATGGTACATCCATGATCATAGTCACTCACAACATTGGCGTCGCGGCCTATATGGCGGATCAGCTGATCGTGATGCAGCATGGAAGGGTCGTAGACGCCGGAAGCCGGGAAGCAGTGATGCGCAATCCGAAGGACGACTACACCAGGAACCTGTTGGCTGCTGTGCCGGAACTGGAGGGAAAACGTTATGTCTCATGAAGCATTTACAGATGGCGGAGAGGGGAAAACTCCCATTCTTACCGCCGCACATATTACCAAAAAGTTTCCCGCCTCAGAAGGACGTACCCTTCTTGCATGCAATGACGTCAATCTTTCCGTATATAAAGGCCGGACACTGGGAATTGTCGGGGAGAGCGGATGCGGGAAGTCCACATTTGTGAAGATGATCGTACAGATGTTCCAGCCTACGGAGGGACAGATCCTCTTTGATGGGAAGGATATCACGAAGCTGAAGGGGGAAGAGCTCCGGCAGAGCCGGAAAAAGATCCAGATGGTATTTCAGGACCCGTCCGCCGCGTTCAGCCCGAAGATGAAGGTGATCGATATTGTCACAGAGCCGCTGATGAATTTTGGCCTGATAAAACGTTCCGAAAAAGCGGCAAAGGCAAAAGAACTGCTTAAGATGGTCGAGCTTCCGGAGGACTTTATCTATCGCTACCCGCACAATATGAGCGGCGGACAGCGGCAGAGGATCGGCATCGCGCGCGCCCTGGCGCTCGAGCCGGAGATCATCGTCTGCGATGAGGCGACCAGTGCGCTCGATGTTTCCGTACAGGACCGCATCATCGAACTGCTGGTCAGACTCCAGAAGGAAAAAGGCATCTCACTGGTATTTATCTGCCATGACATGGCGCTCGTGCAGTCATTTGCACACGATGTGGCGGTCATGTATCTGGGGAATATTGTGGAGGTCCTTCCTGGAAATGAGGTAGGAAAGAACGCACAGCACCCGTATACGCAGGCGATGCTGGGGGCGATATTTTCTACGAGGATGGATTTTGACAAAAAGATTGAGAGTATTGAGAGCGAAGCGCCAAGCCCTGTGGATGTGCCGCCCGGATGCCCCTTCCAGAACCGCTGCGACAGATGCAGCGAGATCTGCAAAAGAGAAAAGCCGTCTCTGCGGAAAACAGGGGAACGGCATCAGGTAGCCTGCCATCTTTTCTGACAATGAGACAGGAATGGGAGACAGATGATGATGAAATTGTTCAAAAGTATTGTTTGTATTTCAATTTTAATGATGCTCTTTTCCGGCTGCGCCTCGGCAGATGAGCTATGGAACGGGGGCATTACGATCGGCGTGGCTGTATATGACGCAGAGGATGAGGAGGCGCTGGAATTCCGTCAGTATCTGGAAAACTACATCGGCGGTTCCTTTGAGGTGGAATTCCTTTATAATGTGGATGCGATTGCTTCCGCTGAAGACGAGATCGCTTTCATAGAGCAGCTGCATGAGCAGGGGGCGCAGGGAGTGATTTCTTTGCTTACCACTTATGTGGAAGAGGTGCTTCCCGTGTGTGAAGAGTATGGAATGTATTATATCTGCGGCTCCGGTACGATTAGTGATGAGGTATATGAGCGCGTGAAGGATCATCCGTATTTTCTGGGTACGATCGGCGCGTCGAATGAGGAAGAACAGCAGGCCGGCGAATGGCTTGCGGAAAACATGGCTGCTCTGGATACAGAGAAAAATTTCCACTATCTGGTAGTGACTGGGGGCAGCGCGTCCGGAAACGAGATGCACCGGCTGCGAACGGAAGGTATCCTCTCAAAGCTTCAGGAAATATATGGCCTGTCTTACGATATGTCCGCAGAAGAACTTGCCCAATGCGGGGAGCTGACAGAGATTGAGACTGGTTCTGATGTGCGGATTACACTTTTGCCTGGCTACCTGTCCGAAGGGACGGAGGTCAGCGAAGCGGTGAGCGCCGGTGATTACGACGCTGTGCTTTCGTCTCTCACCATAGGCGACGCGGTAAACCAGATCTCAGAAATCGAGAGAGAGGAGGGACGCAATATCCGTATCGGCATGGTTGACTGTTTTACGGATGAAAATTCGGCGTATTTCAACGAGACAGATGCCAATGGCGATACAAAGCTGAACCTTCTCGTCGGGAAATACGGGGCGATCGTTGCACCTGCCTTCGCCGCCATATACAATGCCTGCTCCGGCTACGCGGAGGATTTCCGGGATGACGGCAGCGCTTTCCGTCTGTACCAGAGCTACTGGTATGCGCATAGTACGGAGGAGTTCAACGAGCTGTACGCGCTTTCCATCGGTATGTATGAGAATGTTTACAGTGCTGCGGATATGCTCCAGGTGCTGAAGGCATACAACCCGGAAGCGGATTTTCAGGCGTTTGCAGCCTTTACGCAAAAATAAGGCGTTTAATATAGTTGCAAAATCCGGAACGCAAAATAAGACGTAAAACTGCATTTTCATCCCCTGGGGAGGCTTATTAGAGATATTGTCATCTGCTAAAATGATATCAGCACAACATAGTAAATAACGAAAGTCAGGCTGCGCGGCAGGCGCAGCCTGTCCGATACTCGCACAGCGGGTACGGATTTACAATACGCAAAGATGTTTTAAAATGAAATGATTTGATGGATTGGTGGAATGAAAAACAGGAAGGAGGCAGGAACTCTGATCATACTGTAATCAGGGAACACTTTTTGCAGATGACAGTAATAAAATCCTGTGCGGAACGGTTTAAGTCCCACAGGATTTTTTTAAATACACAAAAGAAATTGAGGGGACTGGCAGGTCATTGTTTTTTACGCATCCGCTATCCGCTGCCTGCGGGGAAACTCAATTGTATCGCTAAACTATTTCAATCTGTTTATATATGGAGAATGGTCAATGAATGTAAATATTATCCTCTTTGATGAGTTTGAAACAATGGACGCTTTTGTTCCGGCACAGATATTCGGGATGGCTCCGGAGCATTTTTATCTGCAATATTTTTCTGTGAATGGCGGAATCGTGACCAGCAGCCAGGGCGCGAAGGTCTGGACGGAAATCCTGATCCCGGAAGAGATGGAGGATATTCTTGTAATCCCTGGAGGAAAAGGCGCGAAACGTCTGATTTATCTGGAACCAAAAACGGTGAATCTTATGAAAGAGGCGGTCAGAAATGTGTCGTACTGCCTCATGGTGAGCAATGGTTCTGCTCTCATTTCCCAGACAGGGGAGCTGTACCGCAGAACGATCACGGACTACGCATATGACGAGAACTGGAAGCGGATGTTCTCCGCGGAGATCCGGAGGGTTTCCGGCGTTCGCTGGCTGGAGGACGGCAAGTTTTATTCCTGCTCAGCTACCGCATATGCTATAGATATGGCGCTCGGCGCCGTTGAAGACGTTGTGGATCTGGATGTCGCTGAAAAGATTGCCGCGCGGATGGGGTATGACTGGGACTCCGGGAGCCGGGAAGGGGATTCCTTGTATAAGTGAGGTCAAAGACTTTCCTGGCCTGTCATGTAGTCGGGCTGGGGGCAGACTGTCGACCCTGATCGTCCATACGGTTGTCTGTTGTGCCAGTGGCATCTGCATTTCGTTCCGGCCGGTTCCCGCGTCCTCGATTTTCTGCGAAAATCGGGACATATAATGCATGCCACCGGCACACAGAATCGTTTTGTACGCAGGGTCGGGCGAAGCAAAAAATATCCCGGCAGAGGCGAATCGACCGGGATATTTTTATGGGATAATTAAGTGACTTTAAACTGAAACCTGCATTTTTTTGGAGGTAGGCAGGTATCTCCTTCAGTTATCGGCATTATATTACAGAAAAAGAACGTACACAAGCCGGGGCGGGGGTTATTTTTATAAAAAAAGTTTGGCTTGAAAATTAGCCATTTTTTTAAGTCTTCAGCAAAAAATTATCCCCATCCGGGGGTCCGGGTGGGGAGACGGGCCTGTCCATGCCATGTGACTACAGCGCAAGAATCCGGCTGATCCGGCCAGTCAGCTGCTGTCCGCTTCTGCCAAGAATCCGTACTGCGATATGCCCGGCTGCTGTACGTGTGACACCGCCCTCCAGTCCTTCAGTTTCATCCATCATGGAGCGCACCTCGCGAACCCAGTCGTCGCTTTTTTCCACGTTGCAAATCAGCAGATTCGCCAGATGTGTGTATCCCTCATACATACCGAAGCCCCGCATGTCTGCCAGAAACGGATCATAACGAGTGTTATCGCGATATACCAGCTTTTCATTTTGAAAAATTGTAATCAGGTTCTGGTACCTGCTGTAACGAAATTCCTCTCCGTGCGCGACTCTTCCGCAGGATAGAATCTCACTGAAGATAAAGCGGGAGGAATCATTGGACAGGCTTACTTCCAGCATATTCCGGAAATCCGATCCGGCAAATGGGATCGTAGGGAGCGGAGTATAATAGAGGCAGCCGCCGGGTTCCACGGTAATATGTGCCCGGCGCTCCGCCCAGCCATCCTCCATTTTATGGATCTTTTCATAGGCCTGGGAAGTGAATTCCAGATTCGCATTTTCCCTGACAAGGAGATTCCACTCCTGCCGGTCTCCGGCCATGATGCCGGCGGACGCGGTGAGAAGCATGACAGTCATGAAATCCTTCTTTTCATAGAATGGCCGCATGATTTTGAAGGGAGCGGTAAAAGAAAGATCTTCGATGACCGTCCTGCCGTCTTTTACACCTGCTATCAGGTGCAGCTTCGACAGCTTTCCAAATTTATTTTCCATATTCTCTATCTGCATCCCTCTAACAGCACATTTTGCTTAATCCAGCCGATGACAGCATCCATGCCCTGCCGGTCACGGATATTGGTGAAAAGGAAAGGGCGGTCTCCGCGCATTTTCCTGGAATCACGCTCCATCACGCTTAAGTCCGCTCCCACATAAGGAGCCAGGTCGATTTTATTAATGATCAGCAGATCGGAACGGGTGATCCCCGGACCTCCTTTTCTGGGAATTTTATCGCCCTCGGCGACATCAATAACGAAGATAGTAGCGTCAACCAGCTCCGGACTGAAGGTGGCAGACAGATTATCCCCGCCGCTCTCGATAAAAAGCAGCTCGATATCCGGAAAACGCTCCATCATTTCATCCACGGCCTCCAGGTTCATGGAAGCGTCCTCGCGGATGGCCGTGTGCGGGCAGCCGCCCGTCTCCACGCCGATGATGCGTTCCATTGGCAGAACACTGTTTTTGCACAGAAATTCCGCGTCTTCTTTTGTATAAATATCGTTGGTGATGACGCCGATGCTGTAATCGCTGGCCATATCCCTGGTCAGACTTTCGATCAGGGCAGTTTTGCCGGAACCCACCGGCCCCGCCACACCAATTTTTACATAAGACATAACATTCCTCACTTCTTTATCATGAAATATTTCGATTCGGGCGTCAAAAGGTCATGAACTTTCCTTCGGCCGGTGTTTGACGGCGCATCACCAGCACACAGCAGCTTAATCAGGACATATAAATCCTGGAATAAAGGCCTTCGTGCTGCATACTGCGGATGTCAAAGCCCGGCGCGGACAGACAAAGGTCTTCCTCCGTCAGGCCGCCCAGACATTCCAGAATTTCCTGAAAGACCTCCTGGCACCGGCAGAGCAGCTTCTGCCCGCATGTCTGGCTCAATGGGATGGTCTTGACACAATTAGTCACCATCGAGGAGGCTTGCGCGTAAAGATAGTGTTCCATGGCGTCCTCCAGCGGGATTCCTGCTGCAGCGCAAAACACTCCGTAGACAACGGAATGGCTCATCCAGGATCCCTTACGGTTCGCGCAGTATTGGGTAAAAATATCTGTGGCAAAAGAAATTTCCATATTGTTGACAGTTTTTACGAAACGGGATCCCAGCTTATGTCCCGCCTCCCTGGTTTCCCGGGGAATCCGGCTGGCATCGAGCAGATCTTCCAGATGATCGAGCTTCTTTAAATTGCCCCGGGCGGCATACTCAAATGCAAGCCGCCCGGAGAGAAATTCATTGTAGCAAAAACCATACCGAAGCCTTCGGTACAGGAAATCCCAGGCATCCTCCTCCGTTGAAACCAGATTTTTCTGGATATAAGTTTCCAGGCCGTAGGAATGGGAGTACGCTCCAATCGGAAACAGCGCGTCATTGACCTGAAGCAGTAAAAAATGTTTGTTGCGTTCCTCTGCGTTCATAGACATTCTCCATTCACAGGCATACTCCATTCACAGACATTCTCCATTCACAGGCATTCTCCATTCACAGATATTCTCTATTCACAGGCATTTACTATTTGCGGATCCTTCTCTGTTCATGGGGCTTTTCCGTTTACAGACCTTTTTCGTCAATGGTGATGATTGTTTATGGAAGAGGAGAGAGCCTGTCTGAAATCAAATTTTTTCATCACCTTTTCGGCGGTGACACCGTGAATTCCATTGATTTTATCCAGCAGCGGCTCATGATAGGGCGTGTAAAACGTAAAATCGTCTTCTCCCCGGAACATGGACGTATGGGTGTTGCCCACTTCGTAGCACAGTTTCGCTATCTGCCGCGGGTGATCCTGCCGCACACATGCCCGGATGGCCTCACATGCCGGAATATTCACCGCGATCACTTTTTCCGCATCCGCATAGAGCACGTCGTCCTGATTAAGACCAGTACTCAGGATCTCATTTCCCATCCGAATGCCGACATCCTCACCCTCTGCGGATGTTTTTCTGTGCAGCCGGGAGAAAGCCTCATGCCACTCAATATCCACATAATCTACACGGAGTCCGCCAAATGCCGGATCGGAGAGAGTACCCAGTATTTTCTCACATAACATTTCTTTTCTCCTCGTATAATAAGTTCAGAGTATATAGCTTTGAAAGCGGCGGGCGCTTACAGAACTTTACCACACACCAAGCATCAGCATGACGCCCGGAATCCAGGCAGTGATCACACCTTCCAGAATCTGGAGTGCAGGCACATACTTTGCCAGCTTTTTCATCCCCAGAATGTCGGTGAAAAAGGAGGATCCCCACAGGATCGCCCAAAGCCACCAGATGGCTGCCCATCTCCAGTCCGGGTCAATGCCCAGCGAGGCACTGCCCGTGACGCCTTCGATGATCCCAAACACGATGGCATTGACCGCCACAAAGGTGGAGAACCAGGCGAACGGAGTCCCGTCCACGTCGAAGATATCCATGATCGCTACAAAAAGATAGGTAAAGCAGAACAGCAGGCCGGTTCCAGCCGCGTAGTAGTTTCCCTGCACCAGATTGGTAAAGTTGATAAACAGCGATAAGGTTCCGGTAAAAATATTCATCACAGCGGCGGCCTTTTTATCCACATTTGAAAGAGAGCATATACCGTTGTTGATCAGAACAATACCGACAAATAATAAACAAACGCCTAACATATGTATTCCCTCCTGTAGCAGATCAGAATAAGCTGTACAACTGTGTCAGTGGCAGTGTCTGCGCGGGCTTTGATTCGAGCTTCACACCGTCTGCGCGGACCTCATATGTTTCCGGGTCTACCGTGATTTCAGGCGTCGCGTCGTTGTACTTCATGTCCTTTTTCCCGATGTTTCTGCAGTTCCTGACCGGCACCACTGTCTTCTGAAGGCCGTATTGCTCCTTTACATGATTATCCATTGCTGCCTGGGACACAAAGGTCAGACAGCTCTCGTATTTGGCTGCCCCGTGAGCCGCGAACATTGGCTGGTAAAGCACCGGCTGTGTAGTCGGAATAGATGCGTTCGCGTCGCCCATTTTGGACGCGATGATCATACCGCCTTTGATGATCATGTCGGGCTTCGTGGCGAAGAAAGCGGGATTCCAGAGCACCAGATCCGCGAATTTGCCAACCTCAACGGAACCGACGTAGTCCGCGATGCCGCAGGTAATGGCAGGGTTGATTGTATATTTGGCTACATAGCGTTTTGCCCGGAAGTTATCGTTGCCATTTTCCTTATCTACCCCCAGCGGACCGCGTTCTTCCTTCATTTTGTGGGCGGTCTGCCATGTCCTGGTGATGACTTCCGCCGGACGTCCCATGGCCTGAGAATCGGAACTCATCATGGAGAAAACACCCATATCGTGGAGCACATCCTCCGCTGCGATGGTCTCTGGTCGGATACGGGAATCTGCAAAGGCCACATCCTCCGGGATGTTTTTATCCAGATGGTGGCAGACCATCAGCATGTCCAGGTGTTCATCCAGCGTGTTGACCGTGAAAGGCATGGTCGGATTCGTAGAGGAGGGCAGCACATTTTTCGCGCCTGCTGCGCGGATGATGTCTGGCGCATGCCCGCCGCCCGCACCCTCGGTGTGGAACGTATGGATCGTGCGGCCGCCGATGGCATTCAGGGTATCCTCCACACAGCCCGCTTCGTTCAGTGTATCCGTATGAATCGCTACCGGAATGTCATATTCATCGGCTACATTCAGGCAATGATTGATCGCGGCCGGAGTGGAGCCGAAGTCCTCGTGTATTTTCATTCCCATGGCGCCTGCTTTTACCTGTTCAATGATAGGCTTCTCATCAGAGCAGTTTCCTTTTCCGTAGAAGCCCAGGTTCATCGGATATTCCTCGGCTGCCTTTAACATCATCCTCAGATTCCAGGGACCAGGCGTACAGGTGGTGGCGTTTGTGCCGTCCGCCGGCCCTGTGCCGCCTCCGATCATTGTCGTGATGCCGGAATACAGGGAAGTCGGAACCTGCTGCGGGCAGATAAAATGAATATGGCTGTCGATACCGCCGGCGGTTACAATCAGCCCCTCACCGGCCAGAGCTTCCGTAGAAGCGCCAATCGTCATGCCGGGTGTTACGCCGTCCATGACATTGGGGTTGCCCGCCTTGCCGATCCCGGCGATCTTTCCGTTTTTGATGCCAATATCCGCCTTGATGATGCCCGTATAATCCAGAATCAGGCAGTTGGTAATCACCAGATCCAGATCTCCGTCCTTGCTGCAGGTCTTTACGGACTGCCCCATGCCGTCGCGGATGGTCTTTCCTCCGCCGAATTTGGACTCATCCCCATAGGTGGTATAGTCTTTTTCTACCTCTATGATCAGATTGGTGTCAGCCAGACGCACCTTGTCCCCGACTGTAGGACCGTACATCATCGCATACTTTTCACCGGAAATTTTGTAACTCATGCTGTTTCCTCCTTAAATAAACCCTTTTAAAGCAGCTGT
Source organism: Lachnospiraceae bacterium (assembly GCA_021202075.1). Taxonomy (GTDB): domain Bacteria; phylum Bacillota; class Clostridia; order Lachnospirales; family Lachnospiraceae; genus Choladousia. The sequence goes on along the minus strand of JAJQDT010000062.1, from coordinate 19,588 downwards.
CTGCAGTGCCGTTGCTTTTGTTGCTTCTACAGCCTGCGCGCAGGTCAGGTCATTCAGACCATAGATGCGCATCGCGCCGCCCATCTGTGTCAGTACAACTTCTTTCTCTTCACCCGGTTCAAACCTTACAGATGTGCCGGAAGGAATATCCAGATGATATCCGTAAGCAGCCGCCCGGTCAAAAGAAAGCTGGCGGTTTACCTCAAAAAAGTGAAAATGAGATCCCACCTGCACCGGACGGTCGCCGGTATGCTTTACCGTAACCGTAACAGTTGGTTTCCCCTCATTTAATATAATCTCTCTGTCTTTTGGAATGATGGCTCCAATTTTCATTCTTCAATCGCTCCTTCCTATTGAATCGGGTTGTGTACGGTCACAAGCTTGGTGCCGTCCGGGAATGTCGCTTCCACCTGAACCTCATGCACCATATCCGCCACTCCATCCATGACATCCTCCTTTGTGAGGATTTTTGTGCCGAGCGTCATAAGCTCGACTACACTTTTTCCATCCCGGGCATATTCAAGAAGCTCTGAGCTGATGTAAGCGATTGCTTCCACATAGTTCAGCTTCAATCCTCTGTCCATCCGCTGCTTCGCCAGTTCACCTGCCATGTGAAGCATCAGTTTTTCCTGTTCTTTGGGATTCAGACGCATAAAAAACCTTCCTCCTTTAAAAATAAATAAACGTTGGGATACAGATGAGAACACGTTATTTCAGCTGCGGAAAAAATCGCATTAAAAAAGAGCCTGTTATCAAAAACAGACCCCTTTGTCGTTCTCACTAAGAGTAAAAGCCCTACAGAACCATTACCTTTCCGTATTATAGTTTATTTAAAAACAGCTGTCAAGACGCATTTCTATATTTGCGCATTTCTATATTCGGCTTCTATATTTGCGCGGTTAGTGCGCTCCCAGTTGTGACAGCTCAGATTTCTATATTTACATGGCAGCTACAGACGTGAATGTCTGAGGCGGATGAGTGGCGATATATACGTGATTTCGCAGGAAAAGATGGTTTCAATATCCCCCGGGGAGGCTTATCATGCAGGGGCTGGCGTGCTATAATTCCTGCCGGATTATATGGAGCGATCCGGAATATGGGATATCAGGCGGGAGATACAGATGAGTACAGTACACAGCATAAAAGAAGATGTGGTTTCTTACTGGGGCGAGCGATCAAAGGATTTCGCGTCGCAGAGAAAACGGGAGCTGGAAAGCAAAAAGGCAGACCGGTGGAAAGCAGAGATACTGCCCTTTTTATCGGACGATAGGAAACATACCAGGATTCTGGATGTCGGTACGGGCAGCGGATTCTTTTCGATTTTGCTCTCGCAGGAAGGGTATGAAAACGTGACCGGTATCGATCTGACACCGGAAATGATAGACAAAGCAAAGGAATTGTCACAAGGACTTACTCCCGCGCCGTCTTTTTTTGTCATGGATGCGGAGCAGCCGGATTTCGAAAGCGAGTCTTTTGATATGATCCTGACAAGAAACCTGACATGGACGCTGCCGCATCCGGATCGGGCGTACCGTGAGTGGTGCCGGCTGCTGAAAAAAGGCGGCATCCTGCTGAATTTTGACGCAGATTACGGAGAAGAGAACCCCTCTTCTGTCGAGCTTCCGGAAAACCATGCTCATAAAGGGATCGCACCTGAACTGATGCGCAGACACGACCAGATTATGGCTGCGCTTCCGAACAGCTATCTGAAGCGCCCCGGAACGGATGTCGAGCTGCTGAAGCTGGCAGGATTTTCCACGGTAACGGTGGATTTTCAGGTGAGCGACCGGATCTATCAGGAGATTGATGAGTTTTATAATCCAGTGCGTTTGTTCAAATTATACGCAAAAAAGTGAGTGAAAGGGAACTATGAAGCAAAGACGGGATCTGACACAGGGAAATATACTAAAAGGGTTTCTCGCGTTTGCGCTGCCGCTTCTGTTCGGCAGCCTTTTTCAACAGCTCTATGGCACGGTAGATCTGCTCTATGTTGGGAATTTTCTCGGAAAAAGTGCGGCTGCGGCGGTTGGTGCGAGCAGCATTATTGTGACGTGCATGATCGGACTGTTTACCGGCATCTCGGTCGGTGCCGGTGTGGTGACAGCACAGTATTGGGGCGCACGGGAAAACGCGCAGGTAAAAAAATGCATCTGTAATTCTCTTTTAAGCGGCCTGATCGGCGGCGCCCTGCTCATCGGGCTTGGAGAGCTTCTTGCAGAATGGATGCTTCGTGCGTTAAATACACCGGAAACCATTCTTGAGGAAGCCCTTGTCTACATCCGTGTTTATATTCTTGCCATCCTGCCGATGATCCTTTATAACATGTCGGCAGGGATTTTGCGTGCGCTTGGCGATTCCAGGAGCCCATTCCTTGTACTGGCGGCGGGCGGAATACTGAATGTTTTTATGGACGCAGTATTTATTATTGTTTTAAAGTGGGGTGTAGCTGGTGCCGCTCTGGCGACAATGGTATCTCAGTCCTTTACGGCTGTTGTCCTTACGGCGTATCTTTTCTATCGGGAAAAGCTCTGGCTGGAAAGCTGGAAACTTTCGCCGGCGCTTTTGAAGAAGATCTTCAAAGTCGGATTTCCGCTGGGAATCCAGTCAATGATCCTCACGCTCTCGAATATATTTGTCCAGCATGATATTAACAGCTTTGGCGAGGATGCGATCGCTGCTTTTACGGTTTATTTCAAAGTGGAAAATCTGCTGTATCTGCCAATCGTGGCATTCGGACAGGCGATGGTCACCTTTACGGGACAGAATGTCGGGGCAGGAAAATATGAACGAATAAAAAAGGGTGCGGTTTCCTGCAACCTTCTGGCTGCGCTCATAACCGCCGGAATCGCTGCCATTGTCCTTATGTTTGGCCGACAGATCCTTGGTCTGTTCTGCTCCGAGGAAAGCGTGATCACAGAAGGCCTGAAGATCATCTCCGTCTCTTTCCCCTTTTACTTCCTTTATGCGGTGCAGGAGGTGACAGGAGGAGTCTTGCGCGGCATGGGAAAAACACTCCAATCCATGGCGGTGGTGATTATTACACTGTGTATCGTCAGGGTAATTTTGCTGAAAGCACTGGTAAGCTGCTTTCATACAATACAGGCGGTGGCAGCCGTTTATCCAGTTACATGGGGACTGGCTGCAGCAGCATTTATCGTCTGTTATATTTATCTGATAAGAAAAAGTATATGACGGCTATAAAACTCTTTACGCAGCTGTGTGCATAAAAAATATCCCGGCAGAGGCGAATCAACCGGGATATTTTTATGGGAAAATTAAAGTGACTTTACAACTGATGCCTGTTAATTTTGGAGGTTGGTTCAGGCGTCTATCTCAGTTGCTTTTACTATAATACAGGAATGAAATGAGCACAAGCCGGGGTGGGGGATATTAAAACAAATAATTTTTCATTAGTGCCAAAATGATAATGAGTGAGGCTGATATTTATCGACAATGAGGTTCTTAATATGTGTGTGGCTTGGTCAATTAGCGTACACAAGCAGTGTATCTTATGTGTAGTAAATTACCCTTGACAAAATCTCTCGCAAGTAAGATTGTTATAAGCATAGAGATTAGTCCCAGACCACCTGGCTGTGCTTCATTGAAAAGATAACCGGAATAGCTGACAATGATGGTTCCAATCAATGCGATTGTTCCGACAAGCACACCCCTCTTCATATCAATATTTTTATTTCTGTGATAAGTAGTGGCTGTGAGCAAGCTTGCTAATACATCTGATGCCAGTGCGACTGTCACTGCGTCATAACTATCCCATCCGCAAAAACTTACAAGTAATGGTGTTATTACAACTGCAGCTGACAATCCGGCAAGTCCTGTTATGATACCTGCCCCGCTTCCGGCCAAAATATATATGATCCATTTCCACATTACACATGATCCCCTTTCCGATTTCTGGTATATAAGACAACGTATACGCTGAGTACATAAAATATATTGTGGAGTATAATCTACTTAGGACAGAACTACAACATACAGAAAATCGTAATAGTCAGTTAATTGACGATGTTTGTGAAATAGTCTCCGAAGATGAAGTTATGCCAAATTGCCCCACAATCTGCCCCGGTTTGTCCGAAATTACACAAAAGACGGCTATTTGACCATTGATGTCTTATGCTTGTTATAGTCCCTTACGGAACTGAAAAAAATAAAAACGGAGGTATTGACAATGATTATTTGTATTGGAAAATCCTGTGGAAGCGGTGCTCATGAAATCGGAGAAAAGCTGGCCGGGAAGCTGGGTTACTCTTTTTATGATCAGAAAGCGGTGGAAAAAGCTGCCAGTCAGGAGATATGCGAGACTGACGCAGGCCAGAAGGATGTGCTTTATGCGCAGCTTAATGAAGATGCATTTGGCGCGATTGGTGAGACCTATGATATCGGCAGGACGCAGTTCCTGGCGAAAAACGACGTCATCCTGAAAGCGGCTTCTGAAGGGAATTGCGTATTGGACGTGAATTGTGCGGATTATATTTTGAAAGAAGCTGGAATTAACAGAGTGAGCGTCTTTATTACAGCGCCATTTGAGGACAGAGTGAAACGCATGAAAGATGAATTGCAGAAAGATGAAATTCAGGCATCCGCGTTTATAAAAAAGGAAAATCTGCGCAGGGAGCACTATTATAATTATATTACCGGCGGCAGCTGGGGAAAGGCTGAAAACTACGATATTTGCCTGAACAGTTCTGCCTGCGGAATAGAAAAGACCGTTGATATCCTGCAAAAACTGGTTGATAATTTTGAATGACAGCCCAGAGCCGGACGTTAAGCACCGCTTCGATCATTCAGGCAAATGGTCCTGCGGCGCTAATAAACGGAAGTCAGTACATTTTTTCCAACAGAGCAGCCGTCTGGCGCACCATATCTTCTTTTTTACTGTGTTTTTATTTTGAACCCACCATTTTGCAACCTGGAGCAGACCTCCGGTGAACGCCTGCGCCATCAGTTCCGGAGAGAAAGGCAGCTCCTTTCCGTTTTGCCGGTCCTTTAAAAAGTGAGGTTTCACGTCCAAAATTATCTGTTCCGATAAAATATCCAGCAAAATAGGAAATACATCGCTTTCCATTACTGAATGCACCAGTTTTTCGTTTGCTTCCATAAAATCAAGGAGATTTTTTACAATTGCAGTATAGGAATCGGGCGTATTGGGGGCAATGGATGCTTCTGTTTTCTGTTTAAAAGAGTTCTGAATCTCCCGGATTGTAAAAGTAAACAGCTCGTATTTGTCGCCAAAATGCTTGTAAAAAGTCGCGCGCCGGATCATGGCCCTGTCGCAGATTTCATTGACTGTTATATGCTCGAATTTCTTTTCCGCCAGGAGCTGCATGAACGCTGTGGTCAAAGCAAGATATGTTTTTTGTACACGTAAATCCAGGGTATCTTTCATATAGCCTCTCCTCGTACTTCAAAACCGTTTGGAAACCATTAGCCCGGTATGTCAATTAATTGACAAAACCAGAATAAATGAGCGTTGCGCTTTACACGGCATTTATTATAATTATAAAAGAGTCAGATGTCAATTATTTTTCATCTGCTCAATAATTTTAAGGAGGTTTCTATGAATACTGATGTCCTTTTTCAGCCGATTCAAATCGGCAATGTGGAACTGAAAAACAGGATAGCCATGTCGCCCATGAACATGGGTTACACGGGACCGGACGGGTACGCCAGTGAACAGACAAATGCTTGGTATGCGACCCGCGCCCGAGGCGGTTTTGGCCTGATCATTACAGAGTGTATCGTGGCAAACCCTTATCCGTGGAGAGGAAGTGACAGCCTGAACCCACTGCTCTGCGATGCGCAGGACAAATACCGTTTCGTCAGTCAGGTGGCGGAGACGGTTCATTCCTACAAAGGTGCTAAAATTTTTGCACAGATTTCTCCCGGCTGGGGACGTCAGGGACATCCGATGCCGGGACATGATGAGATTGCGGCAGGCGCGCCATCTGAAATCCCGGTTGAAATGGATTTTCGCTACGCTACAAAGGGCTGGATGCGGCAGCTGAAAAGGCTGGGGATCGAAAATGTAGTGGAACAGATGGGCGGCCTTGAGAGGCTTCAGTCTCTTTCCGATGAGGAATATGCCGAAATTGTTCCCATAGTGAAAGAATTTTTAAAGAAAAATGGCGGGGATCTGTATCATGTGTGCTATGGGCATACGCCGAGAGAGCTTACTATCCGGGAAATTGAGCAGCTTGAGGATTTTATGGTAGAGCAAATTTGTATGGTATATACCCTGGGCTTTGATGGAGTGGAAATTCATACACCACATGGCTACCTTCTCCATCAATTCCTGTCGCCACGATCAAATCATCGTGAGGATCTGTACGGTGGCAGTACGGAAAACCGCTGCCGTGTCGTCACAAATATTATTGAACGGGTCCGTAAAAAGGTTGGTCCGGATAAAGCCCTTGGATGCCGTATATCCGGAGAAGAATTTATCAGCGACGGCCTTCATCATGAAGAAGCCTGTAAGGTGGTGAAGCTGCTTGCGGATGCCGGAGCGAACTTTATCAATGTTTCGCAGGGAAGCTATGAAGCGGTAGGAAAAGGATTTGCTCCGGACGGTGAAGGCGAGTTTACAAGATGGGCGCCAGGATTTAAGAAGGCGTCGGGCGGCCTGCCGATTATCACGCCAAACTTTATGAGTCCTGAGCTTGCGGCAGAAGCGGTGGCGAGCGGACAGACCGACATCGTATCCCTCGGCAGGCAGTCGATTGCTGATCCATACTGGCCGGCAAAAGTAAAAGAAGGACGCTGTGGGGATATCGTGAAATGCGCACGTTGCCAGCAGTGCTATATGAATCTGTTTGAAAGCCGCTGGATTCGCTGTTCCGTCAACCCGACAGCAGGGTTTGAAAAATATTATCCGGAACTGTGGCAGGAAGATGGCCTGATGGATCAGAAGGCCCGGCGTTTTATGGATAAGCGGAAAGATCTCCCGCAGATTTAAGCAGCAGGAAAGGAGTTGCCATTTATGAATCATAATGTATGGGAAGACGGTTTTTTTAAGATTGACCCGGAATGTCATATCATCGGGGACATGGAGCCGATTAATCATTTTCCAGGCGTTCAGATGTGGTGGGATGCCATTGATGGGATTATGCGCCCGACAATACAGGGCGCGCCTGGAAATTACATGGAAACACTTGAACCATGGGAACTGCAGAAAAGCACGGACCCGGAAAATATTCTTCGGGCAATGGATAAATACGGGGTTGATGTCGCATGCATTTTGCCGGAATCCATGATGGATACGACCGGATATTCGAGCCGCTGGTGTACGAACGGAGACGCCTGGAAAGCAGTACAGACACATCCTGACCGCTTTATTATTAATCCCAATCTTTCACCTGTGAAAAAGCGCGGGGTGGAGAATGCAATTTGGGAAATGGAATACTGGGTGGAACACGGAGCAAAAATATTTAAATATTATTCGCCGGAAGATACCTATATTAATGATCCGGAGCTGTGGCCTTTCTACAAGCGTGCTGAGGAACTGGGGATTGTTCTGTGCATTCATGCCGGGTTCAGCTGGGTTCCGCCTGGAAAGAGCAAATATTGCCATCCGACACAAATTGATGATGTGGCGCGTGAATTTCCTGAACTTAAGATCGTGGCTTTTCACATGGGATATCCATATACGGATGCGATGAACCTTGTGGCCATGGGGCATCCGAATGTATATCTTTGCCTGAGCCTCCTGGTACCATGGGCCATTTCCGCGCCTTATAAGTTTGCTCATATTCTTGGGGAAGCACTGCGCTTTGTCGGGCCGGACCGTATCATCTGGGGAACGGACAGCGCAGGGTACGGTGCGCAGATTGGGGCGGCAGCAGCGGGACTTACTGATTTTGAAATGCCGGAAGAACTTCAGTGGAAATACGGTTATCCCGCATTGTCTGATGAAGACAAAAGAAAAATCTTTGGCGGAAATCTGGGCAGGCTGCTGGGTATTGACACTGGAAAAAGGCGCGGCGGTAATGATGCAGCAGGCGATTCTCTGAATCCGCACGCAAAAAAAATCACTGTTGCCTCAGATGAGAATAAGGAAGGGAATAAAAATATGACATTAAAACAATACGATGTAGTAATAGCTACACCAATGGGAGAGATGGACGGAAAAGTCACGTTTGCGATTGATGGTACGTCTCTTGCCGGCTCCATTGTATTTATGAATAAGGATAATTCTTTTTCAGGCGGCAGCATTGATCCGGAAGGGAATATTGCTTTCCAGGGCGAATTGAAAACGCCAATCGGGGCAATGGAATATACGATTACCGGAGTGATGAAGAATGACAATATCGATGCAGTGGCAAAGACCAAAATGGGAAATCTGGCAATTCGGTCGAAATGAGAATAAAGTATCACTCAACTGAAAACGCATCTGCTACATAATGCAGCGTATAGGGGGGGGGAGGCATCTCCCCTATATGTGTGTAGTTGATAGCGTAAGAAGTTTGCTCGAACGAGCAGGATCTGAAATCTGGAAGAAATAATACCAGGTAGATGAACTATTCAATAAGGCGGTTTTTTGCATTGCCAGGGCAAGGCGACAAAAGAGAAAACTATTACTCAGAACCTTTTGGCAGAATAAGCCAGCATATGACAAAATTACATAGCTGGCTTAATCAATCAGTCTTATGCTGTGATGCTAATAATTGTTCTACCAGAAAATCCAATGTATCTAAAATAATTTTTCTGTTTTCTGGTGTGCATGCCTGAAGTTTTCCGATCAGGTGTTGTACGTCAACATCATTTTCGGAAACATCAAAGTAAAAAATGCTGTTGGCTGAGATACCCAATCGCTTAATCAAGAGATCAAGGATCTCATAAGAGGGATTCTCGCTCCCTTTTTCGATTTTTTGGATCGTTTTTTGCGCAACCCGGGTTTGATTTGCAAGCTGTTCCTGCGATAATCTGCACTCGTACCTGGCGGCGCGGATACACTGGTCCAAGATGTATCAGATTTTCCTTTGGCATGATCAGTCACCTCATGTTTATTTTATCGTGCCTGTTAAGAAAAGGAAATTCCTTAATAGTATCGCTTGAAACGGCACTATTGTACCTGTTTTGGCCTTATCTAAAGTAAGGCTCTGTGTGGGAAAAGCAAGAGAAAACCGGCTTTTCACGGCAGAGCCTTTTATGCGGCACCCGTGATTTGCCATGGAGGAAATCATGGGTGCTTTTGCACTTTACAGTAAAGATAGCTTTCTAAAAGATAATTTCTCAAAAAAATCACGAGTATCTCTAGTCATTTCTATGCACACGAATCGGTATTATCGTACCTGTTAAAAAGCCATGATTATATACAAACAAACAAGATAGAGAAAGAGACCGGGGCTTCGAATAGGTGCACCGGCTTTTTTTCGTTCCGGCTTTTTTTGATTTTCTGTAATGAGAAGGAAAGAGGTCCGCCTTTTGTCAGAAAAAAATATGGTTGAATTCGCCCGGCTCCAAACACCTTGCGATGAAAAGGAGGCAGAAAACCATTTCTTTTGTTTTAACTGACAATAGCGGTATGAATGCCGGATCATTTCGGCAGAAAAGTACATAAGCAGAGAAAGGCCAGAGCCCCGCCTTCTTCGATTTGATTTCAAAAATTCAAATCGAAGGAGAAAGGAAATGGCCTATAACAAAGCAAGAGAAGAATACAGGTGGAAAAAATGGAAGGATGAGGAAGAACAGAAACTCCGTGAACTTGGCATGGATGAAGAATCTATACAGGCATTACATGAGAGCGACTGGGCGAATTTTAAAGCAGATCGGCGTTACCATGAACATCAGGTGTCAATTTTGGACTATCTGGAGATTTTGCTGGATGAAACGGATGCCGCTGTGCCGCAGATTCAGAGCGTAGAAGAGCTGCTGGATTCGATTGATAACGAGCAGATTTTACATACGCTGCTGAATACTGATCGGACGACGCTGCAAATTCTTGTTCTGAAAATGTTGGGATATGCAACGAAAGAAATTGCCAGCTATCTGAATATGCCAGAACAGACGGTTTACTCGAGAATAAGGCGCCTGAAGAAAAAATGAAGAAATTTTTAAAGCAGTGAATAAAAACGGTGCTTTCCGGCGGCTAATAGATGGAAGCGGAAAGCTGAACCTTGTACCTTGACAATTTTATATGGTCGGCATTGTCAATGCAGCCGTGGTTGGGGCAGAAACAGCCGAGCATCTGTGAGTTGGCGGCGTTGACAATGGCTCCGCAGCGGAGGGTCGTAATATCGCCCTGCCAGAGATAGATACCCTTCTGCAAGGGCGTCAGATCAGATAAATCTGTGATCCCTTTCTGCCGGGTTTCCTCCTGTAAATAAGCGTCCTGTATCTCCAGAAATTCTTTATTAACCGTTCCTGGCATCCGCACGTTGAACAGCGCCCGAAGGAGCCGTTTCTGCTGCTGCAAGTCAGCGGGGATTTCCATGTCCTTATATTGATCTTCTTCTGAAAGAAGTGCCCTGATCAAATATATTCTGCGTTCGTCCTGGGTCATGATTATCCTCTCTTTTCGATGGCCTGTTTCGGGCAGATTTCCGCGCAGCGGCCGTAGCGCAGGCAGCAGTTCTGGTCGATGACCACCGGCTTCACAGAAATGTCGATACACTTCTGGGGCAGACGGATTAACACAGCTTAAAACAACCTCATCTGTCTGTCAATCCAACTTGTCTGTTTTGCATCATGAACCTGATCATCCGGTTCTTCCGTTCCAATCTGAAATGGAGAAGCCGGATTATGCCGCTGCATATTCTGTTTCACGGCTGCCACATTTGCATTGGCATAACAGTAGCGGCACAGGTGCCCGCAGGTATCGTATGCTCCTATATCATTTCCCAGATAACAGGTGCATTCACTGCGAGCAGGTTTACGTTTAGGTGCGTCCAGTCTGCAATGCAGAGCGCTCTCAAAAGTTTCAATCGTCATGCAGCCGGAGCAGTCAACTCTATAAGGAGCCAGGTCATTTCCTTCCGCGCAGGCTTTGATGGTCATACCGTACTTGCGCCCGATCTCAGCAAACGTTTTTCCGATTTCCATGCGTTCTGAGGGACAAACCGGCCGCGCCTGCGGGAAGTTACGCTCGACTTTTCTGTAAATATCAATGAAGCTGATGACACAGGTCTTTGTATATCCAGACAGGTATGCTGCCATCATTTCAAAATCGGAGATATGCCGTTCCAGAGGATAAACATCCGAAATCAGGATCGGGTCATACCTCCATCCAACAGAATCAATTCCGACGATATTGGCGAGTTCCCGGAAACTCTCCATCACTTTTTCCTTTTCCGGTACATTTGGCTCTATATCTTTGCCATATGGAGTTATTGTGACAAATCAATACTGTCCGTAGGGCGCAAGCAAATCCATGTATGGAAACATTGGTGCCGGATTTTTGGTGCAGAAACCGATCAGATCAACAACATCCGGTGCCAGCGTGTATCTGGTCACAGAAACAGGGTTATAAGGATTGCGCACACAGACAAAACCAGCCTGAAGCCGGTTTGCAAACCACCTGGAATAGAATGCCGAAATGTCTGTCCGAAGCCCTGTCTGTAAAATCATATTTTACCTTCTTACATTGCTTTCAACTGATTTATTACATCAGGTAGACGAATCCGACCTGCTTTCTCTGATGGACGATGAGGATGTGGAAGCATATGAAGCGTCCCTCGCCGAAGCGGAAACAGAGACAGAGGACGAGACAGCCTATGGAACCGGCGCTTCAGGAACAGACATGGAGGACGGAACCACGGAAACAGAGAGCGACCTGGTCGAAGAATCCGAAACTGGTGGAACAAGTACAGCGAATATGGTCCCGGTTTTCCTGTTAATTCTTCTGGCGGCAGCTGGCGGCGGTATCTTCGCTTACAGCAGAATCAAAGCAAAAAAGGATGAAGAATCAAAGCCCGATCCGGATGCCGACTATGAAGACGAGGAGGAAGAAGAAAGCGAGGAACTGGAGCCGTTCGGCGGATACGGCTATTCCGGAGAAGAACCGGGGGACGAGTATGACGACGAGGATTATGAGATTGACGAAGATGATGCAGATGATGAGCCAGTCTGATATGATTCCTCGTGGACAGGCATAGCCTGGGCAGCCTGCGGGCTGCTTACATAGCGAAAATGCAGATATTCTTCTTATTTGTGGTGGGTGAGACTGATATAATGGGGGCATCGGAGGGAAGAAACAAGCCGATATATCGGAATATGCAAGGAGGCTGATTATGAAGGGCGTAATTTTCGACTTCAACGGCACCATGTTTTTCGATGAAGCATTTCAAAATGAATCATGGAAAACATTTATTGAACAGAAAATAGGTCGGGACATTTCTGATAATGAATTTCAAGAGTATGTTCACGGAAGAAATGCGGATGTTACACTCTCATATTTTTTGCAGAGGGATTTCTCAAAGCAGGAAATACGAGAGCTGGAAGAAGAAAAAGAGATAATCTATCGGGATTTGTGCATTAAAAGCGAAGATTTTAAATTGGCAGATGGCTTGCCGCGCTTTTTAGATGAAATAGTATCAAGAGGTATCCCACATACCATCGCTACGGCATCTGCATTGGGGAATGTCAAATTCTTTTTTGAGCATCTTTGTCTTGATAAATGGTTTCGGTTGGAGGATGTTGTTTATAATGACGGCGCGATACGGGGGAAACCGTACCCGGATATTTATCTTAAGGCGGCAGAAGCCATAAAGGTAGATATTGCGGATTGTGTAGTTTTTGAAGATGCCAAATCGGGCATTGAATCTGCTGTGCAGGCAGGTGCAGGGAAAATTGTCGGAGTAGCTTCTATGTTAGATAGCTGTACGCTTATAAGTTTAGGTGTATCGACAACAATTGAAAATTATGATGACATTGACAGACTTAATCGCATTTTGCAGTGTAATGAAATATTGTAAAATGCTGAAGTGTACTCAGGTATAAATCGGAATGTGGAGGAATGATAATTGAAAAATATACTGGTTATTCAAGGCGGCGGCAGGCCAAATGGGAATACAGCGCAACTCGCCAATTCGTTTGTGAAAGGTGCAATGGACGCAGACCATGCCGTTGAGGTCATTTCGTTAATCAAAAATGAAGTAAAAGGCTGCATAGGCTGTAATGCCTGTCGCTATGGGAAACCTTGTGTCCAGAAAGATGCTTTCAATGATATAGTGCCAAAAATCAAGGCCGCAGATTGTATCGTGTTTGCGTCGCCACTGTATTTTTGGACACTCTCCTCCAGACTGAAAGCTTTTATCGAACGGTTTTACTGCATTGCGGAGGAAGACCCGAATCCACCTCTGGGTAGATATGAAAAATATCCGGTAAAAGATTGTGCCCTGCTTATGACATCAGCAGACAATTTCTTTTGGACATTTGAGCAAGCTGTTTCCTATTATCAATTTGCCATCGTAAATTATATTGGATTTCAGGACAGAGGTATGCTTCTTGCTGGTGGCTGCGGAGACACGAACGGTAAAGCACAGATTGATAAAACAGATTACTTGCAGAAAGCATATGACTTTGGGGAACATATATATTCGGAATGAGGCCGGATTAGCACTCTATACAGTTTGTCGGTGACAAATTAGAACAGAATGATTTTTACAAAGCATGAAGTTGCTGATGAAACTGGATCTATTGATCCTTGATGATTTTCTGCTCCACACCATAACAGATGAATCAGAGGTTAAGATCCTGTTCATGGTCTTGGAAAAGAGATGCGAATCTCAAAAGAGCACGATCGTCTGTTCGCAGAGAGAACCCAAGAGTTGGTCATCTATGATTCTTAATGACGAGGTATCGGCCAACGCAATCCTGAAGCGGGCAACAAGGCACTATACTATAGTAATTAACAGCAAATAAAACGGTTAAAAAGGTGGCCGTTTTGGCAGCGACGACCGGCCGTTCTGAAACGCATCACTGGCCGCCGGCCGGCGCAAATTGCACACAAGGGTGTAAAATTAATAATACCAAACATAATGATGCCTACTGGGGAGCTATTTCCCTGGTAGGCGTTATTTTTTTCTCTTGCGATATTGCTGACATCATCAATATAATAAATGCTTAATTTAGGGGAACCATGAGTAACATGTAATGAATTCAAAAATTATTTACAAAATACCTCTTGACTATACACCAAAAGCCATATATACTACCGACTGTACGAAATCGTAAAGTGCGAATTCGGATATATGGGGTGACTTATGGCAGAGCAAAACGCAGAAGTTCAAAACACACTGGCAGCATTCCGGGATGTCACAAGGGAACTGGACAATACCTACGCAGTCTTTCCAAAATCCTGCGGTCTGTCTGAAGTGGAGTATTACTCCCTTCTGCTGATTTACGAGGGCGTTACGACACAAACTCAAATCAGTGAGCAGATGTACCTCAGCCGTTCCACGCTGAACTCCGCATTCAAGCAGCTTCGAAAAAGAGGTCTGATTCATCTGGAGCCATATGATGAGAATCAGCGTTCCAAGCAGACTTTCCTGACTGATGCGGGAAAAGAGTTTGTGGAAAAGAATGTTTTGCAGATGCACCGGATCGAAGAACGGGCATGGCGTCGGATGAGTGAGGAGGAGCATGAAACGCTGATCGGCCTGATACAAAAGGTAAACAGCCTGATACAGCAGGAATTAAAAAATATGGAATCTGGTACAGATTAGTGTTCATCGGAGGCTTGCGGCCGTAGCCGCAGGAGCCGGAGAAGATGTCGAGTGCGCTCGGTTATTGAAGAAATAGCCGGGTGCATTTTCTGTTTTATATGAGGAAAACACAAGGAGGAAAATCAAATGGTAAATTTAAGAACGAGAAAAATTCTCAAATTTGTAATTCCAACGATGATGAGCAATGTCTGCTTTTTCCTGTTTACGGTGATAGACGGGATATTTGTAGGCAGAGGCATTGGGACAAACGGACTGGGCGCTGTCAATCTTGTTATGCCCTTCACTCTGATTACCGGTGCGCTGTTCATGCTTGTCAATATTGGCGGCGCGACTATTTTTGCTGTCCGGCTGGGTCAGAACGATACAGAGGGTGCAAACAGGGTGTTCCGAAACGGCATGATATTGCTCGTGTGCGTCGCTGCGGTATTAACTGCGGCAGGAACATTGGGAACGGATACGATTTGCACCCTGTTTGGCGCAAACGAGACCTTCCACAGGTTATCCAGAGACTACCTGTTCTGGTATGCGCTTTTTGTCATTCCATCGGGACTGAACATGGGATTGCAGAGCTATTGCAGAAATGACGATGATCCCGGACTGGTGGGAGTCGCAACCATTATCTCTACGGCGGCGAATATCTTTGGCGACTGGCTGCTGATCTTCCCCCTGGGAATGGAGACAAAGGGCGCGGCGATTGCCACCGGCGTCTCTCAGACGATCAGTATGCTTGTGATGCTGACACACTTCATCCGGAAAAAAGGCATCCTTCGTTTTGGAAGAACGAAGCTGGATGGAAAGCTGCTGCGCAGTATCGTCGTTCACGGTCTGCCGGAGGGCGTCGGACAGCTGGCAACACCGGTCATGACACTCTGCATGAATCTTGTTCTCGTTTCGCACATCGGGGATTTGGGCGTCAACGCCTTTTCGCTGATCTCCTATGTAGCCTCCTTTACTGTGGCGGTTTTCTTTGGCACCAGTGAGGGCTTGCAGCCGCTCTTTGGGCAGAGCTATGGCGAGAAAAACGAAACGGATATGAAATTTTACTTCAAGGTCGGCCTCGGCATCAACCTGATTGGGAGCGCCGTCCTGACGGTCATTATTATCCTGCTGAGCCGGAATATCTTTATCCTGTTTGGCTCAGATGCGGAAACAATCGAATACACACTTGGGGTGCTGCCGAAGTATGCGTGGGGGTTTCTCCTGATGGCTTTTAACGTGATGATCTCCGCTTATATGTATTCCACAGAGCGGTCTGTGTACGCCATCATACTGAATGTCCTGCGCAGCCTTGTGGTGAGCGTGCTGATTATCATGCTGCTGCCGGAGATTTTCGGCGCAAACACTGTCTGGTATACCTTCGGCATTTATGAAGCGATTGTTCTGATATTTGCAATCCTTCTCCTGAGACACTCAGAGAGGAACGGTATTCAATTTGATAAAGCATAGGAGGAAATGAACATGATTATTACAGTCAGTCGGGAATTTGGCAGTGGAGGCAGAGAACTTGGAAAGCGTTTATCTGACGCTTTGCAGATTCCCTGTTATGACAATGAGATCATCGCAATCCGGATATGATTAACGCTCATCGGAGATTTTGTTTTCTCCGATGGGCGTTGTTTTTACAGCTGTGTCTATAACTCGATTACCTGTTCTTTGATTTCCGGGTCATGGTTTGGCGCAGCCAGCAGGCAATCAGGATCTGCGGCACAGGCGCACACCCATTCCAAAGACTTTTGGGCAAGCTCCTGGCTCACTGTAAAACCGGGAATGATATGCTCCTTTATGGAGCGCTGCGTGTAAACGCTGTCCCCTGCCAGGAGAACATATTTTCCGCCTGCCGATATTTTAGCACTGAAGTGTCCATGGGAATGTCCAGGCGTGTTTACCAGCAGTATGCTCCCGTCTCCAAACACATCGTGGGAGCGCCCCGCCGGTCCAATGCCGTTGTTTTCATAGAGGAACGGCTCAACGCAAATCCCACTCCAATTCTTTTTTACATAACGGAAAAAATATTTATCTGCATCGGCAAGCTCCTCCTTGGCGGCACTGAATTTTTTTGCTCCCTTCAGCAGAGGAATTCCGCTGGTGTGGTCAAAATCCATATGGCTGAAGTAAACGCAGTCAATATCTTCCGGGCGCAGGCCGACTTCACCTAATCGGCTGACGATACCTTCTTTGTCCGTGATAACCGGAGTGCTGATGTTATTAAGCAGGCCGATAAAGCGGTGCGGCTGTTCATGGGCATATTTTGTATCCCAGCCACTGTCAATCAAAATCCTTCCCTTTGGGTGTTCAATCAGATAACAGGAAACCGGCAGCGTCAGCTTCTTGTCAGCACTGCGGAACATTCCTGTCACCGCCAGAGGATTCTTCCCCTTATATGGAATCGCACGGTCTACTATCACACTGCCGGCATGAAAAATGTGGATTCGTATCATGGATTGTTTCCTTTCCTTTGCAAGCGGAGATATTTACGCTTCATCTGAATCGATATCGTCCGGCAGCATGGATGTAATCGCTTTTGCTTTCGTCAGGGCATCAATCAGCCGTTGGATGGCAGACTGCTCCCTGTCGAAATAATAGTAGTTTTTCGTACCTTCACGCCGCATCTTCAAGATTCCCGCATCCTTGAGTATCTGCAGATGGTGGGATACCGCCGGTCTTGACAGGTGTGTCCGTTCTGTAATCTCTATAACCCTTACCCCGGAACAGTTTTCTATTTTCATCATTTCAAGAATCAGATACTGCCGGTTAGTATCCCCCAGCGCAGTCAGAATCTTTTGGCATTCCACAAAATCCTGTGACAGCTGCGAAATTTCATTTTCCAAAGTATTCATAACACTTTAACTCCTGATGTCAGCTCAAAGTGGTATTTTACAATACCGAGATCTATCTTCGTATAAAAACCCATGCCCCTGACTTTCGCCGTAACAGTGTCTCCCTCCAGGGTAAAACAGAACTTCTGCTGGTTCAGTGCCGTGGGTGCAAGCAGGGCAGCTTCCATTCCTTTTTTGAACCAGTCAGGCATGGTGCCTGTCACTTTACAGACTTCTTCCATAGCTTTTGATTTGTGCGCACAGCCCTGATTAACGCCGTAACCCAATGCAATCAGGCAGAATAATTTCTCGCCTTTTCCAATGACGGCGGCGCTCTTGCCGTGCGACAGGGCAACCCAACAGGTGTTAAGTCCCATTTCCTGCGCTTTCAGGACAAGCTGTTCGCCATAGTATCCTGCCTTTTCTTCCATTCCATTCGTCGCCGGGCCTACAAGCGCGATGTAGTTTTTCACATTACTGAAATTTCCGTAGTGAGCCATTATGCCGTCAAAGCATTTCGGCTCGTCGTACAGAATCTGAATGTGCATCCGGGTGTCTGAGTTGATTTTATCCGCAAGCGCATTTAGTTCAGTCCTTTTCTCCATTTCGATTTTCTTTTCCGTGTATTGACGCACACTGTGGCGTTCTTTTATGACATCCATATCAGACAATCCTTTCGTTGATTGGTTTGAACCATTGTACCATAAAAATCACGGGGTGGCTCATTGGTAAAGAAAATTGAGATGAACATCTTTCATGGCAGGAACTTTTCGTAAATGCGAACCGTCATGTTTTCTCACTCATTCTCTGGAACGGGATGCAGGCAAAAGCGGTACAGGCCGCCTTTGATAAACTCAGCTATAGGGAACAGATATACCTGGAAAAGCGCAACGCGATCTGTATGACCTGCGGGCGGGTAAGCCCATTGTCGATGAGAACTACATTTGACGATCTGGCGACCATGTTTGAGGGCAGCAGCGCCAGCGGCGCAGAACGGGCCTACCACCGGGCGCTGGAGAAGCTGACGAAAAATCTGGTAGAGGCCGGTGCGCTTCATGTGGTGGAGCTGAAACGAAAATCCCAAAGAAAGAAGAAACAAAAAAATCGCCGCCGCAGTCTACGAATATCAGGTAGACTACAACGGCGAATGGGGAGAGATTTCTTTTGATTTTGTGAAAGGGACAGCGGAGATTGTGAAGCCGGTGGAGCCGAATACGATTAAAAGCAATATCTACGCAAAACGGGCGATCTCACATATTTTATCGCTGCCTGTTGATGATCTCCTGAAAAAACTGACGTTGCCTTTTGAGCGATAATGGGTATCCTCTGCGGCGGGGACGGGAGGATATACCTTTCTCAAACGGCGAAATTTTCAAATCTGCCGGTTCCTGCAGCACCTCCAAGAGTCAAAGAGACAGTCCCCTTTGTGATTCTGGATAGCGCTCGCCAACGGAACTACTATAACGGATGAAACTTTGGATTCATGTGTTCAAACGTACAAATCTGTTTGAATCCCATGCCTTTCAGTTCGTTCATCGTTTCCGGTATATAAACGCCAAGGTGTTCCCGCTTATGGCTGTCGCTACCAATCGTCAGAATCTCGCCTCCAAGGTCACGATACATTCCCAGAATTTCTCTGCATGGCGTCATGTCCAGTCCATACCGATAACAGGATGTGTTGACCTCAATCCCCTTGCCGTCTGCGATCACCCTTTTTAAAATCTGCTCAATGATATGTTCTACTTGAGAGAACGGGAAATCGCCGATCGTGTCATACCGCGAAATCAAATCCATGTGGCCCAGGACGCTGTAGTTATGGTAATTCTCAACCAGAGACAGCAGTTCCCAGTAATATCGCAGATAAAACTCACGCTGGGTATGGTCGCGCTGGAAGTCGCCCGTCCAAAGCTCTTTGTCCTCGACCTGGTGAACAGAAAGCAGAATAAAATCAAAGGGATAGCGCCGGAACAACGCTTCATATTGCGGGATGGTGTGCTGCTGTATGCCAAATTCCATTCCCAGCCGAATCGTGATCTTATTATTGTACCAAGCCGCTCCGCGGCGGCTGGCTTTAGGTACCTGAATCCTCCACTT
>JAJQDT010000164.1 GCA_021202075.1 Lachnospiraceae bacterium | reverse complement strand
CCTGCGACCGGCAGAGGGTCAGGTATCCGTCTTTCTCCAGCTTTTTCAGTGCGGAATTGACCGTCTGTCTGGACATAAAAGAGCTGTCACATATCTCGCTTTGCGTGTACAGCCTGTCTGCATCGCTCAGTACATAAAAGAGCCAGAATGCGCAGTCGGAAATCCCCAGTCTCAATGCGGCCAAATGATATATTCTGTCACATTCCCTGCTGATCTGATTGTACTCAGTGATGTAAGTGCGGTTTGATGTAGTTGACATCTCACTTCCTCCGTTCTAATCCGAATTCGGATTTGTTTTGCTGCATTATATATCCGATTTCGGATTCTGTCAACCGATCCGATCAGATTTTGCAAAATGCCTTGTCTCTTCTCTCAAACCCCATTATAATAAAGGAATATTCGATGGATCGGGGGCTGCCTGCTTATGAATCATTATCTTACCATCAGTGAGTTTGCAAAATTGCGTGGCGTTAATATCAATTCGTTGCTTTACTATGAGAAGCTTGGTATCCTTCTGCCTGCTTACACCGATCCCCATAGCAAGTACCGTTACTATGCGCCGGAGCAGTTATCTGCGCTTGATATTATTCTGCTTTGTATCAATCTGGATATTCCATTAAAAGGATTAAAACAATATCAGGATGAAAATGCATACTGGCAAAAGAAAATGCTGGAGGACGGAAAGCGAATTATGGAAGACAAAATAAGCAGAATGCAGACGGATCTGCGTAAAATTGAGTATTCCCTGAAATGCCAGGAAGAACAAGACCAGTATGCCGACTGTGAGGGGATTTATCAGCGGGAAATCCCTTCCCGATTCTTCATCGTTGAGGAGTATGTCGGAGAGTTTGCAAATATCAGGCAGTTCGGGCGAATTTCCACCAGACTGTTTGACTATGCAGAAGAGAAAGGCTTTTCTACTGTTCTTCCGTCAGGATTTATGTTTACGTTTCATGGACAGGAAACCCGTCAGTTTCTTTTTTATGAAGTGCTTCCGACGGACAAAAAAGATGAAAAGATCATTGAAATACCGAAAGGAATATGGGGCTGTCTGCAAATGAAATTTGCCCCGGACCTGAACCACATTCCGTTTTTAGAGAAGCATTTCGGCGCTCCCAACAGGCGAATTGCCATTTTTTCCAACCTGACCCGCGACCGGCTGAAAATTAATAGCCGATACAACGAAATACAGGTATTGGACATATAATCGAAGGGGAACGCCCTTCTCCCCTCGCCTTTAAAATAATGCACCTGTTTGCCAGCGTACAAGCTAGCTTTTTTATTCTAAAGTCCACCATAATAATGGAGTCAATAGGGAAATCACTTATTCCGTCATCTACTGTTTAAATATTCGTTATATATTGCACTGCTGTACTGAAGCTGCTTTTTCTGCATACGCCAGCTTCCGGCGGCAAGCTCTGTAATTATGAATTATGATAGTCACATTTCTGGCAGTGAGCCATCTCGTCATCCGGATTTTGTCGATAGAAAATGCCTGACCACTGGCAGATGCTTTGCAAGATTGGAACAACGGTTTTTCCAATCTCGCTCAGAGAGTACTCCACCCTTGGTGGAATCTCGTCATAGGATTTGCGCTCAACAATCTCATTTGCAATCAGGCTTTTCAGCGTAGAAGCAAGGACAGCATCCGTGATATTTCCCATTTCATTGCGAATTTCACTATAGCGCAGCGTCCCCATCTCGGCCAAAACGCAGATGATGCGAGAGTTCCATTTCCCGCCGAATACGCCAAGTCCATACTCTAGCGGACAGCGAATATCCTCTTTTAGCTTTTTCTGATACATGGCAACCCCTCCTTCCACTAAGATTGAACGCCAGCTGTGATAATTCCTTGTGCGCTTGTGCGCATATTATACAGCAGAATCAGGAATATTCATAGTTTCTTTTAAATTTACCGGCAGCCCCTTTCAGGCATCAGAAGTACTGGAGCTCCTCTATGACAAATCGTTGCACAGGTGCCGCAGCCAATGCACTTTTCTGTATTTACTTCACTTTTCCAACCCGCCTTCATCTGGATTGCGTGGGCAGGGCAGACAGGGATACAGGCACCACAGCCAACACATTTTTCCTGCTTGATATATGCCTTTCTTGCTTGCATAACGTTCTCCTGTCGGATAGGGGATGTACACGGGTCGGTGCGGCTTTAGCCGCAAAATTCCCTTGCCTGGCTCTGCGCATAAAACGGATGCGCAGACTGCTACACACCCGTTTTCCATGATTGTCTTTTGCGATATTTCCAAACTATCAGAGGATCTTTTTGTTGTCGGCTCCGGGCGTGGTCACAATGACTTTTTTCGGAGTAATCAGCAGTGCGCCCTTGGCGGTAACGGCTCCGTTAAACATCTTCTCAACCATTGCCTTGAATGCAGAAACAATGTCCCCTTCGGTCAGATACTCAGCAGTTCCTTTGATCTGATAACCCTCCAACGACTGATCATCGTATACGGAGATGGCGATTTTTCCGTCGTTGGCATACAGATTATTCAGCGTGGTTTCCAGGAACACATCGCCAACCGCCAGCTTGCCATCCTCCGTTACCATCTTAAAGGCAACCGGAACTACGTTCGGCTCTCCGTTGGCACAGGTAGCCAGATCCCACATACTTGCATCGAGCAGTTTTTTTACGTTTTCGTTCAACATATGAATGACCTCCTGAAATCATTTTGAAATTGTGTGGTTGCTTGAACTGTGCTTAGTATATCGAAGTCGCTGCCGGATAACAAGATATTAGCAAATTTATGAGTCACTATTAAATTACATAGTAAACCGCTATTGCAGAATCCTCCTTTAGATCGGCTTACTCTAATCACTATGTTATAAAGAGAAAATGAATATCCCTGCGGATTACAATTTCCGCAGGGATCATACCCCTGGACAATGAGATCCTCTCTGCTGCCAGTGTATTCCTGCTTATTTTTCTCGCTCATCTGATTCACGCTGTAGCAGTCCGGGTAGTGGAACTTCTTTGTATTCGTGTTCAGGATATAGGTCTGCTCACCGGCAACTTCTGACGTTTCTTCAGCTGCTTCTTCAGCTGCTCCATCAACTACTTCCTCGGCTGCTTCTTCCTCTGCCTGATTTTCTCCGGTTGCGTAATCTATAGTTATACCGGGCTGGACATTATAGCAGTATACATTAAAAAGAATACTCTCCCCTTCATCCTCCACAGACATTGCTTCTATCTGAACGCCGCCCGCTAACAGATTGTTTCCTTTAAACACCGGTGTTACGCGGTATAATACATGATTTTCCGTTTCCTTTACATAGTCAGCAACCATATTCTCAAACGGGAGCATCCCCCTCCACGTTTAAATACCGTGTGCCGGTGATCAGATTTTTTTCATTTGCGTTCTCTCCGGACAGCTGGTAACCAATCAGATGGCAACGATTATACAGATACCCTCCGTCGATGTTGTCATATAAGTGATTGACCCAGCCTGTCGGATATATATTGCTGATGCTTTCCCGTTCCTCCGTCGGCATCAGGTCTGTACCGATACAGGCATACACAGTGCCGCAGCGGCTAAGGTCATCCAGTTCACTGTACGACTCGAACGATACGGCGGTCAGATCTTCTTCTGTAAAGTCCGGAACATTCCCGTTTATCTCTGCGTATGGACTTCCGGAGTAATCCGGTACGGCAGCTAAGTCAAATGTCCCCTGCACAGCCTCAGGATATACCGGTGCACCGACGGATGTGAATACCAGGCAGAAAGCCAGCAGCAGCGATAGAAAGCTGTTTTTCTTCATTTCAAATGCCCTCCTCCTGTCTTATCCTGCATTGTTCTCAGCTACATGGCGAAGCTCTCAATCATTCAATGCCTTCTCTGGTATGTCTCCATCGTGATTTTATCGTGGGATGACCCGATGAAATCCTCACTTCCAACCAGTTCCCATCCGGATAAATCTATGTCGAAATACGAATCTGCAGGGTATAACCGGTTCCATTTGAACAAAATAATCTGCTCCACTTTTCCCTCATAAGAGGCTGCGGGCATGTTCTCCACAAAGCAGAACTCCCCTTCCCGGGCCTCCGCCAGAAAATTTTCGGACACTTCGGTCACATCTTCCGGAAAGAGCTTTGCAGAATATGCATTCATCCGGATTTTCCTGCCTCCGCACAGTGTGACCATTTTTTCGCGCAAAAACCTGTCCTGACTCTGTCGGCGATGGTTAAATGTCATGCCATTCCTGTCATCTACTGCTGCTATCAGGATCATAATGATATCCCTTTCTCTTTTGAATCGTATTTTCCCCGTTATGCTTAAATCGTTCAGAAATGCTCCGCTTTCCACCTGCATCAGGCAGGCACATAATACACCGATTGTTTACCATTTTTCCACAGTTCAACCATCTTTTCTTCACAGATATGCGTTATTTTCTATACCAGAAAGTTGAAACGCTCTCCGCTCCGCTTCGGTCGGCGGCAAATCGCATCGACAATGAAAAAACGCTTCGCGTTTGGTCGATGCTCAAACAGCAAGTGCTTTAAATCTTTCTTTTTCATACTCGCCGGGGTCAGGAATGATCCCGGCCCTCCCTTTTTCGGTGGAACCCATTTAATGCCAATCGTTCATTATTTGAAGTAATTCGCCTTCATAATCACCAAAGATGTCCTCGTTTCGACCTCCATGCCGAAGATTCGTCTCTACTCCTCGCTCACCATCATCAAATTCCCATATACAAGGAGAGCCTCGCCATGCAAAATCGCCTGTCGGCGATGGCTCGGCCTACGTCCATGATTTGCTTCGCAAATCACGGACAAATAATGTGATAAGCAAGTCCCCGATACTCGAAATCAATGCTTCCACATCCATCTTCTTCCGTATATTTATAGTTCCAGCCACGTTCTGTAAGAAAAGAACGTACTCGTCCTAATCGCGTATTTTCATTCATAAAAGTCTCCTTGTTTTTCATCGCAGCCGTTATCATCCTCTCAAAGGATTCTACAAAAGTCGACAATTATCTTACCATAAAACAAACCCCGCTTCAACCGCCATCCAAAATTGATGTTACAATTGGTTTCCCGAATTTGAATTTTTATAATTTAGACATATT
Source organism: Lachnospiraceae bacterium (assembly GCA_021202075.1). Taxonomy (GTDB): domain Bacteria; phylum Bacillota; class Clostridia; order Lachnospirales; family Lachnospiraceae; genus Choladousia. Next base: position 6,663 of record JAJQDT010000164.1, on the reverse strand, counting down.
CTTGTCAAATTCCCATGATAAAAAGAAAGAGATGTTGGGTTCTTCTCCGACATCTTTTCATAACTCACGAGTGGAAATGCCCCCTCCCTTCGTCTCCGCTTCCGCTCCGGTCGGTGCTGAACGCGTGCCACTGGCACGCAGCACCGGCGGCAGGTCGCGTCTGCGACGCAAAAAACGCTTCGCGTTTCGCAGACGCTCAGGCAGTTCCCACACGCTGCCAGGCACTCCCTCTGTTCTTTTTATAATTTCTGACGCGGCGGGCAGGCGTACCTCATTCTCAATTATAATGATTCAAAATCACGGAAGCAATCGTTTCCGCAGCCAGCCTTGAACCAGCTTCATTTGGGTGGCTTCCGTCTTCCGCATAGAGATTTTCCACAGTACTTCTTTCATAAAAAGCTGTTCCAACATCAGCGAGAAGCGCATTCCCTTTGGAAGCTGCCTCTCGATACGCTTCCTGTAGCCCCTGATACATTTCATCATAGTCCAGCCCTGATTTTTTCAGCTGTCGGCCTCCTTTTTGATATGCCCACGTGAGGTAGAACACCGGCACGGCTCCAATCATATGAATCTTCTCACAGAGTGCTGCCGCCCTCCTGCGCCGCTGAGCCTGCAAAAGCCAGAGAATTCCCTTATTTTCATCACTTCCTCATCCGTTACCCGGCCTTCTTCCAGCTGGATTCGTAAAGCTGTTTGCGCAAGCCTGCCGATTTTCAATTCAGCGAGTGTTCCCGGATTTTTCAGGTTAATGACGTTTGATTCTTCTGGTTTTTCTTCTGTTGGGCTTTCACTTTTCTTTGCTTTCTTGCCATCTTCAAACATCTGAAGCATCTGGTAACTGCGCAGGAATAACTCGTTCGTGTCCGCTACTCTGCCGCTCACAAGCAATATCGGATTAAGAACCATGTCTCGTAAATCATCATTTGCTATAATCCGAAATCGAAATCCATATCCCATTCAGTCAATTCTCTTGCTCTTCATTTGCATTATCGTCATTTCTTCTAAGCTCGTCCATATATCCAGCCGTGATAATACCTTCAGGCAGTGCAACAATTGCTATGCCGATAAGGGAAGGCAACATTGCAACAACCCGGCCCGCAACACTCACGGGATAAATGTCCCCATAGCCCACTGTCGTTAAACTTACCATCGCCCAATAGAACGCTTCGAAAAATGTTTTAAACGTGTCTGGCTCCACATTGAAAATCACAAGAGCTGATAACAAAACATACGCGGCCGCCAGTGTACATACAGCCAGCAGCGGCACACGTTGGTTTCGAATCACATTCACAATGATCGTCATGCTTTTCGAATATCGGAACATTCTGAAAGCCCGGAACACTCTGAATGATCGAAGGAGACGGAATATCTTGAGCAGCCGCAAGCCTCTGTTTATCGGCAAAAAAGTCGGGAAGATTGACAAAAGATCAATGAGTGCCATTGGAGTAAGCGGATAATAGAAAAAGGATAATTTCCCTTTTTTAAGTTTCAAATCCGCCGTTGCAAGTCTTAACAGATAATCTGCAATGAAAATGGCTGCGGCCAGCTTATCAATCATATCAAACGCAGCGGTAGTCTCCTTAAACTCCAAAGGCACCAGACTCACAATGATTACCGCTATCATCCCATAATCGTACAAGGTGCTGAGGCGGTCTTCTCCGTTTGTCGGCTCGATTATCTGGTAAGCTCGTTCTCTCTTGTTCACAGTAAAATTTCCCTCTGTTTCATGCCCTTTGAGAAGTAAGTATAGCATACGTTCTGCTGATATTCTATATAAAAACGGTAATGTTTTTGAATACTTCCAGTCCATTCCGTACATAATCCACTCTCCGTTTTCATTTGCCATAATTCTTCCCGTTCTTCCTCTTCTTTCTTGGTTCCATGTGGGCCCACAAAAGCAAATAATTGATTCCGTCCGATCAGAGCAGCACTTTCAGTCTGCCTTTCAAAAGCCGCCGCCAATTCAAGTGATATTTTGCTACGAGGGATCACATCTGACAAACAGAAGCAAAAGCACTGCGTAAGTTGCAGCTTTCAGCCCTCCGGTTACATCTTGTAGACGTTCTGTAAGCTTACAATGAGTATTACACGACAATAAAAGCAGCCCCGCATCCCTTGAAAAAATGCATTTTCCAGAGCTGTGGGCTGTTTTATAATGGTATAACTGTTAAAAGATTTCATGCAACATAACTTATTTTATCTCCCATCCCTCTTGCAATCACGCGGTGGACGTCTTCCCGGATCTCGTGATTCTCTGGGCGGCATCGGCGGCCGCTCATCAGGGCGATGTGGCGGCATCGGCGGTGGCGGGCATTCAGGCGCTCCCTGTGGGCGGCGTGGATGCTTAGGGCGTGCGGCATACGTGCCGATCACCACGCCGGTCATAAGACCCGCAATGGTTCCAAGCACCAGTTCTCTCTTTTTCACTGTCGCAGAACTGTTTAAATATTCCATTACTTTGCTCATAATTTTATGCTCCTTCCTGCGCAGCCAAACTGCATTCCCATTTTGGCGTTTAAACATTTGTCGTACTCCGAATCACCTGATAAAATTCGTTGATTTTCTTTCGGTTTCTTTTTCCGGCAGACCATACGCTTTCTTTCCAAGAGCAATACTCTTCATCAGGAATGTCATATTACGGGCCAGTGTACGCATCGTCTGCAGCCCTTCCTCATCCTGCTCCGCCTCTCCCGGCAGCCTGCCATGTACACTGTTCCAATACTGACTGGACGCGACCGGCATCCCGCTGATCGTGAAGTACTTATTCAGCTCGTCAAAAGTTGCACTTGTACCGCCTCTCCGCGCAACAGCCACGCTGGCGCCGACTTTCATCGTCTTATCGAACTGTGTACTGTAAAAAAGTCGATCCAGCAACGCAATCAGTGTCGCATTCGCAGATGCGTAATAGACAGGACTTGCTACAACCAGTCCGCTGCAGGCTTCGAATTCAGGTGCAATCTGATTCACTTCATCGTCAAAGACACAGCTGCCCTTTTTTGCACAAGCGCCACAGGCTGTGCAGCCGCGAATGTCTTTTCCGCCGACCTGAATCACTTCCGTTTCTATACCCTCTTCTGTAAAAATTTTTTCCATCTCCCGCAATGCCACAGAGGTATTACCGTTTTTGTGCGGGCTTCCATTTAACATAAGAACCTTCATTTGATTTGCCTCCTTCCGATAAGCCAACGACAGAATCGCCAGATTCTGGAGATTATGAGGCGCCGGACATCCAGTGGATGTCTACACTTCGTTTCAGTCGGTCATGAACGCGTGCCACTGGCACGCAGAACCGTTTAGCGACAACCGGAGTGGAACGAAAAGCGGTTTTCTTCTCATAATCTCAATTATTATAGGCTCAGTACATAGTTTCGTCAATCAATATACCCGTCAATTCATCATATTAAATTTTTTCTCGCTTTGACTTTTCTTGCAAAAAAATGATATGATTCAACCATATTCAGGTATAAATTTACGATTTTCAAAGTAATTTTGATACTTGTATATCTCTATTCAGGCTACTGCCGTAATAGGTAGACAGGCTTTTGCCAGACAAGGAGGTGTGCAGGGATGAAGCGAGTGAAAGCGGCCTGTATCTGTCAGACACTGCATTTTATGCTCAAAGAAGATTTAGGGCATGATTACGCTGTGAGGATGGTTCAGGAAGAAGTAGCGCAGTATAAGCGGACGCTTGAAAGGAACCGTACGCAATACAAAATTGTGGATGAATCCGAACAGCCGGATGGCTCCATCATGATTAAGGTTATCAAGCAGTATAATAACAGTCCGGTTGGCGATTATCTCAACTAAATCATCAAAAAATACAGCCTGTAACAGCCGAAATTTTCTTCAACTGTTACAGGCTGCTTCATTTGAGGTATTTGCCGATGCCTGATTGGTTTTCTCCCTCGATCTTCCGTATCTCTTCCACCATCACCCCGGCGCACCGTTTCGCGCTGGCATAGTTCAGATGAATATATGGCACGCCACTGTTTTTACAGGCGTCGCAGACGGTCCAGTAGCCACTGTGATCGGTCTTGTTGATCTGCAGAAATACGATGTCAGCATTCCGGACAGGATTGACATCAATGTGAGATGTCGGCTCGATGACCCGCACATCTGGCAGGAGCTTCAGCAGCTCTCTGTGGAATACTTCAAAACCGCCGTAGAGAACGACGCGGAGCTTCGTCTGGTATGGGTATGTAATACTCTCCTCGGCCGCACCGCCGGCTTTTGTCAGAGTTCCTGGATTCCCGGTCTCTGTATTCTTAATCTCTGTATTCTTAATCTCTGTATTCTTAATCTCTGTATCCTCAATCTCTGCGTTCTCCGTTTCTGTGTCCTTTGAGCGCAGTCCCTTTTCTGCGAGCTGTTTTTTCAGCCGCTCGATTTCCCTCTGCAGGGTACTGATCTCGTGGCGGCAGTTCTGGTTCTCTTTCTGCGCCTGCCGCAGGGCACGTTCTGCCTCTTCCCGCGCCGCGGTTTCTTTCCGGACTCTGGTATCCGCTTTTTCTTCCGGTGTCTCTGTCTCTTCCTTATGCCAAAAGTCCGTTTTGTAACAATTTTAATGTGTCCTCAGCGAACTATTTACCTTCCGGATGTACACATTTTCACAAGGTATGGCAAGATACGCCTTTTGTTTCACAACGGCCTCTTGTCAGGGGGTGCTGGACGTCCAGTGGACGTCCGTTTAGCACCGACCGGAGCGAAGCGGAGACAAGTATCCCCTGATACCCCTTAAAATGCCGCCCGTTCCGGCGGCAATTGTTAAATGTTAAAAATCTGTTTCATGGCTGAAAATGGGCTGCTTTTGGGGCGTTTCACACGGTTAAACATTGTTTCACGGTTTCACATTGTTTCACAATCTGGCAGCGATTCACGTTGTTTCACACAGCTCTGTTCCTTCACAAATCTGCACCGTTTCACGCTTCAAATCGCTTCCCCCATTCCATGTTAAACATTGTTTCACGGCCTGCTGCCTCATCATTTCGTGCTTCATTTTTTACTGCTTTACGTCAGGAACTTTTCAGATCCGTTCCGGAAAAATCGCGCAGAATCCCAATTAGTTCACTCGCCTCTATCGGCTGGACCGCTTCACCCAGAGCTTTCAGAGACGGGACAAGAATAATCGAGTCTCCTTCGCTGATCTCCAAAAACATCACCCAGCTTCGAATCCCTTTCATTTTCTTTTTGATTCGTTTCTGCTTTTTTCTCCCGTATTTGATTCTGCCAATTTCAAAACGATTGCCTGGGATTTTCTCATCCAGCATCTTTTCCAGAAACACAACGACCTGCAGGCAACGAAAAGATTCCGCGACGTTGCTGCCATTTACTCGAACGCCTTTCCCTCCGGCTGTAATGATTGTCTCCATCTATAAAACCTTTCCAGATAAGCTAATCAGCATTGTTTTCATAAAAAAGATCAGCAAAAAACCGCCCTGCTAAAACAAGACGGTTCTTCCTTGATTGCTTAATCGTTGTATCAAATTATCGACAGGCTATTTCTTTTCAGCCTGCACCTTGCGTACTTCGTCTTCCGAGAGACTGAGCAGATCAGCAATTTCATGCGTTTTATAGCCAAGAGCTGTCCATTTCTGAATCAGTTCTCTATCGCGCTGCAAAATTCCCAGATTAATTCCCTGCTTTTCACCCTTCTCAATCGACGTTTTCTTTAATAATTCCAATGCCGAACACATGGTCAGTTCCCTCCTTCCTTTGCCCTTCTGCATAAGAAATGCTGAATCCGTAATTTTTCCAATCACTGCAATCAACTCTGGCTGAAGTTTTTTGTCCTTATAACGCTCTTTGACTGTCTTCACATCCCCTTTGAAAAATTCTCTGGAAATGTCGAATACAGTTTTAACATCCTCATTATTGAAAGTATATTTGTCGCTGTCCCGAACCTGAACAAGATTCATTTTATAATCTGAAAAAAGTTTCGCCATCGGTTCAGGCATATCGACAATCATATCTCTCAGGCAGAGCGGTCCGTCCCATTCCTTTTCCCCGTAGTACACCGTAATTGAAAAAATTGGATGAAGCCTGTCTTCCTTACGCATCTAATGAGGTAAGGAGGGACCCGCTTGCGGGAGGATACCTTGCCTCTAAGAAAGAAACTCATCTTTTGTTTTCGCTTCTGAATCCTCCTTGCGATGCCTGGTAATCTCATTATATTCTTTCAGATATCCCATGCCGTCATACAAGAGCGTCCGAAGCGGCGCTGCATAATGAATGCGCTGCTGGTTCTCAATTCCCCAGATGACGAAATCTGCACCATATGCGGTCTTTTTAACCACATCCCGCGCACGCACCAGTGACTCCTGATACTGTTTGAGCTGAATGACACCGGATACATCAGTATCTGCCTCCTCCAGCGCATCCGGTTTCAAAACCTCCTGCCCTTCAAACAGGACTGCATTGAAAAGGTCTGCAAAACGTTCATTATCACGCCAAAAGTCTTTCAGCCTTACATCGGCTTTCGTGTTGTCTCTTCCCATAAAACTTTTCTCCTGGTTTTCTGTGACACCTTCATTATAGCAGATTTTCCCGATACTGCAATCAGAACATTTCATTTTTCCTATCGGTACGAATAGGAATTTTCATCCAGGCTGTACGTCCCGGTCAGGCTGCTGCCATCGGACAGCGTAAAATAGATTGTAGCTGTAC
>JAJQDT010000119.1 GCA_021202075.1 Lachnospiraceae bacterium | reverse complement strand
GGTGACCTTTCTGGAAGATGACGGTGACCTTTCTGGAAGATGACGGTGACCTTTCGCGCTGGAAACCGTTGGGGCGCAATGGTTTTGAAATCTCCTAATCAAGAATTAAATCAAGAGTTAAATCAAGAGTTTAATCAGGTTTAATCAGGTCCGCGCGCGCGAGAACGCGATTGACAGACAGAAAGAGCTTGACAATATAGGATATATCCGATATACTAAGAGCAGAAAGAACAAAGCAGAGAAAGGCACACCATGACGGCAGAATTTTATGAGTTATCAGACGGGAGCAAACCAGCGGCGGAATTTCTGCAAAGACTTTCCCCCAAAATGGAGGCTAAAATATTCCGCATGATTGATTTGTTGGAGGAATACGGCGGAGAATTACGGGAACCGTATTCAAAGCATCTTGGCGACGGTATATTTGAGCTGAGAGCGCAAACAGGGAACAATATAACCAGAGTGCTTTATTTTTTCTATATCGGCAACAGGGCGATTTTAACGCATGGGTTTGAAAAGAAAAGTCAGAAAACACCGCCGGGAGAAATAGACCGGGCTAAACGGTATCGAGATGACTATCTGAGGAGGCATAGCAATGACGTTTGAAGAGTTTAAGCGCGGGGAATTGAAAAAGCCGGAAGTCAGAGCTGAATACGACGCATTAGAGCCGGAATTTTCCCTGATGCGGGCTTTGATTGACGCAAGGCGGGAAACAGGCCTGACGCAAAAGCAGCTTGCAGAACGTACCGGAATTTCCCAAAGCGATATTAGCAAATTCGAGAACGGCAACGGCAACCCGTCTGTGCAAACACTTAGACGGCTGGCGGCTGGATTAGGCAAAAGCGTTAAAATCGAATTTCAACCAACCACAAGAGCATAACTGCAGACGGGTTACACGCTTCAAAGGCGCTTTTTCGAGGCCGCGAGAAAAAGCTGCATTTGAACGGGTAAACCGTTAAAGTGGGGCGAAAGGAAGTTATCGAAAAAATTCTTTGTTCCAAATTTGACAAATCCGGAACCTCTGCTATATTGAGGGCAGTACATGAAGTTTTACATGATATCGAACGAAGATAACCCCATCCGCAAAAGTGGATGGGGTTTTTCATTGACAGGCAAGGAGGGAACAACACAAAAAAGATTTCGCATATCAAAGCGGCGTTCCAGCAAAAGCCGGGCTGCAAAATTCTCCCGTGAAAGTCACTGTGAAAGTTCACAGCGCAGGGGGTCAACGTGCATAAGTTGGGAAGAGTGCCATGTGCTGCGGATGCGTCCGCGTCTTTCCTCTGTATCCAGCAGAGGGGGACAAAACGCAAATCCCGGCTTGACCGCCGGGCGATGGTGTCCATAAACCACCGAGACAAAAAAGAGTGGGTTGTCGCCGATCTTTGCAGCTTCCGGGCATCGGCGGCCTTCCCGGAAAAGCTAAACACTCTGGAGATGATAGATCCATGTCACACAAGAACAAAAAGAAACCGCCTGATTTGCCACATCAGGCACACCAGAAAATTTTCGGGATGCTTGCGCGCGGGGAAGGGACATCGAAACGCGCAGACAAGATCACGGGACAGACGGACGGGAAAATATATTCAAGAGCAACGGCGCAGACGTACTATAAGCATCTGAAATATTTCTGTCGATACGTCAAGGAGCGCCATCCGGAGTGCCGCACGCTGGACGATGCGCGGCAATACACGGACGAATGGCTTTGCTCCCGTATAGCGGAAGGGCTGTCATCATGGACGATTCAGCTTGAGGCAAAGGCCATCGGCAAGCTGTACGGAATCAAGCCGGACGATCCGGATTATTTTCACTGTCCTGCGCGGCATCGGCAGGAGATCACCCGCTCCCGGTTTGACGCTGTGAGAGATAAACACTTTAACGAGGAACGCAATTCGGAGCTTGTGAGCTTTTGCCGTGGGACGGGCTTAAGGCGCTCAGAATTGGAAGATTTGCGCGGGAGGGATTTGGTATCACGGGATGAGCTGCAAGCCCGTGTGGACGAGATTTCGCGGTCTGAGGGACATTCCAGCGCGGAGGTATCGGCTTTGAAGCGTTATCGTGATTCGCTGCGGCTGTTTCCAGAGAAAGAATATTTTGTCTACGTCGAACACGGCAAGGGAGGCCGGGACAGGTACGCGCCGATCTGTGCGGACGTGGAGCGTATTGTTGACAGACTGCGCTCCACTGAGCCGGACGCAAAGGTGTGGCAGCGGGTGAACTCAAACGCGGACATTCACGGATACAGGGCGGAGTATTGCAGCTCCCTGTATCTCGAAAAAGCCCGCGCAACAGACGGACTTTCGCGGAAAGAGCTGTACTGCTGTCGTGGGGAACGCTCCGGAGAACACTTTGACCGGGCTGCGCTGGCCGCGTGTTCCTGCGCGTTAGGACATTCGCGGCTTGATGTGGTGGTAACAAGCTACCTGAGAAATTGAACAAAATTACGATTTCGTTCAATTTTTGCCCGCTAACCACCACCGAAAGCCGATGGAAAGTGAATATTTTAGCCGGGTTCGCCTGAATATTCACGCACATATGCACTCAGCAGAGCATGAATAAAATCCATCATCACAATGCAGCGGCATATACAGGCGCAAAACCAAGCGAACGCGCTGAGAGCCGTTTAATCGCGTTCTAACGGGTTTTCTGCCTAATACGACAAGTTACCCATCCAAAGAATAAAAACGGCAGGAAGGGGCGTTAAAACCGTTCAGAGCGCAAAATAAAGGGTGCGGAGCTGTCTACTCTGCACCCTTCTCCACAATTTTGCTGACTAATTCAAAGATTGCCTCCGTCAATTCCTCTCTCTTATTCCTCAAATTCGCGTCCCTGTCAACAACCTCACAACCGAGCGCGCGCAAAGTTGACACCGCGTCCAGCCGTTTGCGATTGATGCGGTTGTGCGTTTCGTCATCCATTTCCAGATTCGGAAATTCCCCGCTCTTGCGGCGCGTTAAAAAGACCAGCTCATTCGCCTTTTTCAATATCTTTTCCAGCGGTTCAAATTCCAGAAGCGCGGCGTTGACGAGTTCCTTTCCGCCGGGTGCATGCGTCAGACGGGCAATAGTTTCCGCCGCTTCGTCGCACAGTCCAAGCGTTTTTGCCGCTCCCGCAATTTCAGCGTCCCTTGACCGTTCGTCACTGCGTCCAAGCAGATAATCCACAGAAACATTGTAGAGCCCCGCAAGCATCACCAACACATAGCCGGGTGCGCGCAATGCATCTCCCTCATATCTTTTTAGCGTACGCTCTGTAATAAAATTATCTAACTTCCAGCAAACCTCCTTGCGGGTTAAGTTCTTTGCTTCCCTTACCTCACGCAACCGATTGCATTTACTATCCATATTTATCTTCCTTTCAGAGAAAGGGACAGATATTGCCCTTTCAAAATTTAAAATCCACAAAATGTGCAAAAATTGACCCCTTTTCAGTCTTGAAGCGGGAAACAAACGTGGTAGACTGAAAACACAGCAACCATCGTCCGTGCAATCGTCAACGGCATTATACACTGCGTGGGCGGTGAAATCAAATTACGGAGGTTTTTTCGGATGCACAGCAACATGGAACTGCGCCGCGCGGTGAAGAGCGCGGGGGTGTGCTTATGGCAGCTGGCGGATGCAATCGGGATCAGTGAGGCATCGATGACCCGTCTGCTGCGCCGCCCACTGCCGGAGCGGAAGAAGGACGAGCTGCTGGACGTTGTGCAGCAGCTGGCGCGGGAGAAAGCGCAGGAGGTGGACAGATGACGCTTTATGACATCGATGTGCAGATTGCAGAATTGTGCGCACTGCTGGAGGCCGACCCGGACACCGGCGAGCTCGGTGCAGAATGCGAGGAAATCTTGGCACGGTTGGATGCGCTGTCCGGTGAGCGCACGGACAAGCTGTGTGGTCTTGCCCGGTGTAAGCTGAATGTTGATTCGGAGGCGGAAGCGCTGCGCGCGGAGGAACGGAGGCTTGCGGAGCGGCGCAGGCGGCTGGAGTCGAAGTCTGCCCGGCTGCTGGATGTGCTTGCGCGTGCCTGCGGCGGACAGCGCACGGCGCTGCCTGGCGTTGGTGAGATTCGTTTTCGTCGGACGGATCGGGTGGAGGTGACGGACGCTGACGCTGCGGCTGCGGCGCTGACCGCCGCAGGGCGGGCGGATTTGTTGCGCACGCCGTCGGTTGAATTTGATAAGTTGGAAATTAAGCGCCTGCTAAAATCCGGCGTTACTTTTCCAGGTGTCGCTTTGACGGAAAATGTCAGCTGCTTTTTGAAGTGAGGGGGTTTTGAATTTTGGGGAAGTTCGAAATCGTGCGGGGGAAGCAAACAAACGCTGTTAAAACGGTTGTTTATGGCGTCGAGGGCATCGGGAAAAGTACGCTTGCCTCGTGTTTTCCCAATCCGTTGTTCATCGACATCGAAGGGTCCACCGGACAGCTCGATGTCGCGCGGTTCCCCGCGCCGCAGTCGTGGGCCGAAGTTCTGGAGATGACGTCCGCCGCGCGGGGTGCGTGCGACACGCTTGTCTTGGATTCCATCGATTGGGCGGAGCGTCTCGCCGCAGCGTCCATCTGTGCCCGACAGCGGGTGAAAGCGCTTGACGAATTGTCATACGGGCGGGGATTTTCGCTTCTTGCAACCGAGTTTGAACGGCTGCTTGCGGCGCTTGACGGGACGGGGCTTCATGTCGTTCTTGTGGGTCACGCGCGGGTGAAAAAAATCGAACTCCCCGACGACGCGGGTGCGTATGATCGCTGGACGTTGGCACTCTCCCGCACAACGGAGCCGCTCGTTAAGCAATGGGCTGATCTGATGCTTTTTTGCAATTATCGGACTTCACTGTGTGAGCGGGACGGCAAACGGCGGGCGACAGGGCAGGAGCGGGTGATGTTTTCAACCCACACCGCTACGCATGACGCTAAGTGTCGTTTTAATTTGCCGGATGAGATGTCGTTGCAATTCGAGGGCATAGCGCCAATTTTTGCCGCGCCGCCGGTCTTTTGCGCTGATTGCGGCGCGGAGCTCTTGCCATATCGTGACAGCGCGGGGCGGGAGGTTTCGGTTGAACGTCACGTCGCGCGCTCACGGGCAAAATTCGGAAAGGTTTGTTGTCTTGATTGCATCAACGCCGCCCGCGCTGGGGATACAGTGGCAGGAACGGAGGACGCAGATGGACGGTGAGAAGTTGGACATTGCGGCGCTGATTCCTTTTGGCCGTGCAAACGCCGTTTCACAGGCGCATCTTGCGTCGATCACTGGCTTGCACCCGCGAACCGTTCGTCAGCTGATCCAGTTGGCGCGGTTGGACGGCGCGCCAATTGTTTCCTCGCCACGCGACGGCTACTGGCGCGCCGAATCGCTGGAGGACATCGAGCGATATGTCCTTCGGGAAAGCCGACGGGTGGCCGAGATCACGGCGGCGTTCGAGGGTGTAATGAACGGATGGAGCGGGGATTGATAGTTTGGAGCGGGCGCGTTGTACGCGCCCGCGCTGCAGGAGGGACACAATGCGGCGAACAGAGAAACGGGCGGGCAAACCCGGAATCGTGGTCTATTTTGATAAAATGCGGCAAAATTTAGCCCATTTGGACGATACACAAGCCGGACGGCTGCTGCGCGCCATGCTGGCTTACGGCGAAACGCAGACCGAGCCGGACTTTACGGATGACATTCTGCTTGCGGCACTCTGGGAGCGGGTGCGGGACGACCTTGATGTGGACGATGCGCGATACTCGAAGCGAAAAAATGACACGGAGCTGAAATCGGCGTGGGGAAAATACTGCGGACAAGCTAAAGCGGATGGAGAAAAACCGATTTCCTTTGGAGAATGGAAGCGCAGACTAAAAGATGACCCCCATATAACAGCAGTCAACAGTCAACCATCAGAGTCCAACTTGCAAAGTTCATCTATCAACCCCCAAATATCAGAGAGAGTGTCTTTATCGCGCGCGCGCGCGCGAGGACGCGCCCACAGGTTTGGGGGGCGAAGATAAATTTTCTTTTTCTCCCACGCTGGACGAGGTGCAGGCGTACATCACAGCGCAGGGGCTGACGTTTGGCGCGAAGGACTTCATGGACTACTATGCGGCGCGCGGCTGGACGCTGGACGGTTCACCGGTGAAAGACTGGCGGGCGCTATGCAGGAGGTGGCAAAAACGGGAAGGGGCGTTTTCGGCAAAGGCAAAGTCTGACCGGAATCGGCTTTATACAGATGCAGATTATGCGGAGGGCGAGTCGATAATATGACGGAATTACTTTCAAAACTGGCGAGTCGGGAGGCACAGGCCGCACCCGGCGACTGGCGGGATGCAGACGGTCTGCTGGTCTGTGGCGTGTGCGGCAAGCGTAAGGAGGAACGGGTTGATTTTAGCGCGATGAGCCGCCGCCCGGATGACATCCGAACCGTCCCCTGCACCTGCGGATGCGCGGATGTGGCGGATGAAGCGGCGCGCGAGCAACAGGCATTTCAAACCCGCATAACTGCACTTTGGTCTGCGGCGTGCGGCGCGCACAACGCGGCTGCGTTGCGGGGCAGAATCTTCGACCGAGACGACGGCGCGAACCCCCGCGCTTCGGAGGTGGCGCGGGCTTACTGCACACACTGGGCGGAGATGCAGCAAGCGGGCGCGGGGTTAGTGCTGTTCGGCGGCTGCGGAACGGGAAAGACATTTCTCGCCGGGTGCATTGCGAACGAGCTGCTCCGTCAGCGCGTGACGGTCTGCTTCACATCCGTCTTTCGGGTCGAGAACGCGGCATCTTCGGCGAAAGACCGGCAGGCGCTCTTTGATGCGCTGAACTTGTTCGATCTGCTGATCCTGGACGATTTTGGCAGCGAACGCGACACCGCATTTATGCAAGGGCTGGTCTTTGGGCTGGTGGATGCGCGGACAGCGGCGGGAAAGCCGCTGCTTCTTACGCAAAATGCCCCCTGGCATGGGGAATATGCCGGGCAGGACATGACAGAGCGCCGTATACATGACCGGCTTCGCGGCTGCTGCGCGCCGGTAGAGCTGCGGGGACAGAGCCGACGCACGGCACAGGCGGCGGAAACCTGCGCCGCCGTGAAGCGGCTTCTCGGTCTGGATCGCCCTTGACGATGCTATTTTATCAGGGGGTATTTATGAGCAAGACACAGCAGCGCAAAGGCCGCGCCGGAGAACTGGAGCTTGCCCGCATACTGCGGGAACATGGCTATCCCGTCCGCACGGGGGACGCGCTGAATTTTGGCGGTGAGCCTGACCTTGTGGGACTGGATGGGGTGCATTGCGAGGTCAAGCGACACGAGGGGGAGGCGTTGACACAATGGCTGAAACAGGCGCGGGAGGATTCGGAGAAATTCGGCGACGGTTTGCCCGCCGTGTTCTGGCGGCGCAATCGGGGGAAGTGGGTCGTGTGCATGGAGCTGGCGGACTGGCTGGAGCTTTACGCCGGCCAAAAGGTACTGTGAACACCCCGCCGGGTACTTTGCGGGGACGCTGACCCCGAACCGCGTTTAGTTTCCGGCAGAAAAAAATCATCGTTTCCGTTCCTCTTTTTGATGAAACGGAAAATATTTTAAAAATCATGATTGGATGACAGAAAATGAGCAAATACGAAAGAAAAGTGATTTCCAGCTTTAAGGACATGGTGGACGCTGACATCAGGAACGTATTCCTGAACACGGCGGAGTTTGCGGAGACGCACACCATCGTTTACGACGGCGTGACATACGCGGACATCCCGGCGCTGCTGACACGCCCGACGCTGGAGGAGCGGACGCAGCTGGCGTTCTCCACCGTGAGCAACGATGGGCTATACAAAGTGACCGCCATGCTGCACTGCCATCTCGCCGACATCGGCGGCGCGCTGCCGGAGCGGGGCGCGGTGCTGAAATGCACGGACGGCGACGGGACGGCCTTTTTGCGCCGCTACTATGTGGAGACCGCAGTGCGCGAGATGGGAATGTGCCACCTCGAACTGCGGGCGTTTGACGAATGAGACGCTGACCGGAGGACAGAAAATGAGCAAATACGAGAAAGAGACGATCATCAACTTCAACGAGGCGGAACAGATGGCGAACGTTTACACATTCAACGCCGCGCTGCGGCGCAAAAATCGCGCGTCTGAGCTTCAAACTCATAAGATAAGCAAGGGCACGGCGACTTCAAATCTTTTCGGAGGGTAGTTATACCACCGGAGGGCAGCACGCCGAAATCGTTCTGTTAATCCAAAGAAAGAGGAAAGCGCGCGGCGCGGATAAAAAAGCGGCGGGACGAACCCGCCGCTTGCATTATTCCTTGTCGCCGACCGCGTCCCGCAAGCTGTTTGCAATTTCAGTCAACCGCTCTATTCGCCCTTTCAAATATTCGTCAACAACCTTTATTGCGCCGTGCTTCACTTCGCCGGTTTCTCCGGCGGCGCAGAGCATATCCACCGCCTCAGCTGCGAGCTGCATTTCATAGCAAAGATCGTCCAAATGAAAGAGTATGCCTCTGACCCTGCTCTCCATCTTCTCACCCCCCCTTTAAGCTACCGTGAACCGGCGGGCTGTGGTTTCACGAGTAAACAGCGCCGCAACGTCCGGCATTCTCGTTTTCAGGGCGCTGGTGTCGATTCTCGCGGTTTTGACCGCTTTCCAAGTAATCTTGTATTCTCCGGCCTGTATCGCCTCAGATTCGCCCATTTCGGCCTTCAGCGCGTCTTTGATGGTTTCCACCTCCTGCTGCGCCTCCTCGATAAGCCGTTGGAGCTGTCGCAGCTCCCTGCACTTCGTTTCCATTTCCTGCTCTGACATTGTGTGCAACCTCCTTTTCGGTTTCCGGCGGGGCGTGAATCCTTACACGCCGTTCGGGTCGTTTATCGGGAATGCGTTTCCCGCCGGTTCAGGAGGGGGGCGGCGTGAGTCTTTACGTGCCGAACCGGTCACTTATCAGGAATGCGTTTCGCTCCCCCCCCTGTTGTGAGTATATTATATCACGTTATCGCTATATGTCAACATGGCAAATCGCATAAAGATAACGTTATAAATTTGTGAATTGTGTATATTGACATCGTTATACACTTTGAGTACAATTGTGGTATCTTGGAAAAGGTGTATGAATTTTCAAAGCGAGGTTATTATGGCTGTTTCAGAAGCACAGAAAAAAGCTACCGCGAAATATGAAGCTAAAGTCTATGATAAAACATTGTTGCGTCTCCCAAAGGGAAAACTGTCTGCAATCAAAGCGCACGCGGCGGCACGCGGAGAGAGCGTCAACGGCTTTATCGGCCGCGCCATTGATGAAACGATGGAGCGGGACGAACACAAGGAACAGGAGGTATAACAATGCCGGAGATAACGAGATTTTATGGAATCATTATCAAAATTTTTCTGACAAGAGAGCATAACCCTCCACATTTTCATGCAATTTATGGAGAGTACAACGGCAGTTTTGACATTCAAACGCTGGAAATGATAGAGGGAGATTTGCCAAAGAAAGCCCAAGACCTGATTAAAGAATGGGCTGCGGAATACAAGTCTGACATCATGAAAATGTGGGATACCAAGACGATTAAAAAGCTCCCCCCGTTGGAATAACGCATCAGGAGAGGAGGGCTTAGAGAATGGCTTTATCTGTCAGAGTGCAGGAAGTGACGGCGCTTGATGATCTTGTGCTGTCCGTTCTATTCGTAAACGGCGTGAAAAAGCTGTATGATGTGAAGCAGCTTTTTCCGAAATTTCCTCAGATGTTCACGCCGCTAAAGGATAATCCCGCCCTGTTCAAAAATGTTTATGTGGATTGCGGGGGCTGCGGCATATCGTGGAACGAGGATATAGACATATCCGAGTGTGAACTATGGGAAAACGGCGATGAAGTATGAAGTGATACTTTTTGGGAGTGAAGAGGATGGGGCATATATCGCAGAAGTCCCGGAGTTGCCCGGCTGCATGGCGGACGGCGCGACGGCAAAGGACGCGCTGCAAAATGTGGAAGTTGTGGCCGCCGAGTGGATAGAAACGGCGGTTTCTTTGGGACGTGAGGTTCCTGTTCCAAAGGGGCGGCTGCGGTACGCATGAATAACAGAAGCGGGGGTGTAATCTACCCCCGCTTTTTTGCGCCCTATTTTCTTTTCCCGGTCAAACGCTCCCGCCATGACAGCTTACGCCCCAATTCTGCTTTCGCCGCCTCTGCTTCGGCCAGCGCCGCCGCAAGCTGCTGTCGAAGCTGCCGGGTCTGATCTTCTGCCTGCTGCTGCGCTTGAATCGTCAGTTGCCGCTGCTCCAACATTTGCGCCTGTAACGCAATGTACTTTTCCTGTAGCTCAATCAGCTTTTCCTGCAATTCAGCGTTCTTTCGGGACAGTGTATCATCAACCATAACCGGAGGGAGCGGCGCTGTGATATATTTCTGTAAGATTTCCTGCGCCGTAGAATCCAACCATGTACCATTGCGCCCCCTGCGGTCTATATGCCCTTCCAACTCTGTCTTGTGGTTACTGATATGCTTCTGGACATTCCGTTCGGATACACCATTTAACCGCGCAAATTCGGGTAGTTTTATCAATTCGCAGTCCATAATATGACCCTCTGATTATTGATTTTTAACAGTATCGCGCGAACGTTTTCCGAATGTTTCGGAAATGTTCGTTTCAAGTTGTGGCTGTATCTGATTTTACCATCTTGAGAAAATACGCATAGCGGTTTTTGATGGGCTTCTGCGCGTGAACGCGATTCATCAACGCATATTTTTCCGCGAGATAATGATAGCGGCGAAACTCTATCCCGTCCTCCCGACAGAGCGGGAGCTTGTCATCCGGAATCGTGACAAGTATCGTGAAAATTTCCTGCATCTGCTCTTTCGTAAACTCCGAATCTCCATCACCGGACGGAGAAAGCGCCGCCGCGAGGAACGCAAGGGGATCATTTTCGGCGTTGAAATTGTCGATGGTGTACTGATCCGGGTCTTCAACGTCCAACGGCGGCAGCGTTTCAAGCGTGAAGCGGATCGCGGCGACGCGGCGCCCTTTTTTCACGGTTTCATAGCTATATTGGCACTCCGTCTTTTCGGTCAGCTCTTTATGGCAGCGTTTCAGAATTTTGTCGTTAAAAACCTTGAACTGCTTATATGACGCTTCTGCTTCACAGTTAAGAACCTGCTTCAGCTCCGCAATATCTACTTCCCACGATTTGCGAATACGATTTGATTCAAGATACAGGAACATGACATAGCTGTATCGGCTTGTCAAACCAATAACGCAGCGCAATTTGTATCTCAAATATCCAAGATTCTCGATGTTAAAGAAATACCGCATTGCTTTCTGACTGCACTCAAGCGATATTTGCCATGTATCATTTTCATCCCGCGAGCAAACGACCATTGTAAAGAGCGTGATAAGGCGAAAAATGCACGTCTCGTCATCCTCCGGAACCGGAACCTCCACGACATTGCCCAAAAGATGCTTCATCCGTTCTCTCAGCTCAGATATGTTTATTTTTACGACACCGAGCAGCTTCTCAAGTTCTGCTTTCTCAAAGCGCACAACGCGCCTCTCTGGCTCATGGCTGTTGATGCGGGAAAGATACACATCGAGAATCTTAAACTCTGACAGGGTCAGGTCAGAGCGCCACAGAGCGAATAACGGTCGGGACTTTTGGACAAGGTGATTTTCGGGGTTACTCCCCATTCCCTCGATCAACGCTACATCTTTTTTTGCCATACCACGTCAGCTCCTTTCGGTACGTCTTCATGCATATTATAATCAATAAGTCTAACAAAGTCAACATTGTTCGGTGACCTTTCCGGAAGATGACGGTGACCTTTCTGGAAGATGACGGTGACCTTTCTGGAAGATGACG
>JAJQDT010000056.1 GCA_021202075.1 Lachnospiraceae bacterium | reverse complement strand
AGAGAACCTTACTGGCTGTAAGGTATCTAACCCATAAATACATTGTAGTAGGAAGAAGAAAAGCTGGAGCTCCCTGATGAGGATGTCCGGGACTGGTACCGGCGGACACGGGGCCTGAAGATTCCGATCTTGGGGAAGATATTTACGATGAAAACGGAGAATACCATTACACAGGCCGGTTCCATACAAGCCCGGATCTGTACCCCCACCTGAAAGAAGTGATGGACAGGGAAAACATCCAGTATACGGAAGAGCCCGAACAATGCCCGTGGGGCACCATAGTATTTTTCCGGACGGATATTTCTGAAGAAAAACACCATGAGCTTGTTGTTGACGCACTATGCGAACTGCAGCGCGCAGACTCCGGAGACGGATTGCCGGTATACTCATCGGCAACGCTTTCGGACAAAGAAAAACTGGATCGCCTGATGGAAATAAACGGCACAGAAGAATATAACCTTTTGAGCTGTGACCACTGGAAGCAGATGTTTGCAGAACGTCCCGAGGAAGAAATGCTTGTCGAAGAAAAGCGGGATGAGTATGGCGGCTCATCTGAAGATTTCGGATGGGTCTACAGAGATTACGAAAAGGCTTTTGACGGAGACTTTACAACTTCCGATGAAATGTTTCCGCATTTGAAAGCTGTATTAGACCGGGAGAATATCGAATATAAGATAGAAGATAAAATCGTTAATGGAGAAGAACGGAAGTTTTTCGTTACAGGGATTTCGGAGGAACAACATCTGGAATTTGTGGAAGATGCCGTCTGCGAATACCAGCGGGAAAGGGACCATGTACGGGTGCCGGTATATTCTTACAAGATGCTTACAAACCCGGAAATACTTCGGCGGCTTATGAAAATTAATGGGACAGATAAATATGAGGTACTGATCAAAGACCGGAAACGTTGGAAAGAATATCAGAAAAGTCTCCTGCCCGAAAATTGACAGATAAAGAATAACTTTAACTAAGCTCCCGAGACTGTAATTAATTTTGTGCAAACCTGTAAAGGAATTTATATCCTCTTGGATTGATGTTAAAATAAATATTAATCCAGGAGGAGGATTTTATGGCGAAAAATACGATTCCCTAAAAAACATATCACATGTACTGTCACCTCGTATAACAGAACATCATTTATAAAGTCTACATGCTTTTCAATGGCATTTTCCACCCTTTCCTGCGCTATACCGATATAACGTCTGGTGGTAGACGGATTACTATGTTGCAGAAGTTCCTGAACCAGCGCGATATCATGCCCGTTATTATTATAAATCTCGGTCGCGAAGAATTTCCGAAAGGAATGGGTACCCACGTTTTCGTATCCCAGATAATCCACGACTTTTTTGAGGTACTTCTGCACCGCTCGCTCACTGATCTTAAAGATAAGTTCGTCCTTCCCGATCTTATTTCGCAGGCAATAGTTTTCCATAAACTGATAAATAACGAGCGGCACTGTAAATGTCCGCTTCTTACCGGTCTTTTTTTCTGCGATATCCAAACGATACCGGCCACCGTCCCGGACAATATCACGCATTCTGGCGGAGGCTGCACTCGCATCTGCAGAAGCAGCGGCTAAGGACACAGCAGATCCCCCACTGTGTCGCTGGCAAGAACTGCCGGCGAATAGCTTGCAAAAATCTTTTCATTTTCGCAAAACGCACTTGCGCTCACAAAATCAGGATAAAAAAAGTGTATGTTATCTTAATGGTGAGACAAAAAAAGCGTTACGAATCCATTCGCAGCTTTTATTAAACAAAACCAAATTTTTTTCAGGGAGGAATTGCAATGACACGACACAAGAACAAATTTATATGTTCTTCCTTATTATTGGCCTTATCGTTATGTCTTGGGGCATGCCAGGCTAATACGTCGCCAGTGGAGGAGGATACGGAACCCCAGACAAATGTGGAAGAAACAACAATAGATGCCTCATATAATGCTTCAGATACAGATGAGATGTTAACTACCATTTCAGAAATGTTTTCCACGGCAAGCCAGAATGTTACGGATGCGGAAGGGGTGTTGTTAGAAACCATCGGTGAATCTTACGATTCTTATATCCAAAGTGTTTCTGATATCACTGAATTTTATGAAAATGAACTGAATACAGCTGATGGTCTGTACAGTATGATGGCTGACATTAGCATTGATTATTTTAGATGCGTATCTGCACAGGGATTGGAGGATTTTGATACATGGGACGATAGCTTAGGTGACTTCTATGATGCCTGGGATGACGGGATGGATGATTATTACGACGCTTGGGATGATGCTTTTGATGACATCTATGATCATTGTGATGATCTTTTGGACGATGCATACGATAACGGACTGAATTATGATGATTATTATGACGCCTGGGATGATATGTATGATGAATATTCTGATGCCAGGTCTGACATGTATAATTTATATTCAGATTCCTGGAGCGATATTTATGATATTTATTCGGATGTCTGGAGCGGGTTTTATAACGGGCAGAGTGACGTTGATGCTATTTTGAATAATGTAGTTGTTGAATCTTCAGAAATGGATGATTCCACTGATGAAAATACCGCGTCTGGTGAAGATACTGAGAAAGCAACTGAAAGTGCTGATACAGACGAAGCCGATGATGAAATGATCGATGGTATGCGTACAGAATTCAAAGAAGCAATGGATGAATATGAGGCATTTTTTGATGAGTATTGTGAATTCATGGAAGAATATAAGGAAAACCCGACAGATGCTGATTTGCTGTCATCATATTCTTCTATTATGACTCAATACGCAGAAACGATGGAAAGCAAGAATGCTCTTGGGGAGGAAGAACTGAATGACGCAGAACTTGCATATTATATTGAGGTTACTGCGCGGATAGAAGAAAAACTGATTGACTGTTTCTGAAAAGGAAGGTGTTAGAGGAATGACAAAGCATAAACCGCCCAAAAATTTTCAGGATGTCATTATCAATATATATGATGGCGACATTCCGCGTAAGACCATCGCTGATATATTCGGCATCGCAGAATCATATGTGTCGGCTGTTATCAGAAACAATAAAGCCGGTAACTGTACACATATAGAAAAAACATTATAGTTTTCGAAAAGAGGTGAATATATGACTGTAACGGAAGGTAACACTTTTATAGAGACCATGGAAGAAATCGGAGATTTATGGTCAATCGATCAGGTAATGGATGTTTATGCAGATTATACGCTGCAGGATGCTTTGGGTGATCGCATGGAATCAATATCAAGATTCACGGATATGATAGGAACGATTTTGAATCGCAGATAATGCAGCCTACCAGAGGAGAGGTAAACCCTCTCCTCTAACACTGTCAATATGGCCATTGAATCAGATAGCGTTGCTCGTGCGTTTTTAAGTCCTGATGTTTCAATGTAACTATATAAACCTCGGAGATTCATTAAGATTCTGCGCCAGAGGAACAGGCAATATTCCGGTTTTCTATGGCGCTGCGTACCATTTCTGAAATGATAATCTTACGTTTGGGATTTTCAATCAGGGTGTTCTCATTTTCTATGATTTCAAGGATTTCCCGGCATGAATCAAACAATTTTCCATCAATCCCAACTTCCCATATATGATCACACAGCTCCTGCCTGATACGGGCATAAGCATCGGATTCCCTGTATCTTTCACAGATGCGGGTGCCTTTGTACAGCAATGAGACAGATGCGGCATGATACCCTAACTCAAAATAAATATTGGCACAGGGGATGATGACATCTTCGATTTTTTGCAGGTCATTTGGTGAGATTATGTCGGAAAGGTTTAGTGCATCCCGGATAAAATCATCTGCCAGGTCTGCGTTATCGCAAACGTAAACAGAATACCATGCACAGACGAGGTAATAATGAAGCCGTACCTTTGCGTATGGTAACGTGTTTTCAGTGATCAGCTTATTCGCTGTGCTGATCAGTTTGTCAACTTTTCTTTTTGAGCCCCGCCCGCTTCTCATATATAGCGTGGCTTTTGCCAGGATATGATTTACATACAGATGGTTAATGTCTGAAACAATATCTTTCTTGGAATAATACAGCGCCTTCTCTGTAGCGTTAAACATTTTATCCAACAGAACAGTCTCATCGGCGTTCTTCGGTTCATAAGCACCATCAAGAAGTATGTCGTAATAATCGGAAAGAAGACTATAAAATAAGGCATACACCCTATGATGGCTTATTTTTTTTGCGTACCTTCTTGCCTGCGCGATTAGTTTTTCCGCCTCATCAAATCTTTTATTATCTGCACAGATCAGAGCGGTTATATTATAAAGGTGCATGACCGTAACGGGGGTCATACATTTACTTTCATCCGGTGAGACGACTGTATTTATAAATTTCGACATACGGCTGTTGTCTGAAAATATTTCATCTGCCGTGGACAGGATATATTCTTCCCTATATAGCGGCATGTTCAGTAAAGTAACGCAGAGAAGTTCTGTATAAATATCCATGAATCTGATGGCGGGTTCCCGCTTACATTGTTCTAAAATATCTTCCGATTGCAAGAGAAGGGCTGCCAGTTTTTTAGCATCTGCCGGAGAATTCTCCATCGCATGTGAGCAACGCTCAGCGTAAACTTTTCCTGCAAGGCTATTCTCTTTTATGCTGCAGAAATATTGATCCGCCATTTTATAACTTCTATGACGGCTCCGGGCCATATGTGGATTCCCGCTATTTATGGCTTCCGTCATGCAGTCATAATATTTTTTCGGAAGGTTGTTCCTTGTTGATTCGACGCGGATTTTTACATAGAACCAGGTCAGGAACTTTTCCGCGGTTTCCGCAAATATTGTGGTCCATTCCCAACGGCGAACAACTTCAGCGATTACCTGGTGCATAGAAACAACGTCGCCTGAAATCATCAGCCAGCCGCACTTTATCAGGTCGTTCAAATCATCTTTTGAGGAAAGTTCCAGAATATCCTGAAATTGGTTAATATCAATTCCATTATCACCAGGCAGGGATGCCGCTTTCAGCAGGCACTTCTTTTCTTCTGACAGGGCATCGGATTGAAAGAGGCCGTCTATGATATTCCTGATCGTATCACCGGATGATATGTAATCTTTTTTATACTCTACTTTTTCCGGAGCGATGAAGGAGAAGCCATGTGAGGCAGTTAATTCTGCGGCTGCTGCAATCGTAATATGGCTGTTTGCAATCTGTTTTGCAGTCAATTCCAAGACAAGGGTATGGTTCCCGATGCACTGTAAAATCTGCTCGAACCCGGACTGTTCATTATCTTTGATCCGGCGGCCGAGATTTTCTTCAAAAATACTGCGGAGGGCAGACCTGTCTGAAATGGCAGATATTTCCATTTCACAGCAGTCCCTGCAGGAGGGAACTGCACGGGTTAATACGATAACCTTCAGGCCGGTTTCCAGAACAGACCTGAAATCATGTTCGGCCGAACCGGTAAAATTATCTATGACAAGCACGGACGCAGTATCCCGGACAAGCTCCCGGATTTTTCGGAGTTTCCTGTGAAAATATTTGGTATCCGGCTCTGCCGCTTCATCCTGTGTCAGCGTGTTTATTCCAATACTGTTGTCGTCAATAATCGTGTTTACAGTACTGCCTTTGTAATTGACATATAAAATAGTATCAAAATTCCGGCGGCGGCTTACCAGATATTCTCTTATAAGGGTACTCTTGCCTATGCCGCCCATGCCTATGATAAACAAGCAGTTATTATTTCTATCTTTAAAAAACTGATCCAGTTCACAAAACTCCTGGTCCCGTCCATAGAAAATCTGGGATTTGGAAATCTTAGAGGAGAAGATTCTCGGCATCGCAGGGTCGGCTTATTTTTCCAACTCTTCCAGGTGGTCTGTAACCTCCCGCATACTTTGATACCTGTCAGCATAATAGGCAGCCAGCGTATGATGGAAAAATTCTGTTAATGCACGGAAAAACCGGTCATCACATTTCCCGCAGTCATATTGGACAGAGGCGAAATTATACTCTGCATCCATCCCGCAGTCCGGCGCGGTGGGGGTCTTCCCAAGCAGGAGATAAAACAGCAGTGCCCCGACACTATACACATCACTGTGAGGACCAAGGCGTTTTATATTTGATGTCTGCAATTCAACAGGGGCAAATCCCTTTGAATAAGAAAGCCTCTCACCCATGCTGCGTGAATTATCAATGCTTTTTAAATCCCATATGGGAAACAGCGAATCAAAATCAAAGAGCTGAACCTGTTTTTGGAAACCGTCTGTCACCAGGATGTTATCCGGTTTTGTATCCAGATAGAGGTACCCCTGCTGATGAATGTTCCCGAGAACATATGCGGTCTGCAGGACAAGCATGATGCATTCTTTTAAAGAGCCGGGTTTATATGTTGCCAATGTGTTTTTGGAAGAATATGCAGACAGGATATAGGAAGTGCCGTTTGCATTGAAAATATCAAGCTGGTTTGTCAGCATGGCATAATTAGCGCCGGAGTAGAATAATCGGTTCGTACGGGAAAAATCGGAACGGAACTGTCCTCGGCCCTGCTGAAAAGCTACTGCATCGTGCATGGACGGAACCAGGTTGTTGCTCCCGTCACGGGTAACATTAAGTTTATAAGGGTAGAATTCTTTTATCCTGTACAGGGTTTTTTCATCCGTTTCAGTAAGGCGGGCCGCTTCATATACGATGCAGGAGCCGCCGCGGCTGATCTCATTTCCGATGGCAAAATGAATCACTTCCCCTCTGTCATTGCACAGGGAAAGTTGGGTATTCGGTTTCAAAGCAATCCTGTGATCCATATACTTTACACCTCGCTGTGCCCTGATTATAACAAATAAATCCTGAGGTTTGATTTTGCCAAAGCAGGCTTTCAGTCATTTGCACCTGCCTCTTCCTCTTTGACTGCAAAAACCTCCCCTATAAAAAACCGGAACGCCCACAGCGGGTTCTCATCATCCAAAGCCCACATAAAAATCCAGTCATATGGGTTGCCGGCATACAATTCCTGATATCCGGCATCCAGAAGATATTTATTCATGGTGTCAAAACACCTTTCAGAATCAGCGTCTGTCCTTAAGTAAAGTTCATTCTTGTGCCGGATGATAATTTTTGCCCAGTAGGTATAAAAGACAAGGAAGACCAGCATTTTCCGAATCAGGTCATTGTCTTTCAGTTCACCCCGCATGAGCGCGTCTATGCTCTGCTGGCTCGGGAAGCAATCACCGGCATTCAGCGGCATCAAAACATTTTGCTTAAGGACAGAAGATATCGAGCGGTTAGATTTGACAGCATAGTCATCTGCCAGTTCATTGCGCAGGCCGATAATCTGGGAAAAGATCGTCCAGGTGGAAGCACCCGGACCGGCAACTACATAATCTTCTTCGTCTGTAAACGACCGTTTGATCTGTTCGCCTTCTTGCCGGGCTAATCCATGGTCTTTTGAAATCTCTGTCCACAATTCCCGGATAAACCGGATGGCTGTGGCATGGTTGTACAGAAAATCATTGATGTTAGAAGTGATGTATTCTACCAGTTCGTCAGTGCTGTCGATGCTGTTAATATATTCGATGATCGTTCCTGTATAAAGCACTTCACGCTGGGGAATGGCTTTTATTTTTTCCTGAGGAGGTATCCGGCGAATGATATCCTGCGCGTCCCGGTATGTCAGACCGTTTTTTATGCAAAAATAATAAACCGCTTCGCTGATGGTATGGCAATCAAAGCCGCGGTCAAAGTATACGCGCCTGAAAAAATCATTGGTTTCTGCGATGCCCAGTCCAAACGCAAAACAGATTTGAAATATCGTGTCCCGGTCAGGCTTCATCTTAGGGGAAAACCACTTTTTGATATCGCGGGGAGATTTCATATCTGCAGTTTTAAATTTTTCGCGAATAAATTTTACTTTTGCGTCAACATCAGACAGGGCATCTGTGTACCCGTGATCTGCAATAAAATCAGACAATGCTTCGCCGTAGCCGCGAAATGATTCTGCTATTTCCCGTAACCTTATTTCATAATCTTCATCATCCGGTGATAATGTTTCGGTTTGTTCTCCGAGGAATTCTGTATAATGGTCCATTTGAATCTTCCTTCAGTTTTTAAAGACATGCAGTCGCAATATGACCTAATAACGGGAATATTGCTGGAAATCCCGCCGTTTGTATGTTATCATAAATCTACAAGTTCAACCATGATGTAGCCACTGTTATCGCGATTATTTTCTCAACATTTTGCACAATAAACAAATGACCAAAATTGCAATGATACACAACAAGACATACAGCACGACATTCACTTCCCTTCACTCATGAAACCGATTAAATATATCCAAAAAAACTGGGGACAATGTCCTCTATGTAATGAAAAACCGGAAACCGCTCCCCACATTGGGCAATTCTGTTTTCCGTTATGCTGGAGATGCCTAAGCCTCATCTGCAGTATATTGGCGGGGTATTTACTGCTACAATTTTTTGCACCGGGTATTCTGCTTCCGCTCTGGTTCAGCATACTACTTGTAATACCTGCCGTTGCTGATGGAAGTGCACAATACTTCTTCCATATATCAAGTACAAACCTGCGCCGCTTTGTCACAGGAGTAATATCCGGATATGGCATTGTTAACGTGATTTTTCACCTGCCGAATCCTTTTCCATTATAGCAAATCTCTCTTTCTTATACCAGGGACAGATATAAACATCATCAAATATTAATATGTTCTCTATAATAATCCGGATTACATAGGTTATACGACATAAGATTTTTTCTCAATTTCATACAGTCTGGGTTAAAAGCCGCATATGTAATTCCTCCGGAAATAGCGCCTCCTACTAACATTTACTCATTTCCCTCTTCCGCAGAAACATCTTGTTCCGATGTAGATGTAATATTTTCCTCATAATTCCACTGTATGTTATATTCAATACCGGTTGCATCACTCAACTGATCAATATAATTTTGTATTAATTTTTTTGCCCTTTCTTGTGCACTTGTAAGCAATGTTGAATTGCTCTCGACACTTTCTTTCATGGCTTCCTGTGCTTCAGCGACAGCATTCGTCTGATCATCTGCAGATATTGGGTTTTTGATTATTAAACCATCGGATGAGGATATGTAATCATCAGCAGAAATTTCTTCAACATCAGCGCTTATAAGATGTGCATTTGGAATTGTTATTGTGATATCTGTTCCGTCTATTTCCATTTTTATTTTGGACACATCAATCCCTATTTTTGCAACACCAGTATACTCAATCCAAAATACTCTTTCCTGCTCGAATGCATGGGATACACCGCTTCCTTTTCCTTTTGTTGATTTTGCAACATTATGGTAATAACACTCCAACGTTGCCAGATTGCAGATGGAACGAATCTCTGATAATTCTGGTTCGATTGCGTTAATCTGTGTTTCAGCATCAGTACTAATAGTAACAGTTTCTGAATTTTGCCCACATGATGCCAGAAGGCTCATTATCATAATCGATATAATAATTATGGATATATTTTTCTTCATAATCAATTACCTCGTTCCCTACTCTATTACCACTGTATATTCGGAATCAATTTGATTTACCCACGGATCAACTAACGCCTGTACCACAGATTCTGCATTATCCTCCGCCATATCAAGAAGTTGTGTTTCACTCTTTGCTCTTTCTTTTAAATCTTTTTGGCATAATTCGTAAGCCTCTTGTGATACTGTCTCTGTTTCAGAAGAAGAATCTGCAAAGATATATTCCATTGACCCAAAATCCACGGATGTATTTTGAATTTCGGAATCAGGCAATGTTAAGACAATTATCTTATTTTCCTCATCAATGCTTATATCAATTTTTTCAAAATCAATTCCTGCAGTAACAGTTCCTTCGTATGCAACATAATAATCTACTGTAGTCTCATCATCATCTTCATATTGTCTTGCAATAGCATTGTAGAAGAAATCAACCGTAGATAATTCGCTGATTTCAAAAACCTCTTCCAACGAAGCTTCCGTAATAGTAGTAACGGATCCTTCTTCACCTACTATAGCATCTTTAAGGTCCTCTCCTTTGCCGATGTCGATGAATGAACCCAATCCATTTTTTGCAATATAAACTCCTCCGCCAATAATAAAAACAACGACAATCAAAATAACTATCCACTTAAAAAATTTTAATGGTGATGTTTTCTTTTCGTTTTCCATTCTCATCACTCCCCCATTGCTTGTCACTTAATGAAATCAGTAAAAAACCCATAAAAAATCAACACAAACTATGAGTTTCTCTGATAAAATTTTCTCATCATTTTTGGCTGCCCAGCCATTCTTTTATCTCATCGTCACTCTAATCACTGATGCGAATGGCAGAGCCAACTTTCGTGCCTTTGCAAATCTCGGCAACCGTTTTCCGGGACTTTTCCGGGCCTGACGAACCACTGGTGCAAAAACTGAGACCTCTTTCCCGGAAAAATCGTTCTCAGTAGCGAATATCCGGATCAGGCGCGGGCAGGTGCCGTACCAAACCGGGAACCCAAAGAGGATGCGGTCGTAGGATGCAAAATTTTCTACGTGAGTAATTACTTCCGGCAATTCTCTGGCCGCAATCTCCTTGCCGCCGATGGCTATAGCTTTGGCATAGCTGCCGTAATTCTTTTTCCCTTTGATTTCAAACAAATCACCGTCAGTCAGAGACTGTATCCGCTCCGCTGCCGCTTTTGTTACTCCGGAAAGTGAAAAATATGCGATTAATGTTTTCATGGCCTGATACCTCCTACTTGCAGATTCATCTTCTTATTCGTTGTCATTATCATTAAACCCTGCCCTGTAAACCGGCAGGTATGTCAGTACCCCGTTAACTCTCGTACTATGAAATAAGGTGATTTCATTAACTATCAATTTATATTTCCGTTCCGGCCAGTTCTTCAACACATCCAAATTAATTCTTGCCTTCCTCGCCAGTGTGATATGTGCATTGAATGGTTTTTCATCAAAGGAAAACCCCTCTTTTCTCAATGCACTTCGTAGGCGCTTGTCCAAGTCCATCAGCTGCTTCCAGCCATTCACCTTCATGTGAAGAATTGCATTTTCTGGTTTTCTAAAAAAGTCCCGGGCGACCTATGCTCAAATCTACCGGGGCTTGCCCGATCACTGCGGCATCCATGGCCCGCTTTGCCGCAGCGGCTCCAGTTTGATCCGTCTCGCCTATAAATACCAGCGTAATATGATAATTATTTTTCGACACATACCGACCCGGAACCACTTTTTTCAGCTTACTTACATCAGCACCAATCTTGTCGCGGATAGTGTCCGGCAGGGCGATCCCAATAAACAGCCTCATGTTCTGTCGTACCTCATATATAAATGCCACTGAAATAGCTTACCAGAACAGGACGTCTTTCATAATTGGTTTCACACTCATAATTTCCCGCCGTTCAAATTTATTCGCATATTTTGATCACTACCTGTATATCATCGGCGACTCTTTCTTTAAATACATCCGCATCCTGCATTTTCCCGACAATGCTCCCGTAATGGACCGGCACAACTACGGCCGGCTTTATCGTATTTACCCATTCCGTCGCATCCCGTGCATTCGTCGTATATGTCCCGCCGATAGGAATAAATGCCACATCACAATGCACTGCTTTCGCTTCCTTCGTCGCGTCGGAATCCCCTGAATAATAATAGCAGATTCCATCCATACAGATGATATAACCCACCCAGGCATTCCTTTTCGGATGGAACGGCTTCACAACATTGTAAGCTGCGACAGCTTCTGTTTGTATTCCGCAAATTAATATCTGCTCACCGGGTCTTACGGCGTATTGCCGGTCTTCCGATATCCCTGTTTTAGCAATCTCTTTTTCCATGCTTTCCGGAAAGACAATACTCGTATTGCTGTTTGCCGCTTTCTGGATGTCTTCCGGCGAAAAGTGATCATAATGATCATGCGTGATAAAAATAACATCTGCATCCTGAGGATTCCCTTCCAGTTTTAACGGGTCAAAGTATACAATCTTCTCTCCGGCAATCCGAATACTGCTCTGGGTATTTACTGTTACATTTTTGAGTTCCTTATCCAACATCATTTTTCTCCACCATACCATTCCTTTCCGTACATGATCCATTCACCAGTCTCTTTTGCCATATCGATAACCAATCT
>JAJQDT010000113.1 GCA_021202075.1 Lachnospiraceae bacterium | reverse complement strand
ATTTGAGAGGCACGCCGCTCCTGAGCGGACTTTCCCCGCAAAATCGCGAAGAGCCAATCTGTGAAGGAAGCTGGTGAAATGTCGAAGTGTGTCGAATGATGTCGATTCCGCAGGCTGGATTCCTGCGAAAGCATAGGAAACAGAAGCCCAATACCCGCCCACTGTCTGTCTTTCCGGATCGGGCGGGTGTCGAACTCCAGGCTCTCTCGTGGATGAAAGAAGAACACCTGTCCGGATTTCAGGAGACGGATTTCCTCCTGTAATTTTCTGATAACATTGATAGAGTCAGCCAGTGCCTGATCCTTTTTGGCAAGTTCAGCTACATGCTGTTCCGTTTGTTCCCTCAGCTCATCAATCATCATCCGGTCCAGATTGCGGTCTGCCGTGGCCAGTGCTTTTGAATACATATGAATCAACTCCTCGGGCCTGGTGCGAAAAAGGAAGATTTCGTCATAAATAGAGGAAAAATCCGGAAACTTCCGTACCAGTTCATCAACGCATGCGAGGTTACGGGTAGTAAGTACCAAAAGCCACGCTTCCAACGGTGTTGTGATGTCTTTATTCTGCATGACCCGGTTGAATTTGTCAAGGCAAATATACAGCTGGCGGGTCAGGCCTTTCAGCTCGAGGCCGCTGTCCCAGGTAGTATGTCCGCGGTGGATGTAAATGTCGGGAAGGGGCTTGAATTCTTCCGGACTTTTTTCGGCTCTCCAATAAATTCTGACAGGAGAACCGCTGCCAATACACTTTTCATACACTTTGCATACATGATAATTTGCTTGTGGATGAAGATGATATATGTTACACTGGCATACAGAAAAGGTGAGACATATGGAAAGTTCAGGCGGCTTAAGTGTT
Source organism: Lachnospiraceae bacterium (assembly GCA_021202075.1). Classification (GTDB taxonomy): domain Bacteria; phylum Bacillota; class Clostridia; order Lachnospirales; family Lachnospiraceae; genus Choladousia. Next base: position 11,416 of record JAJQDT010000113.1, on the reverse strand, counting down.
ATGGCAGAGGTGTGAATGTTGGAAAATAAAAAATTGCCTATCGGGATAGATGATTTTGCAAAAATCCGTAAGGATGGTTTTTATTATGTTGATAAGACAGAACTGATAAGGGAACTGTTAAGCAACTGGGGTGAAGTAAACCTCTTTACCCGTCCGCGCCGATTCGGCAAGAGCCTCAATATGAGCATGCTCAAATATTTCTTTGAGACCGGAACCGATCAGAGCCTGTTTGACGGCCTGGCTGTTTCACGGGAGCCGCAGCTGTGTGAATCATATCTGGGGCAGTATCCTGTGATATCCATCAGTTTAAAAACGGCTCATGCTGATCATTATGAGGCTGCCAGGAAAGAACTCGCTTCAGTCATTGGGTCTGAGGCGCTGAGATTTCGTTTCCTCCTTGACAGTGAGGGATTAAACGCAGACGACAAAAGACTGTACAGCCAGCTGATCGCTTCGGACAGTACAAACCGCGAAACGTTTGACATGTCCAGGACGGTTCTGACAGGAAGCCTGAAAAATTTATCCATGCTCCTGCAAAAACATTACGGCAAAAAGGTGATCATCCTGATCGACGAGTATGACGTGCCGCTCGCAAAAGCGAATGAACACGGGTACTACAGAGAAATGATCGGCATCATCCGGGCAATGTTTGACGCTGCCCTCAAAAGCAATGAGCACCTGTATTTTGCCGTACTGACCGGCTGCCTCAGGGTTTCGAAGGAAAGCATCTTTACGGGGCTGAATAACCCGAAGATGTATACCCTGCTCGATGCGGAATGCGATGAATATTTCGGCTTTACAGATGAAGAAGTCAGAGAAATGCTGGCGTCATATGGATTGTCAGAGTATTATGAAACCACAAAAGAATGGTACGATGGTTATCAGGTTGCCCGCACGAGTGTGTATAATCCGTGGGATGTGATCAACTGGTGCAATCAATTGCTGACCAGTCCAAACAAAATACCGAAAAGCTACTGGGCGAATTCCAGCGGGAATGAAGAATTACGGAAGTTTATCGGACGTCTGGGAGACGGCGTGACAAAGGCGCAGCTTGAACGGTTGGTCGCCGGACAGACGGTGCAGAAAAAGATAGAAGAGCAGCTCACCTATGACAGTATGTACGATACCATAGAAAATATGTGGAGCCTGCTGTTTGCCACGGGGTATCTGACGCAGAGCGGGATCCCGTCGGGAAACCTTGTGAGGCTTACAATCCCGAATGCAGAAGTCCGGTCGATTTTTACTGAATTCATACTGAATCTGTTTGAAGAGGAAGTGGCAAAGGACGGCGAGGCGGTGGATGCGTTCTGCCGGGCGCTGAAAACGGGCGACGTCACAGAAACGGAGCGGCTGTTCACGAAATTTATGGATAAGACGATCAGTATCCGGGACACGGCCGTGAAGAAGGAGTTCAAAGAGAATTTTTATCATGGTGTACTGTTAGGTATACTCATGTTCAAGAGCGGCTGGTCGGTCGATTCAAACCGGGAGTCGGGAGAAGGATACTATGACATTGCGATTGAAATTGAGGACGAGTCGATCGGGATAATTATAGAGGTAAAGTATGCGGAAAACGAAAAGTTTGACACGGCATGCGAGGAAGCAATGAAACAGATGGATGACAATGATTATATGGCAGAGTTAAGGCAGGATGATATGCAGACGATCTTAAAATACGGAATCGCCTGCTATAAGAAGAGGTGCAGGATTGTTATGCAGAAAGTATGAACCTTAATTTCAAAATCCTGAAGTGTTTGCGTTTCGTTTAAAAGTGACAGTTTGATTCAAATAAATATTAGATAAAAGAGAAAGAGCCGGCTGCTGAATATTTTGGCAGAGCTCTTTCTTATATTTATGCAATAAAGTATGAAATGTTTTTGGAGGTTCTTATGAAAACAGCTTTAATTACCGGAATCACCGGCCAGGATGGTTCTTACCTGGCAGAATTTCTGCTCAAAAAAGGCTATGGCCTTGTATCTGGACATAAAGGGCTTACCAAATCAGCAACATTTTGACCTGGGAATGCGAGTGTGGAATTGTAAAAATGTTATTAAGAACACTGATGAAAAAACTATGGCAAGTGATACATAGAAAAATAAAGAACATTCGATTACAAAAGAAGTATCATATTTTGGTTGAAATTGTGATGCTGGCAATTTTTATTGTATTAGTGTCGTTGGCAGTGAAAGCTTTTTGCACTCACTTTTCTGTTCATAAATATGACAGTGAATCATGGGGCAATGTCTGGCCTGTTTTAGTATCTACCGTGATTGTAGTTTTCAGTACGCTGATAACCAGCTATGTATTCTTAAAGGACACATTGGACAGGGTAGCTGAGGAAAAACCTTATTATTCAGAAATAATTAAAACTTACCGAAAAGAAAAAGTTGCCAGGCTGATGTGGTTTTCTGTTATGTTTGTAGGAGTATCCTGCTATTTGATGATGAGCCAGACTCGGACGACCGAAAATGAGATGCCGTTTTTTATATATATAGGAATCGTTTTCGTGATTGTATTGCTGGCGTTTGCTCTTCGTTTTTTATACAATTGTATAAATGTCGATCGTTCCCTTAATCAATGCACAAATAATATATTAAATGATTATGAAAACAGGATGAAATCGGAATGGAGGAATCTGGAAACCAGCTGCCATAGATTTGTAAATAATTATGTCAGAATACGAGATGAAAGTTTAATAAAATTTCTGGAAGTTATTGATGACGAAAACGAAAAGCAAAATGGTACAGAAACTATAGATGACAATAAATTTATAGTAAAATTTTCAGAATGGGAAAAGTTCATACTTTTTTTCACGGATCACATGAACGATTTTCATAGTAAACGGAATGTTGATCAGAGAATTTCTGTTGCTGAGGGATATATAGAAAACCTGAATTTGATTCGGGAACTGGAGGAGAAAGATGCCGATACAAATGGTTGGAAATCAGCTTCTTATCTCAGTATTCTACGATATGAGAATCAATTGTTGAAATCAGATAACACTACCTGCAGAAAAGCGATACTTGATATTCAGGAGTTTTTGAATCTGTATCGTTTGTTATCAAAGTACCGCGATGCTTTACAGGTAAAACAGGATATTTATTTTCAGGGAAATAAAGGATATTCCGATTTCACAGAACACGCCAGATCAAAAGAGGCAGAAGAGGCCATTCTCAGTATGCTGTTCTTATTACGGTTTTACAGTTCCGTAAGATTCATGGGAGTGATGTCGAAAATCGAAATTTCTTATCCTGCTGCGAAGCTCAACAGTGTGGATTTCTACAACATAAGATTTGAAAACTCTTCTTTTCGGGTATCCCGTTTTGAGGATACCGTGTTCGCGAGATCGAAGATTGTAGGGAGCAACCTGGCGTTGTCTAAATTCATAGATTGTAATTTTTATAATGCATATTTTTCGGATTGTTCTCTTGCAAATACATTATTTGAGGACTGTCTGATGACAGAAATGACATTGCTGAATGTGGATGCGACAGGTTCTGAGTTAAATAGATCGGATTTGAAAAACAGCACATTTGAAGATGCTTTCCTGGTAAATGTGGAATTCCATGACTGTAATTTAGATCATGTGAATTTTATCAACTGCAAGCTTGATCACATATTATTTTGTAATGTAACAGGAAAGAATCTTTTTCGGTGCAGCTTTGCAGGCTCTATTGTGAAAAACTGGCAGTTGGATCCTCAAATAAAAGAATGGGGACTTAATTTGCCAGAATTACACCGCAGATGTAAAAAGAATGATTTCATTACGTCAGTTATCGGTACAGGAGATACGGGTACAAAACACGGAGAAAAAGCTGAACCGTGGGATATGTTTGAATCGGCTGAGGCAAACGAATCAGGACATTATAATTTGTCCTATGCGTCATTTGCCGGAAGCATGGCTGAGGAAATACAATTTCAGGAGGTTATTCTGGACGCGTCAGATTTTAGTCAGGCAAATCTTCAAAAAAGCAAATGGAACTGTATCCGCATGAAGGGATGCATGATGACAGAAGTGAATCTGACGGAGGCAGAGCTTGTATTTCTGAATATGGAAAGCTGCGTTTTGACAGACGCGATCTTATACAGCGCCGGGCTTGAACTGGTGAATCTCAAGGACTCAGATTTAACAAATTGCCATGCTTCGAAAAGCCGGTGGACGGATTGTATGTTGGACAGAAGCGAAATGAGAGAAATTGATCTGACAAAAGCGGAGTTTAAAAATTCTTCTTTCCGTGATACAATTCTTGCAGACGCGGAGCTGACTCAGGCTGTATTCTCTAATGTTATTTTTGATAATTGCAACGGACAGGGAATCCTTTGCGCTTACAGTGGATTTGATCATTGCAGATTTTTCAATGCTTATATGCCGAAATCCAATTTCAACTACACAGTTTTCCGCGATTGTTCAATGGAACTTGCAAGTATGGTTGGCTGTATGATAGAAGAGGCGGAATTTGAAAACTGTGATTTGAAGAACTGTAATTTTCGAAACTGCACTTTTATCCGAGTGAAATTTAAGAATAACAGTCATTTCAGCAAAGAAATTTTTGAGGGCTGTACATTTGTGGAGTGTGTTTTTGAAGGAACTGATGAGAAATGGCATCATGTTTTTAAACACAGGCCAAAGCATTATAATGTGATTGACAGGAAATAGCCGGGAGGTTTATTATGGAAGAGATGTAATATTGCTCCGGGGAAACGGAGAAATATATGACAGGACTGCCAGAAGGTAATTGGCTGCCTGTATGGAAGGTTTGGCTGACAAAAGTGATTTATTATGGAAAACGATTTGATACCTTTGAATCGGCAATGAATCAAATGCTGGAGTACCAACACATAAAAGTGATCCGGCATCTGGATTGCATTTCTTTGAGATGCTTTGGCTTTTCCGTGGAGGGTTCGGCCAGAGACTGGTTTTCTCCTTATTTAGAGACAGAGGCTGCCGTAAACCATTTGACAGAGGAAACGGGAGTGCCTTTTGTATGCAAAAAATTACGGGATCGTCCGGATGTTTTTTCGATGCCGGGCGAGGGATTTGTTTTTGGCCCATTACATCAGGGTGTAGCTGTTCCGGAATTGATGGATTTCTATTACAATGGGGATGCGCGTTATATTTTTGTAACACGATCGGAGGCAAAAAAGAAATATTTGGTTTTTGATCCCCGCGGAATGCCGGGAGTAGAAGTTTCATATGAAGACTTATGGGAACTGAAGGATCCTGACAAGACTGCCTTTGGAATCTATGTGGCTAAAGGGTTGAAAGATCGTTTCGAACCTGATTATGACACCATATACCGAAAAGGGATTGAATTTCACAAAATGATTCGGGATCGGGAGAGGGACCGGATACGCATAGCGTGGGAAACACTTCCGGATGACAGGGGACATTATATTGCGCTGCAATGCGGCCTGATGAATTATATGATGCAGATGGACAAGGTATTGGCGGTTGCAGTTGCTGCAGATAAGAAAGATTCTCTTGAAGAATACCTGGAAACAGGGTATATTCATTATAAACAACGCATATATGCATTATTAAGGGAAAGGAAGATACCGGATATGCCGCGGGTTCTGAATGATATCTGGGAACTGTTTGCGTATGGATATTAAAGATTTGTTTTGCAGCGGCAGCGGAAATGAGGATTTTGTCGACGATGAAATTCTAAACTTTGCGGAAGAAAATGGCGGTGTTCCTTTTTATTTATTTCGGACAGACAGAGCATTAGATAATCTGGCTGCTATCAGGGAATGCCTTGGAAACCAAACCCGGATCGCGTATTCTGTCAAGGCAAATCCATGGATTGCGGGAGCCGTTTCTTCGCAGGCGGAATACCTGGAGGTCTGCTCTGCCGGAGAATTAGAATTTTGTATGCATTCCGGCATACCCGGAGATAAGATTGTCCTGGATGGCGTATACAGAGACGATGCCCTGATGGAGCGGGCACTTTCCATGCGGGTAAAACGGATAGTCATTAATTCTGCCGCACAGATGAGGATGTTTTTGGAACTGCCGGCGGATATGAGGAAACCGGAAGTATTGTTGCGCGTGAACAGCGGAAACCAGTTCGGCATGGAAAAAGAGGAAGCTGCTGCCTGTGTGCGGATGTGTGAGAACAGAAGGGATATTCATTTGCCGGGTATTCAGTATTATCCGGGGACACAGAGGCAGTTCTGCAGACAGATAAGACAGGAACTGGCTCAATTGGATGAATGGATTTGTTTTTTTGAAAACAGGTTGCCCGGTTCGCTGCGTGTAATAGAGTTTGGGGCCGGAATAGGGACTCCCTGTTTTGAGGGAGAAGAATATGGTGAATACCTGTCCATGTTCCAGATGCTGAGTGAATATGTAAAAGAAAGATCCGGCCGATATCAGGTGGTCTATGAGAGCGGAAGGAATATCGCCGCATCCTCCGGCATTTATGTTACAAAAGTATTTGCGGTCAGGCGTATTTGCGGCCGGAAAACGGTTTTTTGCCATGGAGGGACCAATCATCTGAATTATGACGGAGGGATTCTGGGAATCAGGACGCCATATATAAATGTGCGGAGCAGGCATCCGCTGGGGACGACGGAGACGTGTATGATCTGCGGCTCACTCTGCAGTGAAAGCGATGTTCTGGTACGTAATGCAGAAATTGATCAGGGTATAGATATAGGGGATTATATATGCTTTGAAAATGCCGGCGCATATGCCGCGACAAATTCGCCAAATCTTTTCCTGATGATGGAAATGCCGGCCGTGATACTGTATGAAAAGGATGCGGGAGCATTTTCGGAATCTGCGCGGATAGTAAGAAGCCGCAGGCCGACTGAAAAACTGTTGTATGACTAATGGAAAGGTGCAGGGATGCTGGTGGAGACAATGATAGAAGAAACTGTTCTGGAACGAATCAAGGCTGTATATGAGTCATCCCATACATATAAAAGGGAAAAAACCACGGATGAAATTACTCTGGATACGGAGATACGGAAGGATCTGGAGTTTGATTCTATCATGCTGGTGGTTCTGCAGATTGATCTGGAAGATCGTTTTCATATAAGATTTGACCCCGTGGCGGAAGATCTTGGGAAAGTTTTTACAACTGCGAAGATAATAAGCCAATATATCAAAAATGTTTTGGATGGCAGCGGAAAATAAAGAGATTTTTTGTGCTGCCTGTATTTATGCCTGAAAGCTGAATGAAAGGGGATTGCCGTTATGAGTGTCAATCGTGTGTTAAAACAAATTACCGCATCCATATATCGCGAACGTCCGACTGTCCCGTTGGAAAAAAGGACGAATTACAGAAAAGAGCGCGTGAATGGGGCCTGCTTATGTGATTTATGGTTCCTGACTGTGGGCTGCGTACATGACATGCATGGCGGGTGTACGATGTGCAATTATGGAAAAGGGAGCAGTGAGATTGAATGGGACAGCGTCGTCGCGGAATTGCGGGAAATGATAAAAGGACTTCCCTCAGAGTTCGGAGATTTTCTCCTGACTCCGAGCGGAAGTATGCTGGATGAACGTGAAGTATCGGCAGAACAGAGAGAACAGATTATAGATCTCCTGAAAGATATTAAGACGCAAAGTTTTATTATTGAGACACGGGCGGACTCAATTACCGATTCGGGGATAGATTTTATGAAACGTGTCGTGCCGGATGCTGAAAAGTATATTGAAATAGGGCTGGAGACAAGTGATGATTGGGTGCTGAAACACTGTGTTAATAAAAATTCTTCATTTGAAGCGTTTGCAGATGCGGTTTACAGGTTGCATAAGAATGGGATTCATACGATTGCTAACATTGGAATGGGGATTCCGTTTTTATCAGAACGTACGATAATAAAAAGCACGATCCAGTCGATTTATGATGCATTCAGGATTGGAACGGACAGTGTAGTATTGTTTCCGTTTCATGTAAGACAGGGAACTCTTTTAGAAGTCATGTATGAATCAGGGATGTACAAGCCGGTTTCCCTGTGGTCATTGGTTGAAGTGTTGGGGCATTTTTCACAGCAGGAGCTGGATAGGATTCAAATTTCATGGTATAAAGATTATTACGACCCTTCGTTTTCGCTTATCCGATATTCGCCGGACACATGTCCGGAATGCCGGGATGAAGTAATAAGCCTGCTTGACCGGTATCGGGATACACAGGATCAGGAATGTATTCGCGCATTACAGAATATTTCCTGTGAGTGTAAATCAAAATGGGAAACAAACATATCGAACCAGCCAGATTCAATCCGGATCAACGAAGTAGAAGATATGTATCGGAAACTTGCCGCAGTATTCCATATAGATGAATCTTTGTTAGAATGTGAGTTGCAGATTATGCGCCGGGACTTTTTAAGGAGACGGAAAAATGATTGATTACAGAAAGAAAAATGTGGCTGAAGAAATTGAAAAAATTGCAGCATTTATCCGGGATTATGTTCTGGAGGGGGATGAAATTGTTGTGGCTGTATCAGGAGGGATGGATTCGGACATTGTTGCCCGATTGTGCTGCAAAAGTGTCGGGAACCGGCGGGTACGGCTTTTTATTGTAGTGCAGGATGAAATGGAAGAAAAGTTCCTTGTCAATGCGAGAAATCTGGCAAAGGATTTGCATGTCCATCTGGCGGAGATCCATTTGGAGGAAATGAACATGGAATTGATGAGCGCGTTGGAAAACGGCGAGCTGCCTCCGGTTTTTCGGACGGATATGCTATTGGATCCTGCCAAGGCGAAGTGTTCTGTCCGGTCAGCGGTGATTTCTTCTTATCAGGACAAGGGATTTTTGATTGCGGGGACGACAAACCGGACGGAAAAAGAGCTGGGATTTTTTCTTACATTTGGCGATAATCTTGCAAACTTTAAACCGATTGCACACCTTTATAAGTCTGAACTGCAGCCGTTTGCGCAGGCATTGGGAACAGCCAAAGCAGTGATGGAACAGGAACCATCTGCCGGTTTCTGGCCGGGCCAGACAGATTTAGAGGACCTTGCTTATTGGATCGTCAATGATGGACCGATTGTATATCCGAGAACTTTTTCTGAGGAAGAAGAAAAGCAGGTTGAGATAATAAAATCAGAGTTGTCCGTAGATGTTATAGATGAGGTGCTGATCCTTTATGGCAGACATTCAGACCCGGCAGATATTTCAGGATATACTGGTATACCGGAGTATGTGGTAAAAGGATTGATACATATTGTGGAAAAAGCGAAAATACTTAAAAACAGAAAAATTCTTGTGGAAATGCCGACAGATGGGGAATAATTATGTTGTACCGGAAACTGATCGAAGAATATCCGGGTGGAAAGAAACCGGTTTTTTTTGATGAAACGAGAGTATTGTCTGTTCCGGATCTACATTCGATGACGGCGGTTTACAGCGCTGTTTTCCAAAGCCTGGGAGTTGAACAGGGGGATCGGATTCTCGTACCGGATGATGACCCGATAGAGATGATGATTGTTTTGATGGCCTGTATCGCAAATGGATATGTGTGTGTGCCGGTCAGCCGTTTGCTGGATGCGGAATCACTTGATTTTATTATACATGACTGCAAGCCGGCCTGCATTGTTGATGAAGAATTCAGGCAGATTATGAACCGGAAAATGAAAGAACTGGACGAGGATGCGGTTGTGTGCCATCTGGAATCCAGAACCCTTTGCGGAGAAGACACGCTGGTTTACATTATTTATACGTCCGGTTCAGAGGGTTTCCCGAAAGGAGTTGTTGCAAGCCAGAAACAGATTTTATTCTCATCTAAGAAAATCAATGAACGATTGGGAAATTCTGATTCTGATCGGATTTTATGTTCTCTCTCGCTGGCATTTGATTATGGCCTCTATCAGATTTTTCTTGCGCTTCTGAGCGGAGCGGAACTATATTTTTGCAAAGGGGATGTTTTGCAGAGAATTCCTTATTTGTTACAGCGATGGAAGATAACGGCGTTTCCGATGATACCGTCTATGGCGAATCTTATGGTAAAAACCGGAATGTTGAAGTACCCGGGGAATACTGTGCTGCGATATATTACATTTACCGGTGAGGTATTACCCGTGACACTTATAAAGGAATTGTGGGAGTTGCTTCCGGGTGTCAGGATCATTCCCATGTATGGCCTGACGGAATGTAAACGTGTGTCTGTGATGCCGGAGGGCAGGAAAGATAAAGTTTTAGAAGGTTCCTGCGGATTGCCGTTGAAAGATGTTTCTGTAAGGCTGGATGATCCGGATCAGACAACCGGGATCGGGGAATTGGTAGTTGCGGGAGATAATGTTATGGAAGGATACTGGAATTGCCCGGAGGGGAAAAACAGTATTTTTTCAAAAGATCCCCATACAGGAAAAAAAGAACTTCATACCGGAGATCTTTTTTTTATAGATGAAGAAGGATTTTTATATTTTCGCGGCAGAAAAAATGGTATTATAAAAATCTGTGGATACAGGATAAATTGTGCATGGATTGAAAATAAACTGAAACAATGTCAGGATATTATAGAAGTATCCGTTAGCGGAGAAAAAGATTCGCTTACCGGGGAGCATCTGGAAATCTGGGTATATTCCCGGCAGGAGGATATGGAACAAAAGATGTATGAATGTATGGGACAGTTCCCGGATTATTTACAGAACTATCGGCTTCATATGAGCAGTAAGCCTCTTCCGAAAACATCAGGCGGGAAAATAGACATTCAGAAGCTGCAGGGTAAAAAATGAGATTCTATGGAAATGAAATATGCTGCTGCAGTTATGCATGTATGAATGCCCTGCAGGATCAGGATATTGATTTACAATTGTTTGAGATATCTACGTCAGTGCCATTCGGTATTCGACATATTGGGGATTCGAATTTTGACCATCTCCTTACGACTTATTGTGATCCGAACCGGGGTGTAGATGCTGCCCTTGAGTTGTGGGGCTATGATGTAGAAAAGCATGACGCAGGGGAGATTGATGTTGCAATAGATTACATCCGCAGTCATTTGCGTTATGGCAAAATAGTCCTGGGCCCAGTTGATATGGGGAAGCTGGCATACCAGGTCATGCCTGCTGTTCTTAAACGGATGGATCATTATATCACTTTATCTTATAAAACAGAAGAGACGGTTTTGTTTACGGATTCAGAAGGATTTTCTGCGCTGGAGATGAATTATGATGATTTAACCTGAATTATTCACGAGATTACGCCGTTGCGGCGAAAAACCCGCGTAGTTACTGATTTCTTTGTGTATTGGCACTTTCACTTACCAAGTGAAGGATATTGGTATAGAAAAAGAGCCTCAACTTTGTTACAATGTTAGGTGAACCAAACCAAAAACATTACAAAGGAGAGACCCTATGCATAGTTTAACCGAGGCGACACTAAATTGCAACAAATCTGTGAAAATAAGTTTGTGAACTCTGCAATAAAGTTACACTAACTGGTTACACAGCCTTGTAAAACAT
>JAJQDT010000171.1 GCA_021202075.1 Lachnospiraceae bacterium | reverse complement strand
ATATAGGAAAGATCGCCTATGGAAAAAGCTCTACGGAGAAGGTAAAGGGAACAAGGGATGTGTACCGGAGAGTACAGCAGGAGGAATTCCTGCTGGCGGACGGAATCCATGATGCGATAATTGATATGGATACCTGGGAGGCCGCCCGGATGAAGCGGGAAAAGACGGGAGTCAAGTGGGTCAAGACGCACAGCTTGGATCACGAACACATTCTTTCCGGGATCATCAAATGTCCGCAGTGTGGCGGCGGGATGACAGGAACAGTACGAAGACGGAAGAACAAGAGCACCGGCGAGTATACGGACACATTTTTTTACCGCTGCCATCACCGGAAAAATCTGGAGGATGGAAGGGTCTGTGATTACAAGCCCACCTTAAATCAGGAGGCTTTTAATGCGGAGGTTGTGAATTTCATCCGCTACATGATCTCCAATGACGAGTTCAGGGATTATGTGCAGGATAAGCTTGGCGAAAAGGTGGATGTGTCGGCACTTGAAACAGAGCGGGAGCAGCTGAGAGGACAACTGCAGCAGGTACAGGGTGCGAAGACAAAGCTTCTGCAGATGATGGATCGCATGGATGTGAACGACAAACATTATGACCAGAAATTTCAGGATATGCAGGATCGGCTGGATAACCTGTACGACAGAATATCCGGGCTTGAGGAGGCGATTGAAGAAACCGGTGCGAAGATTACTGCTTCCTACGGGAATCAGATCAATACAAAAGAGCTGTACAAAATTCTTCTGGATTATGATAATATATACGAGAAGATGACGGATGCCGAGAAGAAGGAATTCATGGGCACCCTCATCGAGTCGATTGAGTTGTATCCGGAGAGAACCGATACTGGACGGATTATCAGGCGTATAATTCTTACGTTTCCAGTGTATTATGACGGACATGAAAGCAGGGAAATGTGGTTGCCCGAAGAAAATACGGTCGAGACGGTATGCCTATTGTTCAAACTCTATGATGCAAAAACATCATGTGAATGTGACAGTGGATATGGATGAGATGGATCTGACAAGTGCGGAGAGTAAAGCAACATATAATCAGATCAGAAATTATGTAAAAGAGCAGACGGGGATGGGAGAGATTATTTAAGCGGATCATCCGGAAAAGTTGAGGGAATTGAAGAGCTATTAACAATGATATAAAGAAGTATATATTTTACTTAACTATATTTGTGAAAGAGGGCGATTGTAAGTGGATTTCGTGGCAGTAATAGGATTAATTGGTTCTTTTGTTACTCTTGAAGAGGCCGGTAGAAGTTGGATTACAATTATAAAAAATAAAATTAGGAAAAAAGGAATTAGTGTTGCTGAATGGGATTCAGATGATCCAGTAGTGCAGTCCTGTCTCGATAAGTTTAAATCAAGCATGGGCGAAGTATACGGGGAGTATATCTTTTCCGATTCTGATATAGAAGAGATTATTGAGACCTTCTTTAGTAAAAATAGTTTCGTCATCGGTTATGAAGAAAGAAAGCAAATTGAAAAGTTTATTAAGGAATTAATTGATGCCTATAACGTATATACAAAATCACAAATGTCAACTGGAGAAAAGGTAATCCATAATGAGATGGCTTCTGATTATTTAAAAATAATGGATAAATTGGATGACATTCAAAGACAACCGGAAAAAGAAAATATCAAGAAATTTTTACGTGCCGTCGAAAAAAGTAAAGAAATAGAACTAGATAATATTGAAGGCTATATCAATGGCGAATATGAGATAGATAGGACATCTTTTATTGAAAAAATTCAACGAGATTCAAGCAGGATAATATCAATACAAGGTAATGCAGGTTCAGGTAAATCTGTGATTTGTAAAATGTTACTTTGCAATGAAAAATTCGTATTAGCTACGAGAGCCGAAAATCTCGCTTCTGAAAGATCAATAAATGAAATATGGGATTGCGATGTTGAAGAGGCTATTCAATGGTTAGGAATGAGTAAACTGTATATTTTTGTTGATGCTATAGAGTTTATTGCAGATTGTGGCAATAGAGCTATTTTTTCTTTGCAAGAGCTTTATAGATTGGCAGAGAAGTATGCAAATGTTTTCGTACTCACATCATGTCGCAGTACTGATAATTCATCCTTTATGAAAATAGATACAAAGTATAAGACAAGTATTTACGAAATACCAGAATTAACAAATAAAGAAATTGATGATATTGCTAATAAATATCCTATTATAAAATCTTTGCAGCGGTACAAGATGTATTCAGACTTACTTAGTCTGCCATTTTACATCAATCTAATTATATCGGGCGGTTTTGTTGAAGAAAATATAAGTGATGAAAATAGCTTTAGACTTTTAATATGGGAGAAAATATTATGCCTAAGAGAGAAATGCTATAAGTATAATATTACTCAAAGTGAGGTTAAGCAGTCGGTTGAAAGAATTGTATTTACACGTGCTAAGAAATTCGTTGTTGGTGTTGATGATGATATCATAGATAGTAAGGTGTTGAATGCATTAAGATCTGAAGGTGTAATAATTAATAATGGAAATGGGATACGTCTGAAATACGATATTTTTGAGGATATATGTTTTGAACGATACATTGATAAGCAATTTGATGCATGCCTTGGTAATTATAATAAATTTTTTGCTGAGATTGAAAAACTTGGACGATGTGTATATAGAAGATATCAGATATGGATTGCAAATAAGTTATTTGTTCAATCATCAAGAGAAAAGTTTATATATTCATTAGTGACTGATAAAGATATTTCAGAAAAATGGAAAATACAAACGGAAATAGGAATTGTTAAATCGAAGTATTGTGGATTGTTTTTTGATGAATTTAAGGAGTTGTTGGATAAACCTGTAATTGCAGAATTAATAAATGTGACTAATCTTTATGCTTTTGAAGCTAAGATAACATATACTCCAGTACTTTCATTGGACGTAAAACCGATAGGAGCTGCACGTGAGTATTTAATTAATATTGCATTGGATTCAGTATGGAAAGAAGAAGTATATAAAGAGTCATTAATCAAAATGTGTGAAGATTATGCAAATTACTCATACAAATCTGTTGATATTGAGAAAAAAACCTGTGCAATTATTATTGGGTACATTAACGATTTAATTGAAATGTGTGAAAAGGAAAATGCATATATACATTCCAAGGAAATAGTCAATCTTTTTCTGATTATTTCCAAAATGGCAAGGGCATCAAAACAGTGGTTGACAGAGTTTGTTGAGAATATGATTGCTGAATACAGTGATGACACTAATAGATTTAATCGCGTTGCGGAAGATGTTTTAGCAGCAATTGTAAAAAATGTAGATATACAGTTTGTCCTTTTTTTGCCGGAGTTAGCTTGTAAATCGGCAGAAGCTTTGTGGACACAAAGAAAGTCAAAAAGGCATTTTTTATATGATGAATATGATATTAACAATGTTAAGGCATATGGTTTGTCTGAACAATCTGACTATTATAGTAATAATGAAAATGGTGTGTTTAGTAACCCTTTTATTTGGCATATTATTCAAGTGAATTTTGTGAAAGGTTTGGATTGGGCAATTTCTTTTGTAAATAATGCTATTGACTGCTTTGCACAAAGTAGTCCGGATGAAATTTATAAAATAGAAATATATTTTGTGGATAAGAAAGAAAAGAAAACATATTGGGGAAATGAGCAATTATGGTTAACAAATACCATGGATCATATTATTCCAGTTGTACTAGCAGATATTATATATGTGATAAAGAAAACAATAGTTAATACATTTAAGAATTCCACTGATATAGAGTATGTGAAAAAACTAGCTGAATATATAAAAAAGACAATATATGAAAAGTCAAATAATATTATGCTGCTTTCAATCATAGAAACAATTGGTATGAATTTTGAAAAAGAATTACCTGGATATGCAATTGGTTTAGCGTCTAGTATGGAACTCATATATTGGGATATTCGTCGTTATGGGCAATATTTAAAGAACCCAACAAGGGAGTTATTAGAAAAGCAAATAATGATGACGGTAGGCATTCCGGAATTCAAAAGTCGATATGACAAGGATGAAAAATGCGCCAAGCATTTACAACAATATATGTTGGAGACTTATCTTTATGGTGATGTTGCTATAAAGGCAAAATGTATCCAGATATTAGATTATTTGTATGAACTTTATGATGAAAAGAATTATCCAAATGAAAATCTACAGATTCAAAAGATGGATTTAAGAAATGCAAGTGTCACTAGAGTTGACGAAAAAAAGTTGATGATTGAGCCAAAAATCCAGGGTGAGGCAGAAAAAATTCTTGATGAGAATGAGAAAACAAATAAACCAGTAAAAGAAGTAATGGATTCAATCAGTCCATTAGTTGAAGATGCAAAAAACTGTACGATTGATATAAACAAGATGGTCATAGCAATTGATGATCTTATTGCAAAGATGCAGCAAGATGACTCCATTAATATGCAATTTGAAGATATTTTAATTGTTTTGATTGTTTCCGCATTATCAAGAGATGATTTATTGAGAGAGCAGAGAAATCATTTGCTTGATGAATGGCTTAAGCGAATCGATAAGATATTTAATAACGGTTCATACATATCAAATGTAAATATTATAAGTAAACTTTGGGAGCAATTGGATAAGGATATTGACCGTAGAATTCATGACCACATTTTGCGTATTATGTTGGATAGTCTTTTAGAAGATGGACATAATGGTTTGATAGGGCAAATTTCAAATTCAGTAGTTTTGTTTTTGAGAATAAATAAAAAATATGCCAGATGTTTTTTCGGAACAATAATAAAGCTTGCAGAAGATGAAATGAATCATCAAAAATATAATGCCGAGTATATCAAGAAAAATCGAGGTGGGGAAGATTATGAGTTTATTCCTAATATGGCTCCAAAATTAAGGGGTGTAGACTATTATATATCAGAAAAACAAGAGCAACCATACGAAAGTAATAAAGAACTTATTATTCAAACTTATTTATTCGAAGGATGTGAAGTGGATGTTGAGTATTTTGATATTGATAATTATGATATCGGGATAATGTGTTATCTTCCTCGTTGTGGTTTGAATTTGAATCATGAGAGTTTTGCAAAGATTATCAAAGTAATTATTCAGTGCATGATTGATTTTTGGCATGCAAATATATATGAGACAAGAGCTCACAAAATAATAGATACATTTAGCGAACATTATGTTTCTTCTTATTTTCAGTATGAGTTAAATATTACAGGAAACGATGCTTCTTTGGTCTATGACATTCTATTTAAAGATGTGGATTTCGAAAAATTCACGGCGGATACTGTTGAGTTTTATCAAGATATATTTGGTGGATTTTTGAGTGCTTATGTAGACGGTTTTAGAGAAAATGGTAAAAGAACGGATATAGAAACCAAAATTCACAAACTCGAAATATATGTTGAGGGGATTTCATCTGAGTGGGTGAGGAAAGAATTAAAGAAGAGTTTGTTTCTTGCAGCTACTAGATACAATAGATGGGATGTTGATAAGGTAGTGGCTAAATACAGCATCAAGGATACAAGTTTTATCAATATGCAAATTTGTAAATATGGTACAGAGCATTTGAAAGATGTACTCTATACGGTATATATGTTGAATATTGATGCGTTGTTGCCAGAAATATTAAAATCACTTGGAGTATGTTTTAAGAATACCATATCTCAAAATGAAAAATATTTTTTTGAGACTATTCAAGATGCAAGGCAGCTGGTGGATAAGATTATTCTTAAAGCTTTTGTTAAATATGGTGATGAAATAAAAAAAGATGAAAAATTGATAGAGGCCTATGAGGATGTTTTGCTTGCTTTAGTTAAAGTAAGGAGTGAAAAGGCAGCAGTTTTGTTAGATGAATTTAGGGTTCATTAATATGTATTGCAAATGCCCTTCTGGAGCGGGCAGTATCGGTTCTGATGGATCAACCTGACGATTGAAGAGCTGAAGCATCCGGCGGAGTTTTCCCACGCAAGGATTTATGACAGGATTCTTCAACGGTGTATTCCGTTGAAAATTAACAATCGGAACATCCGTGAGATGAAAGCAGCAGCGAATCTGGAGAAAGCAAAGAAACTTTTTAAATAATTGCCAGAATGAAAAGAAGAGTATAGAGAGAGATGAGGGACGAATGGAGCGGCTTGGCTGATCTGTTGGCAAACCTGGTTGCAAAATATGCAGACGTAATCGACGCGGATTCTGTAGAAATACTAAAGGATGATGTTTGTCGTTTTTTAGAGGCTGGGGCGAGTATTCCAGGTGTTTTTGAGACAAACAATAACGTAATAAATTTACGATAAGATGAAAATGACACGAAAAAAAGTTGCGACACATGAAAGCCTGTGCTATAATCGTTATATGTAAAACGTGATAGGATATGGAGGTCGTGCTATGCTGACAAAAATTACAATAAAGAATTTCAAATCCTTTAAGAACACAGTGACCGTGGATTTGATGAAAACAAATTATTCTATATTGCCGCAAAATGTCGCGGATAATGGTGTGCTGAAAGGATGCATTTTTGTTGGGGCGAATGCATCAGGGAAATCTACGATTGTGCTTGGCATAAAGTTGCTCCTGGATTTCCTGTTTTCAGAAAGAAATCTGAATTCCGGTATCTTTGTCTGCATGTTTGGAGACAGTCCTTGTTATTCGCTTTCCTATGAATTTCTGATAGACGGAAAAAATATAGAATACTCATTTGAAGTTGATACAAGAAAAAATATGATTTCCGAGAAGCTGTTTGTTGCACATAAACTGATGATGGAAAGAATGGGACTGTCAGCAAAGTCCTATATCGCAGAACCGGATGGCATAAACTATGATGAATCAGATGTAGGGAAAGATTCTCTGTTTCTGAGGACACTTTATTTTAATACGAAATTTGCATCCAACAATGTTTTGAAAGCATGGATGGATTTTTTGAAGAAATCTATTTATATCAATATGTTTGACAAGACGATTATTCCTTATGGAAAAGCAGAAGTCTCAGTTGCCCGTTATCTGGACAGGGGCGGATGCCAGTCTATCAATGATTTCTTCGACGAATATAATTTTGAGCAGAATATCGAATATGACCACAGCAGTTCGGGTGGCCGTGTCCGCCTGATTGTTGGCAATGATGACAGTGAGAAAGGGATATTTTTTAAGCGAAAGGGAATTGAAGTCCCGATTCCATTCGGAGAAGAATCCCTTGGTAATCAGAATCTGCTTCGTATTCTTCCTTCATTTCTTAGTGTGATTGAGGATGGCGGTATGTTGTTGATTGATGAGTTTTCAAGCGGATTCCATAATGATCTTGAGAACCTCCTTGTCCGTTATTTTATGGAAAAAGCAGACAGGGCGCAGATGTTGTTTGTTTCCCATTCTACAAACCTGTTGAGTAATTCCATCCTCCGTCCAGATCAGGAATACTCTGTTGAATTTCGGCGCGAAGATGGCAGTTCGGTAAAGCGTTTTTCGTCCGAACAGCCGCGCTCTGCACAAAATATAGAAAAAATGTATGTCAGCGGGGTCTTTGGAGGGCTTCCTGATTACAGAGAGGTAAGCGATGAAGCTTAACAGGGAAAAGCATATCGGCAGGGTGCTGTTTATTGTTGAGGGAAGCCGGACGGAATTTGCTATCCTCAGACGAATTTTCTGCAATTTGCTTGGCTATAGTTATATCGAGAAGCGGAGAAACAGGCCGGATTATTTTACAAGTAGTCAGGATCGATTTTCACGGGTTGCGGTCATCAATACCCGTGAAAGCAATATTCGTGACATCAGCGTGAACGAGACATATCTTGATGATTTGTTTGATGTACTGCGCGAAAAGTATCAGTTTCCTGTAGATCAGTCTGCAATTTATTATCTGTTTGACCGTGACCCGGAATCCAATACAGATTCGGTGCTGATTGAGAATTATATCTCAGTTCTTGCAAATCCGTATGACAATGAAGATGGTTATAAAGCAGGACAGCTGCTTTTAAGCTATCCGAGCATTGAGAGCTATACAATATCAAACTTTAAGGATGTAAACCTGCTTCGTTTCTCTTTGGGGAAGGATGCAAAGGTTTATATTGGAACGAACACTGACATCCAACTGAACAAGGTTTCAGAAGAGACAGTTGTAAAAGCAGCACAGGCATTTCTGGATTACCTGGAAAGTGAGCATTTGGAATTTGATATTGACAATTTTTCGTTTACAAGCCATGCCATTTTTACAAAGCAGGAAGCGGAATATCTGGCAGGTAAAGGATTTCGACTTTTCTCAATGCTGACCCTTGCATTTTTACAGATGGGAGTTTTGGAAATGGAAGAAGAACCGTAAGCATACGGGGATATTCATAGCATTTTCGTTGACGGATAGTTGACTGGCTGGCTGTTTTTTGAAAGAAAACCTTGAAAAACAGCCTTTTTTCGGGACAAATTTCGTTGACGGGTAGTTAATTAATAAGATTGTAACAGGCATGATTTATTTGCAGTTATTTGCAAAACTGCACCAGTCTGGTGCAGGAATCAGAAAAAATATCCTCTTTTCCTATGGCACATTTTTGAGCGATAGGTCAGCGGTATTCACAGAGGGCCACAGACGGAGGAATTTATTGTGAGTAAAGAAAAGACAAAAGTTTACACATACACGAGAGTATCCACAGCCATGCAGATCGACGGATGTTCTCTGGATGCACAGAAAAACCGTATGAAAGCGTATGCGGATTATAATGATTATGAAATCGTCCATGAATACGAGGATGCTGGAAAATCGGGCAAGTCCATTGAGGGCAGGGTCCAGTTTAATGAAATGATGGAGTTAGGGTTTAGGCTGTGGATTAGATGTCAAGTATTGTGGCAGTGATATAGATAACAAGGCTGACCGTAGTTCAAGTCACCCGATACTAAAGGGCAGACTTGGCAGTGGAATAGATAACAGGCGATGGAATGTAGCGGATGGATATTAGAGATATAGAAAAAATAATTGATGTGTTTCATGAAAAGCATCCAGCGTTTACTGGAACGAAACAGCAGATGACATATGAATTGCTAGCAACATTTGAGGATTTATGTTCCTTAGCAATAATGGGTAGTATATTGAATCCATTTTCTCTGAAAAAAATAACGGATTACATGGATGCACTAAATCAAGCCTTAAGTTGGGTGTATAGTAGTTCGCTCAGTTCTTCAGAAGCTCCTATTAATTCGAGGATTGAAGAACGTAGGTACGAGAATTGCGCCTCGCTAATAAATGATTATGCATTGCCGTATTCAGTTATATGTAGTGGATATATTTCTTTTTCAAGAAACCGATTAACTGCTAGCGTTGAAGAAAATACTGTTACTTTTGATTTTCCGGAAGACGGAAACGAGTCAGCGTGGAATGATATTTTGAGAGAAGCAAGTCAAATGGGAATTGAAGGATTTATGGACGTTGTGAAGCCTATAAAACTATCGTTAGCCTACGAAAAATTAAAAGATCATATTTCGATACGGGATGAGGAATTATGCTATGAGCTGACAGGAGAGGTAATCGATGCTTTTTCTGAGATTGCCTCAAAACAATGGGAGGTTACAAAAACGCTTCCATCTTCATGGAAGTTTGACTTGTTCTCATTAGAGGAATACAGGAAAGTATGGATTGCATTAGCAACATTATCATATATACATCTTTTCAGTAGTCTGACCATACAAGATGCCTTGATTAGATTAAAGAATAGTACGATTATACAATCGATGGATAATATTATAAGTTATGTAGAATCTTTGACGAGCATAGACAAAGTGGTCGTTAAAAATATTCTTGAGTATATTACGTTTGAACCTAAAAAAAAGAATGTCGACATTATGTATCAGCCAATAGTCATAATGCCGGAAAATAAGGTGATTATAGCGCCATTATTATTTGTGGGTTCCAAGCCAGAGAGAAATTTATTATCTTTAGTTAGTTCTAAGACAGATTTTGAACATTCTAAGGAAGTTAATGATTTAGAAAACTTAATGGTGAAAGAGATTGAAGGGATATTAGAAAAATATTCAAATCTTGTGGTCGTAAAGCATAGAAATTTAGGAGGCCGATTGCCAGATATAGATTTAGGTATTTATGAGCCTGATTCTAATGCGGTATTGCTATGTGAATTAAAATGGTTTATGGCTGCAGACTCTTCTAAAGAAGTCTATGCAAGAGAAGATGACATTACTCATGGATGCGAACAATCATCACAAATTATGGCATATGCTATGAGCGATAAAAAAGCATTTATGAAAAAAGTGTTTGAAGTTGATGATTGCGATGATGTGGACTTATTTTGCTGTGTTGTTGCAAGACACAATATTAGAACACAGAATAAGTATGTTCCGGTAATCGATTTGAAAAAAATAAAGGAATTATTTGGCGCTAAATCACCAGCTTCCGTTTTTCATATTACTCGAAATCATGAGTACGAAGAAAGCCTTCCTGAAGATACATCAATAACACATCAGACTGTAACTTATGGAGGGTTCACTTTCAATATTCCAGCAATTTGTTTTGGCTCCATGCCAGAATGAATTTAGGCTCCCCATCGCCGGAAATTATCCAGTGGTGAGGAGCCTTCGTGCGCCTATGAGGAACCGAGTACGATTGAAAAGATGAACCGGTATCTGGCGGAGAATGGTCTGGGAAATGATTATTCTGGGGAGCGGTTTCATTATGAGATTTATCTGTCTGATCCGAGAATGGTGTCGCCTGAGCGTTGTAAAATAGTGAAACGGCAGCCAGTGAAAAGGGTAAGATAGCATGTGCTAAATTAGATATCTAAGTGGCGTGGCCTGTCGACTGTCTCGTTTGAGATTGCTGACAGGCCTTATTTTTATCGAAAATGCACATAAAACCTGTTTACTTTTCTTCAAAAACTGGTATAATATAAACAAGGAAGGGGCGCTGGACATCCAGTGGATGTCCGTTTAGCGCCGACCGTTGCTGTCTGCCAGTGGCAGACGTTTAGCAACGACCGGAGCGGCAGTGGAGAGTGGTGAGATGTTTCATAAGAATTTGAAATTTTATCGTCTGAAAAAGAACATGACGAAGAAGGAACTGGCCTCTTTGGTGGGCGTCAGCCCGATGTCAATTACCTATTATGAAGAAGGCGAGAGGAAGCCGGGAATGGACGTAATTAAGTCCCTGGCGAAGGCTCTTGATGTGCGGGTTTCGGATTTCCTTGTGAACCGGGATGAAAACCTGGTATTTACGCACGGGGAGTTCCGCAAGAACAGCAAGCTGCCGGAGAAGCAGCAGGAGTACATCAAGGCGTCCGTGGAGGAGTATCTGAACCGTTTTTACCAGACGGTGGATATCCTTGGGGGCGAGATCCTGCCGGATGCGCCGGACAGCCACAGGGTGGAGCTGCATGAGGATCCGGAACAGGATGCTGTCGCCATGCGGAGGTATCTTGGAATCGCGGAATTCGGTCCGGTGGGGAATCTGGTGGAGCTGCTGGAGAATAAAGGAATTCTGGTGTATTTCTGCGACATCGACAATGATGCGTTTTCCGGGATGAACGGGCTGGTGAATGACAGGCCGTATATGATCATCAACCAGAATATGACGCCGGAGCGGATCCGCTCGACGATTGCGCATGAAATGGCTCATTTTATCTTTATCTGGTCGGTGGATATGGCGGAGAAGGATATTGAGGCGATGGCAACGGCAATCAGCGGCGCGTTCTTATTCCCGGCGGAGGACGCGAAGCGTGAGCTGGGGATCCGCAGGAGCGCGGTTACGAAGGATATGACACTGATCTGTAAGGAGTACGGCATCTCCATGTACCTGTTGGTGAAGCGTGCAGCTCTCTGTGGTATTATTAACAGCAGTGTGGAGAAGGATTTTTATATCAAGGCGGGCAAATGCGGATGGAAAAAGAACGAGCCGGTGCGTATTGAAAGAGAGGAGCCGACGCTGTTTCTGCAGCTGGTCCTGCGCGCGGTGAGTGAGAATGAAATCTCCGTCCAGAAAGGTGCAGAGCTCCTGAAACAGCCGTATACGTTTGTGGCGGATCAGTGCTTTGCCGCAGAGGGCTGATGGATGGAGTATATCAGCAGCGATACAAACGTCTGGCTGGATTTCGCGACGATTGACCGCCTGGAACTGCCCTTTAAGCTGCCGTTTACCTATCTGATGAATGAGGAAGCGGCGGAGGATGAGCTGTTGAACCCGCCGGGGCTGGGCGAGGATCTGGTAAGACGCGGGCTACAAAAGATAGAGTTGACGGAGGAGGAATTTTATCTGGCGGAGGAGTATGTTGCCAGATATACAAAACCGTCTTTGTACGATTGTATTGCGCTCGCGGTGGCGAAGACAAGGGGAATTAC
>JAJQDT010000080.1 GCA_021202075.1 Lachnospiraceae bacterium | reverse complement strand
GATAACGGAGAAATTGTGCGAGTAGGAAGAAATGCATATTGTGTTGACAACGATGAAGTGAAGAAATATGACTATGAATATTCGGAGACCTCAAACGAGCTTGCGCATCGTATTCAGGAGGAATATCCATTGGTGGACTTTCGAATTTTTGAACTTGTGCAGCTGAATGAATTTGTTAATCACCAGATTGCGCATAATGTCGTATTCCTGTCGGTGGAATCCAATCTTGGAGATTTTATCTTTGATTCTATCAGGAACGACTACGCAGGGCATATTCTGATCAATCCGACAGTGGATGTGTTTCATCAATATTGGTCGGATAATATGGTTGTCATCGAAAAAATGATCACAGAATCGCCAAAGGGAAATGGCGAGGCATGGCATACGGGTCTGGAAAAGATGTTAGTCGATCTCGTTGCGGATAAATTACTCCTTTCCTGTGTAGGACGGGGAGAATATGAGGGGATATTTACGCAGGCGCTTCAGGATTTCTTTATAGATGAAAGCCAGATGTTCCGGTATGCACGGAGAAGAAATGCAACGAAAAAGATTATGACATATATTGATAAATCATTATTAAGGACGGTATAAGGAAGATGCTGACGAAAGAGAATTTTTCAGAGGAGCACATCCGCGAACTACAGAGCAGAAGCCGGAGAGACCCGGTTTTATTAGAGCGGACAGTATATGCTTTTGGTTTGTTGGAAGCGATTGCGAGGGTTGGGATGCCATTTATTTTTAAAGGCGGCAGCTGCCTTCAACTATTGCTGGAACATCCCATGAGGTTATCTACTGATATAGATATCATTGTGAAGCCCGGAACAGATATTGATGACTACATAAAACGTGCATCGGAGATCTTTCCGTTTCTTTCGTGTGAAGAACAAATCCGGGTTGGTAAGAACAATATCGAGAAGCGACATTTTAAATTTATCTATTCATCGCCAATTAACAGGCGGAACATATACATTCTGCTGGATGTGCTTTTCGAGGATGCTAAGTATACAAGCCTTGTATCCAGACAGATTAAAAGCGATCTGCTAATAACCGAGGGAGAGATGATGGAGGTTCAGATACCGAGTGTGGAATGTGTCCTCGGAGATAAACTTACGGCGTTTGCTCCCCATACTACAGGTATCCGGCTGAATGATAATAAGGACATGGAAATCGCCAAGCAATTTTATGACGTTCTCACGCTGACGGATATTGCAAGTGATTTTGAAGAGGTCCGTGATACATATTTTAAATTGGTGCAGGACGAGATCGCTTACCGTGGGATTGAGATCACGGGAGAAGACGCATTGATGGATACTTATATGACAGCCGCCTGCATTGCGTCCAGAGGGAAAATTGCTGGAGAAGATTATGTGTCATACCTTCGGGGAATCCGCGATGTCCGAAACCATATTTTTTATGAGAATTTTTCGGCAGAGATTGCTTCACAGCGTGCGCCATTGATTATGTATTTGGCGGCATGTATGATAAAAGATGTACCGTTTGAAAAAGAGATCGATGCGAAAGAATTTACTGGCAGAAATTTTATTGACAGTAATGTGAAAGCCGTGAGGGAGCAGCGGAAGATTAACCCGGTTGGTTATGCATATGCGATTAAGGCAGATAGTATTCTGAATGGTTGAGCGTAACCATTGCTTTTCAGTTTGTGTGGGGAGAAAAAAATAGATGAAACCAAAATTTGATTTTGTTCAATATAAAGATATGGGAATGAGTGATGAACAGATAGAATATATTAAAAAATTAGTTGATGAGTATATGCAAAAATATTCCAAAATACAGCTGGATAGGGTTTGTGATTTTTATTCTTGGGATCATCCGACAAGTAAAATTAGTGAAACGCTTTATACGCATAACGATAAAGGTAAGCGCTATTTAAAAGTTGACGATTTGGCAAAACATAATGAAGAGTCTAAGCTGATTGGATTTAATCATATCAGAGTATCGGGCATGCCTTTGGAAGATGACGGAGCGATTCAGCGCGTCATAGATTGCAAGCAGAGGCTACATGCTAAGTATATCCAGCAAGTTGTAATTAATAGGATTAAGATTCCGGATTTTGAAAAAATGCTGAATGAGACTTTTCTTCAGGATGCAAGAAGACTTGATATTAATTTCACGAGCCTTTCAATGTATAAAATGGATGTTTTTTGGATTCGGTTAATCGAGGAATCAAAATCTATCAAGAGACTTACCATACACGAATTGGCTCATGCTATCTCACAAGGATATAATTTGGAAAAGGATAGTGTAGTGCAATCTTTATATGAAGAATATAAATTGGGATTCGAGAATCTGAAAGAATTTATCGCAGAATGTATTATGGTTGCAGAGTTGACAGATGAGATTTCTTTGGCTAACAGGGTGAAAGCGAGAATACGTTAATTGCTCTCCAGAGAATTTGAGGGGAAGGGTATACCATGCGGTATCTCCCTCCCCTCGATTTTTTTAAATCAGTTGATGCTCTTAATCTTCTCCTGCGCCGCAGTACGTTCCTGATTCAGACCGAGCATCTGCCGCACATTGGAAACGACAGTCTGCAATTCCCGCTGTTGTGTCCGTGAAGTCTGGTAGGCTTCATATTGTGCGTTTTTTGCAGTGACGAGGGAATCCTTTTCCTCTTTCAGCGATTTCATGTATGGCAGCTTCTGCTTGCCATACATCGAACGGAGCTGATCGCGCGCGGATTCATAAAGGGAAAGTTCCGCACGGTGCTGTTCGTAAAAATCTCTGGATTTTTTTGCTTTCCTGTATTCCGCATAAATCGCCTTGTTGCCGAGATACTGTCCGGTCAGGCGGATTTTTTTATTCACATCCGAGAGTGCGGCTTCGGTTTCTTTCAGGCTGTGCCGTGCATCGGAAGTCTGCGCCTTTGCGTCAGATAACGCTTTTTCCAGTTCTTCTATGTCTGCGTATCCATGCTCCTGCACATAGGCGAGCGTCTGCGCCATCTGCTTTAAATTCGTGATTTTCACTTTCTGTGCATAAGCGCGGCTCTGCTGTGCCTTGATGCAGTTCTCCAGATCCACAATGAGCCGTAGCTTAGTTGTGGTGTAAATCTGCGGTTTTGGCTTTTGGCTGTGCTGCTCTGCGGCAGGATTTCCGGAAGTTCTGCTGTCTGTCGAAAAGTCAGGACGTCTTTCTGTATCCCTTTTTGTATCTGCTTTTGTTCTATCATTTTTCGCTTTATTATTTTTCTCAAAAATATCAACCAGATATTCTTTCTCAAATGCCGCGCCGAGCATCCGCCCAGTGACAGCTTTTTCACGGTCCGGGTGCGTATAGCTGAACCGTCCGCGCTTGTCGCGGAGGGAGATACCGTACTCATCCAAAAGCATCTTTTGGAATTCCTCAACGCTTCCGCATTTTGCCGCGCAGTCACGGATTGCTTTCCGCAGGAATTCTTTCTGCGTCTCGAATTTCGTAGTGCGAGGGGTAAGCCCGTCCTGTCGGATTTCTTCATTCCGTCGGTCGAGGTTTTTCTGTCCCCTGCGTCCTGCCCAGTATTCCTGTTCCGTCACTTTTTCGAGCGCAGGGTTTAAGAGGTCAACCTGATAAAGCTGCCGGTTCTGGCACATGGTCATCACCTGCTGTTTCAGATATTTCAGATAGCTGTTGGTAAGGTGATGCTTGTTCCCGGCCCTGCTGTCGCATGGCCGCTCCATAAAATCCTTTCGTTCCACATCGGCAGCGCGGACGCTGTTGATGACGATATGCACATGGATATTGCCGGAGCCGTTATGCCCGTCCGTGTGGGTGCAGACCAAAGCCTGATGCCCCGGAAAATTTTCGGCGGCAAATTGAAGCCCCATGCGCTGCGCTTCCTCCCCGGTCAGCCCGTTTTCTTCACGGTCGCGCGGGTCGAAGCTAAGGATGTAATGGTGAGATTTGATTTCATTCTTTTTCTGGTTTTTGTGGTAGCGCTCGTTTGTCTTGCTGCAGGCACGGGCAAATTCCAGAGGATGGCATAAAAGACCGTCCAGATAATACTCCTGTCGGAGCATCCGGCGGCCTTGTTCATCAAGAATCGGTTTCTGTGTGAATTCGTCATGCTGGTAAACGAGGTAATCAAAAGCGGCGCGGTAGTCAGCATTCTTACTGGCTATGTGTTTCAGTACCGCCATTGTCTGCCCCTTCCATGCCGTCCAGCACGGCACCAAGTTCATAAACCCTGCGTATGCAGTCAGAAATATCTTTTTCAATCCCCAGCGTGGAGGAACCATGCTGGTGGAAGTAGCGGCTGATCTGGTTTAAGTTATTGCCGATCCTTCCAAGTGCAACCGTAAGGTCGTGGATTGCCTGATCGTCCCGGACGATCTTATAGCTGACGCTTAACCCATGGTTTGCGATCAGCTCCCGGAGATAAACGGCGAGCGGAAGCCCGCACCGGCGCGCGTCTTCGGAAATCACATCATACTGTGTGTCCGTAAACAGAATCTTGACCTGATGTGTCCGGGCGAGTTCTGTTTCTTTTTTATGTCTTCCCATAAAAAAGCCTCCTTCAAGTGATGCCTGCCATCACGGTGTGACCATTTTAGATGGGAACCGGACACGCAGGTGTTGTGAAAAAAACGAGGGTATGGGGAGCGTAATCCCCATCAAGTTGCCCCGGTTGCGCAGGAAAAAAATCCGCAGGATTTTATTTCAAGGGACCGAGGGCGAAACTTGCTCTATCAGTTTTGGATAAAAAATCCCTCTATCCATAAGCCGAAAAAACAGGGCGGCGGCTACCGGATTTTGCAAAAATCCGTGCTTTGCACCTTAGCTGCCGCACGTCGGATATGGGAAAGAGGGAAACAGCGAAGCGGCGCACTTAAGGCGCAGATTTAAAGTGTGCCGCACAGCTGACGTTTGGGATTCGCAGAATCCTGAACGGAAAGCGTAAGCATACGTGCTGCCTGTGGCGGCATCTTTATCCGAATAGCGGACGATTTTTTGAGAATCTGTCCGTTTCGGAGGAAAAAAACAAAAAAAATGAAAAAAGTTTCTCTGCCTGCCTTGAAAAACACCCTCTCTGGCATGGGTTAGGTGAAAAACAAAAACTGCGAGGTGCAAGGATATGAATCAGAGAAACAAATTTACAGTAACGCCAGAGGAACTGCGCAGGATGCGCGAAGTGGACATCCGCACGGTAGACAGGGACAGCCTGACAGACATTGCGGAGGTGAAGATCAACACGGAGCTTCCACAGGAAGAGCGTGTGCTTGATTTCATCCGGCAGATCGGGAATCCATACTGTTATATCAGTAACGGCATGGTGGTAAAGGTTAGTTTTAGCGGAAAGAAAAGTATGGAGGACTGCATGAAAGCCGCGATGTTCGCGGAGGACTAAAGGAGTGCAGAAAACGGGGGATTCACAGGAACGGCTCATGGAGCTGGCTGTTTAAAAATGCTCACGGAGAAAATTTTTGTGAATCACCAAAAACTTGTGGCGTAAACTGGGAAGCTGTGTTATAATGCAGATGGGTCAAAAATTTATAGCAATTCGAGAAGCCATTGATTTCTTGGTTTACAGCCGCAAGGCGAGTAAATTAGGAGGTCAATGGCTTTATGTCTGTTTACAAATCAAATTCAGTAAAAGCGGGAAGCTACAGCAGGCTGTCGCGTGAAGACGGCGACAAACTGGAAAGTGACAGCATCCGCAACCAGAGAGATCTTATCTCAGATTACGCAGCCCGCAAGGGCATCAGCATCGCGGAAGAATATATTGACGACGGGTACAGTGGCACGACGTTTGACCGCCCTGCATTTCAGAGGATGATGGAGGACGTGAAAAAGAAAAAGGTCAACTGCATCATCGTCAAAGATCTTTCCCGGCTTGGGAGAAATTACATCGAGACAGGCAGATACCTGGAACAGATTTTCCCGTTCCTCGGTGTGCGATTCATAGCGATCAATGACCACTATGACAGCATGAACCAGTCCGGCGATGCAGACCAGATCATCATACCTTTCAAAAATTTAATCAATGACGCTTATTGCAGGGACATCTCCATCAAAATACGGAGCCAGCTGGACGTGAAGCGGAAGAACGGAAAGTTCATCGGGAGCTTTGCGGCATACGGCTACCTGAAAGACCCGGAGGATAAAAACCACCTTGTCATTGACGAGGTGGCTGCGGAGATCGTGCGGACAATCTTCGGGCTGAAGCTGAACGGGTACAGCGCACAGAGGATTGCACTGCAGCTTGATGAAATGAAAATCCTGCCGCCGTTAGAGTACAAGCGGATGAGCGGCCTGAACTTCAACAGCGGTTTCCGCTCCGGCCTTTCCCCGCATTGGTCGGTTATGACAGTCAACCGGATTCTCCACAATGAGCTGTATATCGGGACACTGGTGCAGGGCAAGAACCGGAAAATCAATTATAAGGTCAAGGAGAGCCGTCCGGTGAATGAGGATGAATGGATCAGGGTAGAAGATACCCATGATGCGATTGTGCCGCCTGCGGTGTTTGATACCGTACAGCGCCTGACAGCCCTGGACACGAGGACAGCCCCGGACGAGGGGAGTGTTTACATCCTTTCCGGATTCCTGCGCTGCGGGGACTGCGGGCAGAACATGGTACGGCGCTCCGCCACGAAGAAAGGGAAGAAATATTATTATTACCATTGCTCCACATTCAAGCGCGGGGATGGATGCTCTTCCCACAACATCAGCGAGGGAAAGCTGATGAAGATGGTGCTTGAAGTCGTGCAGAAGCAGATCGGCCTTGTCCTGGAAGCAGATGAAATCCTTTCCGAGATTGACCGCCTGCCGCAGCAGCGTCTCGGCGTGAAGACGGTTACGGCACAGCTTGTATCACTGGATAAGGAAATCCAGAGGTACATGGATTTAAAAGCAAAGGTATATCAGGATATGCTTGACGGGGTTGTCACCCGTGAAGAATTTAAGGATATTAACGCGCGGTTCACGGTCAAGCTGGACGCGGCAAAGAAAGCAAAGGCAGAGGGAGAGAAAAAACGGGATGCGCTCCTTTCAAGGAAAGGGAGCCTGCGTCCGTGGGTGGAACATTTTAAGGAATACCGCAATGTTGCAGAGTTGAGCCGGAAGCTGATGGCTTCCCTGATTGACAGCATTGTTGTCTACGACAGCAATACCGTTGAAGTACATTTTTGTTACGAGGATGAAATTCAGGAAATGTTTGAGTGGGCGGCAGAGCTTGGAGCGAAAGAAAGCACGGAGAGGAGAATGGCAATATGATCTGTGTGAGTTACGTGAGGACGGTTTCCTGTATCCCGGAAAAACAGATTCCTTCTGATATTATCAGCCAGCAGAACAGCAGGATACGGGAATATATCAAGGGTAAAGGATGGACGTTGGCGGAGAAGTATGTTGACCGTAAAAAGGATGAAAATGCGGATGAAGCATTTCAGCAGATGCGTATGGACGGTATTAACCGGAAGTTTGATATGGTGGTCGTGGATTCTGTTTTCCGCTGTGGAAGAAATGCTTCCTATGCAGAGGACTTGCTCCTGAAAACTTTTTATCCGGCGGGTATCCATTTCGCCGTTGTTGAAGATGGAATCTGCAGCATGTGCCTGACAGCAGATGAAGCGGCGGATTATTTTAAAAAGAAGAAATATGCGGCGATGGGTGCAGCCATGACATACCGGACGAGGATGATGCAGTCGGAGGGATATTATTCCGTACATGATGAAAAATACGGCTACCTGCTGACAGAGGACAGGAGAGGTTTTGTGGTTGATGAAGAGGTTGCTCCGGTCATCCGTGAAATATTTTATCTGGCTGCGGAAAAGGAACTTCCGTATACAGAGATTGCAAAAATTCTGAACCAAAAAGGATATGAGACGCCAATGATGCACCTTGCAAGGGTGAGCCACAAAAAAAGAGCGGTTGAATCAACCAAATGGGTGGCAGGCAGCGTAAAGCGGGTGGCAGACAATACCGCTTATATCGGTTACTGGTATAAGATGATCGACGGCGTGAGGATGAAGGTTGAGATCGAACCGCTGGTTAAGCAGGAGGCATTCGATAAGATAAAGAAGCTCCATGAATCACAGCTCATCCACAGCCCGAAGGGAGCGCCGCGTTCGGATAATGCATTCATCAAGCAGATATTCGATAAAAAGACAGGCAGGCCGCTGATGTGCAGGCTTCACCGGGAAGACCCGCCATACCAGACATTCTGCATCGGGTTCTGGGATAAGGCGCGGATTCCTTATGATTATGTCATGGAGCAGACGGTGGAAGCCTTACGGTGTGAGAAAGGAAAAGCAATCCGGGCGATGGAGGCCGTGCAGGGTGATAAAGCAGAAGCAGTGCTGTCTGCGCGGAAAGAGATTCTGTCGCAACAGGCAAAGAAGCTGTTTTGCGAGATGGCAGAGATTGAAAAGCCTTATATTCCTGCATACCGCAGGATGGAGGCAGAGGAGATTCCTGAACCGGAATATAAGGCGCTCAGTCAGGAAATCGCAGACAGGCTTGCAGAAAAAGAAACGGCATTTGCTGCCATTATGGATGAGGTGGAGATGCTGGAGACGGCATTTAGCAAGAGGAACCCGTGGATAAAATTTTACGCGGGGATTGAGATACCGGATGTATTGGTTAAGGCACAGATCAGGAAATGGATTGACCGTGTGACAGTGGAGGATATGGAGAGAGTGGAGATAATCTTTCCTGCAGAATATATGAGATGGCGGGAGATGTTTCCGTCAGAGTGGTTTGACGCATAACAGGGGAGGTGGAACAGATGGCAAGAAAAAGCAGACGGACACAGAATGCTGCGGGAAATGCGGAAGCGTTATCTATCGCACAGGCGGTTATGTCCGAAAAGAAAGAGAACCAGCTTTCTACAGCGGCTTACGGGCGGCTGTCCGTGGAAAACGGAGGAGATGAGACAGATGAAACCCTGCAGACACAGATGTCGATGCTTTATGAATATATCGACAGGCATCCCGATCTGAAACTGACGGACAGCTATATGGATAATGGATACACCGGGACAAATTTTGACAGGCCGGAATTTGTCCGCCTGATGGATGATGTGCGCAGTGGCAGAATCCAGTGCATTGTAGTAAAAGACCTTTCGAGGTTCGGGCGCAATTATCTGGAGACAGGGTATTATATTGAAACATTGTTCCCCCACCTGAATGTACGCTTCATCGCTGTTAATGATGATTTCGACAGCATTCAGGAATCTGACCGGGACAGCCTTTCCGTGCCGATAAAAAATATGGTCAATGCCCTGTATGCAAAAGATATATCCAAGAAAATCTGCGCGGCTGCGGAAGTACGGGCATCCAGACCGGATGTTATCCCGTGCGGGACAGCTCCTTTCGGATATATGGTTTCTGACGACAGGAAGCATTATCTGGTGGATGAAGAAATTGCACCATATGTACGCATGATTTACCGCTGGGCGCTGGACGGCGTGGGGAACAAGAATATAGCGAAGCGCATGGAACTTCTCGGCGCACCGACACCGGGTCAGAGAAGAGCCGGCCAGCCGGCAGATTCCTCGAAGTGGAATGCCGGAACGGTGCTGAAAGTATTGCAGAATCCGAATTACACAGGGGATATGCATATGGGCAGGATGAAGCAGGCTCTGTATAAGTCAGAAAAAGTACGGTGGACTTCGCCGGAAGAATGGAAGGTGCGGAAAAATACGCATGAACCGCTTGTGACAAGGGATGATTACCAGAAAGTGCAGGAGCTGATTTCTTCTTATAATAAGAGAAAGATGGCAGATGATCATTTCTATGTCGAACAGCGGGAACGGATGCAGGACCATTTTACCGGGCTTGTGTATTGTGGGGAATGCGGCAGGCGGATGGATTTCAGGCGGTATATGCACAATTACGCCACTTTGGAAAAGGCGGTTTCCTGCTACGGATGCAGGAAAAAATCAGACGCACAGGATATTGAGGGACATGTGGTATATGAAGATTTCTTAAAGATTGTCGTCATGGATCAGATACAGGTGCTGATTAAAAGCATGTGTGACCGGAAGAAACTGCTGGATAAGATGAACACTTCCTCCGGCGGCAGACGCTCTATGCTGTCAGCAGAAAAGAAAATGGTGGCTCTGACCGTGAAAATCGCGGAGACGGAGGAACGGCAGGGACAGCTGTATGAAAACTTTGCGGATGGCCTTTTAGAGCAGGAGGATTACCAGAGCCTGAAAGAGCGTTATATTGCAGACCGCCAGAGGATGCAGGCAGAGCTTCAGGAACTGGAGCAGCAGAGACGGAAACTGGAAAAGACGGTCAGCCGTTATAAGGATTTGGTGAAGCATCTGGAATCTTATCTGGATAAGCGGGATTTCAATGAAGCGCTTGTAAAGGAACTGGTGGAGCGGATTGTTTACTATCCGTCGGGAGGGATTGAAGTGATATTCAAATGCAACGATGTCGCGGAAGAGGTTGTGCGGCTGCTGGAAGGGAGTGATTAGGATGACAGACAGGCTGGCTTTTTACCTCCGGCTGTCTATGGCGGACGGTGACCTGGGCAAAGACAATAAGGATGAGAGCAACAGTATTGAGAACCAGAGGCTCCTCCTGCAGAGCTATCTGGATGCGAGCGAGGAATTGGACGGCGAGGTCTGCGAATATGTTGACGACGGCTACAGCGGCACAAATTTTAACCGGCCTTCCTTTATACGGATGATCGAGGATGCAAAGCGGGGCAAAATTTCAACTATTCTGGTGAAAGACCTTTCGCGCCTCGGCAGGGATTATATCGGTGTCGGGGATTATCTGGAGCAGATCTTCCCTGTGCTGGGCATCCGGTTCATCGCTGTCAATTCGCATTATGACAGCAACAAGCTGATTGGGAAAACCATGGGGCTTGACATGGCGGTAAGCAACCTTGTCAATTCCCTGTACAGCCGTGACTGCTCAAAAAAGGTAAAATCCGGGCTTCACGCGAGATGGAAGAACGGGTACAGCACGACGGGGCGGCTCCCGTATGGATTTGTAAAGGACAAGTCGGCAAGGGGCGGATGGGCGGTAGACGTGGAACCGGCAAAGGTTATCCGGCAGATTTTTGAGAAAGCAAATGCAGCGTGGTCAACAAGGATGATCGCGGATTCCCTGAATGAGCAGGGGATTCTCACACCCGGAAGGTACCGTGAATCAAAGGAAATGTACGGTGGCAACCATAAAGCGCCGGATTCGGAGCGCCTGTGGGATGTCGGCATGATACGGACAATTCTTGTGAGGTATGAATATACGGGGGCATTTGTCCAGAATTACCGGGAAAAGGTAAGCGTCGGCTCTCATGCCACACGGGCTGTGCCGGAGGACAAGCGCGTCATCATAGAGGATGCTCATGATGCGATTATAACGAAAGAGGAATACGAAAATGCGCAGGCTGCAATCCGGCAGATGAACAAGCCGCAATTTAAGATCAACAATGAATATCCTTTGCGCGGCATGATCCGGTGCGGTGTGTGCAGGCTATCCATGACTTATCTTGAACTGGCATATGAGGCTGTGTACTATTGCCCGCATAAAAAGAAGGTTGGCAGGCACTCGGATTGCTGCGGCGATTACATCCCGGCAGCACATATAGACGAGGCGGTCTGGCGGATGCTCCGGCAGCAGCTGAACCAGCTGCATGACTTTGGAATCCAGATGGAACTCCGAAAAGGGAGGGAAACCAAAAAGGGCAGTCTTGACTGTAAGCAGATGAGGAGCGAGATCGACAAGCTGAAAGCAGAACGAATCCGGCAGTATGAAGCCTATGCGGAAGGAATATTAAGCCGGGAGCAGTACCTGGTCAAAAAATCGGCGCTGACGGCTGCGGTGGAATCCCTGCAGGGGAAGCTGGAACGTCTGAATACCATGATTGAGGATGAAGACCGCTTTACCGGGGAACTGGCGCTGATGAAGCAGAAAGCGGGCGAGAGCATGGGAAATGACAGGCTTACAAGGGAACTGGCGGAAGCATTTATTGATACAGTGTATGTGTATGACAGCAAGCGTATCGAAGTCGTGTTTAAATTTGAAGATTTGCTGCAGAGGGCAATGAAGAAATATGCGTGAGAAGCGCAGGAAAGGCAAGGTGTCAGATGAAGTTGTTAAAGACAAGCATTCTCCCGATAGTGGCAATCCTGCTGATTGCCGTATTGGGGCAGTATATTTATATGGTGGATGGCCAGGTTGACTGGTTCCGGTTCTGCATGGTATTTGGTGTGCCATTTGGCATACCTTATATGCTGTTCGTGGTTCCCATCGGCGGCAGCATATCACGGGGCGTGGGGATTCTTGCGCTGAATGCAATCATCGGCGCGCTGTTCGGATGTGTGATTGCTGCGGTGGTGATGGTAAAAGCCGTGGGGTATCTCGTCTGGTGGTCGTGTGGGTCTGTAATCCGGCTTTTTCGCCGGGGTTGATGGGATGTAAGTCCCTGAAT
>JAJQDT010000035.1 GCA_021202075.1 Lachnospiraceae bacterium | reverse complement strand
ATTGTACCAAGCCGCTAACGCGGCGGCTACCTAAACTTTTATGATTCCGTTACTTTTTCAAAAAAAGTAGCAGTTTTTGTAGTAATGTAGTATTGTTGAGATACCCCTACCTGAACATACACAAAACCAAAAAACTGCTATGCATAGTTTACCACAGATTTCAAACCTCAACAACTACATATCTTACTTTTTTATCCGTCCTCCTCCTTTGTGAGTATGTCTTTTTATCTATCCCAAACGACTACTTTTTTATCAAAGGAGAAATTTCATGGACTATTATCTTAATCTCTACAGGGAAATGATTTCCCTGCGCGGCCTTACTGACCACACAATCATTTCATACTCCACCTATATCCGGGCTTATCTGGATTATCTTTGCAGCATTCTCTTCAAACAACCAGAAGATGTCTCATGGGCTGAACTGCGCGATTTCATACGCTGGCTTCAGAATGAAAGAAACCTTTCCGACCGCACAATCAACCACTGCATCTCCCAGCTCCGTTTCTTTACCATATATGTGCTTCACAAACCATGGGATGAATCCCAACTCCCTATGCGCAGGTTCGACCAGTATCTCCCTTATGTCCCTTCGCAGGAACAGGTCCGGCAGTTCATTTCCACCATGCCCGACCTGAAGCAGAAGACCATGGTTGTCTTAATGTATTCCTCCGGCCTCCGCATTGGCGAGGTCTGCCATCTCCGCTACGATGACATTGACGGGAAGAAAATGCGCATCCATATCTGCCATTCCAAATCCAGGCAGGACCGTTATTCCATCCTTTCAAAACGCGCCCTCGACCTTCTGCGGCAGTACTGGTTCGCATATGGGAAGCCCCGGAACTGGCTTTTCCCACAGCAGTCCGGCAAAGACAAGCCGATCGATACTTTTTATCTTTCCCGCCATATCCATGCCCATGAACGGCGCCTCGGCTGGGAGGAAAAACTCACCTGCCATTCTTTCCGCCATGCATTCGGAACCCATCTTTATGAAAACGGCACCGACCTGCTCACGATCAAGGCACTGCTCGGCCATAAGTCGTTGGCTTCCACAACGATCTATGTCCACCTCGCTGCCAATGGGACCGGCAGTGCTGTCAGCCCCTGGGACCAGATGGGAGGTGGCTCCCGTGACTAGGATCCAGAAAATTTTCTCTTTTGGCTGGGATGATTACTGCTCCTCTTTCCATCCATCCGATGTCCAGGCAAAAGCAGCCCGTTCCATCCTCTCCTGCAAGACCGGAAAGCTCGGCTGCAACGTCAGTGTCTGCGGGGACTGCGGCCATCTGGAATTCCACAATAATTCCTGCCGTGACCGGAGCTGCCCGAACTGCCAGGCTGTATTAAAGGAGGTATGGATTGACCAACGCCGTTCTGAAGTAATTGACGGGCCTTATTTCCATGTGGTTTTTACCATCCCCGCACAGCTGAATGCGCTCGCCTATGCGAACCAGAGGCTCCTGTATTCCGCCCTGCACAAATGTTCTTCAGAAACGCTGCTGGAACTGGCTTCTAACCCGAAATACCTTGGCGCAGTGCCGGGCATCATCCAGGTGCTCCACACATGGGGGCAGGAATTGAACTACCATCCCCACATCCACTGTATCGTTTCCGGGAGCGGCCTTTCTGCCGATGGAAAACTGAAAACCTGCGGGAAGCATTTCTTCCTCCCGGCCAGGGTGCTCGCCGCCAAATTCAGGGGGAAGTTCCTCTCAGCCATAGACACCTTATATAAGAATGGAAAGCTCGCGTTTTCAACCTCCTGCCGGGGTCTGCAGGATCCTGACAGGTGGGCGGAACTCAGGGATTCTTTATACCGCAGGGAATGGTGCCCGGATATCAGGGAAACCTTTAACGGTTTCGGCAACGCGATCGAATACCTCGGCCGCTATGCCCACCGTATCGCCATTACAAATGCCCGCATCACGGAAGTCACAGTGAATTCCGTCACATTCACGGCCAAAGACTATAAAAACGGCTCCGCCATCAAAGAGGTGACCATCTCTCACAAGGAGTTCATCCGTCGTTTTATGATGCATGTGCTCCCCTCCGGCTTCCAGAAGATCCGCTATTACGGTTTCCTCTGCAACCGCAGCAAAAAGGAAAACCTGAAACGCATCTTCCGCCTGCAGGGGCATCAGCGTTATCATTCACGCCTGCAGGGGCTCTCCATAGGCGAGATCCTGATGCAGGTCTGGGGACATGACATCCGCATCTGCCCTGAATGCGGATGCTGCAGCATGTATCATGCCGGCAGGACATACACTCTCCGGGAGTAACAGCAGTAACTGAATATTTTTTTAAGCCTTCCCCGGAGGGCTTTAGAAGCATGCCTTCATTACGAAAATTTCTTCCTGGCTGCTGATACAGGAAGAAGATATGGCGTTGTGTTTTTCAGCTTCATATCAGGATGGAAGAGATTCAATCCCCATACGCTTTCTCGGAGCATCCGCGTCTTGGTACAATTCTGAAGAATCACATTTAGAGCAGTTTTATCTTTTGTTTAGAGCTGCTCTTCTTTCTGGCTCTAAATGTGATACTTCACTAATGAAT
>JAJQDT010000093.1 GCA_021202075.1 Lachnospiraceae bacterium | reverse complement strand
CGGTCGGCGCTAAACGGACGTCCACTGGACGTCCAGCGCCCTCACCGCCTTGTAGCCGTCAATATACATCTCCGTGCTCACGATCTCCAGCGTCTCCGTATCAAAATAATCCACCGCAATCTTCTCCTGCTGCTTGAACCCGGTCAGCAGCTTCAGCCACTTCGGCGTGACGGAGAATTTCACCGCAATGCTCCGCACGCCCAGCCGCACCACATCCCTCTGCGTCGTCCCGGCCTCGGTCTCACCGCCGGAATCCGCCTCCACATCGCTCATTTCTTGTCATCAATCCCGTAGGGATTGGTGACGTAGGCCGCGCCATCGTGCAAAGCACGATTTATAATGCGCGGCTCTCCCGTCCCACTTCATAGGAATCCGGGAACGGCAGCGCCGTCCCGTCAAACGTCAGATACTGCACATATGCCGCCATGTCACCGACCTCCTGACCTTAAGTTTGCCCTCTGCTGGGCATTCACAATCACTTCATCCAGCATCGTCCCGCCCAGGTAGACAGGGATCACAATATCCCCGGACTGCCCGCCAAAGGACTCCGCCATCTCCCGGATCCCCGACAGGATCCCGGACAGGGAAGTATCCGCTGCGGAACTGCCGCCGGATCCCCCGTCGCCCTGCATGGACGCCGCCTGCGGGCTGATGACCATATCCCCGGCCACATCCGACACCGCGCCCCGGATCAGGCTCCGGCTCTTCTCAATGCCATCCGCCAGCCCTTCCATGAAGTCCGGCATCCAGTCCTCAAAATCCGTCAGCACCTATCATCAATCCCACAGGGATTGGTGACGTAGACCGCGCCATCGTGCGAAGCACGATTTACAAATGCGCGGCTCTCCCGTCCCCCCTCATCCGGCACGGAGAAATGCAGGTAGGACTTGATGGTCTCCGCCACGTTGGAGACCGCATCCTTTACCTTGCTGATACAGCTTTTTATTCCGTTCACGATCCCGTTGATGATGTCGGATCCCCAGCTGAACGCCGAAGAAGCCAGCCCCCTGATGAAGCTGACCGCCTGGTTGAACCCGTCCTTCACCGTATTATAAATCCCGGACACCGTGGACTTGATCCCGTTCCACATCGCAGAAAACGCCGTGGACACCGCAGACTTAATGGAATTCACGATTTTGGAAACCGTGCTCAAAATGGTATTCCACACCTTTGACACCGTGGAAGAAATCCCGTTCACCACCGTGGTAATCACGGATAAAATCGCATTCCACACTGTCGTGATCACTGTCTGGATCGCGCCCAGCACCGTCGTGATCACCGTCTGGATCGCATTCCAGGCTGTCGTAATAAAGGTCTGGACTGCCGTCACAACCGTCGTCACAACTGTCTGGATCGCACCCCCAGACCGCAGAAAAAATCCCCTGGATCGCCGTCCATACCGTACCGGTCACCGTCTGGATCGTGCTCCACGCATCACTTAGAAAATCCGAAACCGCGCCCACCACCGTGGAAATGATCTCCTGGATATTTTCCCAGGTATCCGAGAAAAATTCCGACAGCGCCTCCCACACGCTCCGTGCCGTCTCACTGATGGATTCCCACGCCGCTGTCAGGAAGCTGGAAATGGCTTCCCAGGCCGCCGTCACCGCCGCCTTAATGCTCTCCCACAGATTGATCCAGAACTCCCGGAATTCCTCATTCGTATTCCACAGGTAAATAAACGCCGCCACCAGGGCAGCAATGGCCGCGATCACCAGCGCAATCGGGTTCGCCATCATCACAGCACTCAATGCGGAAAACGCAGTCTTCACCGCATTAAACGCACTCACCAGCTTCGGCACCAGCGTCATGATCGTCCCCACAGAGGAAATGACCTTCCCGACCACGATCAGCACCGGACCGATAGCTGCAGCCACCAGGGCAATCGTCAGGATCACTGTCCGCATCCCCTCGTCCATGCCGTTCAGCCAGTCCACCAGGTTCTGGATCACGCCCACTACGGATTTAATGACCGGCAGGAGCATCTGCCCGAAGGAAATCCCCAGCTCCTGCA
This sequence comes from Lachnospiraceae bacterium, assembly GCA_021202075.1. GTDB lineage: Bacteria > Bacillota > Clostridia > Lachnospirales > Lachnospiraceae > Choladousia. Next base: position 10,696 of record JAJQDT010000093.1, on the reverse strand, counting down.
GCTGGGATTTTAAAATCGTCAGCTGCCCGGCCAGGTTGTCCTGCATGATCTCCGCCATCTCCTCCGCCGTCCCGGAACATCCCGCAAGCCTTCCCGGTAAACATCAAAGCTGCCTGTGGACTCGCCCAGCACCGTCATCAGTTCCGACTGCGCCGTCTTGCCCGCGACCACATAGGCCAGGTTCGCCTTCTCCTCATCCGTCAGCGTGGACCATACGCCCTGCATGGAAGAAAGGATGGAAGAAAGGCTCTGCACATTTCCTTCTGCGTCATAGACCGTTACGCCGTACTCCGCCAGGGTATCCCGGCAGCCGGACGTATTCGTCCCCAGCCTCGTCATGATGGAAGAAAGCGCCGTGCCGGCCTCGCCGCCTTTAATGCCTCCGTCCGCCATGACCATCAATGCCGCCGTGGTATCATCCAGATCATAACCCAGCTGCGTGGCCGTCGCCGCACAGTTCTTATACGCCTCGCCCAGTTGCGTCGTGGTCGTGTTGGAATTCGACATGGCATACGCCATTTTGTCCACCAGCATCTCCGAGTCCGAAGCCGCCAGCCCGAAGGCCGTCAGATAATCCGTCACGATATCGGACTCGCTTGCCAGATCCATCTCCGAAGCCGCCGCCAGGTTCAGAGCACCGCCCCTGCGCGAAGCGCACTGGAATGGGCGATGCGACCTGCCGCCGAACGCAGTGAGGGGGCGTTTCCATATCCCGGACAGGCCCTCGCACATCTGGTCCGCGTTCCATCCCGCAAGCCCCATGTAGGACATGGCCTCCGCCGCCTCTGTTGCGGAGAACTTCGTGGTCTCGCCCGCTTCCCTTGCAGCCGTTTCCAGCTTCTCCATATCCCCTTCCAGATCCGTGGACGTGGAAGAAAGCAGCGCCTTCACGCTGGACATGGCTTCCTCAAAATTCGCCGCCGTCGTCACCGCAGCCGTCCCCAGCGCCACCACGCCAGCCGTCACCGGAAGCAGCTTCGTCCCCACGCTGCTGATGTTATCCCCCAGCGTCTTCATCTTTTCCCCGGACGCCGCGATCTTCTGCACCGCCGTGGCCGACTGCTCCGCCTGTTCCTCCAGATCCTTCAGCTTCTGCTCCGTCTCCACGATCTCCCGCTGCAGCGCATCATACTGTTCCTGCGAAATCTCCCCGTTTGCCAGAGCCGTGTTCGCCTGTTCCGCCGCAGTTTTCAGCGTCGCCAGCTTTTCCTTCGTCTCCGACACCGCATCCGCCAGAAGCTTCTGCTTCTGCGCCAACAGCTCCGTATTCCCCGGATCCAGCTTCAACAGTTTCTCCACATCCTTCAGCTGTGACTGCGTGGACTTGATATTCTTATTCACACTTTCCAGAGCCTTGTTCAGCCCCGTCGTATCGCCATTGATTTCAACCGTAATTCCCTTAATCCGGCTCGCCGTCACGCGCCTTCACCTCACTTCCAGACATCAAAAAAAGAGCCGACTGCCCGACCCTTAAAAACAAAACGCCCGCCGTTTCCGGCAGACGCTTAAGTCAATTTCTTTTTATAATTTACATTTCCAATTCTATTTGATAACCTGTTTTTTGACCCGTGTCTCTTACATAAAAAAATTTCTCATTTTTGTCTTTATTCCAATCCCTTAATTGCCCAATTCGTTGAAAATAACAAACACCATGACCATGATTTCCACTTATATATCTTTCATACACTTCAGGTGGAACAGCTTTACCCACACTTCCTTCTATATGATAATCTATCATCCTCAACTTTTCTGGAGAGAAAGTATAATCTTCTTTGTAATCCAGCAGAATTTTTTCTGCATCTAGTAGTACTTGTCGATAATCACCCTCATATAAAAGATAAGCTAACTCTATTACTGATGGGTAATCAAATCCCACCAGTTTTAACGTTGCTGGATAATTAAACATAATTGTAATTTGGTATAATTCGGTACTAAAGTCTTTAAACATTGTCAAAGCAATATATTCTTTATCCTTATTATCCTGATCAAATGTCAATCCCTTAGCCTTATTATACGCATTAGATAAAAAACACAGATTATTAATACAGCAGTTAGAGCTTATATTATCCATATGGTCAATAACATAATCCTTATCTTTCATCTCCTTACACTGTTCTTCCCCATACCATTTCGCCATTATATAGGTATGAAGATATCCTAATTTACTGTTAAAAAGATATCTTTCATTGTTCAGACCCCATGTAACACTTTGTATTTCCTCAAGATAATCATCTCTAACAGTAGCAGTTGCTATAAAATTCCATTCTGGTCTTTTTATGTAAATGGTATCACCTTCAATATCGAATATGTTCTTACTCATAATATCATATCTCCGCAGGTAAATTTATTCTAAACAAAACATTACTTCCGACTGCTTCAAAGTATATCCGATGTCATCCCTTAAAGCAATCGGAAAATGCTCAAAATTTCACAAAATATCAGAATCTGTCAGAAACTCCGCACCTTTTGAAAAGCCCCGGATCTGCAGGGAAATTCCACGGAAAGGATGCGGATTTTCTTTAAAAGGAATCGAAATCCTTCTGATCCGCCAGCCTCGCATACTTGCAGGAATCATTCCCGCTCTCCACAGACATATCATTGACCATCCCGATACTCAACAGATCCAGATCCCGGATGCTGATCCCCAGCTGGACACACCGCAGAAGGAAAAGCGGGGTTGTCATCTCCCGCTCACTTCTGCGAAGTTTTTTTTAGATTCCGCCTCGGTCTGGATGTTCAGGCCCCACAGCTTAATGATCTCCGGCAGCACCTGGTAGATGGAAAAGGTATTGAACTCATCCAGCCACTCCTCCGGGGAATCCGGCACCGCCTTCGGATCCGCGTGCTTCGCCATGATATAGGCGATATTCTCAAACATTTCCAGGGAGAACAGATCCGGCCCGGATTCTTTCTCATCCGACTCCCCCACAGCCTTTTCCAGCAGCCGCAGGTCCTTGTAAATGTCCCTCTGGAATTTCAGACGGTAAATCCGCGGGATCGCCGCGCTGGCCTTGAACACCACATCTTTCCCGTCAATCTGAATTGTTTTCTTCATCCCCATCACTCAATCCTCCATATTCAGGGAAAGCGGCGGGATTAACCCTCGCCGCCCTCATCCGCAGTTGCTTCCGCCGCTGCCGTCGGCAGGTACACCGCGTCATACCACGCATCATAAACCGTCGAATCCGTCGTGTCGCCGGTCTTCGCCTTGACCATGCCGTCCGCCAGGGGCGTGGCCTTGATCGTCAGCGTCTCCGTCTGCACTTCCTTCGTGTCCTCGTTCGTCTTGCCCTCAATCCCCGGCCTCGACGCGGAACAGTTATACAGCACGTGCCGGATATGCTTCTGGTCGCCGCCGAACGAAGTGAGGGGGCGCTTCCATATCCACCGTCAGCACCGCGTAATGCGAATTTTTCAGGTTGAACTTCACCTTGTTATTATCAGCTATCTCTTATACCTCCATTTCATCCTTAAATGACCATTTACTCTGAATTAAAAAATGCTCTTGCTCTCCGAAATCAAACCGTCCCGCCCAACGGCACCACTTCCCTTACACGAAAAAAAGCTGCTGATGTTTTTACGAATCAACAGCTTTCTACTGTAAGTTCCGTGTATTGAATTCACTTATTTTCTCTGATCTGCAAACCTGTAATAATCTTCCATATCCAGGCTTAGTCTCACATGAGAGTCGGGTTTGATTTTTCGGTTGCTCAATAATACAATCGTCTCAACCGATGTGGTTTGTGGAAACATGTCTACGCAGCACATTCGTTCTTCCCGGTATCCGTTCGCCAGCAGTACCTCGAGATCCCGCGCCAGGCTGGTCGGCTTGCAGGAGATATACAAGATACAGGGTGCGCTGTAGGCGATGATCTTCTGCAAAGCCTTCGGGTGGACGCCGTCACGCGGCGGATCGAGCACGATAAAGTCCGGGCGCTCCGGTATCGTATCGAGCACCTTCAGGACATCGCCTGCCAGGAAAGTGCAGTTGTCAAGATCGTTCATGCGGGCATTGACGCGGGCGGCTTCTACCGCTTCCTCCACAATCTCTACACCTATGACCTTTTTTGCGACCGGGGCGAGCATCTGCGCGATGGTTCCGGTTCCGCTGTACAGATCGAAAATAACCGGGGCTTGCCCAATACTGCGTTCCTCTACATACTGGCGGGCGATGCTGTAAAGAACCTCTGCTCCGGATGAGTTGGTCTGGAAAAAGGAAAAGGGTGTGATTTTGAAGCGAAGTCCCAGCAGAGTCTCGTAAAAATAGTCCTGACCGTACAGAATCGTGGTCTCCTCACTCTGGACAATATCCGCGACAGAGTCGTTGCGCATATGCAGGATGCCCACGATGCGCCCTTCCAGATTCAGGGACATCAGGCGCTCTGCGTACCGATGCAGGACAGTTTCAAAATCTTCCAGACCGTCCTGCTCCCCCAGGACTCCCGTGGTTACCAGACAGGCCAGGAGATCCCCGCTTTTCTCCGACCGGCGCAGCAGGAGATGCCTCAGAATGCCCTCGTGCGTCATTTTGTGATAATACGGAATCCGGCGTTCCTGAAAAAAGGAAAGGGCCGCTGTCAGAATGGCGGTCATGTCGGGATGGACCAGCTGACATCCGGAAGCAGTCAGGACATCGTAATGGCTGCTGCGCTTATGAAGGCCAAGGCAGAGAGGACCATCCTTGTATGCGTCGCCAAAAGAGAATTCCATTTTGTTCCGGTAGGCAAATTCTTTCGGGCTGGGGTGAATTCCCTCGAAAATGCTCCATTCTGTTTTGGATTCCAGCAGCCGCCTGACCTGGTCAGCTTTCAGCCGCAGCTGTTCTTCATACGGCATCGTCTGCCAGGTACAGCCCCCGCAGTCGGGAAAGAGATCGCAGACGGGTGCGCGGCTTTCCAGATGGGATGGCTCCAGAATCTCCAGCAGACGCCCTTCCGCGCGGCCGCTGCGCTTTTTGGAAATCACGAACCGGATGCTCTGCCCCGGAATTGTGTTTTTGACCGTTACCATGCCTTCTTCTGTCCGGATAATCCCTTTGTTGGGAAAATCAACACGCTCCACGACGCCATCCATAATCTGTCCTTTTTTCATATGAATCGGTAACCCCTCTCCTCTTATTTCCCGGCCCTGTCTCCCGGCCCGCAACATCCTGCCCCGCAACATCCTGCCCCGCAACATCCTGCCCCGTATAAATCTGCAGCCGGAATTTTTGCCATTTTGCGCAGAAAATTGTACATTATCTTTTTATCAGACAGGAAACAGTTTTTTTCTCATACTCACCCGTGCCTGAAAAAGCAGATAGCAAATAACTATATTTTCATGCAGCACTGTACAAAATCAGGCAGATGCGTTTGCATTTGCATCTGCCCGATGATTTAAAAACCTGTCCCTTTTATTTCACTTCAGCAGCCCTGATTACTCGGCTTCTTTCTCCGAAGCGTCTTCTTTCGAAGCTTCTTCCTCTGATGCATTCCCGCCAGCGGGCTCTTCTTCGACAGCCTCAGCCTCTTCTGGTTTCTCATCGGATGATTCTGCTTCTGTTTCTTCCTCTTCCTTGTCGTCCGCAGTGTCGTCTTCTAAGGCGTCATCTTTCTCCTCGTCTTTCTCCGGGAAGTCGTCATCATCGAAGAAGTCGTCAAAATCGTCGTCGAAATCGTCCTCAAAGTCCTCGAGATAATCCGGCGCAAAGTAGCGATATACCGCGTACGCGATGCCCGCGACCGCCGCGACCGCACCGATGATCGCAAATATCCACAGGGCTGTGTTCTTTTTCTTTTCCTCATCATGTTTCTTCAATGCTGCTACCAAATCATCCACTCTTGTCATACTTTGCACGTCCTTTCTTGTATTTACTCAAAATTGAATGACAGCAGGCGGCAAATAGTTGTCGCCTCTTATCAACTCCGCAGCCGCACTGCGCAGTTGCGAAGTTTCGTAACCACTTCGTGTTTTCACAGCTGCGATTTTCGTAACTGTCTGTTTCATGCCTTCACAGCTGCGAGTTTTCTTTATTTTGCATAGTATATCACAGGAAATCATTTTTTACTATAGCTTTTTTCCGGCAAACGCTATTTTATTTTTCCGGTAAACATTTTTCGTAATCGTTTTTTCAAAATCCATCTAAGATTTTATGTTCGATGCACGATATCCGCCGTTCAGACCTTTTTCAGCTTTGCGAATGCCGCGAACATTTTCTTGACTCCAACCCGGTCAAAGTTAACGGTCACTTCGTAGTCGCGGCCGCCTTCGACAATCGCTTCGACGGTGCCGACGCCGAATTTCACATGGTTCACCCTGTCGCCGACCGTGTAGTCCAGGCTGTCTGACTTTTTCACCTGGAACTGCTGCGGGACAAATGCGCGGTTGTGAAATGCTTCTTTCGCCTGCCGATATGCATTCTGGTTCAGGTTTCGCGCTCGCTGCGATTCCCTCGAGCGGTTTGGGGCGGCGCCGACGGCATTTCCGGTTCTCTGGCCGGATGCCCCGCCTGCGGCCAGGCTCCCCAGGCCAAATGACCCCTGGGCGCCTCTGCCCTCTGAACCTGGCGCTCCGCTCTCTGAGCTAAACAGCACGCCGCCTTTTCTGCCCCCGGAACCGGATGCCCCGCCTGCGGATCCGCCCGCCGAACCGGATGACCCATCCGAAGCACGGCTCCCCGAGCCAAACGACCCACTGACATCTCCGCCCGCTGGTCCGAACGCCGCACCTGTTCCTTCTCCCCCGGATGCCGCGCCGCTATTTTTCGCAGGCGTTCCTCTATATACAGAGGTGTCCAGAAGCAGCTCCTCCGGTATGTCCTCGACAAAGCGCGACACGCGATTGAAGTGGACGTCCCCGCGCACCATGCGCTGGCGCGCCGCGGTCAGGAACAGCTCTTTTTGAGCGCGCGTGATCCCCACATAACAGAGCCTCCGCTCTTCCTCCAGGTCGGTCTCGTCGTCCGAGGTGATGCTCATATAGCTCGGAAACATTCCATCCTCCATGCCGGTCAGGAAGACGACCGGAAATTCGAGACCTTTCGCGCTGTGGAGCGTCATCATCAGCACCTGGTTGGTGTCGTCCGACACCTCGTCGATATCCGCGACCAGCGCCACCTCTTCGAGGAATCCGGACAGAGACGGGGTTTCCGCGTTTTCATCGTAGGAAGCCGCCTTGTTTAAAAGCTCATCGATATTTTCCTGGCGTTCTTTTGCTTCTTCGCCGCCCTCGAGCTCCAGCTCTTTGCTGTAGCCGGTCACCTCCAGGATGTCCTCAATCAGCTGGCGGACAGAGTATTGCTCCGCCTTGCTGCGGAAGGTCTGGATCATCTGCACAAAATCCAGCAGTTTGGTTCTGGCCGGCCTGCTGATGGAGGTAATCTCCCCTGCCTCGCCAAGTGCCCGGTAAAAGCTGATGCCTTCGCGGAGCGCGTATTCCTGCACATGTGCGATCGTGGCCGCCCCGATCTTGCGCCTCGGCACGTTGATGATCCGGCGCACAGCCAGGTCGTCCTCTGCGTTGTCGATGGTTTTCAGATACGCAAGGACATCCTTGATTTCCTTTCTCGCATAAAATTGAATCCCGCCTACAATCTTATAGGAAATGTTCGCAAGCAAAAATTTCTCCTCAAAAAGGCGAGACTGCGCGTTGGTCCGGTAAAGCACGGCAAAATCCTTATAGTCAGCCTTCCCCTGATTCACCATCGTGCAGATGCGGTCCGTGACGTAGTCTGCCTCGCCATATCCGGTAGCCAGCTGGCGGAAATGAATGTGCGCGCCCTCGCCGTTCGCGGTCCAGAGCGTTTTCTCCTTGCGCCCGACATTTTTTTTGATCACCGAATTGGCCGCATCCAGGATGTTCTGTGTCGAGCGATAGTTCTGCTCCAGCCGGATGACCTTTGCGTCCGGGAAAAATTCCTCAAAGTTCAGGATATTCCCGATGTTCGCGCCGCGGAATTTGTAAATTGACTGATCATCATCGCCGACGACGCAGAGATTCCGGTATTTGGACGCGAGCAGGCTGATCAGCTGAAACTGCACCGTGTTCGTGTCCTGGTACTCGTCTACCATGATAAAGCGGAAACGCTCCTGATAGGAGTCCAACACCTCCGGGCAGGTCTGGAACAGCTCCACCGTCTTGCAGAGCAGATCATCAAAATCCAGCGCGTTGCTTGTCCGCAGCTGCTTCTGGTACTCGGTGTAAACCTTCGCGGCCAGCTTCATATTGTAGTCGTCCAGCACCTCAGCGCGCGACGCGTATTCCTCTGGCGTGACCATCTCATCCTTCGCGGAGGAGATAATGTTCATAAAGGTGCGCTCCTTATGCTGCTTTGTATCGATTTTCAGAAGCTTGCAGATATCGCGGACGACGGACTTCTGGTCGTCCGCATCGTAGATCGTGAAATGGTTGCCATAGCCGATCCGGTCGATGTAGCGGCGCAAAATCCGCACACAGGTGCTGTGAAACGTCGACACCCAGACCGCGCTCACCGGTGCCGCCGGGGACTGTCTTCCTGTAAAGCCCCGCGCTCCATTTCGATCGGAGAATCCGTCTCCGTCCTGCGCAGCTTTCGCCGACTGTCCCCCGGAAAATCCCATCGAACCGGCTGCACCGACAGTTTCTCCGGAAGATCCTGTTGCTGCGGCCAGCTCCCCGGAAACTCCTGCAACGCCTGCTGCGTCGGCCGGATATCCGGAAGCTCCTGCAGCGCCTGCTGCGTCGGCCGGATATCCGGAAACTCCTGCAGCGCCTGCTGAATCAGCCAGATATCCGAAAGCTCCTGATGCGGCGTCGAACCCGCCGGATCCGATCGGCGCGTCCTCTGTCCTCGGCCGGCTCAGGATCCGCTCAACGCGCTCCCGCATCTCCCCCGCCGCTTTATTCGTAAACGTAATCGCCAGGATATTCCAGGGGTTCACGCCCCTCTCCTCAATCAGCCAGGCGACGCGGTGTGTCAGAACCCTTGTTTTCCCGGAACCGGCTCCCGCAAGGATCAGCAGCGGTCCTTCATAATGTTGCACTGCCTCCTGCTGCTGCGGATTCAGCGAATCGTAAATGCTCATTTTATGTATTCCTCACTTCTATCGTGTTTTTATACTTAAATCAGAATCCCCGGATCTGTGAAATTACTGCGAAGAAAATCCCCCGCGCCGCCCGGTGCGCCTGCGTTCTTATGGTATATCCTTCACGCATGATCCGGCATAATCTGCACATATTATGATTCGAGCGACAAAAGCCTGTTTTCTAAGAATCGGACACAATACATGGTAATATTCATATGCAATCGTATACCATATGTAGTGTCCACCGACTGGAAAATGACCTTTTGTCGGGCAAATCATATTATTTCTTAGCGGTTCCTTCTGAATATTCGCGGATTTTCCCAGGCCCTTCATTCTTCAAACCTTACAACCACCGTGTAGCCGCTCTCATCCGTCCGCACCTCAGTCACCACGCCGTCGCGCGTCTTTAACCGCTCCCGGTTTGTAAAATTCGCCGACATCGCCACCGCCGGCTCAATGGTATAATACCAGCTCAGCGGAAGGACGCCTTCGGATACGTGGACCGAATCGCCCGGCTTTACAAGATCGGCCCGCTCCATCTTAAATTCCATCTCTCTCATTTTTTTACCTGTTCAAATCTGTCATAAGCGCTCCTGCCGCCCGGCTTGTGCAAGCCGGAGTCAAAATTTATCATTTAACACAGAGGAGCATTCTCCGGCGCTCTGAAAGCCGGATTCCCAACCATTCTCAAAACCTTTGACGCCACTTCATTCATTTTTTACTTGTCATCTGGTTTTTAAAACTATATAATGATACTGACTGCTTCGCGGCAGCCGGATGCAAAAATCCCCGGGGCAGCTAAGGATCTGTCGCTAAATAACTCATGCACCTTGCACCGCCTAATACGCGATTCGCAGGTTCTAAAAGCCTCGCCGTAGCCCAGGAAGCATCTCCAGATAACCATTGCATGAACATACAAGAGGTATCTCTATGAACCAGACTAATACAAAGCTGCTGGCAGACATCCTGCGAAGAATCGCCAGCACCCCGCACATTAAACCAGGGGAAGTCCCGGACATCGACCTGTATATGGATCAGGTGACCACTTTTATGGACGAGCATCTGAAAGACACGCGCCGCCATGAGGATGACAAAATCCTGACCAAAACAATGATTAACAACTACACAAAGAAAAAGCTTCTGCCTCATCCATCGAATAAAAAATATTCGAAAGAGCATCTGCTTCTTCTGATTTTCATTTATTATTTAAAAGATTTTCTTCCGCTAACCGACATCCAGATGATTCTCGCCCCGATCATCGACCGTTTTTTCCAGACCGATGCGGCCATCTCCATCGAGAGTATTTACGCGGAGGCGTACGAGCTGAGTGAAGAATGGGTCAATATCATCTGCCATGACATCATGGAATCCTGGCACACCGCCTCCAATTCGTTCGAAGACTGTCCGGACGAGAATCGGGAATCGCTGCAGATTTTTTCCTTTATCTGCATGCTGAGCTTCGATATCTATCTCAAAAAACAGGTGATTGAACAACTGATCGACGGATTAAATATATCCTGAGTTTATCACGACTAAGAATTGATGTAAAGAGACTAATTTTTTTTCTGCTGAATTGACGAACTACCGGAATGGGAGTAGAACCTGACTTTAGGATTCTGCATTAAAAAATGGCGTTAATTTTAAAGGAAAGCCTT
>JAJQDT010000125.1 GCA_021202075.1 Lachnospiraceae bacterium | reverse complement strand
CTCAGGGGTGGCTTTTGCTCCCGAAAATTTCAGCGTTAACTTCTGAAGACGGGGAGATACTATTGTATATATTATATATTATTAGTATATAATATTCAAGTGTTTTTTTTCATAATAGCAAAAATTATCAAAATTATCAGATTATCAGTTTTTTATTGACTTTATCCTCCCCCGAACGGTATAATCTTTATTATTAAAAGTGGATCAGAGCTGTGTTCTGAAGATGACCGGATGTACGGTATCCATTGACACGGAAGGTGCAACAGCAATTAATGTTGGCGACACATCGAAGGCTGCGATCAGCGGCGGTTCTATCACAGTTTACAATGCCAGCGCAATTTACCGGGACAAGACAGCTACGGTTGATCTCGGAAGCGACGTGGCAATCGATGGCGTGGGCGAAGGCATGAATACCGTTGATGTCGGTGAATGAGAATGATCAGCTTCTGTAAAAGCGATACGCGCCGGGCTTCGGCCCGCTAAAAAAGTATTATTCAGAGTTTCCAAAAAAGGCTGTAAAGAAGGCAATAACCGATTTTAAACGATTGCCTCTTCCTGCAGCCTTTTATGCGTTCATAAACATCTCCGCTGTTTTCTTTTCTTCTTTTGCCGTCTTTGCATTTTTGCAGAACGGCCTCTGCTCTCAATTTTTGTCAATGCGGAAAATAGTGCCCCTTTCTTCCCTTCCCTGATACCTATTATAATAAATGTATTTCTTCAGGACAACATATGCAGGGCGCTCCTGCTGTCCTGAATAGTTGTTACTGCTGCGTTTTCGCCCCTGACCACGCAGCGGGTGCGTGGTCGGGGAGAGACCAGTAACTTTCTGAAACTTAATTTCCTGATTTGACAATTGAGCCCTTGCAGTTTATTATCATTACCAGATGTTGAAGCAAAAGAGGAGGAACATTGAAATGGCTGAAAGCAAAAAATTGCTGCAGGTTCTGTGGAGCGGCGCGGATATATTGAGGGGAAAAATGGACGCCAACGAGTACAATGAGTGCTATTATTCCCTGTACATGCTGACTCCGCTTTTTCTGTTGCGTTCCCCCATACATTCCCGCAAGAATGTCTACATCAACATCGTACAAAACACCATCCACATTGATTGTTTTAATAAAAGAAAAATACTTGTCCGGATGATCCTCATACGCATTCCTCCGCAAAATACGAGACATGTTTTGATATCCTTCATCCTGCAGAGTCAGATGATTAATCAAAATGTCCACATCTACGCTCCCTATATGCCCCGCTTTCGGAAACATCAGGTCTGGTACCCATCCGCCCACAATGCGGATATCATCCTCATATTCCTGGAATAGATTTACCAGTTCTATCAGTACTCGATGTGCCGCCTCTTTCTGGCCAGCCGAGTAATCCACTGCACTTATCAGATTTTCATCGTGAATCATTTCAAAATCTCCCTTTTTAACACGGCCTCTGCCATTTCCTCGCCTCTTCCTTTCAGCTGCATGCAGTCCAGATAGATTTGCACTGGCGATACAACGGAATCGCCTTCGATAATTCTGCTGCCTTTCAGGCAAGAGGCATCTACTGTTGGAAAAATAATTACATTAGCTCCGCTGTCCACACGCTTTAAATCCAGAAGCCGCAAGGTTTCACGGACATCTTCCGGAGATAAATATACATGAATTTTATTGTATCTGACTACCGGAGCATAACGAACGCCACCTGATAACCCTGAAAGATAATAGGCAATACTATTTTCCTGTCTGATTTTTTTCAATTTTTCCTCAATCTCAGGAATCGCATCCAGACTATAACAATAAATGGCCTCTGTTGTTTTTTTCCCATACCCTATACTCCATTCCCTCAGAATTTTTTCCGGTTCAGAAACGGCGTATCCATCCACCGTTTTTTCAGCCCAGGCATTTCTTACCAAAAAGCTCACCACTTTAGAAACCTGACCGATACTACAGCCTGCAGATTCCGCGAGATATTTTAATCTCCAGACTTTTCGATAGTTAGCAAATAATTCCCGCAATATAAGAGAAGACACTGTAGATGAACGTTCAAAATAAGAATTCTGTTTCTTCTGTTCGCCTGCCGGATTTTTATTCCCACGCTCCGAGATATAAATGGAATGCGCAGCAAACCAGCAATTTCCAACATAATCAAAATACCCCAGTCGATTATCTTCGCAGATTTCTGCGGATCTTTCTGATATATAAGGAGCCACGATTACGTTGTTTTTTAAAGATATTTTGCGGTTTCTGCTTAGTTCCAGTATCATAGATGGGTAGGCCCGCGCCAATACATAAGTCTGTATATTAAAAATAAATCCATCTTCCATTTCAACTACAGCTTTATACCCGTCTTCTGTTCTGGATTCCACTTCATACCTTTGGACATTTGGAAGCTTTAAAAACTTCTAGGCCACGCAATCAAAAGCTCTCATATCATCAAGTTTCACTAAAATCACCACTTTCACTCGTTTGGTGAAACCAATTATATCAGTGAAACTCCAGTATGTCAATGTCAGTATTTAATATCGACGGCGTAAATTTACTGTAGGAATAGTAGTGGCGGAGGCCACCAGAAATGCA
>JAJQDT010000045.1 GCA_021202075.1 Lachnospiraceae bacterium | reverse complement strand
CACTTTTTCACATTTATTTAATAAAAAAGTAGCGGTTTCTAAATATATGTTGTATAGTTGAGATACCCCTATCAAAACCAGCACATATATAAAGGAACCGCTATGCACAGTTTATCACAGTTTTCTGGTATCAACAACTACATATTTGAAAAGTTTTCCCGTGCACCTCCTGTAATGATTTACCATCATGTTTCTCGGCCCTTAATCATTACTACCGGAGGTTACTATGAAAGAAAACTATCTCAATGAAATCGAAGAAATTCTTACTTTTGGCAACCGCAGCGCCAATACAATCAAATCTTACAAGACATATGTCGCACCATTCCTTGATTATTGTGTGGATGTCCTCCATAAGGATCCCGCAGATGTATCTGCGCATGATATTCGAACCTACATTACAAATCTTCAGCAGCAGCGTGGGCTCGCTGACAGCACAGTCAACCATGCTATTTCTGAACTCCGCTTTTTCTTCGAAGCGGTGCTTGGCATCACCTGGAACCCGAAACAGGTACCGCATCGTAAGACTGACAGATGTCTGTCTTATGTCCCTGACCGCGATACCATTGCTGCTTTTCTTTCCTCAGTCAATGATAAGAAGAAAAAGGCAATGATTTCCCTTCTCTATTCTTCCGGGCTCCGTATCAGCGAGGTTTGCTGTCTGAAATGTGCTGACATCCGCCATTCTGCTTCCTGCGTTTATGTTGCCCCTGGGAAAAACCGGAAAGACCGCTATGTTGTCCTCGCAGATGAAGCTTACGAGATCATCTGTGATTACTGGCGCTCTCTTCCCCGTGGGATGAAAAGCCGCGACTGGCTTTTTACCCAGCAGCGCGATATTTCAAAGCCGATTTATCCGCAGTTCATCCAGGGCTATATGAAAAAGCAGGTTGCCGCTCTGGGATGGGACTGTAAGCTGACCTGCCATTCGCTTCGCAGGGCATTTGCTACACACAGTTACCAGGATGGCATGGATCTCCTGACCCTCTCCAGACAGCTCGGTCATTCCTCTGCCGCCACCACTGCTATCTATGTGCATTTGGCAGAATTAGGCCTTCGGCATTACGACAGCCCTATGAAAGGAATGGTGATTTCCCATGTGGTCTGATAATACTTCCCCTGAAGACTTCTCCGATCTGTCCGTTGAAGACCAGCTTTTCTTTGCTGCCGACTTTAGAGGAGATTCTACCCCTTCAAAAATACGCGACATTTTCCAGATTGCCGGACCGGACATCCTTGCCGACAGGAGCCTTTCCCTGTCAGATGAACAGCGGCGGGTGATTGATGATATCGCCGGGTGCCGTTCGGAGTTCTGTGGCTTCAATGTAGAAAAATGCACCGCTTGCGGCCGGCTGATCATCCATTACAATTCCTGCGGCAACCGTTCCTGCCCTATCTGCGGGAAACTCCGGAAAGAACTATGGGTTGATAAGCGCAGTTCGGAAGTCCTGGACTGTGCTTATTACCACGCAGTTTTTACCTGCCCACACGAACTGAACCCCTTTTTCCTTGGAAACAAGAAAATTCTGTATTCTATGTTTCATCGGTGCGTTGGACATGCAGTCACCGAACTTGCACAAGATCCTGAATACCTCGGAGCGGTGCCCGGCATCATACAGGTTTTACATACCTGGAACCAGGAGCTTTTATACCACCCACATATCCATGCTGTCATCTCCGGCTGTGGCCTGACCGATGACCGTAAGCTTGTTTCCCTGCATGCTGACGATTTCTTTATTCCGGAGAGTGTCCTCGCCGCAAAATTCCGCGGAAAGTTTCTTGCAGAACTTCAGGAAGCATGGGCATCCGATAAACTCTCCCTCAACGGTGAGCTTGAAAAATACCGAAATTCCTACGAGTGGAATGAGTTCCGCGATTCCCTTTACAATAAGAAATGGGTCGCCTATGTGAAAGAGACCTTCAATGGTAAAGGGAACGCGATTGAATATCTTGGAAGGTATACATACCAGATCGCCATTTCGGAATCACGGATCCTTTCAGTCAGCAAGGACGAAGTCCGCTTTTCTGCACGAGGTAAGGATGGACACCAGTCCAGAGTGGTTTCTGTCACCCCAAGAGAGTTTGTGCTTCGGTTTCTGCTCCATGTCCTCCCGAAAGGTTTCCAGAAAATCCGTTATTTTGGCTATCTGAACAACCGTTACCGAAAGAACAACCTCATCGTATTGTTTAACCTTCAGGGCTTCCGAAAGTACAAAGAGAAATACGAAGGACTCTCGAAAGCGGAAGTAATACAAATAAAATGGGGACACGACGTTAAAGCCTGCCCATTATGCCACGCCCATGCCCTGGTAAATGTAACCCGAACCCGTGGAAAACCGTGAGAAGCAACTGCATATGCCCTGAAAATCTTGCGTAATGCAGGTTTACTTGTCATGCACCGAAGTAGAATTGTTCTCAGATTTCAGTATGAGACCACTACTTTGTAGCATGAAATAATTCGTATACAGCGCGAAAGTTTCCGTCATACAATTTACATAGTAGCTCCGTATACGCGGCTCGGTACAATGTAGGAAAGTAATCTGCCAGCACATACTGCTGGTATTTTATTTGCCATTGGGCAGCTTACTTTCCTGAATCATT
>JAJQDT010000102.1 GCA_021202075.1 Lachnospiraceae bacterium | reverse complement strand
GAAGGCCGCGCCTTGCGCGAAGCGCAACTTTAAATGCGCGGCTTTCATTATATCACAAAGACCGCCATACGAAAAGTATATTTAAAGAGATTAAAAACCATTAAAAACCCAGTACGGCCAGATTTCGTCACTCCATAAATCCGCCCTCCCAGTCGAATCCATGGTTCAGCGGGCCGCTTCCAGCCCCCAGATCCAGCATATCGGCAAGAGCGCCTGTGATGTACTCCTTCGCCCTGCAGATTGCCAGCTCCAGCGGATAGCCTTTTGCCAGGTTCGACGCAATGGCGGAGGATAAGGTGCAGCCGGTTCCATGTGTGTTTGGATTGTCAATCCGCTCCCCATGGAACCAGTATGTTTTTCCATTCCAGTACAGAAGATCGTCCGCATCATGGAAGCTGTGCCCGCCCTTACAGAGCACCGCGCAGGAGTAAGCCTGCGAGATTTCCCGGGCCGCCGCGATCCGATCCTCTTCGGTCACGATTTTGCACCCGGCCAGAATCTCCGTCTCCGGAATGTTCGGAGTCAGAACGGACGCAAGCGGAAACAGCTCCGCCTTCAGCGTTTCGACCGCATCGTCGTCAATCAGCTTCGCCCCGCTCGTCGCCGCCATCACCGGATCCACGACCACATTCCGGGCGTTATACTGCCGAAGCTTTTCGGCTATGGTCCGGATCAGGCTTTTCTCCGAAACCATTCCTATCTTCACTGCGTCCGGATAAATGTCCGTAAATACGCAATCCAGCTCCTTTGCCAGAAACTCCGGGGTAACGTTCATAATATCCGCCACACCGGTCGTATTCTGTGCCGTCAGAGCCGTTATCGCGCTCATCGCATACACACCATTTGCCATCATTGTTTTGATATCCGCCTGGATTCCGGCGCCCCCGCTCGAATCACTCCCCGCGATTGTCAGGGCTGTTTTCATTTTCATCTTCTCACCGATTCGCTTCTTCAAAGCCGTCTGCTCAGGCACGTTTTCCTTCCCAATATCCGTCACAGGACACACCTCATTTCTTATCAAAGTATGCGTATCCTACCACAAAAAACGCTTTCTGCCAATAGTGCATGGTATTCAACCGGAAAATTTTACGAATCAGTTAAAGCAAACGTCAAATCTCAAAACCAAATCTTAAGTTATTATTAATTGATGGCTGGCAGCATTGAACTTTTTAGCGTCGCATGTTACAATGATGACCGAATAATGATTTAAAATCCATAGTACCAAAACGAAAGCCCCGGATGTTTCGGATCCGGGGTTTTCTATTCCGTTTTTTTTCGTGGCGGCTTATTCCACGAGGCTGATTACCTGCCCGCTACCTGTCACCGTCCAGCCATTTGATGAGGAAGTAGCTTACCACCTCAACCATAACGGCAACTAACAATGATTTAAAATCCAAGATTATCACCTCCCTCTGTACCATATGTAGGGTCGGTAACATAATTATAATATCACACATTTGTTAGTGTATCTACTTTTTGTTTTATATAATTATTAAGTTTCTATAAAATTCAGTATATTTCGAACGATGTATTTTATAAGCATCATAAATTCAGAAGCGGTTACCCTTCCCTAATGTCAGCAATTGTAAAGATAAAATTTGCATTCTCATTTCCTCTTGAATTTTCACAGGCATCACAGTATAATCAATGCAGAGTTTCTATATTCTGTAAGAGCTGCTGGTATAAGCTGATACCGGCAGATTATGACAGTAGAAGGAAGGTCGGAAGACATGGTTGATAAATGGACGATCACTATCCCTGAGCTGACCGGCGATGAGAAACGCGGGGTATATGTATATCTCCCGGAGTCTTATGATTTTGAGACGGAGCAGCGGTACGGGGTTCTTTATATGTTTGACGGGCACAATGTGTTTTTTGATTCAGACGCGACCTACGGCAAATGCTGGGGCATGAAGGAGTATATGGACGCGACCGGCACGCCGCTCATCATCGCGGCCGTGGAATGCAATCACAGCCCGGATTTCGGGCGGCTGAAGGAATATACACCGTTTCCGTTTGAAGATCCTGCTTTTGGAAAAATCGAAGCCAGAGGCGAAATCACGATGGACTGGATGGTACATACGTTTAAGCAAGAGATTGACCGGCGCTACCGCACCCTGCCTGACCGGGAGCATACTTTCATCGCCGGGAGCTCGATGGGCGGGCTGATGAGCCTGTACGCGCTCCTGGATTATTCCCCGTATTTTTCACGTGCGGCGGCGCTCTCCCCTTCCCTGTGGGTCTCCACGGAAGGCATTTCTGAAATGATAGAGGATGCAGATCTTCCGTCCGGCTCCGTGCTTTATATGGATTATGGGGAAAAAGAACTGGCGAATCACAAAGATGCACTTCGGAGCTTTGGACAGATTGCCGCTAAGCTTCTGGAAAAGGGGGTGCTGCTGGACTGCCGGATTGTTCCGGGCGGCACGCACTGCGAAGCAAGCTGGGAGCAGCAGATCCCGTTTTTCATGGAGACGCTGATGTATAGAATGGGGTAACTCATCCATGGTGATACGCAAATCTTAAATTATTCTTAACTGAATCATCCGTTTTGAATTTTACAGAAACCAATGTTAAATTCGAAATGAATAGATATAATGTTCACAGTACCAAAATGAAAGCTCCGAATCTGTCTATCCGGGGCTTTCTATTCCTTTTTTACGTGGCGGCTTATCCCACGAGGCTGATTACCTGCCCTCTACCTGTCGCCGTCCAGCCATTTGGGTCAGTAAACACAAATGAGGTATAACCCGCATTATACGCATTTGCTTTCACAACATAGAAGGTTTTACCGGATCCCGCTGGTGTCAAGCTATTGTTTCAAATTTTTTTGCCCAAATTTCCCCGGTTTTCCTCGTTTTTTCCGCTCCTGTCCTCAAATTCTCCGGTGGGCGTGTTCTCCCAGTGTCAGAAATCCTTCTCGTTGGTGTCAGTTAAATGCCCCACATTCATTTTCCCAAATTATACCCGTATTTCCCTGCCCCTGCAAGCAGATTGTCTACTCTGTCGTCTGCCAGCTATTGGTTCTCAATCTCATGTAGCAATGTGAGCGTAGCTGTGATAATTTTCACGACATATGCAGCTTCTAAGTTATTCATGACAACATTATCATGAGCATAGCTTTAGATCGTTCCTAACTCTGTTATACTTTTCAAATGATGAAATACTCATTTTTAATGCCTGTTCTGTAAATTCAGATTGAAAAACATTATTTGCTTTATAATACTTAGTAATCATACCCGCCAAACTATGTAAAGCATAGTGTTCTCCTGAACTATCCTCCGTGTCAATGCCATGCTTGACGCAAATCTCTCTTAAATATTTTGATGAATATGTATGAAGCCGATCCAATACCAGAACTGGCTCTCCTTTTGCCAGAGCATCATGAATATCCTGGGAAAGGACATCAAAAGATTCTCCTTTTTCATCTGGCAATTCTACTTCAAAATCATCATCAGATACAATGAAATAGATATTTTTCAATAGAAATCCTGATGTAGTAGGCTTTAAGGCCATGCCCATTGCATTCTCCAATATCTTTCTATTAGATCTTAACAATTCTATATCTTTTTCGGAACCTTCAAGAGTAATATCTATAGCACGTTTATTCCAATTATCACCACTCAAGCCTGAATAATACGCATATCCCAAATCATTGTACTCAAAATGTACTCG
The DNA here is from genome assembly GCA_021202075.1 of Lachnospiraceae bacterium. Lineage (GTDB taxonomy): Bacteria > Bacillota > Clostridia > Lachnospirales > Lachnospiraceae > Choladousia. The sequence goes on along the minus strand of JAJQDT010000102.1, from coordinate 9,295 downwards.
GCTATATGCCTGTGCGATATTTCCCTTATGGTCTTGAGTCAGGTATTGAATCATATTTTTCTTGAATGCTTCTGGAATTACATATGTAAAATCATACTGTCCCATAAAGAATATTTCCTTTCCGTATTTTGACAATGCCAAACTTCATTCCTTTATCCAGTTACCCATAAGCATCGTTATCCCTTCTGCCGTCATGCCCATGTCTGTGCTGTTACCCTGTGAATCCACTTCAAAATATTGTGCTATCACATTATGGAGAGCCGCTCCAATATCGAACTGAAAAGATCTCCGCTTTTCGGTTTCAAGCGCTAAAAACTGCTCCTTCGAGATATTATTGATAAGCAGAGTATTCATCAGATATTCCGCATAATCAATCTTCTCTGTTTGATGCTTAGAATAAGGAAATCTGTCCGTTTTTGTCCATAAATAATACGTCAGTTCCGGATTCACAAGGGAGTCCTTCACTTCTTCAAACCTGCGATCATACTCCCCGGATAAATAAGTCGGATCTACATCTAAAAACCGTCCTATACGATCAAGCAGCTCTGGCTGCATTTCACCTGCTGCCAGACATCTCTGTATAGTCTTTCCGCTCCTGTCAATGTCAGGTTCAACACCAAGGCTTTCTACTGTATATCCCTTTTCTCTGATAATTCTCAAAAAACAATCTCTGCTTATTTGAACCCTTTGTGATTTTTTATTTGCCATATCCTCACTCCGGACATTATTAGTGTTATATGTCTGTTGTAAACAGACATAATTGTCTGGTAATATAATAGCAGTTACCCCGGCAGATATCAAGTTTATTTCTGCTTAATCTACATAACAAAAACGGAGGAATTAATCTATGAGCGACATCAGAACTATTGAAAACAACACACCAGCCAGTCTTTCAGAATCCAGTGTCAACATCATAATTGACCGCGTGAATGAAACCGCCGACACTCTTTATACCACTTCGAAAGAAAAATACGAACGAAAAGAAAAACTGATTGAAGAAGCCAAAGACATGAGCACAAAAGAAAAGCTTGATGCTCTGGATCAGAACTATGACCGGCATAATCAGGAAGTATGGCAGAACATGCTCATCTTCCTTGCTCTGATCGGCATTGCAGCTGGAAGCCCCACAATCATCAGAAATGTTCGCCGGCTTGTTGCATAAAGATAATGCCCGCAGAATCGCATGTGATTCTGCGGGCTGACTCTCATTCACTTCTTCCAGGCAATCTCCACATCGTCCTCTGCCCGGACCGCAATCTCCTCAAAATACTCATCCATCAGTTCCGGTGTCAGCTTCTTCACCCCGAACACTTTATACCCTGCTTCCTTCTCCAGCCGCAGCACTTCATCCTCTGCCGCCCGAAGCTGCCCTTTCAGTTCCTTCAGCAGTTCCGCCAGCCGCTTCCCCTCATCCGCATCCGCATCAAAGAATCCGCCGCCCAGCACATACCTCTCATAATTCTGCATCCGCTTCTCCCGGTTCTCTGCGATCGCCCGCTCTGTCTCCCTGCACTTCGCTCTCAGTTCATCCAGCTTCTTCCGGACTGCATCCTTTTCTGCTTCCAGAAGCCGTCTGCTCTCGCCCAGTTCCACGATATGCTCCTGCAGCCGGAGCGTCAGCACCTCTTCCAGGAAGAAATCCTCCGCACGTGCCACGCATCCGGTCAGCCCGTTCTGGTTCTTCGCCGCGCACCAGTAATACGGATGCCCGTTTGTTGAGTGACGCAGTATCCGCCCACAGCAGCCGCATTTCAGCCGCCCGACCAGGACATGACCATCTGACCTGTGCCATGTTCCTCTTCTGGAAAAGCGCCCCTGGATCCGGTCAAACCGTTCCGGTTCGATGATCGGTTCATGATGGTTCTCCGCCACGATCCAGTGCTCCGGATCCACCGCCTTCTTCTTTCCTCGAAGTGTCCGGCATTCAATCGTCCCCTGCACCAGGTCTCCCCGGTATGCCCGGTTTTTCAGCATCCGCAGGATCACAATGTGCTGCCACAGGTAAATCCCGTTTTTCGGATGAAATGTCCGCAGCCTCTTCTCCACCCCTACCTGAGCCGGCGTCTTCACGCCCTCCTCATTCAGCACCTTCGCGATCTGCACAGACGACATCCCGCCCTCGTACATCCAAAAAATCCTGCGCACAACTTCCGCCTCATCCTCTGCAATCAGCAGCCTGTGCCGGTTCTCCGGATCCTTCCGGTAACCAAACGGAGCTTCCGATCCGACAAAATTCCCCTGCTCCTTGATAGAACGCAGGGATGCCTTGACCTTCACCGACAGGTCCTTACTGTAAAGGTCATTCAGCAGATTCTTAAAATTCACATCCAGGTCTGCCACGCTGCCCTTGTAATCTGCGCTGTCATACCCGTCATTGACGGAAATAAACCGAACACCCATAAAGGGAAAAATCTGTTCCAGGTAAGAACCCAGTTCGATATAATCCCTTGCGAACCGTGAAAAATCCTTCACGATAATGCAGTTGATCCGCAGGTCCTTCACCTGTTCCAGAAGGCTCTGCACGCCCGGACGTTCAAAATTTGTCCCGGTATAACCGTCATCTGCAAACTCAGTAACCTCCGCATCCGGAAAATGCTCCTGGGCATAAGCCCGCAGGAGCATCCTCTGCATCGTAATACTGTTGCTTTCCACATGGCTGAATTCATCCTCTTTAGAAAGCCTCATATAAAGCCCGATCCTGTATTCACTCATTGCCGTCCATCCTTTCCAGCGCCTGCAGACGCTTATCCTCATATACAAGAATCTTCTCCACAAACGTCACAAGAACCGACCGGTTCAGCGCATCCAGTTCCAGAACCTCCTTGAACTGCTCCAGCCGCACCCCGGCCTCCAGGCCGTTCTTAAACAACTCCTTTATATTTTCCGTCTGCTGCCGGATCACCTTCTCCAGTTCCGTGTACTTTTCCTCATAAATCGCGGAAAATGTCTTAAAATCCTCCTCCGAAATAATGTCGCCCCTGAAATCTTCATACAGCGCCGCCCGCAGTTTCCGGTATTTCTCCTGCTCTGTCTTCAGCCCCACAATCTCATTATCAAAGGCAATAATATCGTCATAGCGCATTTCCAGAACCCTGACGGACGCCACCACCTTCGACTGCTCCACAATCCGGTCAATCCGGCTTTTCAGCCCGTAGAACACGATCTTATCCAGCTGCTCCTCCGTGATACTGTGCCGTGTGCATTTCCCGTTCTTATTATGATTGGAGCAGATATACCGCACCGTCCTCTTTCCCTTATATCTGGAAACGCGCCTCACCATCGGTTCGCCGCAGTCCGCACAGTACAGGAGTCCCGCGTACATATGCGGCTTCTCCCTCCCGGCGCCCGCACGGCAGTCCGCCGGCAGCAGGTCCTGCACGATGTCAAATTCTTCCTTCGCAATGACAGCCTCATGCGCATCCGGGATCCGCACCCATTCCGTCTCGGGCTTCGCCACAGACTTCTTTACCTTATAATTCACCCGTTCCGTTTTTCCCTGCACCAGCACGCCGGTATAAATTTCATTCGTCAAAATCCGCTTTACTGCCACCGCAGACCACTTCGTCCGGATGCCCGTATGGAACCCGGTGCTGAATTTCTCCCCGTTCGACCGCTTATACTCCATCGGCGACAGGATTCCCAGCCCGTTCAGCCGGTCCGCAATCGCTTCAAAACTGTAGCCCTCCAGCTTCCAGTCAAAAATGCTCTGCACAATCCCGGCGGCATACTTATCCATCACAAGCCGGTTCTTATTCTCCGGATCCTTCACATATCCGTAGACCGCAAAGGCTCCGATGAACTGCCCCTTCTCCCGCTTGATCTTCTGGTGGCTCTTCACCTTTGAGGAAATATCCCTGCAGTAGGAATCATTGATGAAATTCTTCACCGGAAGCACCAGCGCTTCCTCGTTAAAATCCGCCGTCAGCGAATCATAATTGTCATTGACTGCAATAAACCGGACACCATAAGCCGGGAACGTCTTCTGGATCAGACGCCCGGCCTCAATGTAATCCCTTCCCAGCCTGGAAAGGTCCTTCACGATCACGCAGTCAACCTTCCCAGCCTTCACATCCTCCATCATCCGCTTATAACCCGGCCGGTCAAAATTTGCGCCGGACCAGCCGTCATCTACATAGAAATCATAGATCTCCATGTCGTCATGCTTCCGGATGAAACTCCGCAGCAAATCCCGCTGGGACGTTATGCTGTTGCTCTCCGCCTTTCCCTCATCCCCATCATCCCTTGACAGGCGCAGGTACACGGCAGTGTTGTAAAATTCCTTTCCCTTCATATAAATCCGACCTCCTGACCATATTGGTTAACCATCCGTCCTACGGGATAGCGAACCAGCATAATCAAAAGCGCTGATTCAGCCTGCCCCAAGAATACCATACCCGCCGCAGAAACCACTATGTACATCATTTATAGTGGGATCCGCGTCATCTTCTTCGCCAGCTGCACCAGACGGTCCTCCAGCGTCATCGTCTCGCCTTTGGAAAAGCTTGCCATCAGGACATAATCCCCCACATTCTCCGCATATGGATTCTTCGTTTTTTCCAAAAATTCAGCCATCCGCCTGTCCGCCGGCTTCGTCCGGTCAACCGCAATCTCCCCGGCATGATCCAGATCCTCCCTGCGGAGTCTGCGGACATCCATCCCTTCCAGCCGTTTCAGTTCCTCTATTGTCACCTTCATGCCACATCATCCTCCAGAAAAAGTGAGACAGCGTCTCCTGATTCTGAAAGGAAAGAAGTAGGCTGTTTGGCCAAAACAAGAACAAAAAATAAGGCCTGTCGGAATTTTCAAAAACCGTCAGGCCACACTATTATTTAACAACCCTTTTCAAGACTTTCCTTATAAGCTGTCCCCCACGCCTCCATAGCGTCAAGGATGGGGTTCATTGACTTCCCCAATTCACTGAGAGAATACTCTACTCTCGGCGGAACCTCAGCATAAACAGTACGAATCACAATCCCATCATCTTCCATAGACCGCAGGCTGTCTGTCAATACCTTCTGACTGATTCCCTCCAAATCGCGCCGCAGTTCATTAAACCGCCAGGGACGGGAACGCAGGTTTCGCAATATCAGCAGCTTCCATTTACTTCCTATCAATTCAACCGTCGTTGCCACCGGACAAGCCGGAAGCTCGTCTTTTGTCTTCATAAAAGCACCCCGCATTCTATTTTCTTCTAACATTAAATTCGAGTATTACACTCGAATTATAATGCAACATGCCATCAAAATCAATAGAAAATATGAAGTTTCTATTGGAAAACTCCCGGAAACCCCAAAGGTCACTTTTTTGTGACTATGTAATAAAAAGGTGCGTACTTGTTTGCCCAAAAACGCTTAAGTATAATCATGATTACAGAGAGCAAGACAGCTCCTGAATATAAATTCGGAGGTAAACAACAATGGCACTTTCTAATCTGTCTGGATGGAAGAACGAGACATCTGCTGCTTCCTGTGGTGCGGCTGACAAGCCTGCTGAGACACCTGCGGCCTGCGGTTCTGCCTGCGGTGCGGCTGACAAGCCTGCTGAGACGCCTGCGGCCTGCGGCTCCGCTTGCGGTGCCGGTGACAAGTAATTCTGTCCGCAAACTCATCGCCTGATGAACCGGTAGCCATATAACAAATATCGGTTCATCGGGCACCCACGAAATATTATCCGTTCAACGGATTTTACGATATAAACCCAAAGGAGACCATGCTTTATGAAACAGTATTTTTCTTTTCAATGGCATATTACAGACGAGTGTGATCAGCGGTGCAAGCACTGCTACATTTTTTCCGAAAACGTCTGCAAAAAGCTGGACGCTATGAACTGGGAGCAGATGCAGGACACGTTTTACAACTGTCTGGACTTCTGCGAGGTGTATCATCGTCTGCCATATTTTTATATCACCGGCGGCGATCCCATCCTTCACCCGGACTTCTGGAAGCTGCTGGGGCTGATGAAAGAGCATGGCATCCCCTTTACCATTCTCGGCAATCCATTTCATCTGACGGATGATGTGTGCCGCCGTCTGCAGGAGTACGGCTGCCAGAAGTACCAGCTCTCCATTGACGGAATGCGGGAAACGCACGACTGGTTCCGCAAGCCCGGCTCCTTTGACATTACGCTGGAAAAGATCGGCTGCATCAACCGGGCGGGCATTCGCAGCGTGATCATGACCACTGTTTCCGGCACAAACATTGATGAAATACCTGACATCATTGACGCTGTGGTCGCAGCCGGGGCGAATGTGTTCGCCTTTGCCCGATACTGCCCCACATCGGAGGAAAAGGATACCGGCATCGAACCGCTCCGCTATCGAAAACTGCTGGCAGACTGCGACAGGAAATTCAAAGAGCATGAAGCTGCCGGATGTCAGACCTACTTCAATAAAAAGGATCATCTCTGGACGCTCTACGAATACGAGACGGGTACATTCAAAATCCCCGAAATCGTGGAAGAAGGGATGATTTACGGAGGCTGCAACTGCGGCAACTGCCACCTGACCATTCTGCCCACCGGGGATGTGTACGCCTGCCGTCGTGTCCAGAACAGCAAGGTCGGCAATGTATTCGATGACCGTCTGGCAGATGTCTGGGTATGCGAGATGGAGAATTATAGAGATTACACGAAGTTTGAGAAATGCTCCAAATGTGAGCTGCTGGCATTCTGCCGTGGCTGTCCCGCTGTAGCCAGTGGGAAGGACGGAAATTTCTATGCCGCAGATCCGCAGTGTTGGCATGAAATATCGAAAAAGGAGGCCGTATAAAAATGGGTGAACTGATGGAAACGATTATGCACCGCAGATCGATCCGACGCTTTGACACAAGGCAGATTGAAGAGGAAGCATTACAGGAAATCCTACAAGCAGGATTGTATGCCCCCAGTGCCGGAGGAAAGCAGGGAGTGATTCTTGTCGTCTGCCAGGACAAAGAGGTCAACGAACGGCTGGGGCGTATCAAGCGGGCTAACTCAAATCCGCATATGGCGACTGCCTCAAGCTATGTTTCAAAAGAGCAGCCCAGTATCGCGGACGACCCGAATATCAAAAACGCTTTTTATGATGCGCCCACGGTCATTACCATGTTTGCGCCGAAGAACTTCCTCTTTTCCGCGGAGGATTGTGCGGTAGCCGCTGAAAATATGATGCTGGCAGCGGATTCTCTGGGAATCGGTTCCTGCTATCTTGGGCAGGGCTGGCCGGCGTTTGCTGACCCATACGGGCAGGAAATCCTGAAAAAATGGAACATCCGCACGGATTACTATGCGGTCATGCAGTTGCTGCTCGGATATCCCCGTGAGGGTGACCCTCACCCCACAGGAAAGCCACGCAAAAATGACCGTATATTAAGGTTCTAGATGGGAGGTTATTTATGGATGCACAAACCTGTTTGAAGAAATTGCAGTATGTTGGTGTACTGGCATTTGCAACCGTGGATTCTGATGGAAATCCGCAAATCAGAAATATCAGCGCAATTCACTATGAGCCTGACGCAATGTACTTTTTTACGGCGAGGGGAAAGAACTTCTGCCGGGAATTGTTATCCGACGGACGCGTTCAGGTGCATGGATACACCCGCTACAAGGAAATGATCCGACTTTCCGCAAAGGCGATTCCCGTCCCACAGGAAGAACGGCAAAAATGGATTGACCTCATCTTTACCGAGCAGCCCTATCTTGCCAATGTTTATCCAGGTGATACAAGAAAAATTGGTATCGTTTTTGAAATACGGGATGCTGAAATCGAATACTTCAATCTCGGCGTCAGTCCGATTTTCAGGGAGAGTTATACGATTGGGAAGGGAACAATCCACCCGAAGGGATACTGCATCACGGATGCCTGTATAGGTTGTGGAAAATGCGTGAAGGTATGTCCGCAAAAAGCAATCGAAAAGGGCAAACCGAGCGTGATCCATCAGGAACATTGTCTTCACTGCGGCAACTGTTTTGAAAACTGCCCGGTAAAGGCAATCGTGAGGCGGGGATGATATGGAATCAGAAAAATATCTGCAAATGCTGGTGGAAGACATTCATTCCACTACCATCGCTACCATCGGCTCGGATGGACATCCCCAGACCCGTACCATTGAAAATAAGGAAAGCCGCGCATGAAAGTTGCGCTTCGCGCAAGGCGCGGCCTGCGTCCATACTCGCTGCGCGAGTACGGACATGTGATGCTGTGGGATAAAAAGGCGTATACTTCCTGACTGCGAAGGGCAAAGCCTTTTATACGCAGCTGATGGAACAGAAATACATTGCACTCTCCGCTACGAAGGACAAAAAGAGCGTATCTCTGAGAGGAAAGATTCAGAACATCGGAAGCGAAAAGCTGGATGAGATTTTTGAAAAGAATCCTTATATGCAGAAGATATATCCTGATAACACCCGCACTGCGCTGGAGGTATTCCGGTTGTATGAGGCGAGCGGCGAATACTTTGACATCAGCAATCCGGCACATGTGACAAGGGACAGCATTGTAATCGGTCAGCCGGAGTCCGTGGTGAGCGGCTATTTCGTGGGCAGCGCCTGCATCGGCTGCAAGCTGTGCTACTCTGTCTGTCCCCAGAAGTGCATTGACATTTCTGTGAAGCCGGTGGTCATCGACCAGAACCGCTGCCTGCACTGCGGGCGCTGCATGGAAATCTGCCCGAAACAGACCATCGAAAAGAGAGGATAATCATGACCCAGGACGAACGCAGAATATATTTGATCAGGGCGCTTCTTTCAGAGAAAGCGCAATACCGGGATATGGAAATTCCATCTGACGAACAGCAGCAGAAACAGCTCCTGCGGGCACTGTTCAACGTGCGGATGCCTAAAGTGGTCAGTGATCAGTTCATGGAAATACAGAACGCTTATTTACAGGAAGAAACCCGGCGCAAAGGCATCACGGATTTTGCAGATCTGACGCCGGTGCAGGAGGGGATTTATCTCTGGCAGGGGGACATCACCACACTTCGCTGCGGAGCGATTGTCAACGCAGCCAATTCTCAGATGCTGGGGTGCTTTAACCCCAACCACGGCTGTATAGATAATGCCATTCACACCTACGCGGGTGTTCAGCTTCGCGCAGCCTGCGCAGAGCTGATGGAAAAGCAGGGGCATGAGGATATGGAAACGCCCCCGCACATCCGTGCGGCGGCAAAGTCTCCGCTTCCGCTCCGGTCGGCGCTAAACGATCGTCCACTGGACGATCAGCGCCGCTTCGCCCCATTAAAAAACGCTTCGCGTTGGGGCGAAGCTGAAACCGGCAGTGCAAAAATGACTCCGGCATTCAATCTGCCATGTGATTATGTAC
>JAJQDT010000072.1:55638-59951 GCA_021202075.1 Lachnospiraceae bacterium | reverse complement strand
TCACAAAAGTTCAAAATCTTAGTCTTCCTTCATCCCCACCCCGTGAATAGTAACAGAGAATACAAATATGTGAAAAATATGTGAAAAAACTGATTGACAGATACTGGAAGGGGAATTAAAATGGAATTAAGTATCTATTGGTAAGATCTATTGGTTTATCTATCGGTTCTGTATTTGTCAGGGTACCTGTAAGGGAAACTCAAATCAGATTAAAACTGTCCAAACAGTTCTAAGAAGCTTAAATAGCAACCTTAAAGAGTAACATTAAACAGTAACCTTAAACAGTAAATTAGTAAATTCGGTTACGCAAAAAAAGAAAAGGAGAATTGGGTTATGAAAAAATCCAGACTATGGCGCCGCCTTCTGGCGGGGCTGCTGAGTGTATCGATGGTCGCGGGCAATCTCAGCACCGGCGCGTTTGTTTCGTACGCTCAGGAAACAGAAACAGCAGAAATCATTGAAGAGACGTCGGATGAGATTCTGGCGGTGGAGGAAGCATCCGAAGATGTGTCGCAGGATACGTCGGAGGATGCTTCTGCTGTGAGTGAGGAGGCGGCGGAGACGGCTGCTGATTCGTCATCCTCCGCAGAGGATAATGCGGGCATTCTTACCATTGAGGATGTTGAGGACGTTACAGATGAAGAAGACTTAGAGGAGATTCAGACGGATGTAGCCACCGACTCCGGGACAACAGGGACGGATACTGAGGCGGAGACGGAAACGACCACTGAAGCGGAATCGGAGCTGACGACGGAAATCGAGGATGAATCCGAGACGGAAACCGAGACTGAGACCGAGACTGAGACGGAAGTCGTGGCGGGCACGGTCGATGAGTCTGGCCGGATTTATCTGACCGAGGATGAGGCCGTGGAAGTGAGCATTGACGAGGATGGCGGCGAGGTGTGGTTCCGCTTCACGCCGAAGACTCCCGGCAAGTATACCTTCACATCCACCGGTATCAGTGATACGGTCGGTTATCTTTATACCGATCCGGATGGGGAAGCGGTCGCTACAGGCGATGATATCTCCTCCACCGACCGGAACTTCAGTATCGAATATGGACTGACCCCGGGCGTGACCTATTACCTGAAAGCGCAGATGTGCTACAGCTACATCACGGGCAGCTTTTCCGTCAGCGTTTCGTGGTCAAATTATGATGTGGAAACTCTGACCATCACACCGGTGCGCGATTATTACAGTATGTTTGATACCAGAACCAGCATCAGCGCGACGGTGGACATCGTTTACACGGACGGAACGACCGATTCCGCTACGGTGAGCATGGGAGGCAGCGCTTACAGATCCCTGACCGGAAAGTATATGTATCTGAAGCTTTCAAAGGATGGAAGTACCTACACGACGTCTTCTCTGCCGGTCGGAGATGATTATGAACTGGTCATCACCTACATGGATGACACCTATACACAGCCGTTTTCTGTTTTTGATACAGATGCGATGCCGGAACTCTCGGAAGAAGCTGTGGAAGGAAACGGCGGTTATCCGGGATATTATCGTTTCACAGCAGAGACAGACGGAAACTATGCCGTGACGTATTTTTCGAGTGATTATTATTGGCTGACCTATTATAATTATCTTTCATTGTATGATGCAGATGGCAGCAGTGTGTTTGCCTCATTTACAAAATATTCATCAGGCTCATGGCGCACAAATGTTTATAGCCTGGAGGCCGGTGAGGAGTATTATGTCAAATGGTCCGGAAGCTATTACAGTACTGCTTATAGCTACCGGGTTTATCTGACTCAGCCTGTTTCACTCTCTGATTCACAGAGTGAGACAGGGGAAGGTTTCCATATCTACTCCTTTACAGCGGAGGATACAGATCCTCTTGCGTTTGCGCTTCGGTATTCGAATAGTGCTTACAGTATGGGCGTTTGCAGTGCGAGTGGAACAAATATTAACACTGTTTCCTCTTATCAGTATAATGCATCGGGCGAATACACTTATAATTATCAGTATCTGACCCAGTTATTGACCGCGGGGGAGACCTATTATGTCTATATGGCTGGAACGTCGGATTCGTCCGACTGGCAGCTGGATGTGAACAGCAATGTATCTGCTCTGGAACTGGATACGGTGGCCGATGGCAGCGGGGATTCTGGTGATATCTCCTATTATCTTGTAAATACAGAGGATGCGACTCTGGCCGATATTCAGCTGACCACTCAGGCGGATGAGGACGGTGAATATCCCAGTGTGTCTATTTATGGTATCTATAAGCTGACATCCTCATCCATTACATCTGTTTCCGTGAACGGAAGTTCGAATTCTGAGGACGTAGGCGGATACCACGTGGACGACTATGTGAACATGGCGGAAAACGCGGCCTATGTTGTTAAAGTGGTTTCTTATACGGATGGCGCGGAGTATACATTGGGTGTTTCCGCCCTTGGCAAGGCGGTTTCCGGCATTGAGATCAGTGAACTCCCGGATGTGACAAGCGCACCGATTACCGAGTATCCTTCCATGGATTATACGGGGCTGGAGCTTCAGATTAACTATGAAGATGGAACGAGTGAGGCAGTTGCTTATGGAGATGCGAGCAGCGCAGGTGTTTCCTTTACGGTGAGTCATTCGATTTCAACGAGCGGGATGTTGCCGTCCGCCGGGGATTATACCGTGACGGTCAAATACCTGAATTTCAGTACCAGCTATACGTATACTCTGACTGAACCGGAGATCAGTTCCCTGACCGAACTGACGATGGATGAGGCACAGGTAAAAGAATTTGATAATGAGGGGAATCTGGTCTGCTATCAGTTTACCCCGTCAGAGTCTGGGTTTTATACCTTCACGGGGATCACTGGCAGTGTTGATTTTGGAAGCTATACTTATATTGGTCAGTACAGCGCTACGGTGTATGTCTATGACAGCGACTGGTCCAGAGTGTATCATAGTGGTACATACAGCTATTTGAACTCAGGAGAAAGCTATGCGATAGTGGTTCGGTATAGTACGAGTCTGAAGATGGCAAGCTATACGTCAACGGTGACAGCAGCCGAAGCAGACATTCAGGCTGTTGAGATAGAAGATGGCGTTGGAACCCTGACCATTACATCTGAATCCAGTGGCTATCAGTATCTGGCGTTTTACGCAGAGACTACGGACAGCTATACCATTTATACACCGCGAGGCTATTATTATACAACGGTTTATGGAGAAGGCGGTTCGCGGAACTATACGGAACACGGAACAGATGAAAATGGGAGCTACACCACCTATCGTCTGAGCGGCGGCCAGTGGTACTTACTCTATACTTATGTCTATGCAGATGAAAATACGATTACCATCTGCCAGACGGATATGGTGAGTGCCGAGTTAGATGAGACCTATTCGGTTTCAATCAGCAGCACAAGTCAGGCGGGATGGTTTTCCTATACTCCGGAGACGACGGGACTGTATACAATTTATGCAGAGGATGCTGGTGAGACAGGGTACACATCCTATATCTACCTGTATCAGGGGTCTACTTCAGGTGCGCTGACATCGAGCTCTATCGGCTATCTGACGTATGAGCTGGAAGCAGGAACGACCTATCACTTTAAAACTTCGTTTTACAGCAGCAGCTATACCGGTGATATATCTGTGCGTATCAGCAAAGTGGATGAGCTTACGGCAGGTGGCTCCTTTGATACATCCATCAATTCCAGCGGAGCGTCCAGATGGTTTACGTTCACCCCGGAGACAACTGGTGTATACAATTTCCATGCAAAATCAGCAAATGGATATTCTGTGTATGTTTTTTTGTATGAACTGGGAGATACATCGAATCGCATCACATATGATTATGGAAGCACAGTTAATCTCTCTTACCGGCTGGAAGCAGGGACGACTTACTATTATATGGTAAGGTACTATTATTCGTCTAGTTCCGTCTATACAGGTACGATTTCCGTAAGCTTTACAGGCACCACAGCCGTGGATACGTCTGGTGAGGTGGAAGGCTCTATTAGTGCAGCGCTGGATTATCGCTGGTTTTCATTTACACCTGATAAGACGGATGTTTATACTCTGTATGTAGCATCGGATGATGGCTACACGATGTATGCGTATTTATATATGGAGGACGAGACCAATAGCAGCCAGGGATATAGTTCTCTTACAGGCAGCTCGGGCAAGACATTTTATATATTGGAAAAGGATGTGACCTACTATTATCAGGTCTATTTCTCGAGCAGCAGTTATACAGGAGATTTTTCTGTCCGGCTGACGGAAGCAGAGGAGATAGAAGAAACAGAGGAATATGAGACTTCCATTGGTACGGCGGGAGATGATCGCTGGTTTTCCTTTACACC
>JAJQDT010000072.1:0-55538 GCA_021202075.1 Lachnospiraceae bacterium | reverse complement strand
AATATGAGACTTCCATTGGTACGGCGGGAGATGATCGCTGGTTTTCCTTTACACCTGCCCAGACGAATGTCTATACGCTGTATACAACCTCGGACGACGGATATACCATGTACTCCTATCTGTATAAGAGAAATGAGTCCACCTCGGGTTACAGTCAGCTTACTTATAGCAATGCGGGAAGGATGAGCTACCTTCTTGAGAAGGGGGTTACGTATTATTACAGGACTTATTTCTCCAGCAGCAGTTACACAGGAGATTATTCTGTACGCATTGTGAAAGCGACAGAGATGGAAGAAGAAAGCGTATATGAGACCTCCATTGAAACGGCGGGAGATTTTCGCTGGTTTTCCTTTACACCGGAATCCACGAATGTCTATACGATGTACTCGACGTCGGAGGATGGTTATTCGACGTATGTTTATCTGTACAAGGCAAATGATTCCGGAAATGGGTACAGCCAGATTACATACAGCTCTGGCAGCAGTCTGAGTTATCGTCTGGAGAGCGGTGTGACCTACTACTTTATGACGAAGTTCTACTATAGCAGCAGTACCTATGTGGGTGACATTTCCGTACGGCTGACGGAAGCTTCGGAAATAGAGAGCGGCAGCGAATATGAGGCGTCGATTGATACGGCGAATGAATACCGCTGGTTTGCGTTTACTCCTTCGGCGACAAATGTATATCAGGCATCTGCGGCTGCGGAGGACGGCAGTTCGATGTATGTCTATCTCTATGACAGCAGCCTGAGTCAGATTACGTATGCATCGGGTTCCTCTCTGTACTGGATGCTGGAGGGAGGAAACACCTATTACTATAAGGTATATTTTACCAGCAGTAGCAGCACGGGGAGTTTTTCACTTACTGTTTCTCCGACCAGCATGACTGTGCTGGAGGATGGCGGGGAGTACGAGGTAGCTATTGACTCGGCGGGCGATTCTTACTGGTTCTCCTACACGCCGGAGGAGACGGGAGTATATGTGATTTCCTCTTCCGGGGATTATGATACGTATGTGTATCTGTACGAAGGAGAGGTTACGTCCTATATTTCTTCCGATGATGACAGCGGGGACAGCACTAATTTTAGCTTACAATATCTGCTTCAGGGCGGAACCACTTATTATTATCGTACCAAGTTTTTGTCGAGTTCGATAACGGGAAGCTTTACAGTTCAGTTTGAGAATGTCCTGGACGTGGAATCCATCGTAATCAGCAGCTATCCGAGACAGGACTACTATGCTTTTCTGAGCAATAGCAGTCTGGTTTATACGGGACTGGCTCTGGATATTACCTATGCGGATGGAACAGTGGAGACGCTGGCCTATGGCAGCTCTTCTAACGGTCGGTCGATCGAGATCACGGAACCGGAAGATCTTTACGATGAGGAGACGGGGCTTCTGGCGTCCGGTGAGCATACCATCACCGTGTCGTTTGCCGGATTTTCTGCAGAATATACGGTTCAGGTCGTGGAGACGGCAGATGATGTGACAGATGTTCTGGAGGATGGAGTAGTAAAAGAGGGGAGCGGACTTTCTTCGCAAAAGAGCTGCTGGCTGTTTACACCGGAGACGGATGGCTATTATACAGTTTCCCTGTGTAGCAGCTATGGTTACAATTCTTATGTAAGTGTCGCGGATGAAGAAGGGAATGCCCTCAGTGCGGCATATTATTATGACTAC
Organism: Lachnospiraceae bacterium; assembly: GCA_021202075.1. Taxonomy (GTDB): domain Bacteria; phylum Bacillota; class Clostridia; order Lachnospirales; family Lachnospiraceae; genus Choladousia. The sequence continues at coordinate 53,859 of JAJQDT010000072.1, read as the reverse complement.
TATTATAAGGATACATCCAGCTGGTATACGAGAGATTATGTATATGAGATGGCCGCAAATGTTACTTACACAATTGTCGGATATGTGTATTCTTCTGCTGGCTACAGTTATCGGGTACAGGCAGAGAAAATCGCGGAGATTTCAGCGGATGGCGCTTCTGTCTCAGCTGTTGAGAGCCCGAGAGTGAATGCGCTTTTTACAGTAGAAGAAGCGGGGGTATATGAGATTGTTTCGGTATCCGATATCAGTTCGATTTCTCACTGGGGTATCATCCGTCTTTCTGAGGAAGGTTCATACGCTACGCATATGTACGGCAACACTGTGGATGGATACCACTTTGGGAATTGCGCGTATATGGAGCCGGGGCAGTACCTGCTATATACGACATACAGCAGTCTGAATGAGATTGAATTGTCAGTTACTACCATGCAGTCCGTTTCCGTGCCGGGTGCGGAATTTGAAGTGACAGAAAGCTCAGAGTATTTATATGAAGCGTATCTAATCACGGCTTCGGAGACTGGGGATTATGCTATTTGGATGCAAAGCTCGTCCGATACCCCCTATGTTTATTTGTATGATGCAGAGAGTATGAGTTCTGTTTCGACCGTAAATAATGCAGATTCGCAATCGGATGATTCTGGAACCATTTATAACCGGAAACTCAATGTGTATCTTGAGGAAGGGGAAAGCTGTCTGTTGCTCACCTATGCGAAGGACGTATTGTCGTTATCTGTAGACCTTATGGAAGCATATGAGGTGCCGGCGGCTGAGTTTGAGCTGGAAACGGTTGATGTTTACCAATATGAGACCAGTCTGATTACGGCTTCGGAGACGGCGTCTTATCTGGTGCGCCTGGAGAGTTCCTATAGTACTCCGACGATCACCTTGAGGGATGCACAGACGCTGAGTACCATTTCCGGTGTGTCGGCTTCGTTTACTTCGACAACGGAAGACTCCGAAACTGTTTATGCCAAGACCTTTACGGTCGATCTGGAAGAGGGAGAGAGCTATCTGCTGACGACGTATGGCAGGGGGCTGGTTTCTCTTACGGTGAAGGAAGACTCGATTGTGGAATCCATCGAGCTGGTGACGAAGCCATACCAGACGGTCTTCTATGAGAAGCTGGATTTTGTATCATCGAGCACAACACTGGGAACCGGGTCGCAGCTGACGGTGACCTATACCGATGGGACGCAGGAAACTCTTACGTATGGTTCCCGCAGTTCAAAGACCTCGCAGTATTTTTACATCACATTGCCGGAAGATACCGTTTATGACAGCACAGGCTATCTGGGCGTAGGAACCTACTATGCGAATGTCACTTATATTGATAAGACTATCACGCTGCCGATTTCGGTGAAGACAGTGACTTCGATGCCTTCAATTACGCTGGACGAGAATGGAGAGGGAAGCTATAGCGGTGAGCTGACGGATTTAAGCTCGAAAACGCATTACGGGTATCTGCGTTTCCGGTCTACGGAGGATGGCTTCTATAACCTGACGCTGTCGTCCAGTACAGCGGTATCTTTGTACTACAGCAATATTTACAATCTGTCGTACAACAGTATGTCGTACTCGACGACATCGTCTACGTCGGATACACTGCGGATGCAGGATACTTCTATATATGTGAAGAAGGGACAGTCGTGCTACATTCGCTATTATTATTACACAAGCAGCAGTGACGCGGATGATGCGTTTACGCTGAGTGTGAACCTGGATGCGGATCAGTCGATTGAGGCGCTGGAATGCGGCGTTCAGGCGGAGGCGACCAATGCGTCAACGAGCGCGTCGAGCTGGTTCTCATTCACACCGGAGGAAGATGGCACCTACTATCTGTCGACACAAAGCGCGACCACAAGTATGCGGCCAGTTATGTATCGCTATACTTCTCCTGACGCGACCACCTACACACAGTATACGTATCTGTCTACTTACAGCAGCCATTACGGGTATTATTATGGCAGCTATAATCATAAAAACCTGTTAATGTCAGTATCCATGACGGCGGGTACAACCTACTACTTTAGACTGTCGAATTACACTGGTACATTGGGTGTTACGATTGTAGAAGCCGCGACACCGGAATCCATAGAACTGTTGACAGAAGAAGATATTTATTGCAACACGCTGAATACCAGCAGTCTGTATGAGAATTTTGCAGATCTGCGCTTCCTTATTACGTATTCGGATGGAACAAGCGAGGAAATGACGTATGGATTCACGCTGGGTTCCTATTCCGGCGTGACGAAAAACACGCATAATTATTCTTTGAGTTATACTGAACCATCCTGGAACTATGATGAAGATAACCTTATTGTGGAAGGTTCCTATATGGTTACCTTCAAATGTGGGGATGCGACGGTAGAGGTGCCTATTTATGCGTATTCGCTTCAGGAAATGTCGGAGCTGCCGGATGACATAAGTGTAACCATTTCGTCAGGCGGTAATCAGTATTATAAATTTACGGCTGAAACGACCGGTTACTATATGTTTACGGCAAGTTCAACAAGTACATATCCTACGCTGGGTATGTATGAGGCGACCTATATGACGTCACTGTCCTATGAGTATGGCGACGCTTATCTGGAAGACGCAGTTTATAATCAGGTGAAGATTTACTCGCTCACAGAGGGCGAGGAGTACTGCCTGCGGATTGGCAATTCGGCTTCGTATTCGATTAATGTGACCTGTGTGAGTGAGCTGCTTCCGGCTGTGGCTTCGGTAGAGATCTCACAGACTCCGCAGACTGTTTATTATACAGGTGTTGACAGTGTCTACTCGACGGATGGTCTGGAGATTATTGTTACCTATGAAAGTGAGGAAAGCGACGAGAGCAGCGGATCCGAGGAGGGAACTGCGTCAGCTGCTTCAGATGACTCAGAGGAATCTGCAGAAACGGAAGCGGAGACCGTGACGGAGACGATCCTTGCTGGTGAGCGCAGTGAAAAGACGCACCTGCTGATTGAGACGCAGCTGTCCGGAAATGATGACGGCGATATGTCAATTGGCGAAGCGGGAACAAAAACGATTAATGTTTCCTTTATGAATGGAACGGCTTCCTATGAGATTACGGTAAATGATATCAGCGATCTGACGGACCTGAGCGGGGAGCTTGCTTCCGCGAATGAATCCATCTATGCGAAGCTGGTACCGGATACCACCGGATACTATCAGGTGGGACTGACAGCGGACGAAGGCGTGACTCCGGTTATTGATTCAATCCTGAATTCGTCCTATTCGGATGTGTCCATGCATATGTCTGAAACAGATGGCGACGCGGGCACAAGTCAGACGCTTGTATATCTGCTGGCTGGAAAAACGTATTATCTGAAGGGACATCTGGAGCAGGATGGCGAACGGGTGGCTGGAAGCTATGCGGCTTCTCTGACAGCACTCTATGACCTGAAGGATGGCGTCGAGGCAGGAACGCTTGCCGCGGAAGATACCGGTTACTTCCAGTTAAGTGCGGAGAGCACCGGCTATTACCGCTTTATTCTGGATGCGGATTCGACGGTGTCTCTGAAGGTTTACGACAACAGCTATAATGGTCTGACCCTGCAGACCGGAACTGCGGATACAAGCCGCAGATATTATCTGGTGCGGCTGACGGGCGGTAATATCTATCTGGTTACCCTTACAAGCAAGAGCGAAGAGAAACAGGATTATACCCTGTACGCGACGAAGGAATCGGATGTGAAGAGCCTGACGCTGGTACAGGAGCCGGATCAGCTGATTTATTATTCGCCGTTTGATGAGATTGACGGTACCGGCCTTGAGCTTCTTGTCACTTATACAAATGGTACGACGGAGCAGATTTCTTACGGTGAGAAGAGCAAGTATGGCAATGTGATCACGCTTGATACCTCTGCGGTAGAAGTGGATGAGGATGGGACTTATGTGGCGGGCACGTATACCGTCAGCGCGGAATTTTCAGAAGCATCTGTTTCGTTCGAGATCGAGATCCGCTCCTTTGATATCGAGGATGCCGCGTCGCTGACAGCGGAGGAGACGATCTCTGTAGAGATTCCGGCGGATACGTCTGAATTCTACGTGTTTACACCGACGGAAGATGGAACCTATGTGTTCTCGACCAACAGTGAGACGACACTGATTATCAGCATCTATGCTTATGATGAGGACAGCGGAGAATATACAGCCGTCGAAGCTGCGGACAGCGATGGTATGAGTCTGACGGCGGTTCTGACTGCGGATACGACTTATATCATCCGCCTGGAGAATACTTCTTCGGAGGATGCAGCGAATACCGGTATCCGTATGCACGATACCTCGAAGTATACAGCGGTAACCGGAGTAACGATTTCTGAGGATGAGATCGTATTTGGCGAGCTGGAGGAGACGCAGACGCTGACGGCCACAGTGCTGCCGGTTGATGCGGATGATGTCTCCGTGACCTGGAGCAGCAGTGATACCTCGGTTGCTGTGGTAGATGAGACTGGTAAAGTAACCGCGGTGGCGGAGGGCGTCGCTGTGATTACTGTGACGACGAATGACGGCGGCTACACGGACACCTGTACAGCTGTGGTTGATACAGAAGCACCGTCTATTGATTCAGTATATCCGGCGGATGGCAGTATCTTTGGTCCGGCCTCGCACACACTCTGGGTTTACGCGAGCGATACCTATGGGATTGATTATGTAAATGTGGAATACGCCGCATCTTTGGACGGAGAATACACGCTGTTGAAGTGTGTGAATGAGGATGGCAGCAGCAGCGCTGTGGTTTCTGCAGTCATTCCTCTGGATGAGTTTGAGAACGGCGATACGATCTATGTACAGCTTACCGCTGTGGATAAAGGCGGGGCAGAAAGTGACCCGATGACACTTACCTATACGGTAGATAAGGAGGCGCCGCAGATTTCGGATCTTGCGGGAGTTTATAATCAGGACACCCAGGCAATCGATCTGTCCTGGAAGAAGCTGGTTGCTGAAGGCGCTGAGGACGATACCGCGAGCTACGGTGTTTACCGCAAGGCGAAGGATGCGGATGACAGTACCTATCAGTACATTGGTACGGTAACTGCTTACAGCAATGAGGACGATTATAGCTGCAGCGACCGGACAGTAGACAGCAGTGTGGTAACGGATTACACGTACAAGATTACGGTCAATGATAAGCGCGGAAACAGCAGAAGCTATGAGCATGATGCTTCCACGGAATATATCAATCTGGCGCCGGAAATTGTGATGGAGTATTCGGCAGTCATGTATTCCGGGCAGGAGGGTACGTTTGATCTGTCCGGATGCACGGATGATCAGGACGCGATTGTCTCTTATGAGATCAATTATGGGGATGACAGCGAGTCTGATTCTGCCGAAAGTGCGGAGAACGCAGTATTTACACATACCTATACGCTTGACGATGAGACGGAGGAAGCTACCTATACGGTGACCGTGACGGTGACTGATTCAGAAGATCTGTCGGATACGGAGACCTTTACCATCCGTGTAGTAAACCTGAACGGCGCGGGTATGGCGACAATCTATGTGGTTGATGAAGACGGCATGCCGATAACGGATGCGCCGGTATACTTTAACATGGGAGAGGAAACACAGGTGGTTTCCAGCACAGACCGCAAGGGCGCGGCGGAATTCACGGATGTCCCGGGCAGCTATGCGGTAGGTGTCTACCTGGATGGCTATCTGCCGGCGAAGACGACAATTCAGCTTGAGGCTGACACGACTACGGAATATACCTTTATACTGACAGAGCAGGATCTCGTATCCGCTTCGGTGACGGCGAGAGATCTTTCCTGGAGTGAGATTGACGAGCTTGGCCTGGCGAGCGATGAAGACAATTATCATGTAGTAGAGTATGATGTGACGCTGACCTACGGAACGAAAATCACCTTCTATTATGACGGCAGCGAAATCAGCGGCGATCTGACCGGCGACGGTGTAGTCTATGTGCCGCAGGTTATCTCAGATGATATTGTTGTGATTCTGGAGATTCCGGTGACGGTTTCCTTCCTGAAGGAATTCTATGACGTGAAGCTGTACATCGTAAATAATTCGTCCGAAGAATTCTATCTGACGGATAATACGATGACACTGAACATACTGGATGCAGATGGCGAAGCGGTTGAGGGTCTGACGATCCTGGAATCGGGTGAGACTTATTCCGGACAGGAGGCCTCGGTCGCCAGCATTCAGGGTCAAAGCAGTGCGACGGTACAGTGGCTGCTGCGCGGTGACAAGGCTGGTGAGTATTACCTGAGCGTGGATTATTCGGGTATCCTCTCCGAGTTTAATGTGCCGGTGAGCGCAACGTTTGAGGCGGACAGTGCATTGAAGGTGTATGGCACAGAGAATCTGTCCGTGACGATGCAGATTCCGGACTCCTTTACGGACGCGACGTTCTTCTATAACCTGATTATGGAGAATACCGGGTCGACAGAAGATGGCGATAAGGATATGTATCTGCCGGGCATGAGCGCGGGCGGCGAGCTGGTTCAGACCATGTATTACAAGCAGGGTGAGACGGATCCGACGTATATCGCGGAGATGCCGCTGGTGCTCCGGACAGAGGAGAGCATTGAACAGTTCTATATTATTACCGATCAGGTGCGGGAACAGCTCTCTCAGTATGAGAACTATGAGGACTTTGTCCTTTATTTCCGGTCTGCATGTGTAGAGGCGCTTTCCGAATATGATGTAGAGCTGAAGATTGAGGTGCTTCCGGCATCCGAACTGCTTGCAAAATATGAGGCGTACCGCGCGGATGTGGCGACAGACTTTACGTATACAATTGAAGGCGCAGAATATGGAAATACGGATACTGCGATTACCGCATCAGCGACGGCGCCGACGAATTCGGAAAATTACTCACTTTCCTATGTGTGGTACAATGCGGATCTGAAGCAGATCGGTACCGGCGCGGAACTGAATGTGACCGGCTGCGAGGTGGGAGATACCTATGTGTTCTATTGCGTAGTGATCTCTACCAGAACGGATAATGGAAACAAGGCGCAGACAGCATATAATCGTGTGGAGGTTGAAGTGACGCCGAAGACAGTTGAGCTGGTCTGGAGCGGAGCGGATACCAGAGAATACGACGGACTCGCATCGAATGTGACAGCAACACTGACAGGCCTGATTTCCGGCGATACCTGTGAGGTAACCGTCGAGGGCGGGACGGAGTCCGCAGTTGGCACCCATACCGCGACGGCAGTCTCCCTGAGCAATGAGAACTACCAGCTGCCGGAGGATGTGACGATTGACTATACGATTGAGCAGCGAACGGTGGAACTTGAATGGACCGGAACGGAAGAACGAGAGTACGACGGAACTGCTTCGAATGTACAGGCGGCTGTGGCGAACCTGGTGACGGTGGACGGAGTCGAAGAAGAGTGCACCGTGACTGTGAGCGGCGGTACAGAGACGGATGCGGGTACCTGGACGGCGACCGCAACGGAGCTGACTGGTGCGGACAGCGGAAATTACCGGCTGCCTGAGACGGATGCGTCGGACAGTGATGAAACAGAGGAAGGTACGGCCTCGGACGATTCAGGAACGACAGAAAGTGAGGAGAGCGGCGAGAGCTCGACCGAAACCGAAGAAACGGAGAGCAGCGCAGACGCGCGTTCTACGACTTACACAATTCTTCCGCGCACGGTGGAGCTGACCTGGAGCGGAACGGACACCAGAACCTATGACGGAACGGCTTCTGAGCTAACGTCTGAAGTGAGCAATCTGGTTGAAGGCGATGAATGTAACGTAACCGTGACGGACTGCGACGCAATTGACGCAGGTACCTGGACAGCGACAGCAACGGGACTGACCGGGGAAGACAGCGGCAATTATCAGCTGCCGGATACGGACAGCATTGAAAGCACAATTTCCGCGACTTACACAATTTTGCCGCTTACGGTGGAATTGAGCTGGAGCGGAACGGACACCAGAACTTATGACGGAACTGCTTCTGAAGTAAAGGCGGCCGTGACCAATCTGAAAACGAGGGAAGATACAAATACGGTGGATACCTGCACCGTGACTGTAGACAATGGTGACGCAATCGACGCAGGTGATTATACTGCGACGGCGACCGCGCTGGACAATGCGAACTACACTTTGCCGGATACAACAGTTGAGGGTAATGAGGACGCAGCATCCGTGGATTATACCATCGAGCAGCTTGAGGCAGTCCTTGGCTGGAGCGGAACGGAAGAACGAGAATATGATGGAACGGCATCCGCTGTGACTGCGACTGTAACCAATGTTGTGACGAGAACAGATACGGAAACTGTGGATACCTGCACCGTGACCGTAACGGACGGCGATGCAATCGATGCGGGTGAACATACTGCGACGGCTGCTTCCCTGGACAATGCGAACTACAAGCTGCCGGATGCTGCAACGACAACTTATACCATCACGCCGAAGCCAATTGAGATTACCTGGAGCGGTTATGAGGATTTAACCTACAGCGGCGAAGCAGTGAATGTAACCGCTGCGGTAGACGAGACTGGTCTGGTGACACGGGAAGATACGAATGAAGTGGATACCTGCACCGTGACGGTGACCGGCGGCGATGAGACAAATGCCGGAACCTACACCGCAGAAGCGGTATTGTCGAATGGGAACTATCAGATCGCCGATACATCCGGATCAAGTATAGAGTATACCATTGCGAAAAAGACGGTTACCCTTGAATGGAGCGGCACAGACGAGAGAACGTATGACGGAACCGCTTCCGCTGTAACGGCTGCTGTGTCAGCGGATAACCTGGTGGGTGAGGATACCTGCACGGTAACCGTGACCGACGGCACAGAAACAGACGCGGGAACTTATACTGCGACGGCGACAGAATTGAGTAATGAAAACTATCAGCTGCCGGCTGCAGTAACAACTACCTACACCATTGAACAGCTTGAGGCCGTCTTAAGCTGGAGCGGAATGGACACCAGAACCTATGACGGAACTGCTTCTAATGTACAGGCAACGGTGACGAATCTCGTGACGGCAGATGAAACGGCCGATGAATGCACCGTAACCGTGAGCGGCGGTACGCAGGCGAACGCCGGAACGCACACGGCGACCGCGGCGGCATTGAGCAATAATAATTATAAGCTGCCGGATGAGGCCAGCGTCTCTTACACGATTGCGCAGCTCGAGGCTGAGCTGGTCTGGACAGGAACCGAAAAGACCTACGACGGAAATGCGGCGGCGGTAGCGGCGACGGTTAGCAACCTGGTGGAAGGCGATACCTGTGAAGTAAGCGTAAGCGGCGGAAACGAGATCAATGCTGGTTCGTACACGGCGACCGCAGCGGAGCTGACCGGTGACGGTGCGGGCAATTACGCACTCCCGGCTGATCCGACGACGGAATATACCATCCTGCAAAAGACGGTGGCTCTGGAATGGGCAAACACGGAGACGCGAACCTATAATGGAGAGGCGTCGGAGGTAACAGCGTCTGTGACTGAGGACAGTCTGGCTGATGGAGATACTCTTACGGTGACTGTGACCAATGGCGATAATGTAAATGCCGGCACGTACATCGCGGAGGCAACCGCATTAGCGGATGTAGATGACGCCGACGTCGCGAAGAACTACGCTCTGCCTTCCGAGGCCACACAGGAATATACGATTGTCCCGATTGAGGTTTCTCTTACCTGGACCGGAGCAGTGGATAAAACCTATGATGGCAGTGCTCCTGAAGTGGCGGCGGAAATTGCGGACGCGGATGATATCCTGGATGCAGATGCCCAGACCTGTACGGTAACCTTGTCCGGCGACGAGGTCAGCGCGGATGCGGGAACATACACGCTCACGGCGGCACTCGGCAATGACAATTATGAAATTACGGAAGCGACGGCGTCGGTTACCTTTACGATCAGTCCGAAGACCGTTTCACTTACATGGAGCGGCACGGATACCAGAACCTATGACGGTACGGCCTCGAATGTGACCGCGCAGGTGAACGAAGGCGATCTGATCGGCAGTGACAGCTGCACCGTGACCGTGACCGGCGGTGATGCGACAGACGCGGGAACGCATACGGCGACAGCGACGGCGCTTAGCAATGCAAACTACCAGCTTCCGTCGGATGTGACGGTGGCTTATGTGATTGACATGGCAGAACTGGCCCAGGAGGATGTTTCTGTAGAAGTGACTATCGGGGAGCTTACGTACACGGGTGATGCCCTGACGCCGGCCATTACGGTGACGAGCGCGGATGGCACGACGACCTTTACGGAGGGTACGGATTACACCGTTTCGTACAGCAATAACACAGAGGTCGGTACAGCGACCATAACGGTGACCTTTACAGGCAACTTCAGCGGAACCGCAACCTCGACCTTTACCATCACAGAGGCGGAAACGGAAGACAGCGGAAGCAGCACAGAAACGGAAGACAGCGGAAGCAGCACAGAAACGGAAAACAGCGGAAGCGACACCGGAACGGAAGGCAGCGGAAGCGGCACTGGAACCGAAGGCACTGACGGAACAGGCACCGGAACAACGGAAGGCAGCGGAACCGAAGGTACCGACGGAACGGATGGAACCGGAACCGGCAGTACCGATGGAACTGTAGGAACGGGTACTGAAACCAACGGCACTGATGGCACCGGCGCTTCGGTTGGCACGGTTTACACAGACGATACGGCGGAATATACGGTGACTGCATCCGGCACATCAGGGTCATCGGAAAATACCGTAACGGTAACTGGCCCGGCATCAAAGAATGCGACGAGTGTCAGCATTCCGGCGTCGGTAACCATTAATGGTGTGGACTATAAGGTAACTACGATTGGCGAAAGCGCGTTTGCGAACTGCACGAATCTGGAGACGGTTTCTGTTGGGGGCAGCCTTACTGTCATCGAAGCGAAAGCGTTCTATAAGTGTACGAATCTGAAGAGCGTAAGCGGCTGTTCCGAGGTGGTAAGCATAGGCGCCAGCGCGTTCAGCGGCTGCAAGAAGCTGACATCCGTGGACGGCATGACGAAGCTGACAACGATTAGCAGCAAAGCATTTTACAACTGCTCAAAGCTGACGACGATAGGCAGCAAGAAGTCCGCCATTACCCTGGCAAGCATAGTAACGATCGGAAGCAAGGCGTTCTATAACTGCAAGGCTGTAAAGAAGGCAAACCTGACATCGAAGGCGTTGAAATCCATCGGGACGTCCGCGTTCCAGAAGTGCACGGCGATGAAGAGCTTCACGAGTAAATCAACGGTGCTCAAGACCATCGGAAAGAAAGCGTTCTATGGAGACAAGAAGCTCGCGAAGGTTACCTTAAAGACGAAGAAGCTGACCAAATCCAGTGTGAAGGCGAACGCCTTCAAGGGAATCAAGTCGACCTGTACCTTCAGGGTACCGTCGTCGAAGGTATCCTCCTATAAGAGTATCTTCAAGGCGAGAGGCGCTTCAAAGTCGATCAAAGTAAAAAAATGAGGAATATTGTAGTATAGGAGTTTTGCAGAAGATTACAATACAGCAGAGTTTTAGAAACGGGAAACCTTGTGTGGAAATCGCACGAGGTTTCCTGTTTTTAGTAAATTGTTTTTTAAAATTATTGTCAGAATACTACAGAAACAGCCGTATACCGGAATTCGGAAGCGGCTGTTTTTAGTGCGTTGGACATGATATAGAATGGAGCGCTGATGCCGTGGGACAAACAGGAAGAATGTGCAAAAGACGATAGAAATATGTGAAAAATAGCTGTGAAAAATATTAAAAATATGTGAACAGCCTGATTGACAGATACTGGAAAGGGGATTAAAATGAAATTAAGTATCTATTGGTTTATCTATCGGTTCTGGTTCTGTATCTGTCAGGGCACATGTAAGGGAAGCTCAAATCAGATTAAAGCTGCCTGAATCAGTTCTAAGAAGCTTAAACATCAACCTTAAACAGCACCATTAAACAGTAATATTAAACAGTAACATTAAACAGTAAATTAGCAAACTCGGTTATGCAAAAAAAGGAAAGGAGAATGGGTTATGAAAAAATCCAGACTATGGCGTCGTCTTCTGGCGGGGCTGCTGAGTGTATCGATGGTCGCGGGCAATCTTAGCACCGGCGCGTTTGTTTCGTATGCTCAGGAAACGGAAACAGCAGAAATCATCGAAGAGACATCAGATGAGATTCTGGCGGTGGAGGAAGCATCCGAAGATGTGTCGCAGGATACGTCGGAGGATGCTTCTGCTGTGAGTGAGGAGGCGGCGGAGACGGCTGCTGATTCGTCATCCTCCGCAGAGGATAATGCGGGCATTCTTACCATTGAGGATGTTGAGGACGTTACAGATGAAGAAGACTTAGAGGAGATTCAGACGGATGTAGCCACCGACTCCGGGACAACAGGGACGGATACTGAGGCGGATACGGAAGTGACGGCTGAGGCGGATACGGAAACGACCACCGAAGCGGAATCGGAGCTGACGACGGAAATCGAGGATGAATCCGAGACGGAAACCGAAATAGAGTCTGAATCGGAGAGTGACTCCGGTATCGCTGCTCTGACTGAGGACGAAGCGGCAGACGTGACGATTGACGAGGACGGAGAGGTGCAGTGGTTCCAGTTCACCCCGTCAAAGTCGGGAACCTACAGCTTTACTTCGTCAGGATCCTATGATACCTACGCGCAGCTCTATACCGATCCGGAAGGCGAAGCAGTGGCGGAGAGCGATGACATCTCCAGCAGCAACCGGAACTTTAGCGTGGAATATGCCCTGACAGCAGGAGAGACCTACTATCTGGCGGCGCAGATGTGTTATGACTACATTCAGGGAAGCTTCACTGTGACGGTTTCCTGGGAGAACTATGCCATCGAGTCCATCACATTCACGCCGGGGCAGACCGTGTTCTACTATCCGATTGATTCAAATTATTACTCAAATCTCTATTACGGTATAACAGCGGATGTTGTTTACACGGACGGCTCGACGGAATCTCTGAGCTATAATGGTTCTTCCTACAGTTCAAAGACCGGTAAGTATTTAAACTGGTCTGGCAATTATCAGACAACGACCTACAATGGATTTACGGTTTTGAAAGCTGGTACATGGACAATGACGCTGTCTTATATGACAGAGACATACACCTATGATATTGAGGTAAAGGACTTCACCGAGATAGGGAGTCTTCCGGAGAGCGGCACGGTCACAGGAGATAAGGGAGAATCCGCATATTATAAATTTACGGCAGAAGAGAGTGGATTTTATGCTGCGACATACGACTACTCTTATGCGAATACAGGATCTTACTGGAATTACTATGAGCCGGTAGTATATGATTCTGACGGCTCTTCTGTCAGTTCACTATACAGTAACACTCAATATATATCTTCAGAGTCAGGTACTTTATGGATGCTGTATAATCTGGAAGCAGGGGAAACCTATTATATTAAGCTGAGAGGCTATTATTACTACGCAGGAGATGAGTATCAGTTTTCTCTGGAGAAATGGGAAACGCAGAATATTTCAGAACCTGTGACCGGCTCCGGTGATGGTCTGGCTTTTTATTCCTATACGCCGGAAGAGGACGGAGTGGCGACCTTTACTCTTACGCGAGGGGTTTCTAAGACTTATGAGGAAGACGACGGGTACGAGTATTATGAATATTATAGCGTAAGTCTTTTGAGTCTGATTGAATTCAGCGCGTCTGACGGGAGCTGTGTTTCTTATTCTGCAGGCAGCATTGCAAGCAGCAGTTCAGATTCAGAAGGATATCATACAAACTATCTGGTAAATGTGACGGCTGGAACTACCTATGTCATGGTGGTGAATTCTTCTGATTCGGATGCCACTTATTCCGTGGAAGTATCTGTGGGTAAGGCTCTGACGGGGATCGCGATCGCGCAGATGCCGACAAAGACCAGCTATACGACAGAAGATACAGGCGTTGACTATTCCGGCCTGGCGATTACAGTCTCTTATGCGGACGGCACGAGCGAGACGATCTCTTATGGATCGACCGGAAGCCAGGGCACCGGTTTTTCTATCAGCCTGAGTTCCTATATATGGGATGATAACGGTGAACAACTGAGCGCCGGCGAATACGGGGTGACGGTAACGTATTTGGGTTACACCGCATCTTTTACGATCACAGTCACCGAGGCGGAGCGGACGATTTCCCAGGCACTGACCGTTGACAGTGCATATACCGATACATTCAGCGGGACAGGGGAGACGAGCCAGACAAAGTATTATTCGCTTACGGTAGAGGAGTCTGGATTCTATTATATTTCCGTGAGTATAGACACGGAATGTGATGGCTATGCTTCCCGAATCCTTTACGACAGTGAAGATGCTACCGTGAGCAGCTATGGAAATGTTTATTATCTGTATGCGGACGAGACCTATGTCATGCGGGTAAGATTCTATTCGTATGAGGAAGGCACGTGGACAGCGGAGCTGACCACAGAAGTTTCTCAGGAAAATCAGCAGACACTCTCTGTTGAGAATGGTGCGGGGGCTGCGAGTGGTACGCTTGCTTCCTATTCCTCTACTTATTATGTATTTTCACCGGATGAGTCAGGAACCTATACATTGAATGTTTCCTATGGCAGTGCCTATGGTTACGCATATCTCTATGGCTCAAGTGGGTATCTGTCATCGTTTTCCGGCAGTTATGATGACGATGATAATTTTTCACGCTATTTAAGCAGAACGCTGACAGCCGGGGAATGGTATCTGGTAAGGCTGACATCGGACGAAGAGGATGATTGTGCATTTACGTTTTCTGTAGAAAAAAATGCATCGGCAACGGAGTCGGCAATTCCTCTGACCGTGGATCAGGATGGCGTGCTGGTTGAGATTACAGCTGAAAGCACCGCGCAATGGTTTTCCTTTACCCCGGAGTCTTCCGGTACGTACGTGATTTATTCCAGCTACAGCGAAGATTATTCGGATTCGTATGTGCAACTATACCAGGACAATGACTATACCTATGTAACCAGCAATGACGATGGCGGCACCGGGTTAAACTTTAGCCTGTCGTATTATCTTGTTGCCGGAGTGACCTATTATTACAAAACCACTTTGTTGGACGATGATTATCCTGGAAGCTTTTATGTATATTTCGAGCAGAGCAGTTCCTCCAGTAACCCGGAGGATGCGATTGAGCTGACTCCGGACGGGGATGCACATCTGGTTGAGATCGAGGAAGCGGGTGATGTGCAGTGGTTCTCATACACGCCGGAGGAGACGGATACGTATGTCATCTATTCGACCGATGGGGATGGCTCGTATGATACCTATGTAGAGCTGTACCAGGAAAGTACCTCGAATTATATTTCATCTAACGATGATGGAGGCAGCAGCCTGAATTTCAGACTTGCATATGAGCTGACAGCCGGAGTTACCTATTATTACAAAACAAGAATGCTCAGCAGCAGTGTGACGGGCAGCTTTTACGTCCATTTTGAGACGGTGAAAACACCGGCGTCGATAGAGATTACAGCTTATCCACAGACAGAGTACTATTCCTATGTCACCAGTTCACTGAACTACAGTGGTCTGACACTGGAAATTACTTATGAAGACGGCAGCACGGAGGAACTGGTCTATGGAAATTCCTCTGAGTATGGACTTTATATGTCAATTTCTACGCCGGATGACCTCTATACCGATTCGGGCGCTCTTGCGGGCGGAGAACATACCATCACGGTGTACCTCGGTTCCTGCACAGCCACCTATACGATTGAAGTAAAGACTGCCGATGATATTGAAGATGAGCTGACGGAAGGCGTGAAGGAAACCGGAACCGATCTGAATAACAATGGAAAGTACTGGAAGTTTACAGCTTCGGAGTCCGGGCTGTACTCGATCCTTGTCAGTGCGTCTACGGAAGGAAGTTATTATTCGTATCCTTCCTTGTCAGTAGCGGATAGTGAGGGAAATACTCAAAGCATTTTACTCTCCCGTTCGAGCAGCTACTATCCGGATGGATCGGACTATTATTACTATTATCACAACATGTACTATTCGCTGACTGAGGGTGTTACTTATGTGATTAGCGCAAGCACCTCCGCGTCTGCGGACAGGGCATATGAGGCTCTGGTATATAAGGTATCTGAAGTGGGCGTAGACGGAGAGACGTTGACTGATGAAAACAATTATTTCGGGTGTGCGCTTGTTTCAGTAGAGGAATCCGGATTTTATACGTTTGAGAATACGAGCAGCAGTTCTTACACTTATTATAATATGTATTTGTATTCATACTCCGGGTCAGCATTGAACTACTGCAGTGATAGCATGTATAATACATACATCAGAGTGTATAAAGACAGCTCGTATGTTTATAAGAATGTTAAAGTGGTGTATCTGGAGGCCGGGGACTATCTCTTTACAAATTATTATTATGGAACAACGACATCAACACCGACCGTGTCTTCCCTTTCATCAGCTACGGAGATTCCTTATACATTTGACACAGCGACGCTGAATGGCGGGGAATGGAATGCGGTTCCGGTTACATCCTCAGAGTCAGGTGAATTTACCTTTACATTTGAGGGAACGTATACAGGCAGCCATTCGAATACCGGTTTCCGGCTGTTGAATGCGGACAGTATGACCAGTATTGGAACTGTTACCCAGACAGACTACTCTTATGTTTATGCGGATGGGGTGTATACTTATACCTATGAGTATACGATAGGCGCTGAGTTGGAGGCAGGAACAACTTATATCCTGCTCGCCTACGCGGACAGTATCCTTTCACTGACGGCAGAAGAATCTTCTGAAGTGAGTTCCATTGAGCTGGTGAGCAAGCCAACGCGCACGACGTATTATTATAAGCTCGATAATATTACATCGAGTACATCCTTATACTCAGGTTCTTCGTTGAAGGTAACTTATACAGATGGAACAGAAGAGACCATCAGCGGAGGCTCTTACAGCTCAACAACCGGCTTTACTTATACGATGACACTGCCGGAGGATGCGTCTTATGACAGTTCCGGGTATCTGCGTGTTGGTACGTATCAGGCAAATGTTACCTATATGGATAAAACCATAACGACGCCGATTACAATGAAGAGTGTTGCGTCCATGCCATACCTGAGCCTGGATGAAAATGGACAGGGAAGCTATACCGGAGAGCTTGAGGATTTGTCCAGTACAGCTCAGTATGGATATATCCGTTTTCGCGCAACGGAGGATGGTTTTTATAATCTGACATTTACAGCTGATTCGTATGTATACGTATATTATAATGCGATTTTCAATGCATCCTATGGAAGTATGGATTATACGACTTCTTTTACGTCTTCCTCCTCAAAATGGATGCGTGATACAACTATTTATGTAAAGAAAGGGCAATCCTGTTATATTCGCTACTACTATTATAGTTATTCCTCTGGTTCAGTGGATTCGTCATTTACGTTCAGCGTGGATATGGCGGCGGATCAGTCCATCCAGGAACTGGAGTGTGGTGTACAGGCGGAAGTCAGCAGTACAGCCAGTACGGATGTGAAATGGTTTTCGTTCACACCGGAAACGAGCGGTACCTATATTGTTACTACGCAGGATGCCGGAAGCTATTATCCGTATATTTATCTGTATACTTCACCGGATTCATCCAGCTACCTGACTTATTCTTATACGCGTGTGAACGGGTATAATGCGAAGCTTTCCTACAGCATGACTGCCGGGACGACTTATTATTACAGACTGTATAATTTTGTCGGTACGATTGGCCTAACGCTGGTGAAGTCCTCGACCCCGGTGAGTATTGAACTTCTGACAGAAGGCGAGATTTATTGCAGCAGCCTGCCGGATTATACGGACAGGAGTTTTGCGGATCTGGAGTTCCGGATTACCTATTCGGACGGAACGACGGAGGATGTGCCGTTTGGCTATTACACCTACAGCGGTTCTTATGGCGGGTATTATACGAACCTTCACGGCTATACGATGGGCTATGATGAACCGGACTGGGAGTATGATGACAACGGCTACATCATAGATCAGGAGTATACAGTGACGTTTACCTGCGGCAGCGCATCGCTGGATGTGGCTGTGATTGCGCGTTCCATTCAGGATCTGGATGAGCTGGCAGAGGAGTTCACAGAAACGATTGCGGCAGGGAAGTATATCTATTACCAGTTTACGCCGGATGAGAGCGGCTACTATCGCTTTACAGTAAGCTCGGCCAGTTCATACGCGGATCTGGCGATGTTTGACGCATATATGGTTGAGGTGGACAGCGAGTATTCGAACAGCTATTATTCGAGCGGAAGCTACTATGATGTAAAGGTGTTTGAACTGGATGCGGAAACTACCTACTGCCTGCGGCTGGGAAATACCTCCGGTTCTGAAATCTCCGTTACCTGCGCGAATGAATTGATTTCTCCTGCAACATCGATCAGTATTGAGACGTATCCGCAGACGACCTATTATCTGGGTGTGGACAGCCAGTATTCAACGACCGGGCTGTCGATCGGCGTCACTTATGAGGATGGGTCGACTGAGACGATTGCGGCAGGTTCTCGCAGCGAAACGACCGGTCTGGCGATTTCGACGACGCTCTCCGGAAATAGCGCGGGAAATATGTATCTGGGCAGTACGGGGACAAAGACAATTACTGTGTCTTACATGGGGGTTTCGACGTCCTATTCAATCAGCGTACTGGATGTTTCTTCCATATCGGAAATGACGACAGACACAGCGTACAGCGGTTCACTGACATCTGCACAGAACAGTGTCTATGTAAAGATTGTAGCGGAAGAGACGGGCTTCTATCAGATTTCGCTCACTGGCGAATATGATGAAGAAAGTGAAAGCACAGTGATTCCGGTGATTTCTTCCGTGCTGAATTCGACATATGCGAGCCAGACGATGAAATTTACGGCTCTGGACAGTGACACATACACCAGACAGACCGTAGTCTATCTGCTGGCCGGAAAGACTTATTATGTAAAGGGCTATCTGACAGACGAAGATGGCGACCGTGCGGCCGGCAGCTATACGGCATCCATCGCGCTGCTTTCGGATCTGAGCGACGGGGTGGCGATTGGTGAATTGGCCGCCGGAAAGACCGAAGCGATTCAGTTTACTGTATCGTCGACCGGTTATTACCGGTTTGCCCTGGATGCGGACGAGGATACTTCTGTGTCCATGCTGCTTTATAACAGTGGCTTTGGCAGCATCAGCCTGGAGGAAGGCAGCGGCACGAAGACCGGAAGAACGTATTATGTCGCGCGGCTTCAGGCAGGTTACATTTATGCGGCGGCGCTGACGAACGGCAGCAGCAGTGCGCAGGAATATACGCTCTATGCGGGGCAGAAGGCGGATGTGGAGAGCATTTCCGTCGTGCAGACGCCGGAAAAGACCCTTTACTATTCACAGTTTGATAACAGCATCTCCGGTGATGGGCTGGTGATCCTGATCTCCTATTCGGATGGGACATCGGAGGAGCTGACCTTTGGCGAGAAGAGCAGCTGGGGCATCCGTATGACCATCAGCGCTTCCGGCATTACGACCGATTCAAATGGAAATTATGAGGCGGGCGACTGGTCCGTGATCTGCACGTACCTGGAGCAGACGACGACATTTGACATTACGGTACAGGATTTTGATGCTGAGTCTGTGGACGCTCTGACGGCGGAAACGGCAACGGAGATTGAGATCCCGGCGGGCGAATCTGTATTTTACAGCTTTACACCGGATGAGACAAAGGAGTATCGCTTCTACTCCAGAGGAGATGAGGCGGGCATTTATGGCTATATTTATACAGAAGACGGAACGCTTGTGGCATCAGACGGCAGCTACACGGATACAGAATTCTCGGTTACCGCGACGCTGACCGCAGGGGAGACCTACATTCTTCGCGTGCGGAATCCTCTGTCGGATACGGCAATCACGACCACGATTAAGCTGCATGATACGTCTCTGTATACGGAAGTGACCGGTGTGAGCCTTTCCAGTGGAGAGCTTGTCTTTGGAGGGCTGAATCAGACGGCTGTGCTCACAGCTGCGGTATCTCCGGATGACGCGGAATATACGGGTGTCACATGGAGCATTGACGACGATTCGATCGCGTCTGTGGATGAGGACGGGACCGTGACCTCACTGGCGGAAGGCACTGCGACGGTGACGGTGACGACCGAGGATGGCGGCTACACGGCAAAATGCACGGTGATTGTGGACCTGCAGGCGCCGGAGGTTACGGCTGTTTATCCGACCGATGGCAGCAAGATTGGTCCGTCGGCAAATACGCTCTATATCTATGCTTCGGATGATAACGGTATTGCAGAAGCGGTCGTGGAGTACAAATCGTCTGAGGATACGGAATATCAGACCGTAACATCGTCAGACCTGGATGAGGACAGCTCTCACAATGCTGTGGTTCTGGCGGAAATTCCGCTGGATGACTTCAGCGACGGAGACACCGTCGATGTACGCGTGACCGTGGTTGACAAGGGCGGCAATGAAAGCGAAGCAGCAGAGCGCTCGTATACCGTGGATAAGCAGGCTCCTGAGATAACGGATCTTGCCGGAGAGTGGAATACGGAGACGCTTGCGGTTGATCTGACCTGGACGGGAGGAATGGAGAGTGACATTTCTTCCTATATGATTTATCGTAAAGCACAGGGCACTGCGGACAGCACATATACCTATCTGGGCACGGTGACCGGCTACGTGAATCTGGAGGATTACAGCTATTCTGATACAACCGTAGCGAACGCAGAAGGACAGTATACGTACAAGGTAACCGCAAATGATAAATATGGCAACAGCCAGGCGTATACTGTTGATGTGGATACTACGTATATCAATGAAGCCCCGAGTGTGGTGCTGAACTGTGATTCCACGATTGTATCCGGAGAAACGGCGACCTTTGATCTGTCGGAGTCCACGGATGACTCGGGCATCACGAAATATGAGATTGATTTTGGAGACGGCAGCGATACAGAATCAGCGGAGAGTGCAGACGAGGCAGTCTTTGAACATACTTATACGCTTGAAGAAGACGAGACCGAGGCGGAGTATACGGTTACCGTCACGGTGACGGACGATGATGAGGATGCGCTGACGGATACCTTTGAAAAGACCATCCGTGTGGTGGATCTGGACAGTGTCGGTATGGTAACCGTGTATGTGGTCGATACAGATGGTGTCCCGATTGCAAACATGGGCGTCTACTTCGACATGGGCGAGGATGACATGGTGAAGTCGACAACGGACCGCACCGGCGCGGCGGAATTCACAGCCCTGCCTGGAATGTATCTGGTGGGCGCTTACCTCAGTGGCAGCGGGTATATACCGGTTACTGATTATGTAGAGCTGGAAGCCGGGGAGATCACGGAGCTCACGCTTGTAATGGAAGAGGGCGAGCTGGTGACCGGTGAGTTTGAAAGCCATAAGATGTCGCTGGATGAGATAGAGGCAGTAGAAGCAGAGACCGGTGCAGATCTGACCGGTTCCTCGGATAACTACCATGTGGTTGAGTGGAATGTGACGCTGACGTACAGCACATTGAATGTTTACTGCGGAGATTCCATTTATATCACAGGCGGAAATGATGGCTACATCTATGCGGCACAGGCAGTTGACGAGATTCTTGTCATTATCGAGATCCCGGTGACGGTATCGATCCTGAAAGAGTTCTTCAGTGTGAACCTGTATATTATGAATAACGGGTCTGAAGGGATTACTTTGACAGACAACAAAATCACGCTGAATGTGCCGGATGGGCTGACTGTAATGGAGGATGCATATAATGCCGCGCAGGTAGAGATTGACAGCATCGCCGGCGGGGCAACAGAAGTGATTCAGTGGATTGTGCGCGGCGACGTATCGGGTGAGTATTATCTCAGCGCGGACTACAGCGGTACGCTTGCAGGATTTAATGAAACTGTGACAGCAAGCTTTACCTGCGATGACCCGCTCAAGGTCTATGGCGTGGATAATCTGGAAGTGACGATGCAGATTCCGGACAGCTTTACAGACGGAACCTTCTTCTACAACCTGATCATGGCGAATACGGCGGAGGCCGGCGACGATGATGCGAATATGTATCTGCCGCAGCTGACCGGAGAAGGAGAGCTGGTTCAGACCATGCTCAATAAAGAGGATGGGACAACCGAATATCTTTCCGAGATGCCTGAGGTGCTCCGCGCAGCAGAGAGTATTGAAAAGTTCTATATCATCACGGATCAGATCAGTGAACAGCTGGCGCAGTATCCGGATTATGAAGACTTTGTCTTCTATTTCAAGAAGGCAGTGGTGGAGGAGCTGACCTCCTACGGTGTGACGCTGAACATTGAGGTGGTGGACGCGGCTACACTGGCGGCGAAATACGAGCAGTACCGCGCACTGCCGGCGACGGACGTGGAGCTGACTGTAGACGATGATGAGGCGGTGTATGGTGCTTCTGAAAAGGCAACCATCACTGTAGCGGCCACAGCTGCGACGAATGCGGAGTACACGCTGGCCTATGAATGGTACGATACGTACTATGATCCGGTCGGTACCGGAGAGACATTTACACTGCCATCCGGTCTGGACGCGGGAACTTACTATTACCATTGCGTGGTAGTTTCTACGAGAACAGACAATGGCAACATGGCGCAGACCGAATACTATAAAGCGACTGTGATTGTTTCCCCGAAGGAGGTTGAAATCACCTGGAGCGGAACGGAGACCAGGACTTATGACGGTACGCCGTCTGATGTGACTGCGACGCTGACCAATCTGGAGACGGGGGATACCTGTGAACTGACAGTGGAAGGCGGAACGGAATCTGATGCCGGTGAGCATACCGCGACAATCACGGAGCTGGATAACGCAAATTATGCGCTTCCGGAGAACGCGAGTACGACCTATACCATCGATCCGCTGACGGCGGAGCTGGAATGGACCGGAGCCGGGGAGCGTGAGTACGACGGTACTGCTTCGAATGTAGAGGCGACGGTGACGAATCTGGTGACGGTGGATGAAAGCACGGATGTTTGCACCGTGACCGTTGAGAACGGAACGGAAACGGATGCGGGAACGTATACTGCGACAGCGACAGAGCTGAGTAATCCGAATTATCAGCTGCCGACGGATGGAACGGAGGAATGTGAATATACCATCACCCCGAAGACCGTTACACCGGTATGGAGCGGCAATGAGACCCGAACCTACGATGGGGAGGCCTCAGACGTGACTGCGACGATCGACCCGGATGATCTCATTGACGGGGATACCTGTGATGTGATTGTAGAGGGCGGTGATGAAACGGATGCCGGAACCTGGACTGCGACTGCGACGGAGCCGAGCAATCCGAATTATCAGCTGCCGGTTGTCGATGAGACTGCTGATGGCAGCGAAGACAGTGAAGAAGGCAGCGGCGAAGAGAACGCCGGGGACGGCAGCGAAAGCAGTGACGAGGATGCTTCTTCCGTTACGAGAGCGGCGAGCACGACCTACACCATTGAGAAGCTTACAGCGGAACTGACCTGGAGCGGAACGGAAACGAGAACCTATGACGGGACAGCTTCTGATGTACAGGCGGTGGTATCAAATCTGGTGACTGCGGATGAGACCACAGACGTATGCCTCGTGACAGTAGAGGGCGGCACGGAAAAGAATGCCGGAACCTGGACTGCGACGGCGACCGGACTGACCGGCGCTGACAGCGGCAATTATCAGCTGCCGGATGAGGATGCCGTGAGCACTACTTATATCATAGAGCAGCTGACCGCGGAGCTGGAATGGAGCGGAACGGAGACCAGAATCTACGATGGAACCGCATCGGATGTCAGGGCGGCGGTAGCAAATCTGGTGACTGTAAATGAGGTCACGGATGAATGTGATGTGACAGTGGAGGACGGAACGGAAAAGGATGCGGGTACCTGGACAGCAACGGCAGTTTCCCTGAGCAATACCAACTATAAGCTGCCGGATGAGGTTACAGCTTCTTATGAGATCACGCAGAAGCCGATTGCGATCACATGGAGCGGCAGTGATGCGAGAACATATGACGGAACGGCTTCGAATGTGACTGCGGAAGCAGACGCGGATGCTCTGGAAGAGGGCGATACCTGTGAAGTAACGGTGACCGGCGGAAGTGAGACCGATGCCGGAACATATACTGCAACGGCGGAGCTGGGCAATTCGAATTATCAGATCGCTGATAATTCCGATTCCAGCATGGAGTATACGATTGAGAAGAAGACCGTAGCCCTTGTCTGGAGCGGGACGGAAGAGAGAACCTATGATGGAACGGCTTCCTCGGTGACGGCAGATGTGTTAGCAGACAGCCTGGTCGACGGAGACACCTGTGAGGTGACCGTGACTGGCGGAGACGAGACCGATGCCGGAACGTATACCGCTGTCGCGGCCGGGCTTGATAACGCAAATTATCAGCTTCCGGACACGAGTGTGGAAGGAAACGAGGATGCGGCAAGTGCATCTTATACGATTGCGAAGCTTGAAGCAGAGCTGACCTGGACAGGGACTGAAAAGACCTACGATGGAGAAGCAGCGGATGTGCAGGCGACCGTGGAAAATCTTGTGACAAGAGACGACGGGACAACGGACGAATGCACCGTAACTGTGACAGGCGGAAATGAGATCAATGCCGGTACTTACATTGCGACCGCGACTGTATTGAGCAATTCGAATTACAGCCTGCCTGGAACTTCTGTAAATACAGAAAATGCAGAGGAAGCAGAGAACGCGGAAAACGAAGAAGGCAGTGAAGATACGGATGACACCGGGGACGCAGGAGACAATGAAGAGCTTGCAGCGGATTCAGATGCGGCGAGCACGGTTTACACGATTAATAAGCGCACAGCTGAGCTGACTTGGACGGGAACGGAAAAGACCTATGACGGGACTGCGCCGGACGTGCAGGCGGCCGTTAGCAATCTGGTTGAAGGTGATGACTGCTCTGTGGCTGTGACGGTAGGAGACGAGACATCGGTCGGCACCTATACCGCAACGGCAGCGGAACTGACCGGCGAGTCCGCAGAGAATTACGAGCTGCCGGAGGCTGCAACAACAAACTACACAATCAGTCCGAAGACAGTGGAATTGATCTGGAGCAATGCGGATACAAGAGCCTATGATGGAACCGCTTCGACGGTAACGGCGAGTGTTTCAGAGGAGAGCCTGATTGGAGAGGAAGTACTGGAGGTAACCGTGACCGGAGGCGACGAGGTCAATGCCGGCACCTATACCGCAACGGCCGAAGAACTGACCGGAGATGGCGCTGAAAACTACACGTTGCCATCCGATCCGACGCAGGAGTACACCATCAATCCGAAATCCGTCACTATCACATGGAGCGGAACGGAGACCAGAACATATGACGGCACGGCTTCTGATGTGACGGCGGTGCTGGCAGATGCTTCGGAGCTTATCGAAGGCGATTCCTGTGAAGTGACAGTAACCGGCGGTGCAGAGACAGACGCGGGTACTTACACCGCGACAGCAGCTTTGAGCAACAGCAATTACGAAATCGCTGAAAATGCTTCCGTGAGCTATACCATTGAGGCGGCGGAAACTGAATCCGGAAACGGCTCAGGAACAGAGGGCAGCGGAAGCAGTACGGGCACTGATACGGAAGGCAGCGGAGACAGTACAGGTACTGATACGGAAGGCAGTGGAAACAGTACAGGTACTGAGACAGAGGGCAGCGGAAGCAACACGGGCACAGGAACAGAAAGCAGCGGAAGCAGCACCGGAACAGACAGTACCGGTGATCAGACGGGAACGGATGCGGCAGACACCCAGACCGGAACCGGTGCTTCTGTAGGGTCGGTTTACACCGACGACACAGCGAAATACACGGTGACTGCGTCCGGTACATCCGGAAACACGGTGACCGTGACCGGACCGGCTTCGAAGAATGCGACCAGTGTAAGCATCCCGGCCACGGTAACGATCAACGGAGTTGAATACAAGGTAACTGCGATTGGTGAAAGTGCGTTTGCAAACTGTACGAGCCTGGAGACGGTTTCGGTTGGCGGAAATATTACTGTCATCGAAGCAAAGGCATTCTACAAGTGCACGAGCCTGAAGAGTCTGAGCGGGTGCTCGGAGGTAGTGAGTATCGGCGCCAGCGCGTTCAGCGGCTGCAAGAAGCTGACATCCGTGGACGGCATGACGAAGCTGACGACGATTGGCAGCAAGGCATTTTACAACTGCTCGAAGCTGACGACGATTGGCAGCAAGAAGTCCGCCATTACCCTGGCAAGCATAGTAACGATTGGAAGTAAGGCGTTCTATAACTGCAAGGCTGTAACGAAGGCAAACCTGACATCGAAGTCGCTGACTTCCATCGGGACGTCCGCGTTCCAGAAGTGCACGGCGATGAAGAGCTTCACGAGCAAATCAACGGTGCTCAAGACTATCGGAAAGAAAGCGTTCTACGGAGACAAGAAGCTCGCGAAGGTTACCTTAAAGACAAAGAAGCTGACCAAATCCAGTGTGAAGGCGAACGCCTTCAAGGGAATCAAGTCGACCTGTACGTTTAAAGTGCCGTCTGCGAAGGTATCTGCTTACAAGAGCATCTTCAAGGCGAGAGGCGCTTCAAAGTCGATTAAGGTAAAGAAATGAAGTGAGAAATATTGTAGTGTAGGAGATTTGTAGAAGATTACAACATAGCAGAATTTTAGCAATGGGAAGCCTTGTGGGGGAAACCGCACAAGGCTTCCCATTCTTTTCCACGTAATCTGTGGAGGTACATAAAAACAAAACCGCTGCATCCGGCATGGAGATTCGAGCAAGCGGCAGGCGAAAGGAGGAAATTTCACTATGATGTGAGAGGCATACCGTCCGGCCTCGAGACCGTGAGATTTACAAGAATCGTCATTTTGTTTTCACATTTCAAACACATTCTTACGCTATAGTGAATTCAATTTAAGATGCAGTAGCTGTTCAGAACGGGCTAAATTATTTACATGAACTATTTACAGGCTCATTCAAAAAAGTGAATGACGGGCGGATTTGCGCTCTGAGTTATCAGTGAGAATGCAGAACAGTTACAAAGTCGGTTTATTATATGGAAGGAAAGGGGATTGCACATTATGAAATGGTGGAAGAAATACAGTGCTCCGGTTCTTGCGGGTGTGCTTGCTGCAGGGGTTATCGCACAGGGCGGTACATTACTTGGGCGAAATGCTGCCAGCGCGGAGGAAACCGAGGAGACGCAGCGGACGACTCTGAATATTGTGAGAGACAGTACGGATGAGGAGACGGAGGCCGTGGAGGCGACAGCTGCGGATGAATCAGAAGATACGGCAGAGACGGCGGCAGAGACGGTAAGTACGGAAGAGACAGAGGAGTCGGAGCGGGTGACACTGAATATTGGAGGCTCAGGTTCTTCTACAGTGATTGACGATTCAGAGGGGGCGGAAGCTTCGGGTGAAACAAAGTCCGATGAGGATACGGCATCGGATGACTCAGAAGAAGGTTCTGCTGATTCAGAGACAGAGAATGCCGAAGCGGAGGATACAGAAGCTCCGGATGCGGCAGAAACCGAAGAGGCGGCTGACAGTTCGGACGGGGATACACAGCTTGGAGGGAGCTCTGAGATTGAGACGACGGAAACGGTCTCCGGCAGCATTGTTACGACGGATGTCTCCGAGGTGATTGCAAATTGTATGCCTTCGATTGTTTCGATTACGAATGAATCCGCCTCAGTGGAGGATACGGATACTGATTCGGAATATTATTACTATTATGATGTGGACGGATCGCTGGTTCTGGAAGAGGCGGAGGATACAGCCTCGGTGGAAGAGACGGCAGCCTCCGGTATTATCATTGCAGTGAGCGACACGGAGCTGCTGATTGCGACGAATTATCACGTAGTTAACGGCGCAGATGAGCTGACGGTAGGATTTTCTGTGGAGGCAGAGGATGCGGATGACCTGACGGTGTCAGCCCGGGTGAAGGGGTCGAATTCCGGCAGTGATCTTGCCGTGGTGGCGGTAGAACTCTCGGATATTGAAGAGTCTGTGCGCTCTCAGCTGAAGGTCGCGACGCTTGGAAGCTCCTCGGATCTGAAAACCGGCCAGGCCGCGATTGTGATCAGCAGCAATGGGTATGGCACGATTGCGACGACAGGAATCATCAGTGCGCAGAGCCTGACGGTGGATGTCAATGATACTTCCATGGATGTAATACTGACAGACGCGGCGGACGGAACCGGAAGCGGCGGCGCATTGCTGAATGCGTCCGGCGAGGTGGTTGGTATCTGCGTAGCGGATGAAGGCGGAGATTCTGCGAGCGGCGTTGGCTATGCGATTCCGATTGATACGGCGATTCCGGTACTGGAACAGCTGGTGAATAAGGAGACCCGGGATAAA
Source organism: Lachnospiraceae bacterium (assembly GCA_021202075.1). Taxonomy (GTDB): domain Bacteria; phylum Bacillota; class Clostridia; order Lachnospirales; family Lachnospiraceae; genus Choladousia. The sequence goes on along the minus strand of JAJQDT010000072.1, from coordinate 25,592 downwards.
CTGAGCGATGATGAGCGCGGTTACATCGGAGCGACGGTCGTCACCGTTTCTGAAGAAGCGGCGGACAGCTATAATATGCCGGCGGGAGCATTTGTTTATGAGGTGACGGAAGGCTCCGCAGCAGACGAGGCAGGCATCAAGAGTGGGGATATCATCTCAGCATTTGCCGGTGAGAGTGTCTCCAGCTCGGATGAACTGATCGAGAAGATGAGCTACTATGAGCCGGGCGAGACCGTGATAATTGAGGTTCAGACCGCGAATAACGGAAGCTATGAGGCGCGGGAGGTGGAAGTGACGCTGCAGGCATCAAGCTCTTCGGGGTCATCCTCTGATGAGGAGGAAGAGACAGAGGAACTGCCGGAAGAGGAGGATTTTTTCTCGGAGGATGAGGCTTCTCCTGAAGACAGCGAAAGAGGGAGCAGAGGTTCTTCGGAGGATGCCGGAGAGGATTCGGAGGATGAGGACGGGCTCCCGGATGACTTTGATGGTGACTTTGGCGATGGTTTTGATGACGGCTTCGACGATGGCTTTGAGGATTACAACAGTCAGTTCAATTAAAGGATGACAGAAGCATATAGAAGCATATAGAAGTATATAGAAATATACAGGTTCACATGGATGCAGGCGAAAGACAGCCCCCGGTTTCGGGGGCTGTCTTTATGACAGCAGAGCAGGGCGGTATGTTTTGCGGCTAAAGCGGGCGCCTCCTGCTCTATTGAAATAGTTCAGAACTTTTTTACATTATTTAGCATCCGGATATCGGAGTGAAATCCGATTTGTGTGGACATACTACCCTTTAAGAACTGATGATATCGTTATGGGCAGCTATCTGCGGCGCGGGCGGATTTTGCATCGCAGGATGGATTCGGACAGGCCTTTCATTGAAAAACAGTGTCCTTACGATAAATAGTGAAAATAATGCAGGAGGGGAATTGTATGTGCAGCTATATGCCGATAACAGATGTTTATGCCAGAGAGATTCTGGATTCCTGGGGCAACCCGACGGTAGAGGTGGAACTGATGACAGAGGATGGAAGTGTCGGCAGGGCGGCGGTTCCGTCCGGTATTTCGGTTGGCGCTCATGAAGCAGTGGAATTGCGCGATGGGGAGGAGCGCTACCACGGGAAGGGGGTCCAGAAGGTCTGTCATTTTGTCAATACCATTCTGGCGGATGCGGTGATCGGAGAGAATGTGTATGATCAGGCTGAGATTGACCGGATTTTGTGCCGGGAGGATGGGACAGAGAGAAAAAAGAATCTTGGAGCGAACGCGATTCTCGGCGTCTCGCTGGCTGCCGCTGTGACGGCGGCAAAGTCGCTTGATGTTCCACTCTATCGCTATCTGGGCGGAATGCGTGCGCGCCGGTTACCTGTACCCATGATGAATGTCTTAAGCGGGGGCGCGCATGCCGCAAGCCTGGCAGATTGCGCATGGCAATTGAGACAGAGTGCAATTGATATGCAGGGATTTATGATTATGCCGGTTGGAGCCTGTGGATTTGAGCATGGACTTCAGATGTGCGTGGAAGTTACGCACACTTTGAAAATGCTTCTGTCAGAGCGCATCTGGTCGGGGCGGGATGAGACAAAACGGGCCATCCTGCCGGCTTTTACGGATACGGAAACTATTCTTTCCCTTTTGATGGAGGCAACCAGAGGGGCGGGATATCAGCCGGGAGAGGATATCGTGTTTGCTCTGGATGTTGCGGCGGGTGAACTTTACGAGAAGAGCTCTCAGACCTATCTTTTTTCGGCGGAAAGCAAAAAGAAGGGAAGGGAAATCCGGCGGTCAGGGGATGAAATGATCGCGTATCTGGAGGAACTCAGCCGCGCATTTCCGATTGCCTCCATCGAAGACGGTCTGGAAGAGAACGACTGGGAAGGCTGGAAGAAGCTGACAGAGCGATTAGGAGACCGGTTGCAGATTCTCGGGGACGATCTGTTTGCGACAAATTCGAAGCGGCTGGAAAAAGGGATTCAGGAGGGTGCTGCGAATGCCATTTTGATTAAGGTGAATCAGATTGGTACACTCACAGAGACATTTCAGACGATTGAGCTGGCACAGAGAAATGGATATCAGATTGTGGTTTCACACCGCTTTGGTGAGACGGAGGATACGCTGATCGCCGACCTTGCGGTAGCCGCAGGAGCCGACCGGATCAAGGCCGGTGCGCCCTTCCATTCTGAACGGGTGGCAAAATACAACCAGCTGTTGCGCATAGAGGATGCGCTGGGGCTATCTGCCGCATATGGCTGATAATATGACTTACACGAAGTTCATGTTGCTTGCAGCAATGAACTTCGCAAGTTAACGAGCAGCCGAATTTGCTGCGAGTAGTAATATGTAATACGTGCCGGGCGATTCTGCCTTTGCTTGGGAAATTTTTTACATTCAGATCATAAAATGGCTTTACATGAGGGGTGATAAAGGCGTTCGGGTCAAAAACCACAGAAACAAAATAAAAAAACAGGGAAAACAACAGGAACAAAAAGAAATTCAGCGACAAAAAACACAAAAAAAATCATTTTAGAGCAGAAAACCTCTTGCAATAATCATCATATCATGGTATTCTTATGTCATATGAAAACGGATGCCGGTGTTTTCTGATTGCTGCGTGAACGGGTTCTTTCTGAAAAGAAACTGAAAAGCTGCAGCCTCACCGGCAGGAATTTACGAGATCAGAGAATGAGGGATTGACATGGAAAACAGGAATGATCAGATCCGCATTGTTCAGGAGACTGTTGCCGGCAAGGAGATTACACTTGCGCATGTGATGGGAGGACCGGCTCCGATTATTTACCAGAAGCTGGGCATGAATCCGGCGATCGATTACCGGTCATCGGCGATCGGCATTATGAATATGACACCGCCGGAGTCAGCGGTGATTGCTTCTGATATTGCGGTGAAGAGCGGAGACGTCTATCTGGGATTTGCAGACCGGTTTACCGGGACGCTGATTGTATCCGGCGATATCTCGGACGTGACAAGTGCGCTGACGGCGGTGCTTGATTATTTTGAAAATGAACTCCACTATGTAGTGTGCCCGCTGACGAAGCGCTAGAGCAGACCGGGTGATTCTCATATTCACCGGCATCACGGCCGGGCGCGGCGCTTATTCTTAAGGAACTGTCAATAATTAACCTTTTATTGTGGTCTTATTATGTGACTTTTTTCAGAAGATTACAAATGAGCAGATTTATTGAACAGTTTCCAGGATGACTGCAGCACGTGATTCATGGGAGGTTTATATGAGCAGGCAGATGACGAGGGAGGAATTCCTTCGGGAAATCTTTCAGGACTATGATACGAGAGGGAATACGGAGCCGCTTCGGCTGGTGCGAGTCCGGGTGCCCAGCTGTGAGGTCAGCCTGGCGCATCTGATCGGCGTATCGCAGACAGAAGTTTATCAGACGCTGGGCCTGCACATTGGCGTCCATGAAGGCGAGGATCATACTGGGGAGACGCTTGGATTCCTTAAGTTTACGCCATGGGAGGCGACGGTTGTCGCGGCGGACATTGCAATCAAAAGCGGCGCGGTGGAGATTGGATTCCTTGACCGGTTCTGCGGCGCTCTGATTCTGACCGGAGGGCATTCGGAGGTTCGCTCCGCGATCGAGGGAGTGATCGCCTTTTTCCGCGATGAGCTGCACTTTCCGGTTTGCCCGATTACGGAGAGCTGACGCATAAATTGCTGAAACGATAATGATGATAGTTTGCGGGCTGCGCCGAGTCTTTTATGGCCTGCGATTCGCGCAAGATACACAGGCTATTTTGTAACAGATTCTTACTATATCAGCTGACATACCACGAAAGGCACAGTGACAGGCAGGAAATGAAAAAATTATTTCTGATGGGCAGAAGCGAGGCGGGGAAAACCTCGCTGACGCAGGTGATGAAGGGGGAAAAGCTTCATTACCAGAAGACACAGTATACCTATACCGGCGATGATATGATCGATACGCCCGGAGAATACTCTGAGTCGAAGCAGGTGGGAGTAGGCCTTGCGTGCTTTTCGTTTGAGGCGGATGTGGTGGCGATTGTGTGCGCGGCGGATGAGCCGTTTACAATCTTTACGTGCAACTGCAACGCATTTCTGAACCGCCCGCTGATCGGAATTATCACGAAAGTGGATTCGCCGTACGCCAATGTGCCGATGGTGCGGCAGTGGCTGGAAAACGCGAATTGCGAACACATTTTCTGCATTAATAATGTTACGGGCGAAGGGCTGGAGGAACTGCAGGAATATCTGGAGGGCAAGCCGGAGCGTATATCGCTTGAAGAAGCGAAGGCCCGCCAGAGGCTGGGACATAATGACTGGGAACCCTGATAAGAAGGCTTTGTAATATCTTTTTTGCCGCTCGGATCAACTGATCCGCCAGTTCCGGGAAGGCGCTGACGGGAGAACGGTGAAAAAATAAGAAAATCAGATAATGAGAAAATCAGAAAATCAGATATCGGGCGGAACCATCACAGACGCTTATTGGCTGACTATACATAGATTAGCGGATGCGTCTTTTTTTATGCTTAAATTGTTTGGCAGCTCTGCGGCCCACTCCACCGGATTATAGAAAATTCAGAAAGTTATTTTTTTAATTATCAGAATGTACTTGCGGTTGGTGTTAAAAGTTGGTAAAATAAGTGCGGATTTTGAGTTGTACCCGCAGGAAGGAGAGCTCCGCACAGGATGTCCGGCAGGGAAGCACTCTGTACAGGATGTCTGGCAGGGAAGCACTCCGTACAGAATGTCCGGCGGAAAGGAAAATTCCGCACAGAATGTCCGGTTGAGGAAACCTGTGCAGAAGATACGGCGAATTCCAGGAGGTGAAGGCTGTCAGCATGAAAAAAGGCGCCGATATTTTAAAAAACCTGACGCTTCTCGGTCAGTTCAGTTTTTCACTGATCACACCGCTCCTGCTGTGCCTGGCGCTGTCTTGGTGGCTGAACGCGGGAATGGGGCTGGGCGGCTGGATTTATGTTTTTGGCTTTTTCTTTGGACTCGGAGGCAGCGGGATGTTCGCGTATAAGTTTTACCTTTCTGTGATAAAAAAGGACGAAGTGGCCAAAACTGACAGGGAGCGGATTTCTTTTAACGAGCATCACTGAGCTCACATGGATGAAACAGTTTGCCAAAGCCCACTGATTTTTGACAGGATTTTACAGTGGCCGGCGCCATGCCCGGAACTGTGGATATGGCAGAAGGACTCCTTTCTCTGAAAGATGGGCGGAACAGGTATGAAATTTTCTATGGAGGACTGGTATGAGCGGATTGTCTGTTGAAGTGCAGCCTGTGGTAAAAAAAGAGACGCGCCGGGTAGCGGTTATGACAGCGGCTGGCATTGTGGCGATGTGGATTGTGTTTGCGATTCTTCACGCCGTGTGGCCGGGTACGGTTCCGTTTGACTATACGGTTATTTTAGGAGGCCTCTCGGGCGGCGTGATTGCCGTTCTGAATTTTTTCCTGATGGGCCTGATGGTGCAGAGTGCGACGGCGGCAGCCGATGATGAGGCGGCCAGGGCAAAGGTCAAAGCCAGCTATTCCCAGCGGCTTCTGCTTCAGATGCTGTGGGTGGTCATCGCGATTGTTGCTCCCTGCTTTCAGTTTGCGGCAGGGATTGTTCCACTGTTTCTCCCCAGCTTCGGCATTAAGCTGACTGGGTTAATGAAGAAAGGATAAACGTGGACGCGGCTGAGCCACGAATCCTTTACGGAATGAACAGAAGAGGGGCAGGTTTCTGCTGTTTTGGGACAAAAGAGGCAGGAGGCCGGAGCAGGCTTCGCTTATGTTCATACCATAAAATTCGGCCGGTTAGGAGGTGGAGAAACGTTATGGAAGTTGATATTTCAGGTGCAAGTGTCTTTTTTACCATACACACAAATATCCCCATACTGGGAGATTTGCAGATCAGCGAGACGATGGTCGTCAGCTGGCTGGTTATGATCCTGATCACAGGCCTTTGCATCTGGCTGACCCACGACCTGAAGGTGGAAAATATTTCCAAACGGCAGGCGTTCGCGGAGATGCTTGTGGAGACGGCAAACAATTTCGTGATTGGCAATATGGGAGAAGCATTCCGCTATATGATTCCATTTGTAGCCGCACTGTTTTCGACGAGTGTGGTCTCGAACCTGATCAGTCTGGTGGGATTGCGCAGTCCGACCGCCGATCTGTCGACCGAGGCGGCCTGGGCGGTGATTGTTTTTGTCATGATTACCTGGCAGAAAATCAAAACCGGAGGCATCGGCGGATATTTCAAAGGCTTTACCCAGCCGATCGCGATTCTGACGCCATTTAATATCCTGTCAGAGATCGCGACCCCGATCAGTATGGCGTGCCGTCATTTCGGCAATATTTTGTCCGGCATCGTCATCAATGCCCTGATCTATGCCGCCCTGGCGGTGGCAAGCAGCGCATTGCTCGGTCTGATCCCGGGTCTGGTGGGCGACGTTTTGTCGCTGATCCCGTTCCTGGATGTCGGTATACCGGCCATTTTATCGGTATACTTCGACTGGTTTACCGGCGTGATGCAGGCCTATATCTTCTGCATGCTGACGACGCTTTATATCGCGAACGCGGCGGAAGGTTAGTGATTAGTGGTTAGCGGGTAGCGGGTAGCGGGTAGTTTCCGGCAGATGGGTGCTGGCTGTGTAGAAAAAATGAAAAACCGCGAATTATAATCGAAAAAACAATGTAACGAAACATCAGGCATTAAAACTTAAGAACGAAATAATGACTGCTGGCTGTTGCCTCGTGGTTTCTAATCACTGGTCATTAACCACCAGTCACTAAATAAGGAGGATTTTATTATGGATTTCACGATTTTAGCAAAAGGTATTGCGCTCGCGGGATGTGCAATCGGCGCAGGTCTGGCACTGATTGCAGGTATCGGACCTGGTATTGGTGAAGGTAATGCGGTGGCAAAGGCTCTGGAGGCGATCGGCCGCCAGCCGGAGTGCAGGGGCGATGTGACGTCTACGATGCTGATGGGCTGCGCAATCGCGGAGACGACCGGTATCTATGGTTTCGTAACCGGTCTGCTGCTGATTTTTGTGGCGCCGAATATGTTCATGAATCTTCTTGTTTAATTCATGCAGCAGGCAGTTGTGAAATCAGATCCATAAATAAATAAATAAAATGGAAAGGTGAAAAGTGCCGGCTGATGATTCGAAACGGCCGGAGGCGCGGATGTGACAGATTCTGCGGGATACAGACGGAAGTCCGCGCAAAGCATGATTTCACAGCATAAGAAGGACAGGAGGTTATTGACATGGATGTGCAGAACTTAGTCAGCCTGATACCGTGGACCTTCATAGCACAGATCTGCAACCTTTTTATCCAGATGTATTTAATCAAACGTTTTCTGTTCAAGCCGATCAATAATATTCTTGAAAAGCGCAAGGCGGCGGCGGACGCCGAGATTTCGGATGCCACGAAGGCGAAGGAAGAGGCTCTGGCAATGAAAGCCGATTATGAGCAGAATATGCTGGAGGCGAAGACGAAAGCGAATGAGATCCTCACAACGGCGCAGAAAACAGCGACCGTGCAGAGTGAGGAGACGCTCCGTGAGGCTTCCGTGCAGGCAGCTGCGCTGAAGGCGAAGGCTGAGAGCGACATTGCGCAGGAGAAGCGCAAAGCGGTGAATGAGATCAAGGATGAGATAGGTAGTATGGCTGTGGAGATTGCCGGCAAGGTGATCGAGCGGGAGATCAGTGAAGAGGATCACGCAAAGCTGATTGACGAATTTATTGCGAGTGTAGGTGAGGGAGCATGACACAGACTGCCAGAGTATATGGCGGCAGCCTGTACGAGCTCGCCGCCGAGGAGACGCTTACCGAACCGATCCGGGAGCAGATGATCCTGGTGCGGGATTTATTCACGCAGAATCCGGATTATCTGGCTCTGCTGTGTGAGCCGTCGATTGCGAAAAAAGAACGGATCGATCTAATCGAGACCGCATTCGGCAGCCAGGCGGAACGGTATCTGGTGAGCTTTTTGAAGCTGTTGTGTGAAAAGGGCATCCTCCGGGAATACGCAGGATGCTGCGAGGAATTTACGCGGCGCTACAACGCGGATCACAACATCGCCGAGGCCCTGGTCATCAGCGCGGTGCCGCTGGATGACGCACAGACGGCGGCTTTGAAGGAAAAACTGGAAAAGCAGAGCGGAAAAACCATCTGTCTGTCACAGAAAATCGATCCTTCTGTGGTGGCGGGGCTTCGCGTGGAAATCGAGGGAAAACAGCTCGACGGCACCGTGCAGGGGCGCATTTCCGGCATTTCCAGGAAACTGAGTGAAGTAGTATTATGAAAGCCGAAACAGCAGGCTGCGTTTTTTGTTATGCTGCTGTTTGGAGCTTGAATATCATATTTAAGGATGGATGAGACCATGCAATTAAAACCTGAAGAAATCACAAAGGTCATCCGCAGTCAGATCAAATATTACGAGAATGCCATCCACCAGGACGAGACCGGCACGGTTCTGATTGTCGGTGATGGAATCGCCCGCGCGAGCGGTCTTTCAAACTGCATGGCCGGTGAGCTGCTAGAGTTTGAGGACGGCAGCTTCGGCATGGCGCAGAACCTGGAGGAGAACAGTGTCTCCATCGTTTTGTTTGGATCCGGAGAAAAGATTCAGGAGGGGCAGGCCGTAAAGCGTACTGGAAAGGTGGTATCCGTTCCGGTCGGCGAAGCCCTGATTGGCCGTGTGGTCAACGCGCTCGGTCAGCCGATCGACGGCGCAGGTCCGATCACGTCGGAGGAATACAGGCCAGTCGAGAGTCAGGCTCCCGGCATCTGCGACCGGCAGCCGGTGTTTGAACCGCTGCAGACCGGTATCAAGGCGATTGACTCCATGATTCCGATCGGACGCGGACAGCGTGAGCTGATCATCGGCGACCGCCAGACCGGCAAGACGACGGTGGCGACCGATACGATTATCAACCAGAAGGGCAAGGATGTTATCTGTATTTATGTGGCCATCGGCCAGAAGCGCTCGACCGTTGCTTCGCTGTCTGAGACGCTCTCCAGAAATGGGGCGATGGACTATACCATTATTGTGGCGGCGACCGCCTCGGAGGCGAGTCCGCTGCAGTATATCGCGCCGTATTCCGGCTGCGCGATGGGCGAATATTTTATGCAGCAAGGAAAACATGTGCTGATTATTTATGACGATCTGAGCAAGCACGCAGTGGCGTACCGCGCACTTTCTCTTCTGATTCGTCGGCCGCCCGGACGTGAAGCATTCCCGGGCGATGTGTTCTATCTGCACTCCAGACTGCTGGAGCGCGCGGCGAAGCTGGACGACGCGCATGGCGGCGGTTCTCTGACCGCTCTGCCGATTATTGAGACGCAGGCGGGCGATGTATCCGCTTACATTCCGACAAACGTGATCTCCATCACGGACGGCCAGATTTTCCTGGAGACGGAGCTGTTCCACTCCGGCGTTATGCCGGCAGTGAACCCCGGTATCTCCGTATCCCGTGTCGGCGGCAACGCACAGATCAAGGCGATGAAAAAGGTAGCCGGTACCCTGAAGCTGATTTATTCACAGTACCGTGAGCTGCAGAGCTTCGCGCAGTTCGGCTCTGACCTTGATGCGGATACGAAATCCCGTCTGGACCAGGGTGCGCGCATCGTAGAGGTGCTCAAGCAGAATCAGAATTCGCCGATTCCGGTGGAGAAACAGGTGGCGATCCTGTATGCGGTGTCAAAAGGTGTCCTCGCTCCGGTTGAGACAGAGGATGTCCGCGAGTACGAGGCCGGGCTGTATCCGTTCCTGGATACGAACGCACAGGGCGCCGCGGCGATGCAGGCGATCCGCGAGACCGGAAAGCTTGAGAGCGAAACGGAGGAGAATCTGAAGCAGGCGCTGCAGGAGTACACTGATCAGTTCCTCAATACAAGGATTGGTAAATAACATCTTAAACTATAAGTTAGAAAGAGGGAGGAATGACATGGCTGCAAATATGAAAGCGGTAAAGCTGCGGATTAAAAGTGTCCAGAGCACGATGCAGATTACCAAAGCGATGGAACTTGTGGCATCCTCCAAGCTGCGCAGGGCGAAGGACCGCTCTGATCAGTGCCGGCCCTATTTCCGGGAGCTCCATCGGACACTGGTGGATATCGCGGAGGGAAATACGGATTTCTCCTCTGTCTACGCAAAACCGTCTGCGGGTTTGCGTGAAAAAGGAAACGCTTCCGCTTCTGCCGGGAAAAGCGGCCGATATTGCTATGTCGTGATCGCCGGAGACCGCGGTCTGGCCGGCGGCTACAATTCCAATATTTTTAAACGGCTGGAAGCGGCTGTGGCAGAAAACGCAGCTGGCGGGGCGGGAAATAATAGCGGTGAAGCTGCAGGCTCGAATGCCGGAGCTTCTGCCAGTTCAAATCCTGCCGGTTCGAATGCCAGAGCATCTGCGGGTTCGAATCCAGACGGAACAGCTGTGCAGGAAAATGCGGGCGGAACTGCTGCAGGCGGCAGCGATTATGTGGTACTTCCCATCGGGAAAAAAGCGGTGGAATATTTTCACCGCAGGGGCATAGAGATTCTGACGGAGGATTTTGCGACGGTTGCTGACATTTCCGTGGCGGACTGCTTCGAAATCGCGCGGCTGCTCTGCCGGGAATACCGGGAAGGGCGCTTCGGGCATATTGAACTGTGCTATACGGAGTTTGTTTCCATGCTTTCGCAGCGTCCGGAGGTCTATCCGATGCTTCCGCTTACCGATCTGGAAAACTGCGGCTCTGTGAATGCGGATTCTGCCGAGGCTGCCGACCGTAATTCTTTGAATTTACAGCCAGGGTCCGGTGCACCCGGTGATGCTGTCGGTTCCGCGTTAAGTGGAGATGGCGTTTCTGCGGGCAGCCCGAAGAAACCGATCCGGAATCTGATTCTGTATGAGCCGGACAGCTCGGAGGTGTTCGATGCGATTGTTCCGGAGTATCTGGGCGGACTCATTTACGGCGGCGTTTGCGATGCGCTGGCCAGTGAGCTGGCGGCCAGACGCAACGCGATGGAGGCCGCGACCAGCAACGCGGAGGAAATGATCGAGAAGCTGAATCTGAGCTACAACCGGGCGCGCCAGGCAAGCATTACGACAGAGCTTACCGAGATTGTCGCGGGTGCGGAGGGCGTATAAATAGCCAAAGCATTGTTTCCTGACCTGCCAAAAAGTCAGGGCAATGCCAATGCCATTGATTGCTGCGAGGGTGTGAAGCTGTTCCGGCCGGTGAATGCAGAATCGAAAAACAACGATGAATGCAGAATCGAAAATCAGCGGTGAATGCAGAATCGGAAATCAGCGGTGAATGCAGAATCAAAAAACAACGATGAATGCAGAACGGGAAAACAGCGATGAATGTAGAGTCGGAAAGCAGTAATGAATGGCAGGATTGGAGGTATAAATGAGTGACAGACACACAGGCGAGGTAGTGCAGGTCATCGGACCGGTTCTGGACATCCGGTTTTCGCCGGACGAGCTTCCTGCACTGCTGAACGCGATAGAGATTGATAATAATGGCAAAAAACTGGTTGCCGAGGTCGCGCAGGAGACGGGCGACAACACGGTGCGCTGCATCGCGATGAGTTCGACGGACGGACTGGTGCGCGGCACGGCGGCCGTTGACACCGGCGCGCCGATTTCGGTGCCGGTAGGCGAGGGGTGCCTGGGCCGCGTGCTCAATCTTCTGGGTGAGCCGGTGGATGAGAAGCCGCCGGTGGACACGGATGAGCGCTGGTCGATTCACCGCCCGGCTCCGTCTTATGAAGAGCAGACGCCGGCGACCGAGATTCTGGAGACCGGTATCAAGGTTGTTGACCTGATCTGCCCGTATGCAAAGGGCGGTAAGATCGGTCTGTTCGGCGGCGCGGGCGTGGGTAAGACCGTTCTGATCATGGAGCTGATCCACAACGTGGCGACGGCGCATGGCGGACTGTCGGTATTTACCGGCGTGGGCGAGCGCACCCGTGAGGGCAATGACCTTTATAATGAAATGAAGGAGAGCGGCGTTATCGACAAGACAGCCCTGATTTACGGGCAGATGAATGAGCCGCCCGGAGCACGTATGCGCGTCGGCCTTTCCGGTCTGACGATTGCGGAATATTTCCGTGATGTGAAAAATCAGGACGTGCTGCTTTTTATTGACAATATTTTCCGATTTACCCAAGCGGGCTCCGAGGTATCCGCGCTGCTCGGCCGTATGCCGTCCGCGGTAGGCTATCAGCCGACGCTGGCCACCGAGATGGGCGAGCTGCAGGAGCGCATCACATCGACCAGAAAGGGTTCCATCACCTCCGTGCAGGCGGTCTATGTGCCGGCGGACGACCTGACAGACCCGGCTCCTGCGACGACATTCACCCACCTGGACGCGACCACGGTTCTTTCCCGTGACATCGCCAGCCAGGGCATTTATCCGGCGGTCGATCCGCTGGATTCCACAAGCCGCATCCTCTCCCCGGAGGTGCTTGGCACAGAGCACTACGAAATCGCGCGCGCAGTGCAGATGGTGCTGCAGCGGTACAAGGAGCTTCAGGACATCATCGCCATTATGGGTATGGATGAGCTCTCCGAGGAGGACAAGATGACGGTAAACCGCGCACGCAAGGTGCAGCGGTTCCTCTCTCAGAGCTTCTCCGTGGCGGAGCAGTTTACCGGTATGCCGGGGCAGTATGTTCCGCTCAAAGAGACCCTTCGCGGGTTCCGCATGATTCTGAACGGCGAGTGTGACCACATTCCAGAGAGCTGTTTCCTGTTCGCGGGAACCATTGACGACGTCTTCGAGAAGGCAAAAAATCTGTAAGCAGTTTAGGACAGCATCAAAATGAAAAGAAAGGCGCCCGCGCCAGTTGCGTCCGTTTAGCCCTTGCCTGATGGCATCCCGTTCAAAAGACAGACGGGATATTGGTCGACCGGAGCAACGGTGGAGATATGCGGATTTAGTTGCTAAGGGCTGTATTTTCATTTTGAAACAGGCTGTTCTGGAACTGAGAGGCATATGGAGAAAGGAGACGGCTTATGAGTAGTTTTCCACTGAGAATCGGAACGCCGGACGGCCTGCTCTTTGAGGGAGACGCCGAGCGTCTGGTCTGCCGGACGATTACGGGTGATCTGGCGGTTCTTGCGGGACACTGCAATTATTGCACCGCGATCGGCATGGGCGAGGCACATGTCGTGTTTGAAGACGGTACCACACGCTACGCGGCCTGCATCGGCGGCATGCTCTCCGTCATGGACGGCACCTGCCGTGTCCTTGCCACCACCTGGGAGTGGAAAGAGGATATTGATAAGAACCGCGCGGAGGAAGCGAAGAAGCGCGCCGAAGAGCGGCTCTCCCGGCAGGGTCTGACCGACCAGGAGTACGCGAACGCGACGGCGAAGCTGCACCGTGCACTTGTGCGGCTGAGCGTGAAGCAGTAAATATTAAATATAACCGGGCAGCTGTGAAGCGCGGATAATCTGCAGACACAGCTGTCCGATTTTTTGGCCTGATAATGGAATACCGTAACAAAATGAGCCGGGAAGTTTTTCCCCGGCTCGTTTCATTTAACTGTCTGCCGTCTGCCTTTGGATATCTGTGACGGAGTACGGTATGGAGCGAATATAAGGAACTGTCGACGTCATTCGTTTTACTGCGCCAGCTTCATCAGAATCTCATTGCTTCTCGTGATGAACTTCGTCATCTCTTCCGGCTGGAGCGGCTTGTGGGCAATCATGGCCAGATCGTAGAGCTGCTCGCAGATCATCGGAACGTTTTCGGAATCCTTATTCTCGAGGATGTACTGGACGAGTCTGTTGTTCGCGTTCAGCACGAGGGTTTCGTCATTTCCGAACATCGACGGATCCATGCCGTACATATTGTACATCTTCATCATATCCTGCATGCGGCGGCTCTCCTCGGAGAGGGTAATCATCGAGGAAATGTTCTCATTCTTCAGCTTTTCTACCTTGACATCAAGCTTCTCATTTCCGAGCGCTTTGCGGAACACTTCGGTCAGCGTGTCGGTCGTCTCCTTGAGAGCCTCCGCATCGGTCTCTTCCTTTACGGTATCCGTCACATCGGCGTCGATGCGCTGGAATTTTACCTTTTCGTTGATCTGCTCTACATGGGAGATAAACGGTGCGTCGATGTTATGCTTCAGGATGACTGCATTCAGGCCGGACTCACGGAACATATTGATGTACTGGCTCTGCTGAACCTCATCCGTCACGTAGTAGATCGTCTTCTTCTCCGGCTCTTTCGCCTCTTCCTCCTCATCAACGGTCTCGGCATCCGCAGCCTCTACAGTCTCGTCCGCAGCATCTGAGGCATCCGCAGTTTCCACGGTCTCATCCGCAGCTTCATCACCGACGGCTTCCGCACCTTCAGTCGAATCACCAGCCATCTCTGCGTCTTCGGCTGCTTCACCTGCGGTCTGTGTATCAGTGCCCTCGACGGTTTCCGCGTTTTCAACCGTCTCGTCCGCTCCGTTATCTGCGGCAGCCTTCGCATCCTCCGCGGCTTTCAGAAGGTCGTCCAGCTTCTGATATTTACCGTCGATATCCTTGTAGAGAATGTAATCGTTTACCTTCTCGCTGAATTTGCTGTCCTTGATGCAGCCATATTTAATGAATGGGCTGATGTCGTCCCAGTATTTCTCATAGCTTTCGCGGTCTGTCTTGCACATACCGGTCAGCTTGTCCGCCACCTTCTTGGTGATATAATCGGAAATCTTTTTCACGAAGCCATCGTTCTGCAGCGCGCTTCTGGAAACGTTCAGCGGCAGATCCGGGCAGTCGATGACGCCCTTCAGGAGCATCAGGAATTCCGGAATGACTTCCTTAATATTATCCGCGATAAACACCTGGTTGTTGTACAGCTTAATCGTGCCTTCGATGGAATCGTACTCCGTATTGATCTTTGGGAAGTAGAGGATGCCCTTGAGGTTGAACGGATAATCCATGTTCAGATGAATCCAGAACAGCGGCTCCTTATAATCCTGGAAAACCTTGCGGTAGAATTCCTTATATTCCTCAGCGGTGCAGTCGTTCGGGTGTTTTGCCCACAGCGGATGCGTATCGCTCAAAGAGACCGGGCGCTTGTTGATTTTCACGCGGTCGCGGGCCGGAGAGACCTCAACGGTTTCCTTCTCGCCATTTTCGTTCTCTTTTTCCTCCGTCTTTGCGTCCTCATGGATGCGCTCTACGATGACGTCATCCTCGCGCAGCTCGCTCTCGTCGATGGTCTCATATTCCTGCTCGGCATTTGCTTTTGAGAGGAAAATCTGCACCGGCATGAAGGAACAGTACTTTTCAATCACCTCGCGCATCCGATATTCATTCGCGAATTCCAGGCAATCCTCAGCGAGGAACAGCGTAATCTCTGTGCCGACCACGTCGCGGGCGCCTTCCTCCATCGAGTATTCTGTGCCGCCGTCACATTCCCAGTGAACCGGTTTCGCGTCCTTCTGATAAGAAAGCGTGTCGATGTGAACCTCATCCGCTACCATGAATGCGGAATAAAAGCCGAGACCAAAATGCCCGATGATCTCATCCTCCGTCGTCTTGTCCTTGTATTTTTCGAGGAAATCAGTTGCGCCCGAGAATGCGATCTGTGTGATGTATTCCTCCACCTCGTCCGCTGTCATGCCAAGGCCGGAATCGATGAACTTCAGTGTCTTCTCCTCCGGATTCACAACGACCTGGATGCGCTTCTTGTAATCCTCCGGGAAGGTGTACTCGCCCATGACCTCCAGTTTCTCCAGCTTCGTGATGGCGTCGCAGCCGTTCGAGATCATCTCGCGGACAAAAATGTCATGGTCCGAATACAGCCACTTTTTAATAATGGGAAAAATGTTCTCGCTGTTGATGGAAAGACTTCCGGTTTTCTTGCTCATTTGAATCACTCCTTATCCATACTTCATTGTTGATTGCTGTCAGCTTTATGTTATGTTTGCATTTGCCGGGCCGGATTCCCGCAAACTGTCCCGAAGGAACAGCAGTTGTCTGTGCCAGATCCACTGTGCAGGAATCGTCTGTACGGCAGCAGCGATGCAAAATGGTTCCGTAGATTGTTCCATTGGCGGAGTCTTTTGCGAAACTGAGTACATAATAATACCGGAATCAAGAAATGTCAAGAAAAAATTAGCACTCGTTTTTGCCGAGTGCTAACAATAACTCAAATTAGCAAGAATCATAAAGAAACCGCAAAAACCAGCAAAACCAGCTATTTGTTCGCCTGTGGATGTCTGAGGCTTCGGGCTGCTTCGAGGCTTTTATGGTCTGCGATTCACGCATCAGGCGGTGCAAGATGGGCAATTAATTTTGCGACAGTTCCTGAGAACCGTGGGTGAGATGAGCAGCAGCGATTTAGCCTGGCAGGAATGGGATCCGCTCCTGCTGAAAAAATTTTTCGAGCATATCGTCCCAGGCGTATTCGAGTGCCTTGTCAAGCGTGAAGACATTCATTGATGTGCCGCTTATGCAGGTGAGCGCCTTCCCATCAAAATGAATGTTCAGAAACAGACCATTTATCTGTTCCGCGCGGACGGACAGACCGCTCTGCGCAATCAGTCTTTCGACATTGTGCGGGGCGAGGCGGAAAATAATGCGGAATTTAAGAGGGGTATTTTTTCCCTTTGTCAGTTCAAAAAAGAAAGGACGCACTCGCCTCCAGAGCGTATAGCCGGACTTCTCATCGGCGAGAGCTTCTGTTTCCGCAGCGGGCAGATAATCCGGGTGAAAAGTCCCATCGATCTGGAATGTGGCAAATGTGGTAATGGATGCCTCCGAGAGCAGAAACGTATCAAAATCCTCTCCGGTCAGGAGTTTTTTCATAAAGCCCAGAGTGTCCTGAATCTGAAAAGAACGCACAGAGAAGTCTCCCTTCTGAATAATTTTTACCGATTTTCAGTTGCGCGGCTTCCATTATACATGAAGACAGCTTTTCTATGCAATAGAAGAATCCGGTTTCCGAAATTTTTGTGAAATTTTGTGAAAAGTAGAATTACCCCTTTTCAAGAGAGAAATGATATGATATGATAAACGTAGACTTAAAAACTACATCGCGTAAGAATTAAAAACGTGTGGATTTTGGAGGTTTATTATGGAGTATGTGATCGTGATGGACAGCTGCGGGGAGCGCACAGAAGCGATGAAGGCGGATGAGCGCATCATTTCCGCCCCGCTGACGATGCAGGTGGATGATTTTTCATTTGTGGATGACGACAGCTTTGACCAAGCGGATTTTCTGCAGAAGATTGCCGCGAGCCCGAACTGCCCGAAGTCCGCGTGCCCTTCACCGGATTATTATAAAAAGTCTTTCGAAAAAGCTGAAAAACGTGCCTATGCGGTGACGCTTTCTGCGGAGCTGAGCGGCTCGTGCAACAGCGCGGTGCTGGCGAGAGACCTGCTGGAGGAGGAGGGGAGCGCCCTTTTGGTTCATGTCTTCAATTCCCGTTCCGCTTCCGTTGGCGAGACGCTGATCACTGCGAAGATTCAGGAATGCGAGGCCGCAGGAATGACGTTTGATGAGCTGGTGGAGACGGTTGAGGCGTACATTGACGGGCAGAATACTTACTTTGTGCTGGAGGATCTGGAGACCCTGCGGAAGAATGGCCGCCTGAGCAACATCAAGGCATTTTTTGCGTCGGCACTGCGGATCAAGCCGGTCTGCGCCGCGACGCCGGAGGGGACGATTATCCAGCTCGACCAGGCGCGCGGGATCAATAAGGCGCTGGTGAAGATGGTGGATTATATTGTGGAGCAGGTAGAGAATCCGGCTGAGAAGATTCTCGCTCTGTCTCACTGCAACTGCCCGGAGCGCGGGCGCATGGTGCTGGACGCGATTACGAAGCGCATCAAGGTCCGGGATGTGATTTTTCTGGACACAGCCGGTATTTCGACCATGTATGCCAACGACGGCGGGATTATTGTGGTGATATGAAAAAACTGTTGAATTTTCTCCAAAATCGTGTATACTGAGAAAAGATGTGCGTGAAAAAATTTGCGCACGGCCTGCAGGTCGCTCGGGAACATGACAGGAAACCGTTTCCCTTGAAAGAATCTGGTCGCAATTCCATTAGCGTTAGACAATGGGCAGTCCACGAGCTGTGCTGCAGACACAGAATACCAATACAGAAGGAGACAGGAATCATGAGCCAGGAAAAAGTTGATCGATATAAGGAAGAAAAGAAAAATCGTGCGAAGATTATAAAGCGGGAAAAGAGACAGTGGATGCTGACCAAGGTGGTGGGAGCACTGGTAGCGGTTCTTGTAGTTGCCTGGGTCGGATTTTCTGTATATAACTATTCGGATACGACAGACACGGCTACGGTTGAGCTTCCGTCCTACACGGTTGATACTACTGCACTCGATGAATATCTGGAGACCGTATCCGTGGATGAGTAAAGTCCGGGTGTCATCAGGAATTGTTATGTGAATTTTTATTGAGTCGGATTGCCGACGGTGGAGTTCCACCGTCGGCTTTTTCGATTGCGCCGGCGTCTGCTTTAGCAGCCGCAGCTTCCGCAGAGGGACGAACCGCATCCGCCGCAGCAGCACAGCAGGAGGATGATCCACAGACAGCTGTTATCGCCGCCGAAGGAATTGCCGCATCCGTTGCCGCCGAAAAGGATCAGGAGGATGAGAACCCACAGGATGGAGTTGCCAGTTCCGCTGTCACATCCGCATCCACATCCGCAGTTTGTACCTGCTAAATCACTCATTTCGAAGTCCTCCGAGAATTGATTTACAGTGTATTCTATGCGTTAAGCCGGAAATTGTGCTTCCTGGAAGATCGAAAATGTTCGAATGTGCGGGAATCAGAGGGCCTGCCTGCCATTTAGCCAGGCGTCGAACAGGTTCAGAATCCCGTATCCCCAGGAAGGATTCGGGTATGTGAGCCCGGCGTCCTGCCGGATTCCCCGCAGGAACAGCTCTTTTAATTCTTCACTGGAAAACAGGCGCGGAGGAGTTTGACGGAGACCGCCATCAAGGAGCAGCGCGGCGGCTCCGGCAGTGAGCGCACTTGCCGCGCAGGAGCCGGTAATGGAGGAATATCCGCCCTGGGCTGCCGGACAGGTGACCCGGACGCCCGGGGATACAAAATCCGGCCGGATCAGGCCGTTTCGCGTATAGCCGCGGCCGGAGTGCGGGTAGAGACTGCTGCTGTAGGCATTCCAGACGCCGACGGCCAGGGGGCGGCTGGCGCAGGCAGGGATGACGAGAGTCGTGTCTTCATTTGCCGCGAGGAATCGAATGCCCGGGCTGACCAGTCCGCTTATGGGCAGCCACAGATGAAATTGTCCTGTGGAAACATTCAGACCTTCCACACGGATACGCCAGATGCCGGGGGTCGGATTCGCGAAACGCAGCAGAATCACCTGCGAGCCTTCGGGGCGTTCCCCGGCAGACCAGGAAAGAGAGATCCGGCTTCGTTCGAGCAAGAAAGAAAACTCTCTTGAAAAGCCCTGATCGGGCGTGATGGGGGAGATGGTTTCCCCGAGCGGGGAGGTAAGGCCGATGCGGAACAAATCCGGGGCATCCGCCCAGAATTCGATGGAAAAGCCATCCGTCTCCTGTTCAATGAGAAGCTCCGCGTCGACTGTGTCCGCCGGGCGCCGGAGCTGTCCGTAGAAATGATGGCCGAGTCCGGCTTCATTCCCGGTTCCCGTGACCGCACAGACGCTGCCCATGGACAGCGAATTCCCGGGGAGTAGCGAGCCACTGTTTGCGGATATCGATTCGTCGGAAAACCGGGGAGGATTGCCCATATGTAGCGAAATCCCGGGGAACTGTGAGACGCTTCCTGCATACAGTGCGGCATCCAGGACTTCCTCAAGCGGCGTGTCTCCGGTATGCCCGCCCTGGCTGCTTCCAAGGGACATACAGATGACCAGAGGCATGGAAAGATTACTGGCACAGTCAAGGAGATAGCGGACGCCCAGCATCAGATCATTTTCCTGATACGCGGCCGCTTCTTCCGGAATTCGAAAATACTCCCGCAGATATTGTTTTGCGTTCTTCAGGCGCACGAACGCGATGGCGCTTTCCGGCGCGACGCCGGTAAAGCCTTCCCCGCCATCCGGACTTCCGCAGGCGATACCGGCGACTGCTGTGCCGTGGCCGTGCGGATCCCGTTCCGGAATCAGAATGGAATTCTCAGAAAGAGGTTCGGCCAGACTGGAACCGGGCAGTGCGTAAAAGAGCGCCCGGTTGATGTCATTTTGCGTAAATTCCGTGCCATAAGCGATTCCCTCCGGCGGTGCTCCTCTTGTATCCGCCTGATCCCAGAGCCGCAGGATCCGGGTCGTACCGTCCGGATTCCGAAACGCGGGGTGCGTATAGTCAATGCCTGAATCCAGAAATCCGATCAACACGCCGGCGCCGGACAGCTCGAGGCCGGACCGGATGCGAACCGGTAAAATACCGGCCGCTTCCAGGCTCACGACGTTGATTTCAGTAAATAGTTTGGGAACTGCAGAATAGCCGATTTCTTCTACTGTGGCCAGATGTTCGGAGAGCGGCGCGTATAAGATGGTATATTGATTGTTGACAATCTGCGCGTATCGCCCGCCCGCAGTCTGAGCCAGCGCATCAGTCGGTGTGTATCGTCCGTCCGCAGTCTGAGCCTGCGCATCGGCTGATGTGCTTTGCCCGCCCGCAGTCTGCACCTGTGCATCAGTCAGTGCATATCGATCACCCGCTGCCTGAGCCTGCATATCAGCCTGCCGGGAAAAAGCTGCGTAAGCGAATGAATCAGGCAGGTTTTGTGTGCCGGAGGGCGGAAAGATGGAATGAAAAAAAGAAGAATCAGAAGAACGTCGAACAATAATGTCAGAATAGTCCTCCGAAAGCGGAGGAATGAGGGGCGTCGGACTCATAAAAACTCCCGCCGCCCCCCGAAGATTCCCGGGGGCGGCTGTTTTTATACTATCTTATGCGTCGGGGCCGTGAAGATATGTGTTTATGAAGCTGCGCCATGTGAATGGGCAAAAATTCACTTCTCTGTGATTGCAGAGAAAAAGAATGTTCCTGACGCTTCATTTCGCGGCGTCTGAAGAGAGATGGATGTGCTCCTTGATGGCTTCAAAACTCTCACGGCTGATGACATGCTCCATCTTGCATGCGTCCTCCGTCGCGATCTTTTCATCTACGCCGAGGGAAATCAGCCAGGAGGAAATCCATTTGTGCCGCTCGTAAATCTCATCGGCAATCGCTTTTCCGGATTCTGTCAGCGTGATGAAGCCTGCATCGGATACCGTAATGTGGTTCTTCATCCGGAGATTCTTCATCGCGATACTGACGCTGGACTTTTTAAAACCGAGCTCCGTGGCAATGTCGACAGAGCGCACCACCGGGAGTCTCTCGCTCAGAATGAGAATCGTCTCAAGATAGTTTTCAGCAGATTCGTTTGTTGCACTCATTTTGATACCTCGCAATACACTATGAAATATAGTTAGTATACCATCAAATTAAAAAAACGTAAAGGAAAAAATCCTCTTGACGTACGCAAAATGTTAGAGTATACTAACTGCGAACAGAAGATGTGGGCATACCACAGCCGTTTGAAAGGAGAGGATTGTATGCCGCTTTCCATGGCAAAGAAAGGGGAAGAGAACACGATTAAGAGAATTGGCGGAAAGGAAGAGACCAGACTGTTTCTCGAGAAGCTTGGATTCGTTGTGGGCAGCGCGGTCACCATCATTTCAGAAGCCAGCGGGAATCTGATTGTGAACATTAAGGACTCTCGCGTCGCAATCGGCAAGGAGATGGCGAATCACATCATGGTTTAGGTAGAATGGAGGATATTATGAAAACATTGAGAGATGCGGCGGTCGGTTCGACCGTCAAGGTGGAGAAGCTCACCGGGGATGGTCCGGTAAAGAGACGGATTATGGACATGGGGATTACGAAAGGTGTTGAGATTTTTGTCCGCAAGGTTGCACCGCTCGGCGATCCGGTCGAGGTGACGGTCAGAGGATATGAGCTCTCGCTTCGCAAGGAAGACGCTGAGATGATCCAGGTTTCCTGATTGTGTTGGCAATGCGGATAACCGATCCGGCGCAGTGAAAGAATCTTGCAGCATCCGGGAGATTGATCTGGCATCATGAGAGAATCCGGGGAAAAGGGTTCTTATATTTTTACCGGACGGTTAGCTCGGACGGATTTTTATCAGGAAGATAAAACAATTATCAGGAAAATAAAACAGATATCAGGATAACAGAACGAATATCAGGGTAATAAAACTGATATCAGAATAATAAAACAAATATCAGGACAACAAAACAGATATCAGGGAAAGAAAACCAATTCTGTTTTTGGCTTTCAGAAAGAAGGAGGAGAAAATGGCGATTAAAATTGCACTTGCCGGCAACCCGAACTGTGGAAAGACCACATTGTTCAATGCCCTGACCGGCTCGAATCAGTACGTGGGCAACTGGCCGGGCGTGACCGTCGAGAAAAAAGGCGGAAAGCTCAGGGGCCAGAAGGATGTCGAGATCATGGACCTTCCGGGAATTTATTCCCTCTCTCCATACACACTGGAGGAGGTCGTAGCGAGAAATTACATTATCAATGAGCATCCGGACGCGATTATCAATATCATCGACGGTACGAATATTGAGCGGAACCTTTACCTGTCCACACAGGTGATTGAGCTGGGCATCCCGGTGGTTCTCGCGGTCAACATGATGGACCTGGTGGAGAAGAGCGGCGACAAGATCAACACAAAGGCGCTCGCGAAGAGCCTTGGCTGTGACGTAGTTGAGATATCCGCCATGAAGGGCACCGGTATCGACGAGCTTTCGAAAAAAGCGGTCGCAGCGGCGAAGGCGAAAAAAGCCGTGAGCCGGGTACATAAGTTCGCGGATGAGCTGGAGAGTGCGATTGAGAAGGTAGAAGAGAAGCTCGGCAGCAGCGTTCCGGACGCACAGAAGCGGTTCTTTGCGATTAAGCTGCTGGAGAAGGATGAAAAGATCGCGGAGCAGATGAAGAGCGCGCCGAATGTTACGGAAGAGATTAAGGCGCTCGAAGCGGCATTTGACGATGACACCGAGAGCATCATCACGAGTGAGCGCTATGCATATATTTCCTCTATTATCGATTCCTGTGTGAAAAAAGTCGCGGCGAAGGAAAAACTGACGACCTCGGATAAGATCGACCGGATCGTGACGAACCGAATCCTGGCTCTGCCGATTTTCGCACTCGTCATGTTCCTCGTTTACTATATCGCAATGTCGACGATCGGTGCGGCGGCGACGGACTGGACCAATGATAACCTTTTCGGCGATGGCTTCCATCTCTTTGGCATGGGCACGGCGAGCTGGTCAGAGGCGGACGAAGAGTACGCGGGCGCGGCAGAGGTCGTGACCGGATTTATCGATTACGCATCTGAGCAGGGCATGGACGTAGACGCCATCGCAGAGGCGCTCGACGAGGAATCGGAAGAGTATGACGCGGACGCGGCAGCGGATGCGCTGACCGAACTGATCGCCCTGTTTGATGAGGACAGCGTTGCCCAGTATACCGTAGAAGATGAAGAAACCCTTGAGGTCTCTGACGCAGAGGCGACCTACGAAGACCTGACTGCTGCGGCAGAGGTATACGCAGTCTATGAATATACCGCTCCGGAGATGGGAGATTACGGCGTCTACATCCCGAGTATCCCGATGCTTTTTGAGAGCGCGCTGAACGCGCTGAACTGCGCGGACTGGCTGTCCGGCCTGGTTCTCGACGGTATCGTAGCCGGTATCGGCGCGGTGCTTGGCTTCGTTCCGCAGATGCTGGTACTGTTTATCCTGCTTGCCTTCCTTGAGTACTGTGGCTACATGGCGCGTATCGCGTTCATCCTGGACCGCATCTTCCGCAGATTCGGCCTTTCCGGAAAATCCTTCATCCCGATGCTCGTCAGCATGGGCTGCGGCGTTCCGGGCGTTATGGCAAGCCGTACGATTGAAAATGAAAAAGACCGCCGGATGACAATCATGACGACAACCTTCATCCCCTGCGGTGCGAAGGTTCCGTTTATCGCGATGGTAGCAGGTGCGCTCCTCGGCGGCAATCCGCTGATCGCGACCGCTGCGTACTTCATCGGCGTGGCTGCAGTCATCTGCTCCGGTATCATCCTGAAGAAAACAAAAATGTTCTCCGGCGACCCGGCTCCGTTCGTCATGGAGCTCCCGGCTTACCACTGGCCGAAGGTCAGCGCGGTGCTCCGCAGCATGTGGGAGCGCGGCTGGTCCTTCATCAAGAAGGCCGGAACCATCATCCTGCTCTCGACCATCGTGATCTGGTTCACGACCTATTTTGGATTTGCGGAAGACGGCTTCCGCATGCTGGCGGAGGACGAGATCGACTCCAGCATTCTGGCAGCCATCGGCGGCGCGATTTCCTGGATCTTCATCCCGCAGGGCTGGGGCAACTGGCAGGCGACCGTGGCTTCCATCACCGGTCTGGTGGCAAAGGAGAACATCGTAGGTACGATGGGTATCCTCTACGCGAACGGCGACGGCACGGTATGGCAGAATATGCAGGCGGCATTTGTAACAGGCGGCTCCTCTGTGGCAGCCGGATTCTCCTTCCTGCTCTTTAACCTGCTGTGTGCACCGTGTTTCGCGGCAATGGGCGCCATCAAGCGTGAAATGAACAATATGAAATGGTTCTGGTTCGCGATCGGCTATCAGTGCGGCTTCGCGTATCTGGTATCTCTGGTTGTATACCAGCTGGCCGGCCTGGCCACCGGCGAGTGCAGCTTCGGCATCTTCACCATCGTAGCGATAGCAATCGTTGTTGCGTTCGTCTACATGCTGGTTCGTCCGGATCCGAACAAGAAGGCAGTAAAAGCAGGCGCAGCTGCAAGAGCGTGAGCAAAATAACGAATAATCACAGCTGACAAAACAGGTTTCGTACAGATAGCAGACAAACGTAACAAAACCTGGTTGAGATGTGACCTGCAATCGTTATGGGAGCGATAAGGGAACAATAGAGATTTCGCATAGCTTTGAAGCATTGACAATCTGTCAGGGCTTGTGTATAATTCAGACCCATCCGGTACCGGTCGCCATTGGGCGTCCGGCGCCGGATGGGTGAAATCAATTCAGAAGTAAAAAGAAATTCGTTTCAGTGTTAACTTCTGAAGACGGGTATGTAAGGAGGGACAGGAATGGGCACATTATTGGTGGGCGGAATCCTCGTGGTGATCGTGGTGCTGATCATTCGAGGCATGATAAAAGATAAAAAGGCCGGGAAATCCTTCCAGTGCGGCGGGGACTGCGGACACTGCAAGGGACACTGCGAGTGATACGGTCACAAACCAAAACAATTCTAACGCAAACTATAATTACGCAAAACAAAATTTGCAGGAGAATTTGCGGGCAAAATGAAAATTTCCTCTTGTATTTTTGAAAAAAACGTGTATAATAAGTCATGTTCGACAGAAAAGTCAGGGAAGTATAGCTCAGCTGGGATGAGCGTTCGCCTCACACGCGAAAGGTCAGGAGTTCGAGCCTCCTTACTTCCACTGGTAATCTCCTGGAATCATTGGATAGAGATTACAATACAATATATGGGCTTGTAGCTCAGCTGGGAGAGCGTTCGGTTCGCATCCGAGAGGTCGAGGGT
>JAJQDT010000145.1:50167-61691 GCA_021202075.1 Lachnospiraceae bacterium | reverse complement strand
TCTCAGGGGTGGCTTTTGCTCCCGAAAATTTCAGCGTTAACTTCTGAAGACGGGGGAGCGGCAGCCTCTGTTTTTTTGTAGGGTGTTAGCCAGGCAAAGCAGGTGCGGGTTCTATATGTGCAGGATAAGGAAGGAAATACTCTAAATTTGTTCGTGAAACCGCCCTGAATTATTTTGAAAATTTTTTATTGCATTTTTATCAATTTTCGCATATACTATTCTTAACGAAGTAAGTGATTTCAGTTTGGGCTGGTCGCAAGACCCAGGTCCATCGCGGGCGGGGAAGTTCCCCGCCATTTTTCTTTACAGATGTTATAGAGGTGCCCTGCATTGAAAGAATTAAGCGTATTTATTGATGAATCTGGTGATTTTGGAGAGTATGATTATCATTCACCGTATTACATAATTACAATGGTTTTTCATGATCAGGAAGAAAATATTCAATCTGCTGTTTTGAGACTGAATCAAGAGCTTTCATATTTAAGCCTGAATAACCTGTGCATACATACCGGACCTATTATTCGTAAAGAGGAGATATACACAAACTTATCCATTGATGAGCGGCGGAGAATATTCAACAAAATGGTTGCCTTTATTCGCCAAATAGACATCCGATATAAGTGCTTTTACATAGAGAAAAAACATTTCTCGAATGTGGTTGATGCAACAGGAAGATTGTCAAAGCAGATTTCTCTGTTCATCAGAGAACATTATGATTCTTTTTTGTCTTTTGATGATGTGAAAATCTACTATGATAATGGACAGGTTGAAGTTAGCAAAATACTTTCCTCTGTTTTTAATGCTTTGCTTCCGAATCCTGTTTTTCGCAGGGTTATGCCATCTGAGTATAAACTTTTTCAAGTAGCAGACCTGTTTTGCACTCTTGAATTAGTCAAACTTAAACTGGAGAATAATACGTTTTCTAAATCAGAAAAGGCATTTTTTGGAAGCGCCCGTGATTTGAAAAAGAACTATATCAAACCCTTAAGCAAAAAAGAATGGGTATGAAAGGTCAGATCAGAAAATTCATTCTGCGGTTCTTTTATCTTACAGAAAATCGCGAACGATACCGGTTCTAAGAAAGCGGTGAAGGAAACCGTTGACGGTATCTTCCGCTACCTGGAAAAAAGAGGGAAAGTTTACAGGAAGTTTAGAGAAATGGGGTTGAAGCGGTCATAACCGAACCAACCTACACGGAACAGGGCTATACCCGTTTACACCTGCACGAACTGCGGCGACAGCTACAAGACGGATTACACTGCCATTAAGGTCATTGACGGAACGGATGAAAATCTTAGCACAAAAACAACGGTTCAGGGACTGTCCCCTGTAGCAGTTGCCTGGCAAGAAGCAGGGGAGGAGACAGAAGAAACAGAAGAAACAGCAACGGAAGCCACTACTGAAAGCGCCGAGACCGAAAGCTCTGCCGAGACCGAAAGCGAGGCTGCTGAAAGTGAGACTGCTGAAAGTGAAACTGCGGCTGTGGAAAGCGAGTCGGAATCAGAAACGAACGCATCTGTGCAGACCGGCGACAATACGCCTGTTGGGACATGGTTCGTGATTCTGATCCTGTCAGCAGCAGTGGTATTGCTCTTGCAGGAGCGAAGGAAGAAGATGGCATAGGGTTTTGGATGAGGATTCAGGAGAGGGTTTCAGATAATATTTTATAAACCAGAAACCGGAGGAGGACTTTGGAGTCCTCCTCGTTTGCAATAAAAATCTGAAGTTTTGCGCTTTTATCGCAGAAAAAGGGAAAATGCCGGCCCGGCGAGGGGCGATACATCAAATCATGAGGAAAAAGAAAAGCGCCTGCGGCATCAAAGCGATGTCAGGCGCTTTTTCCAGAAGCCTTTCAGGAAGATGCATTCATCAGTCCGGAGGCGATATCACGTTACGCTTTTGCTCCATTTGAAAGATTTGATTTGTAAGCTCCTCTATTTTTTTCATAGCTGTATCAAGGTTCCTTATAGCAGTATCAGCTTTCCTCTCAGCCTCTTCCGCTCTGATGCGTTCTCTCTCTGTGTTTTTTTGCTCTTCCATGCGACCTTCCGCGCGGCCTTCGTCACGGCCTTCTTCGCGCAGCATTTCTTCTCGTTCGAATATTTTCATATAACTCAGTGACACCTCCTTATTCAGCTTTATTGCTTTCACCATATTGTGAATTTTCCGCAGAGACGGGTTTACAGCATTCGCTTCTGTCGTATCTTCCATATAGTGAAGCAGTTCGCGAAGCTTCTTCGTGGATCTTCCGCGCGTTCCCTTTGTATAGAGAAACAGTGTCCGTGCGCCATCATCGTAAGGCATTCCCGGCTCTTCCTGGCACATATTCCGAATTGTATACACAACCCGGTCTTTGCCGAAGGGATCAAACGGTACTATCATGACGACGATCACGTTCTTCAGATGCTTGTATGTTTCTCCGCTTCCAAGGCTTGTGGCGTCGATTTTTGCATGATAAAACCTCGTGCGCTTTGGGAGTGCCTGAACCATTTCTTTGCGGTCATCCTGCTCAGGCTCTACATCATAAACGGATGCGCTCTCAAGCCCGTTTTCTTCTGAATCTGCTTCCACATACACATCCAGGCGGGCTCCGTGGTAATTCGTATCGATACCTGGATATTCCTTTTGCGGTACGATGGTCAGTTTGCCGAATTCCTTGTTAAATATGGATTCCAGCAATAACCTGACAAACTTCTCGCCGATTTCAGGACGCGTCACCATAGACCCAAACAAAAAGTTGTCGAGTAAGTTTAAATCCTCTATTTTTCTTTTCAATCTTTTATTTAAACAACCCCGGATAAAGCACACCAAGGCCTCATTAATTGGTGTGTGATATGATTATAACAAAAGTGACTATTGATGTCAAGGATCTTTGAAAAGCATATAGTCCACAGAAGAGGCGGAGAAAAGAATCATGGGAGAGCAAATAATTTTAGATTTTTACAATATAGTTTAGAGAATTGATATCAATTGTTTCGATTTTAGAATACAATCCCTTACTGTAGAAACGATACGTCTACAGAAGGGATTTTTTGGATCCGTTCAGTTCGTAAATTTCGTCAAGTATGCACCTTGACGAAAATCGCGTTGCTTAATATTTTATTGCAATTCACAATTTACGTCTTGCACATTCTCGTTTCCGTTTTGTCTTTGAATGCGGTAACGTTTCCGGCATCGCTAACGGTATCGCTACCGGAAAAGATTCCGGTATAGTTCCCGGTAAAGTTCCCGGCATGGTTACCGGAAACGGTTCCGAACTAAGCGCAGTTTAACATCATTCGTGAATGTGTGCAAGCTTTTTTTGCCTTCAAAATTATTTTTGTAAAATCTGTAGAATTTGACGCCTCCATTTTGTATATTTTTCCCATACAGTCTCTCGGGTGTGTACGTGATTGCATCGCCTGGAAGCTGTAAATAAGCCGTCAGATCATCCGTCAGCACCTGGATGGATGTCTCTGAAGAAGGGAGATGCTTCGCAATGTCGCGAAAAGGGGAAAACATATACAGGAGGAAGGACGGGCGCTGGGAAGGGCGCTACATCCGGGAATACAGCCTGGAAGGCAGGGCTCACTTCGGATACGTTTACGGAAAGACCTACGCGGAGACGAAAGAAAAGCTATCGGAATGCCGCGCCCGGATGCTTTTGCCAGGACCCGAAAAGGACCGCCTGTCTGTCTCATATGAGACCATATTGCTGCGCTGGCTGTACGCCTCCAGACTCAATGTCAAAGAGTCTTCCTATGCCCGCTATTACGAGCTGGTACACACTCATCTCATTCCATCCATGGGAAAATGGAAGATCGATAAGATCGGTACTCTTATGGTGGAACAGTATATTGCTCATCTGCTTACACAGGGGAGAACGGACGGGACGGGCGGACTTGCGCCGAAAACGGCCGCCGACATTCTCTCCATCATCAAAAATTCCATGCAGTTTGCAGCAGAGCAGGGTTACACCACATCCTGTAATCTCAATAAAATCTATGTAAAGAAGGACGCTCCTGAAATCCGGGTATTCACTGCGGATGAGCAGAATCGGCTGAAAGCCGTGCTCCTTGCCGATACGGATCCCGTGAAGATGGGCATCCTTCTCTGTCTGTACACGGGCATCCGCATCGGCGAACTTTGTGCTCTGCGCTGGAAGCATCTGCGTCCGAAGCAGGGGATTCTCGAGATCCGGTATACGCTGCAGCGTGTGAAAAATACGGATATGACAGAAGACCATAATCAGAAAACAAAGATTATCATTACGGAACCCAAAAGTACTTTTTCCGTCAGAGACATTCCTCTCACTGCATTCATGGCAAAAACGGCTCTTCCATTTGAGGCTCCTGAGGAGGCCTTTATCCTTACCGGAAAAGAAGATCATTATATGGAACCCCGCACAGTGCAAAACCGTTTCCAGGCCTGTCTGAAAGAAGCCGAAATCCCTCACACCAATTTTCATACCTGCAGGCACACCTTTGCCACCCGCTGCGTTGAGCGCGGAGTGGACATCAAAAGTCTCAGTGAGATCCTGGGCCACGCGAATGTGAACATTACCCTGAATCGCTATGTACATTCCTCGTTCGAATGGAAAAGAGAAAATATGAATAAGCTTGAGGAATCCGCTGATTATTAACCGTCAAATAAACCGTCAGTAATCTCTTCTGTCGAGTCAATTATCCCCCTTCTTCCTGTTTTTTCGTCAAGGTGCATACTTTACGAAAAAAATCCCTAAAATGTCCGGATTCCCGGAAGTGTTACGAAAGAACGGCGTAAACCGCCATTCTCCGGATAATTAGCATCAGTCGCACTGCGAAACAGTAAGCGGCATGGATGTATGTATGGACCCGGGTCGGTAGGCATCAGAGATACCTGGATCCGGACTTATGATCCGAACCATTCCGGCGCAGAGTAAATACAGAACAGACACATGGGATCAGCTGCGGCGCAGCGGCCTGTGTTATGTTATAAAATCCTGCTTCGACAAGGGCAGACCGTACGGATGTCCTCTGCCACAGGAAAACGTCACCCGCAAACAATTGCACCAAAAGGAGAGGACATCCGAACAAACAAAAAACGAAAAGGAGAGGAAATGAAAATGAGTAAAATGAAAAAACTTGCCAGTCTGCTGCTGGCGCTGGCCATGTGCCTGAGTCTGAGCGTGACCGCATTCGCGGCAAGCACGATTACAATTAACAATGATACCGATAAATATACGTATGTCGCGTATCAGATTTTTAGTGGTACCTATGACAGCACTTCCGGAGATCTGATTGGTCTGGATTGGGGCAGCGCGTTTGACGATGACACCTATGGTACTATAAAGTCCGCGATGCTGTCAGCTTATAATGTGTCTAATGTTGCTGAACTGGCGGCTGGCCTGGCGGCTGACTCGACGGATAGTAATTACATTGACGCGGAAGAATTTGCCGCATATCTGGCAGATCTTACATTAAAATCCGCAGGGACATTTAATTATGACTCTACAAATACCAATTACACCCTCAGTGGTCTGACTGATGGCTACTATCTGGTTGTGAACACTGCGGTTCCAAGCAGTGGAACGGATACCGCTTACAGCAACTATATCCTGAGAGTGGTTGGTGAAAACGTGACTGTCAGTCCAAAGTCTGACGTACCACAGCTTGACAAGAAAGTCAGCGATGTGGACGCAAGCATCGGCGATACCGTGACCTATACACTGACGGCTTCCCTGCCCAGCAAATATGCAGACTATGATACCTACAAGCTGATCTTCCACGATACGCTGTCAAGCGGGCTTACATATAATAACAATGTTACAGTAACAGTATATGATAGTGAAGCAGGATATACTGGTAAAACGGACACAGGCACTGCTGTTGCAAGTGGATACAGTGCGAGTTATGACGATACAAATAAGTCGACCACCGGAACCACAATTACAGTTACAATTACAGACACAAACAAGCTGTATGACAGCAATGGTGATGCAATTGATGTGACTGCGAATTCCATTATTGTTGTAACTTTCACAGCGAAACTGAATGAAAATGCAGTCATCGGCGGCGACGGCAACCCCAATACGGTATATCTGGAGTACTCCAACAACCCGAACTGGGATGGAAATGGAACTGAGGAAACCGGCAATACCCCGAATGATACCGTTATCACCTGGACGTATGAGTTGGACGTGACGAAGGTGGATGGTACAGATAACACAACGACATTGTCAGGCGCAGAATTCAAGCTGTACAGATATCAGTCAGATGGTACCACAAAGGAATATGTGCAGGTTGATTCCACCAGCAACAAGGTTACAGGATGGACTACTACAGAAGCTGATGGCTCCACATTAACCTCTAACTCAAGCGGTCTCTTCTCCGTAACCGGTCTGGATGTAGGAACCTACTACCTGACAGAGACTAAGGCACCGACCGGATATAATCTGCTGGATTCGGATATTGAGCTTGTAATCGCAGCCACGTATAATTCTGAAAGCGGTACCTGGATTTCTGACGATGCTTATAAAATAGCAACATTGACTGTGACCGTTGGTTCGACAACGACAGATGGAGATACCAGTAAAGGCACCGTTGATGTCACCGTAGAAAACAACAGCGGTTCCTCCCTCCCGTCCACCGGCGGTATGGGTACGACAATGATCTATGTAATCGGTACGATCGTTGCCCTTGCCTTGGCGATCCTTCTGATTACGAAGAAGCGCATGGAGAGAGAGTAATTCTGACAAACATTTCTTTCTATTCCCTTATATGATGGGCTGCCCGGCGGCGCAGTGCACCGCCGGGCAGCCCATGAACGGAAAAAGTTCAAAAAGAGTATGGATGAACGCCTTCCCCCCGCCGATGGGCCGGGGTGGAAGATGAGGAAACAAAAAGTACTGCTTTTTGTTCGCTGCCCGTCATGACCCTCCCTTAAGTGGCGGGCGGCGAAGAACAAACAGTACCGCCATCCGGAGCAGTCCAGGATGGCTTTAAGCAATATAAGAAAGTATGAGGCTGATGAAGACATGAGTCGTGGATATGGGGCCGAGTCAGCAGGAAAGGCAGTTAAGGTTCATAAAAGAAAAAAGGAAAAGACAAAAAGGAAAGGGCGTTTTTTCTTAGGAGCCATTCCGTACAGTGTGCTGGAGATTGGCCTTGTGATTTGTTTTGCGGCTTTGGCGTATCCCACATTCAGCGACTGGTGGAACTCGAAAACGCAGACGCATGCGATTGCAACCTACACGGAGACGGTAGACGACATGAGCGAGGAAGAGTACACGGCGATGCTGGAGGCGGCGCAGGCGTACAATGAAATGCTGTATGAGCTTGGCTCCTCGGCGGCGCTGACGCAGGCAGAGCAGATTGACGAGGATTACTGGGATATACTGGACGTCAGCGGAACCGGCATCATGGGATATATCACGATTGACCGGATCAATGTGAATCTTCCGATTTACCACGGCACGGACGAGGGCGTGCTGCAGATCGCGGCGGGGCATCTGGAAGGCTCCTCGCTCCCCATCGGAGGGGAGAACACACACTCCGTGATTTCCGCCCACAGGGGACTGCCGTCATCGCTTCTTTTTACGAATCTGGACAAGCTGGAGGTGGGCGATACGTTTACCATCACGGTATTGGATGAAGTGCTGACTTACGAGGTGGATCAGATCACGATTGTTTTGCCGGATGAGATCGAGGGCCTGTACATAGAGGAAGGCAAGGATTACTGCACATTGATGACATGTACGCCGTACGGAGTCAACAGCCACAGGCTGCTGGTTTTGCTGATCTGGATGATCATAAGCGCAAGGCGCCGGAAAAAGAGAGCGAAGGCGCAGGAGGCAATCAAAAGAAGGGAAAGAGAACCGGAAACCGAGCATGACACATGGAGGGAACCACGATGAAACCTGCAAAAACATTTATGAAAAACGTAAAACTGGCCGGAGGACTGCTGCTTCTGTGCGCTGCGCTGATAAGCCCGGCGCCTGCGGCTAAAGCGGCGGCCGATGCGGCGTCGCTGGATTTGAGCCAGACCGGCTCGGTGAAGGTCACCCTTTACTCGGATGAGACGAACGCGGTAGTTACCGATGGAGCGCTGACGCTTTATCAGGTCGCGACTCTGGGACTGGAGGATGGAAATATGGCCTGGACCCTGACGGAGGCGTTTGGGGACTGTCAGGTCGCCCTGGATGTCACCGAGTCCACGATGGCGGACAAGCTGGCGGCCTACGTACAGACGAATTCCATCCAGGGCGTCACGAAAACGGCAGGCACGGATGGGACCGTCACATTTGACGGATTGCAGCTGGGGCTGTATCTCGTGGCTCAGACGACCCAGTCCACCGGATATTATGCGATTGCTCCGTTTGCGGTGACCGTTCCTATCGAAGCTGGCGGCGCATGGGTTTACAGTGTGGATGCGACGCCGAAATGTGAGACCTTGAAAGAGGAGGAAACTGAGCTCGTCGCTTCCGCAGAGACGGAGATTGAGACGGAGTCTGAGACCGAGACCGAAGCGGAAACGACGGCACAGTCTGAGACGGCACAGTCCGAGACAGAGACGCCGGAGAATCTCCCGCAGACCGGCCAGCTGTACTGGCCCATTGCCATATTGACGGTCTGTGGAGTCCTGTTTTTAGCTTTTGGGTGCGTCTTACTGCGCAATGACCGCAGGAAGGAAGGAAAATGATATGCGCCGCAGGCTGGGTACTTTTTTCATAGCGCTGGGCGTTACCCTGCTGATCGCTGCGCTCGTGTGGCTGGCATACAACCAGTGGGACAACTGGCGCGCCGGGAAGTCCGCCGCCGAGATACAGGAGGTGCTTGGGAGCGCGGAGGACGAGGCGAAGGCCAATCAGAATGACGGCAGCGGACTGCCGGACGACCTCGCTGACGAAGACGGGGTCCGGGAGATGGGAACGTTGATCATCGAAGGGAACGCATACATCGGAACGCTTTCGATTCCGAAGTATGGTCTGGAGCTTCCGATTATGGCCGAGTGGAGCTATCCGGGGTTACGGATTGCGCCGTGCCGGTATCAGGGTTCCGTTTGGACAGACGACATGATCCTTTGCGGACACAATTACGACCGACATTTCGGGAATCTGAAAAACCTGGAACCCGGAGATGAGATTTCGTTTGTCGATGTAGATGGAAATGAATTTTACTACGAAGTGGCGGAGGTTGTGATCCTCCAGCCGACCGATGTAGAAGAAATGATAAGCCGGGAGACCGGCGAATGGGATCTGACCCTGTTTACCTGCACGATCGGCGGACAGACCAGAGTGACGGTCCGGTGCACCCGGGTGGACGAACCGGAGGATAACGCATCTTAGATGCTGAAAGAACAGGGCATTACAGAAGAGGCAGCGAACGACAGGACACCCTGGCGGATGCACGGAAGAAAAAAACATCGCGGCAGAAGGATAAAGGACATACTTCATAGTATCGGAACGGATGGATGAATACAGCATGCTAAAGCAGGAAGGCACTGCGGATACGGAGGAATGACATGGCGGACAAAGAATTGCGGAAAATGAAGCGCTCGGAGCTGATTGAGATCATCTATGCGCTGCAGGAGGATGAGGAAAACTATCGTGAGGAAAACGAAGCGCTGCGCGGACAGCTTCATGAGAAGGTTTTGCGGATGGATGAAGCTGGTTCCATCGCGGAAGCAGCTCTGAGTTTGAATCATATTTTTGAAAATGCGCAGTATGCCGCAGGGCAGTATCTGGAATCCATCAGCAAGGCAAAGGAAGAAGCGGATACGAGATGTGACCAGATCATAAGGGACGCCGGGCGGGAAGGCGGCCAGATCGTCGCGAAAGCCAGAACCGATGCACAGGCAATCCTTGACGGAGCATCCATGGAGGCAGATCGAATTGCCGCGGAGGCGAAGGAGAAGGCGGAAACAATGCTGACCGAGGCTCGCACAGAAGCGGAAAAAATGCTTGACGAAGCCAGGGCAGGAGCAGAGCGGATTCTTTTTGAAGCCAGAGCGGAGGCAAACGGAGCATATGCGGATGCGGCAACAGGTGCGAATGCGGACAATACGCTTGCCGATACCGATACAAGAGAAAATGATTTCCTGCCAAACAGACGCACAGGAAGACAGATATGGAAGGTGCGGACCAGTGAAGGAGCGAGACAATATGCCTGATACAGCCATTCCTTCAAAAGATGAGGTGGCAGCCGAGAGGGAGCGGCTGGAATATCGGAAGCGGTACCTGCACACGCTGCGCACAACCATCTACGCGCTGATCGTGGTAGCGGCCCTGGCAGTGCTTCTGGCAACCACGTTTTTGCCGGTACTGCGGGTGTCGGGGACAAGCATGGAGCCGACGCTGGCCGATGAGGATATCGTACTTTTGGTCAAATACAGCAGCTTTGAGACCGGCGACCTGATCGGGTTTTATTACCAGAATAAAATGCTGCTGAAGCGGGTGATCGCCGGGCCGGGAGATATCGTGGACATCGATGAATATGGAAATGTCACAGTCAATGGGGAGTTGCTGGACGAGCCGTATCTGACAGAAAAATCGCTGGGGGAGACCGATCTGGTGTATCCATACCAGGTGCCGGAAAGCAGATATTTCGTGATGGGCGACCACCGGTCGACGTCCATCGATTCCAGGAACAGCGCGATCGGATGCATCGAAAAAGGACAGATTGTGGGGAAAGTAGTTTTAAGGGTCTGGCCCTTCAGCCGGATAGGGCTTTTGTAAGTGAAAATCATCATAGACAGCAGGAAAGATAATCAGCGAATACCATCAGGATTGCGGCATTCGCAAACCTGACAGCATAATAGATAACAGAAAAGGGAATCAGCGCATACCACCGGAATTGCGGCATTTGCAAACCTGGCAGTATAACAGATAACAAAAAAGGGAATCAGCGCATACCGCCAGAATTGCGGAATTTGCAAACCTGGCAGCATAATAGATAACAAAAAGGGAATCAGTGGGTAGTTGAAACATTCGATCCGCAACAGTCACTTAGTAACAGGCAAGGAAACCGCCGATGGCTATGGGAGGTAACAAAATGCAAAATTTAGTCAAAAGGTACGTGGGCAAATTTTTACGCGAAAGATCCCTGCAGCGCAGGGTGACAGCCGTAGTCACGGCGCTATCTCTCGTTTTAACGGGAAGTGCGTACTGGCAGCTTCGGCTCGAAGGCGCCGCCATGACAAACGAGGTCTTCTGTGGAAAAGAAGAACATGAACACAGCGAGGAATGCTATGAGGACATTCTGGTCTGTGAAAAAGAGGAGAGCGCGGGTCATACGCACACAGAGGAATGCTACCAGACGGTCTCCACGTTGATTTGCGAGACAGCAGAAAGCGCGGGTCATACGCACACAGAAGAGTGCTATACCTCCGTACTGAGCTGCGGCCAGGAGGAGAGCGCGGGCCATACGCACAGTGAAAGCTGCTATGAGACCATTACCACACTGGTCTGCGGCCAGGAGGAAAGCGAGGGGCATACGCACAGCGAGAGCTGTTACGATGAGGAAGGGAATCTCATCTGCGGCAAGGAAGAGAGCGCGGGCCACACGCA